>CACNND010000005.1 GCA_902621725.1 uncultured Alphaproteobacteria bacterium | reverse complement strand
GGTTTAATAATAGTATCATTCGTAAACTTTAAATTTTTATAATTTCTGAAAAATTCTTCAAAAAAAGAAAATTGTATTTGTTCAAATTTATTATTCTCATTAATTTTAATTTTATTAAACAGAATTAGATCTATATATTTTGGAATTAAATATTTATTGTTTTCAATTTTTTTGTATTCCATAAAATTATTTTTATTTATATAACATAAAAATTCTTGATTATTAGATGAGGATATAAAAACACCTAAACTTTTTTTGGAATGTTTTTTTGTATTAAATTTTAAAATATCTTCTATAGATAATGGATAATATGGAATTTTACGAGAAATCATAAGACCGGATATAAATGCTGAACCAACTCTCAAGCTAGTATAAGATCCAGGTCCAATAGTTGAAGAAATTCCTCTTAAATACTTAGTCAGATTTAAACACTTATCTATTTCTGTATAAGATTGTATTATGTTATCACTTAATTTTTCTGTTTCAGATTGAATGATTTTCTCTTGTAATATTACTTTGTTGTCATCAATTACAGAAAATTCTGGTATTGATGATATAATATCAAGAAATAATAACATATGAAATTACATAACTACATTCTATTACTGTTTTTAAAAAGTATTTCTTTAACTTTTTTATTGGTAAGTAGTACCTTTGCAAGTGAGGTAAAAAATTCTGCAACAGTATTTATGTATCATAAATTTGGAGTTTCAAAATATCCTTCAACGAGCGTTACTATTGATCAACTTAATAGTCATATTGCAGAATTAACTAAAGAAAAATATACAATTATGTCTTTAGATTTTATTGTTGATACAATTATTAATGATGGTGATCTTCCCGATAACACCATTGGTATAAGTGTAGATGATGCTGATAAGTCTTTTTTAGAAGTCGGGTGGCCTTTATTTAAAAAAAATAATATTCCTGTAACCTTATTTGTAACAACTGGCACAATTTCAAATAATAAAAAGTATATTAATTGGGACCAAATAAGAAAACTTAAAGAAGAGGGAGTAGTAATTGGAGCGCACTCACATACGCATGCTCACATGCCAGATATCAGTATTGAAGAAGTAAGAAGTGAAATAGAAACATCTAATAAAATATTCTTAAAAGAACTTGGTGAGATTCCTACTTTATTTGCATTTCCTTATGGTGAAACAACAGATGAAATAATTGAATTAGTAAAAGAATTTAAATTTAAAGTTGCTTTTGGGCAACATTCCGGAATAATAAATGAAACATCTAATATGTATTATCTACCAAGATTTTCATTAAATGAAAGATATGGTGAAATAGATAGAGTTAAGTTTGCTGCTTCCTCTAAAGGTTTAGGAGTTTATGATTTTATACCTAAAAATCCAACAATTACACAAAACCCACCATTCATAGGTTTTTCTCTTCTAGATGATAAGAAGGCTCAATCTCTAGATTGTTTTATATTCGATAGTAAAGGTCAAGTTGATAGAGAAGTTTATAAATTTAATGAAAGAATTGAAATTAGACTTTCAAGAGAATTATCATCTGGTAGATCTAGAATGAATTGTACTGTTAAAGATAGTGAAGGAAATTGGAGATGGTTTGGTCACCAATTCTATTTTTAATTAGTAAGAAATCGTTTTTTGATCAAATACACCAAAGTTATTAGTTTTAATAACCTGTTTAATTGTCTTAATATAATTTTCATCTTCTGCATAAGTACTTAATTTATTAACAAGTAAGTTAACATTAGAAAAATTATTTCGTTTTCTCATGATGTTTCTGATGTCACGAAAATCTTCATAGGCATAATGAGAGTTTATATTATCAAAATATGATTCAACGCTATTACTATATGAACTAAATGCTTTGATTAAATGGGTATCACCATTTTCTCTTTCAAGTGGAATAACACCTTCCGAATCATCATATGTGTATTCCCCAAAAAGTGCGTTGTATTCTTTTGCGAATCTGGATTTACCCCATCCACTTTCAATTGCTGCTTGAGCTAATACTATTGAATTAGGTATTACATCGACATTTGAAAGTATTTCATCAACTAAATCTAATTTGTGCTTGTTATGATATTTAATATTATACTTTTTAGCAATATCATTAAGTTTTCTTATTTCTTTATTGTTAAGAGTTCTAAAGGTTTCTAATTTACCTTTGAGTTCACTAACGAAGCTTCTAATCATTAAGATATTTTGATTTTCGTTAATAATTATTGGTAAAACCGTTTTTACAAATTCTTTTTTATTTGAATCAAGGAAATCAAAATCATTATCTGATAATGTTACCTGCATAGTAGGATTTATTTGCGCTTTAATTTTAGCGGTGATTACAGGGTTAATAGGCTTTATTCTTATTTTAACAATTAATTTTTCATTCACTATTTCAGTAATAGGAGGGCCCTTAAATGAAATTTCTTTTTCAGATGGAGTAATTTCTTTTTCAGAATATAATTTGTTTATTTGATTTGCGGTTTGGATATTATTCTTGGTATCAATAGTGTTATTTTCTACAAATCCAACAAAGCCATTACTTATGAATATTAATCCGAGTAGCAATAAAGGGAAGCAAAAAAAATTATACAGTCTATCCATCAATAGGCCTTACTTCTTGTACTTCTGGAACATAATGCTTTAACATATTTTCAATACCCATTTTTAATGTAGCAGTTGAACTTGGACAACCAGAACAGGCACCTTGCATGTGAAGATATACAACACCATCCTTAAAACTATCATAAACAATATCGCCACCATCCATAGCCACAGCAGGTCTTACACGTGTATCCAGTAATTCTTTAATTTGTTTTACAATATCAGTATCGTTTTCATCAATTTCTAAAGATTTATCTTCACTATTTTTGCTTTTATTAATTGTTGTATCTCCCGAATTGTAATGATCCATTATTGACCCTAAGATCAGTGGTTTCATAACTTGCCAATCTAAAGATTGATTTTTTGTAATAGTAACAAAATCACTACCGAAAAAAACTCCTTCAACTCCCTCGACTTCAAATAAGCGTTTTGCAAATGGTGAGTCAGCAGCTTCATTAATATTTTGGAAAAAGGCAGTTCCATCATCCATTACAACCTTTCCAGGAAGAAATTTTAATGTTTGTGGATTGGGTGTTTGTTCAGTTTGTATAAACATATGCACTATATATAGTGATTAATATGTCTTTAGTATGAATTTTCTAAAAAAAATTTCATAATTTGGGGAATTTATTAGGATAAAAAACCAATAATTTCTTTAGTTTTTTGCAAAACAGGTTCTGCTACTGCTATAGCATTCTCTTTACCCTTATTTAAAATAGAATCGATGTAAGAAACATCACTCATGAGTTTATTCATTTCACTCGTAATTGGCTCTAATTTAGATACGGATAAATCTGCCAAATCTTTTTTAAAGGTGGAGAATTCTTTCCCTGCATAATCCTTAATAACACTTTCAATTGATGTATTTTGTAAAGAAGCAAATATAGAGATTAAATTTTCTGCTTCTGGTCTTTTTTCTAAACCATTTTTATCTTGTGGTAATGGTTCAGGATCTGTTTTTGCCTTTTTAATTTTTTGTGTAATATTTTCTGCAGTATCAGTTAACATTATTCTCGAATAATCAGATGGATCTGATTTACTCATTTTTTTTGATCCATCACGAAGACTCATCACTCTTGTAGCCTCTCCTAAAATTAATGGTTCAGGAATAGGAAAAAAATCTGTCTTAAAATCATTATTAAATTTTTGGGCTATATCTCTAGTGAGCTCCAAATGTTGTTTTTGATCATCGCCTACAGGAACGTGCGTTGCTAAATAAATTAATATATCTGCAGCCATTAATGTTGGATAAGAAAATAAACCAACTGAAACATTTTCACTATTCTTTCCTGCCTTATCTTTAAATTGCGTCATACGGTTTAACCATCCCATCCTCGCAACACAATTGAACAACCATCCAAGCTGTGCATGTTGAGGAACTTGTGATTGAACAAAAATATTATTTTTCTTTGGGTCAATACCAGAAGCAATAAAGGCAGCTGTTACTTCTCTTGTTTTATTTGCTAAAACTTTAGGATCTTGCCAAACGGTAATCGCATGTAAATCAACAACACAAAAAAAACATTCATATTCTTTTTGAAGAGTAACAAAATTTTTTATGGCTCCAAGATAATTTCCTAAATGAAGATCACCAGATGGTTGAACGCCGGATAGAATTCTTTTTGTTATTTTTTTCATTTTATCTTTTTAAATATTCTCTTAACTGATTTACTGATAGGACTTTTAACATAATTACTAATCCAAAATAAATAATTATAGCTAAAAAGATCATCAGAAGTAAAAGTGCTGAATTTAATAACACAGTGTTACCACTAATATTCGTAAAGAATAGTCTGTTTAATACGTATATACCTACAAATAATAGGGATGAGCTTACTAAAATTTTAATGGAATTCTTTACTAAAAGATCATCAAATTTCATATGATTCCTAATAGCTAAAAAGAAATAGAGCAATAATGCATTTACCCATGCACTAATTGCTGTTGCAACAGCAATGCCCATTTCTCTCATTGATCCAATTAAAAGTAGAGATAACACAACATTAGTAATTACACTGACAATAGATATATAAAGAGGTGTTTTGGTATCTTCTCTTGCAAAGAAACAAGAAACTAAAACTTTAATTATAATGTAAGCAGGTAAACCTAAGGCAAAGTAACTTAATACTTTAGCAGTATAAAAAGTATCTTCTTTTACAAATGCACCTCGTTCAAATAAAATATGAATAATGGGTTCAGCTAAAATAAATAATCCTATCGCTGATGGTAAAGAAATTAATAACGAAAATTCAATAGATCTATTTTGAATATTGTTTGTTGTTTCTTGATCTGATTGTTTAATAGCCTTTGATAAACTTGGTAAAAGAACAATACCAAGTGCTATTCCAAAAATAGCAAGTGGTAATTGGTTAAGACGATCCGCGTAATAAATATGACTAATAGCACCAACCGGTAAAAAGGAAGCGATGATAGTTCCGATGACAATATTTAATTGAATGACTCCTGAACCAACAACACCTGGAAAAAATAATTTGAAAAACTTTTTTAACTTTTCATTTAAAACTGGGATACGAATACGTGGTCGGTAAAAATTTAAAACTGCTCTGTATAAATATAGAAATTGTAATATGCCACCAATCAATACACCATACGATAATGCGTGACCTGCAGTAGTTACAAAAGGTGTTAAAAAGAATAATGACAGAATAAAACTTATATTTAGAATTGCAGGAGCAAATGCACCAGCTGCAAAGCGTTCATGAACATTATTAATTGAAGCAAAGTGAGCAGCTAAAGAAATAAAAATAATATAGGGAAAAATTATTTTTCCAAAATGCACGGCAAGTTCATAGGCCTCTTTATTATCAGTAAAACCAGGTGCTAAAACTTGAATGATATAAGGCATCCCAAAGAAGAAAATGATCGTTAAAACGACCGTAGCAAATAGTAACATTGAGGTTGTGTTTTCAACAAAATCAGAAGCCTCGCGTTCATCTTTTGGATTGAGAACAACACCAGAGAAAACCGGGATTAATGCAGCACTGTATGCTCCTTCTGCTAGGACACGACGAAAGAAATTAGGAATACGAAATGCTACGAAGAATGCGTCAGCAATTACTGTCGATCCAAGATATCTTGCTATTAATATGTCACGAATAAAACCTAATACTCGACTTAAAAATGTATAGAAGCTGACAGTAAAGAATGATCTAAAAAGACTCTTCATATGGTGGTTTTATAGTTTGGTAAGTGATTTGTATAAGTGAAATTTATGGCTTAATTACGAGCCAAAACAATATCCTGCTGATCTCACGGTTCTTATAAAATCTTCTTTTACGTCATTATTAATGGCCTTTCGTAGTCTTCTTATATGAACATCAACTGTTCGAGGTTCTACATGGGCCTCATTTTTCCAAACATGATTAAGTAATTGTTCACGGCTAAAGACACGACCAATATTTTCCATAAAAAAAGCTAATAAATTAAATTCTGTTGGACCAAGATGAAGAGTTTCGCCATCTCGTGATGCCGAGTGAGATACAAGATCAATTACTATTCCTTTATAAGTTAAAACTTCATCTACAAACATTGGTCTTATTCGTCGAAGAACAGCTTTTACTCTTGCCACTAATTCGTTAACCGAAAAGGGTTTTGTTATGTAATCATCTGCTCCAGTTTCTAAGCCGCGCAGTTTATCTTCTTCTTCACCTTTTGCTGTTAACATTATGATAGGAATATTCTTATGTTCTTTATGTTTTCTAATTCTACGACAAAGTTCAATTCCTGATAACTCTGGTAACATCCAATCAAGAATAATTATGTCAGGTGGTTTATATAATATTTTTTCTAAAGCAGTTTCACCGTCCGTTGCAGTATCTATTTTATATCCTTCTTTATTAAAATTAAATTTAAGAAGATCTAGTAATGCTTCTTCATCTTCCACGATAAGCATTTTTAGTTTCATGGATCTTTACTATTAAATTTTTGTTACAATTCTATTACAATTTATTTTTTCTTTGGAAGAATTGCTTCCCAGGTTGGGTCTGGATTACCATCAAATAGGGGCTCACCAGAAACTGCATAATAAATATCTTCAGCTATATTTTGTACATAATCACCAATTCGCTCTAGATCTTTAACCATATATAAAAGACTTGTACATGCTGTGATTCTTTTTGGTTCTTCCATCATGTAGGTTAATAGTTGTCTTAATATTCCAAGATATTCTTCATCAATTTGTCTATCCATTAACCAAACTTTTTTTGCGGCTTGATCTGAAAATTCTAAAAAAGCTTTTATTACTTCACTAATCATTATATTTACTTGTACACCCATATTAATAATATCTCTCGAAGGTTTTTCTGGCAAAATTATTTCTGCTACTGCTACTCTTTTGGCAATATTTGTTGCATGATCTCCTATTCTTTCTAGATCTTTATTGATTTTAATTGCTGAAAAAATTGTTCGTAAGTCTGCAGCCATCGGTTGTCTTTTGCCAAGTATTTCAACTAAGCTTTGATCAAGAGTATTATATGCTTTATCAATTACATTATCGTTTTCTATAATTTTTTCGGCAAATTCTGTATCTTTATCCTTTAAACATTGAAGTGAGTCTTTTAGTTGATTTTCAACTAAACTGCCCATATCAACAATATTATTTTTAATGTCTCTAATTTCTTCATCATATGATTTTACAATGTGTCCTTCTTGTTTCATTATCCAAATCTCCCTGTAATGTAATCCTGTGTTTTTGTATTATCAGGATTTGTAAAAATTTTGTTTGTCTCACCCGTTTCTATTAATTCTCCTAAATGGAAGAAACATGTTTTCTGCGAAACCCTGGCTGCCTGTTGCATAGAATGAGTTACTATAATAATTGTATAGTTTAATCTTAACTCATCAATTAATTCTTCTATAATAGCAGTTGCTATTGGATCTAAAGCAGAGCAAGGTTCATCCATTAGGATTATTTCAGGATTAACAGCAATTGCTCTTGCAATACATAATCGTTGTTGTTGACCGCCTGATAAACTTGTTCCAGGTTCATTTAATCGATCTTTTACTTCATCAAATAGACCTGCCTTTTTTAATGATGAATGTACAATTTCTTCTAATTCATTTTTTGAGTCAACTAAACCATGTATAGTTGGGCCATAAGCAACATTATCAAAAATAGATTTAGGAAAAGGATTTGGTTTTTGAAATACCATTCCAATTTTAGATCTTAGACTTACAACATCGGTTTTTTCACTAATAATTTCTTCGTTATCTACTTTTATTGATCCCGATACTTTACATATTTCAATTAAATCATTCATTCTGTTTATACATCTTAAGAAAGTTGATTTACCACATCCTGAAGGACCGATTAATGCCGTAACTTCTTTCTCCTTGATATCCATTGAGATTCCAAAAAGGGCTTGTTTGGATCCATAATATACATCTACACCATTTGCCAATATTTTAGAGTTACTCATGTTTTACCACTTCCTTTCAAATCTATTTCTTAAGAACACTGCAATGGCATTCATCATAAACAAAAATATTAAAATTACCATTATGGCTGCAGCTGATTTTTCTTGAAAACCTCTTTCTGCACTTTCCACCCAAAGATATATTTGAACAGGTAGTGCTGCTGAAGGTTCTGTTAAACCAGTTGGAATATTAGGAATAAATGCAATCATGCCAATCATTATTAGTGGTGCTGTTTCTCCTAATGCTTGTGCTAATCCAATAATAGTCCCTGTTAAAGTCCCTGGTAGTGCAAGGGGTACGACATGATGAAATACCGCTTGTGTTTTTGTTGCTCCAACTGCAAGTGCTCCTTCTTTAATTGAAGGAGGAACAGCTTTCAATGAAGCTCGGCAGGCAATGATAATGGTTGGTAACGTCATTAAGGCTAATACGGACCCTCCAACTAACGGTGTACTCCTTGGAAGACCAAAAACATTAAGCAATACCCCCAACCCAAGTAGTCCAAAAACTATTGATGGGACTGCTGCTAGATTTGAAATATTTACTTCTATTAATTCAGTTATTCTATTTTTTGGAGCAAATTCCTCAAGATAAACAGACGCTCCTATAGCAATTGGAAAAGATAAAATAAAAACAGTAAAAAGAGTAAATAATGATCCCATAAATGAACCAGCTACACCAGCAATTTCAGGATGCCTTGAATCTGCTTTAGTAAAAAAGAAATTATTAAAAACTTGTTTAACTCTATTTTCTTCAACTAATTGATCAACATAACTTAATTGAATATCATTTAATTTTCTTCTATCTTCTGGCACATCCCTTCTTGAATTACCTTTTAATAGTTGATCCACATCACTATGGGCAGTTACCCAAATTTGTTGCTTAGTATTAATAACTTCAGGATTATCTAAGAAGTAGTCTTTAATTTCCTTATCTACATTTATAGAAAATAATTTTTTTACTAATTTAATATCTGATTTTGAGAGATCAGGGAAAAAATTTTCAATAGCCTGTTTTTTAACTCTAAAAAATTTTCCTTTTTCCATATCTTCATCTGAAGAGTCAGGTGTTAGTTTTAAAACCTCTTGATTATAATCAACTTCTAGGAGAACAATTGTTTTTTGAAAAGCAGTGTATCCTTTAGAAAATATTGTATACAAAAGAAAAACTAAAACTGCTAAAGATAAACACATAGCTGTGAAGCCGTAATACTTAAATCGCATATCTTCTAAACTTCTCTTTTTTCTCAAAGAAATAATTTTTTCTTTAGCAATAGAATTATTCATAACGCTCCCTGTATCTCTTTACTATTTGTAGAGCTATAATGTTAAGAAATAATGTAATAACAAATAAAACTAATCCTAAAGCAAATGCTGATAATGTTCTTGGGTTATCAAATTCTTGATCACCTATTAAGGCCACAACAATTTGAACTGTAACTGTTGTTACATTTTCAAAAGGATTGCCCGTAAGATTGGGGGCTGTGCCTGCTGCGACTACAACAATCATAGTCTCCCCTATCGCTCTGGATATTGCTAATAAAAATGCTCCAACAATTCCAGGTAAAGCTGCTGGTAAAATTACTTTTTTAATAGTTTCTGCTTTATTAGCGCCAATACCAAGAGATGCTTCCCTTAGACTTTGTGGGACAGAGTTTATTACATCATCAGATAAAGAAGAAATAAAAGGAATAATCATAACCCCCATTACCATGCCGGCTGCAAGGGCGCTTGTTGGTGAAGCATCAATTCCAATTGATTGTCCAAATGCTTTAACGAAAGGTGCAACACTAACAAAAGCAAAGAACCCGTAGACTATTGTTGGTATTCCTGCCAAAATTTCGAGAAGAGGTTTAACTATTTTTCTAACTCTTTGACTTGCGTATTCTGCTAAATAAATTGCTGTTAATAATCCAAGAGGTACCGCAACACACATGGCTACTACCATTACTAAAAATGTTCCAGCAAATATTGGTACTGCACCAAAGGATCCCTCTGCAGCTGTTTGACCTTCTCTAATTGGAATAAAAGGATACCACTCAGTACTAAATAAAAATTCAAATATTGATACTTCTGCAAAAAAGCGAAGGCTTTCAAATATTAGTGAAAAAACTATTCCTATTGTAGTGAAAATAGCAACAGATGAACAAAATATAAGTATATATTGAATATATTTTTCAATTGTATGTTGAGCATGAAATTCTGGTTTTAATTTTTGTGAAGCGTATAAGGCTCCAAGTAACATTATAATGATTATTGAGGTATAAAAAGATATTTGACTTATTTGTCTTAAGGAAGAATAATGAGATGCAGCATTAATTATTTCTATAGATTTACCATCAGCAAAAGAAGGGTTATTAGCAACATTTCTAATCTCTGCTAACAATAATCCTTCGTTGTAAACTGCGCCCTCAATAAATTCAAAGTTACTAATAACTATGTTTTGAATAATCTGTTCTTGAAAAATAGCCCATGAAAAATAAACAATTAGTGCAGGAAACAAACACCACATTAAAACGTATTGTGCGTAATAATTGGGAAGAGATTTGCTTTTCGTACCTTGTTTTTTAGAATTTAATTTAATTCTTGATCTTCCGTATATAAAGGATGAGAAAATTCCGACTGCAATTAAAACTAAAGACCAAAAAAACATTTATAACTTAGTATAAAAAAAAAGGGGGCTTGTATGCCCCCATTTTATAAAAATTTAAGATTTTTATTTATAATTTGTTTGATTAGAAATAGCATCAAGAACAGTTGCTCTATCCTCAGGACTTAGTTGAACAAGTCCAGCATCTAGTAAGTAACCTTCTGTTGCTTCTTCACTTACAAACTCATTAACATAATCCATTAAACCAGGAATAACACCAATGTGTGCTTTTTTAATGTAGAAGAATAAAGGTCTTGCTATTGGATATGAATAATCTTGGATACCTTCCATAGAGATTTCAACACCGTTAATCATTGACGCTTTAACTTTATCAGAATTATTAGATACAAAACTATAACCAAAGATACCGAATGCACCTTGTTCTTTAGTTATATGCTCAACATACAGTTCATCATTTTCACCACCTTCAATAACGTGGCCATCTTCACGATACGCTTGACAATCACCGTCAGCAACTAACATATCTTTAACACAACCCTTTTTCATTACAAGTGAGTCAAATGCATCTCTTGTTCCAGAAGTTGGAGGAGGTGCCATGATAGAAATTTCAACTTTTGGTAATCTTTTATCTATTTCATACCAAGTTGTTGGAGCATTTGCATTATCTCTAGCCATTGCCTGCCAGATTTCTTCTTTAGTTAAATCAATGCCACCTTTCATTGTAGCACCGTTAGTATATTTCCATTCATAATCTGCAGCGTATGCAAAAGCTATACCATCATTACCAACTCTAACTTCGATGATATCAGTTACACCGCCATCTTGGCAAAGTTTGAATTCTTTATCTTTTTGTGCTCTTGAAGAATTAGTGATATCTGGATGTTCAACTCCAACACCTGCACAAAATAATTTGTGTCCTCCACCAGAACCAGTTGATTCAATTACGGGTGCTTTCATTCCTTCTGATGCCATTTTTTCAGCAACTAAAGTAGCGAAAGGATAAACTGTAGAAGATCCTACAATTGAAATATAGTCTCTTGCTGAAACTGAAGTAGTTCCAAGTAAAGCAAGGACAGCAATTAATTTGATTACATTTTTCATATTAAGCCTCATTTAAAATAAGGTTGTCCTTACAGAATATATATTAAGTATTTATTACAGTTTGCTGAAATACTGGTAAAGAAATAGTAAATGTTGAACCCTTATCTACCTTGCTTTTTATCGATAATTTACCATTATGCCTATTAGTTATATGTTTAACAATAGATAAACCCAAACCCGTACCACCTTGATTTCGAGATCTATTTTTATCTACTCTATAAAATCTTTCAGTAAGTCTAGTTAAATGCTCTTTCGATATGCCTTCTCCCTTATCTATAAAACTTATTTGGCAAAAGGTAGTATTGTCATCAATTACACTTTCAAGCTCAATTTCAATAGTAGAATTTTCTCTGCTATATTTAATTGCATTATCAGTTAGATTTAAAAAAACTTGGATCAAAGCATCTTTGTTTGCTGATATTGTAGACTTATCAAAATCATCCTTGATTTGAACTTCAATTTTTTTGGCCATTAACTTGTTTTGTAAATTATCTACTACGCCTTCAATTAATTGCCTTATATTCGCTTCTTGAAATTCTATAGGTTTATCTTCAGTCTCATATTTACTTAGTAATAATAAATCTTCGACTAGTCTAGTCATACGCCAAGCCTGATCTTCCATTGTGTCTAAAAATTTACCAACCGTTTTGTCATTGGTCTTATCTTCATTGAGTGAATTTTTAATTGTTTCAACATAGCCTAGAATTGAGGAAAGAGGAGTTCTCAATTCATGGCTTACATTAGCCACAAAATCTGTTCGCATTTGTTCGTAGTTTTTAAGAAGACTTTGATCATTAAGTGATATTAATAATTCTTCATAATCTTTTTCAACAAATATTAAGTCAGCAATAAAATACATATCACTAAAATTAGATGGGGTGAATTCAAACTTAAAATCTTCTTTCTCCCTAAAGGCTTTATCAATAAAAGTATTTAACTCTGTTGATCTAATAATATTATTGAGATCTCTTCCTTCATCGATAAATAAAAATTTTTGTTTAGCTGCATTATTGTAAAAAATTATTTCCTTATTTGTATCAATTGCAATAATAATCGAAGGTATCTTACTTAGACTTAGTCTTAGTTTTTTTTTCATATTTTTTTAGTTTAGGCCAATCATTATCACTTAAAATATAACCAACACAATTTCTAGAACCACACTTACAAATGTGATCCTCAAAATCTGTATCAAAAGGATAACCATAGTTATAAAAAAGTTCGGCACCTTTTTTTATTCGTTTAATAGAAGAAATCCAAATTTCATTATCTATGATGTCTACTTCACAATTAGGATTACATGAGTGATTAATAAATTTTGCAAAATTATAATCAACATCACCGTCAATGTCGTATCGCTTGTTTAGTTCAAAAACATAGACCATGCCATTATTTTTATCTTTTTTTGCTTTACGGATTTGTTTATCTGCTCTTTTGTCACCCTCTCTTTTAGTAACTTTATCACCAATATATTGGATTACTTTCTGGCCTTTTTTAATATTAGTTTTTGCAAATAATCCAGAACCGTGAAGGGGTGATTTTTTTTTAAACCAAATTTTCTGCGTCATACTGTTATTTTTATACAATACACACATATAATAATAAATTGTATTATAAAATGATACTTTTATGTATAAGAACAAATCTTTAATTAATGAAATTTGAAAGTAATAAAAAATTTTACCGCACAATTTGGATTTCGGATACCCATCTAGGAACCAGTGGTTGTAAAAGCAAAATGCTTTTAGAATTCTTAGAAGAAACAGATTCAGAATATTTATTTTTAGTAGGCGACATTGTTGATGGATGGCGCATGCGTAAGAAAATGTATTGGCCTCAAGAACATAACGACGTGGTTCAAAAAGTTTTAAAAAAAGCGAAAAATGGAACTAAGGTAGTGCTTATCCCAGGAAATCATGATGAAGTATTAAAAGATTTTACAAATTTTTCCTTTGGAGAAATTTCAATCAAAAATGAAGATACGCATCAATTAGCTGATGGAAGGAAAGTACTGATTACACACGGAGATGAGTTTGATGCTGTGATCATTAATGCAAGATGGTTAGCCAAAGTGGGATCAGCACTTTATGAATATTTACTAAAGTTAAATAATGTATTTAATTTTATTCGAAGAAAGATGGGCTTATCTTACTGGTCACTGTCTCAATATTTAAAAAAGAAAACAAAGCATGCAACGAACTTTATTAGTAATTTTGAGTTTGCTGTATCTGATAGGGCAAGAAGAGAAAATGCCGATGTTGTTGTATGCGGGCATATACATAGACCTGAAATAAAAGAATTAAATGGTGTTCTCTATTGTAATGATGGTGACTGGATTGAAAGTTGCACAGCACTCGTTGAAGATGAAATTGGAAATTTATCTATTCTTAATTGGCCCGAAGAAAGAGAAAAATTAAAATTAATTTCTTTTGAAGAAAGACGAAAAATAAAAGAGGATGCAGCCTAAAAAAATCGCGTTAATTAGTGATGCGTGGGTTCCTCAGGTAAATGGCGTAGTTACGACATTTCAAAGCGTTATACCTATTCTAGAAAAAAAAGGTTTTGAAATTAAAATATTACATCCTGAGATGTTTAATAATTTTAGTTATCCTTGGTACAAAGAAATAAAAATTTCTTACAATACTAAAAAAGTTACTGAAAAATTTTTTAAAGAATTTAATCCAGATATTGTTCATATAATGACTGAAGGTCCGGTAGGTTTTGCTGGTCGTAAGTACTGTCTTAAAAATAAACTACAATACACTTCTTCCTTTCACACCCGTTTTCCTGACTACATTAAGCAAAGAGCTTTTATCCCAAAGAGATTTACATACTCCATATTAAGAAGACTACATAGTGATTCAGAAAGAGTTCTTGTTCCATCAGTTTCAATGCTAAATGAGTTAAAAAAATATAATTTTAAAAATTTAGTAGTTTGGAATAGAGGTGTTGATACAGAATTATTTAATCCAAATAAAAGAGACACAAACAGTAAAGATAGACAACTGACTTATGTTGGTAGAGTAGCAATTGAAAAAAATATTGAAGAATTTTTAAAACTTAAAGGAAATTATAATAAAACTGTTGTGGGTGATGGTCCCGAATTACAAAAATATATTAATAAATATCCTGAAATAAATTTTGTCGGTGTAAAAACTGGAGATGAACTAGCAAAATATTATGCAAACGCAGATGTATTTGTCTTTCCTTCTAAAACAGACACTTTAGGAAATGTAATACTTGAAGCATTGGCTAGTGGAACACCAATTGCTGCATATCCAGTAACCGGGCCCATAGATGTATTAACAGATGAAAAGATTAACACTTTAGATAATGACTTGTTAAAATCAGTTAAGAAGGCACTTAAAGTAAAAAGAGTTGATTGTAGAAATTTTACTCTTAAATTAACTTGGGACAAATGTGTGAATGAATTTTTAGAATTCATGGTAAAAGTTTAGTTATTTAAGGTAATTTTATAGTGACATTTTCTTTAAGACAAAAAATACTAGCAGAATTTATTGGGACATATTTTCTTGTACTAACAGTTGTAGGTAGTGGAATTATGGGAGAATTAATGTCAAATGACCTTGGTATAATATTACTAGGAAACACTATCGCAACAGGTGCCATTTTATATGTAATTATTTCTATGTTTATTAATATCTCAGGAGCGTACTTTAATCCTGCTGTTATATTAAGTGATATTATCCAAAAAAATATTCCTATTAATAACGGAATAATTTTTATTTTTACTCAGATTATTGCTGGTATATTTGGTTGTTTAACAGCAAATTGGTATTTTGAATATCCTATAATTGAATGGTCACTCAATGAAAGAGTTGGTGTATTTAAATTCTTTTCAGAAATAATTGCAACTGTTGGATTATTATTAACTATTTTTATATTAAAAGAGGTAAACAAGGAAAGAATAGCTATTGGTGTAGCTCTATTTATTACCGCAGGATATTGGTTTACTTCATCAACAAGTTTTGCAAATCCAGCAGTAACTATAGGAAGAATGTTTACAGATAGTTTTAGTGGAATAAGTCCATCAAGTGTTCTAGGTTTTATTTTAGCTCAGATTATTGGTGCTCTTATTGCTACAATTATTGTTAGATTGTTTTTTAAAAATTAGTTCAACATATCGTACAAGTAGCCTTCACGGATTCCATATCTTACAAAAATAATATTTTTAATGTTATAAAATGAAGCAAGGCTAAATAAAATATATGTAGATAATTTTAATTTATCTAATCGATTTGGTTGGACAACATTCAATTTTTGAATTTGTTTTATTTCCATAGAGTATAATTTGTGATAAAATATTTCTAACTCTGAAAATGATATCATGTACCCATGTAATTTATTTTTCTTGATTCCATTTAGGTGCAAATGAAGTTTTGCAAGATTGCGCCACATGCCTCCAATAACATAAATATTTCCTACGTTTTTAGAAAATTTAAGACATTGGTTTTTAAATTTAGAAAATAAAAAATTATCAAATTTTATTTTAGTAGTTTTGTACATATCAGTTTCACTTCTTAAGATGCCAATTTTTAAACTTTTAGTTTCAAGTATGTTTTCATTTTTTATAGTACTAAGTTCTAAACTTCCACCTCCCAAGTCAGCAACTAAACCGATTGGATTTTTTATTGAACTAATTACACCTAGGGATCCGCATTTAGCCTCATTTTTTGGTGAGAGCACTTTTACTCTAACTGACTTTCTTTTCTTGAAGGGTTCAATAATTTCTTTTCCATTTATTGTTTCACGAATTGCGGCCGTTGCAATTATATGAATATCTAAGGACTCATAATCTTTTGCAATCTTAATATATTCTTCTAAGCATTTTATAGCTTCTTTTATTTTTATCGATGGGAGTTTACCTATTTTAATACTTTCACCTAATTTTAAGAATTCTCTTTTTTGATAAAGTATTGGAAAAGGATGAATAGCTTGCGCATATATAACTAGTCTAAATGTATTAGAGCCTAGATCAATCACTGTTATGGGATTTTTATTTTTCTTTTTAGCCATGGAAATGTATACATCTAAAGTATTAAACTCGAATGCTACAAGTCTATTTATTACGTCACGCCAAATCTAGTTGGGATAATTTAGAACTTGATGACATTGATAGGCCGCTAAATAAAAGAGGTATGAGAAACGCAAAACAATTTTCTAAAATATTAGATAAAAGAAAATTTCAAATTGGTCAGATAATATGTTCTCCTTCTAAAAGAACAACTAGCACATATAATATAATTTCTAATTCATTTGATCGCTCAGTAAAATTTACAATTGATAACGATATTTACGAATGCCCACCAAATATACTTGTAAGCAAAATTAAAAAATTAAAAAAAAATACTCTTATCATTGGACACAACCCTAGTTTGATAGAGTCAATTAATATTTTATGTAATTCAAATATTGAACATTTTCCAACCTGTGCTTTTGCTATAATATCCTTTAAAAATAGCTGGACTATTGATAAAATTTTAAAACCAAAAAATAAAAATTATTAAAGAAATATGAATTTTTTATGAACATGTTTTTTTTATACCTAAAAAATATAAAAAAAAATTATGTTAAAAAAAAATACAGCTTATAACTATGCAAACAGGGAATTGTCTTGGCTAAAATTCAATGAAAGAGTCTTAAGTCAGACATCTGATAGTAAAATTCCACTTTTAGAAAGGGTTAGATTTTTATCAATAGCATTCTCTAATTTAGATGAATTTTTTATGGTTAGAGTAGCAGGATTGAATGTTCAAAAATTTTCACGAAATAAAAGTTTTGATGGATTAACACCACAACAACAACTCAAGCTGATAGATAAAGAAACATCGAAGATGATTTCAAATATAAAATCAATATGGATAGATTTACTAAGAGAGCTTTCAGAAAACAAAATCCATATAGATGTAGAAAAAACACTGAAAACAAAAGATAAAACATTTATTAAAAATTATTTAGAAGAAAATAATTGGGGGGTTTTAACGCCAATTATTATTGATCCATCTCACCCATTTCCTTTTATACCAAATAAAGAAACAACCTTAGTATGTCGTTTAATGAATAATAAAAAAACTTTTTATGGAATACTAAGAGTGCCAGAGGGATTAGAAAAATTTATTAAATTACCTGGTAAAAAAACACGTTTTGTATCTATGGAGACAGCCCTACTTATTTCTTTAAAAGAAATTTTCCAGTGTGATAGGGTTTTGGATAAAGGTGTTTTTAGACCAATTAGGAATAGTGAATTAGAATTAGGGGGTGAAGGAGAAGATTTATTTTTAGTATTTCAAAAAGCTATTTTTGAGAGAAGAAGACAAGAGGTAATAAGAATTGATTTTGATGAAAGTATATCTAGTCACTTAATTAAATTCATAAATAAAAAACTTAACTATAAGGATGTAAATACATATAAACTGCCAATACCCGTTAATCTTTCGAGTATAGAGTCAATTTTTTTGAAAGATTTTAAAAAATTATTTTTTCCAAAATTTAAGGTACGATTTCCTGAAAGAATTAAAGATTTTAAAAATGATTATTTTAAAGCTATAGCAAATAAAGATATTGTTATTCATCACCCTTTTGAATCTTTTGAAGTAGTGACGCAGTTTATTGATCAAGCTGCAGATGATCCAAAAGTCTTATCAATAAAACATACTTTATATCGAACTACTGATGACTCACCAATAGAAGCAAGTTTAGTTAGAGCAGCACAAAAAGGAAAATTAGTAACTGTCATTATAGAGTTGCAAGCACGTTTTGATGAAGAGCGTAACTTAAAATGGGCAAAAGAATTAGAATTAGCTGGAGCGCAAGTTGTTTTTGGCAATATTGATATGAAAACTCATGCAAAAATTACACTTGTAACAAGGAAGCAAATGAATTCTGTTGTAAATTACGCACATTATGGAACAGGTAATTATCACCCGAGAAATGCAAGAGTTTATATGGATTTATCTTACTTCACCTGTGACAAAACATTAACAAATGATGCTGCAAAAATGTTTAATTATTTAACTAGTTATTCTGAACCAACAACAATAAAAAAAATAGTATATTCTCCAATAACTGCAAGAAACAAATTAAATGAACTAATTAGAAATGAAATTACAAATGCTGGAAAAAATAAACCATCTGGAATAGTATGTAAGTGTAATGCTCTTGTTGATAAACAAATTATTGATGAATTTTATAAAGCATCTCAAAAAAATGTAAAAATTGAATTGTTGATAAGAGGAATTTGCTCTCTAATACCTGGTAAAGAAAATCTATCAGAAAATATAGTTGTTAAAAGCATAATTGGTCGTTTTTTAGAACATACGAGAATATATTGTTTTTATAATGGTCATAAATTCCCTCATAGAAAAAATATCTTGTTTATTTCTTCTGCCGATTTAATGCAAAGAAATCTAGATAGGCGGGTTGAAACATTTATTCCTATTGAAAATGAAACTGTACATGAACAAATATTAAATCAGATCTTAATTGCCAGTATGACAGATAATACAAATTCTTGGCAAATGTTAAGTAATGGCAATTATCAGAAAAAAGAAATATCAAGCAAAGAGAAAAAATTTTCCTCTCACAATTTTTTTATCAAAAATCCAAGCTTGTCTGGGAGGGGTTCAGCAAAACTCAAATCTAGAGCTAAGTCTAATTTAAAAATTTGAAAATAGAATTTAATCCCACTCACAACAATTGGACATAGCAGGAAGAAATAATATTGTGAGTGGTAAAGAGTATTTAAATTTTATTTTTTACAGATGTGTTAATAGAATATTAAGTTTTTATAAATTTAATTAATTTTTAACTTCATTAATTCTCAAATAAATTTTTAAGTTCTTTCAATTTATCAAAAATTGAATCTCTTACTTCTCTAAACTTATCTAATTGGTTTGAACTAAAACGATCTGATGCAGGATCATCAAATGGAATTGAAAGTATCTGAGCTTTAGAATTTAAAACTGGACATACCTCTTCCTTACAAAGCGTAAAAACGGTATTTAGTTCATCTCTGAATTTGTTGTCTAAACTTTCAAAATCTTTTGAATAATGTTTTGATATGTCAATATCGATTTCACCCATAACCAGTATAGCATTGGGATTAACCTCTTTTGGCACTGATCCTGCACTTTGAATAATACAATTAGGATATAATTTTTTTGCAATTCCTTCAGCCATTTGACTTCTTGCTGAATTAGCAACACACATAAAAAGAATATTTTTATTTTTCATGAAAGCAAATAAATATAACCAAAAATAAATAGTGGAAGCTGTAAACCAAAGTTTGTAAGAAGAGCTCGATCTTTTGTCATATAACCAACAATTGACCAACCAACAGCCCCTGTGCCGTGAATAATTATATTAATCGGATAGGCATTTAAATTGGTTAATAATATTCCTGATAATATTAACGCGGTGCTAAACCACTTAATTCTATTAATTGATAAATCTGTCATATCTTCTCCTAAATTCTATAGATTGCGAATATTACACTTTACTTAAAGATAAAGATATTAATCAAATTGTAACAAAAATTTAACATTTCTTTCTTTTTTTTTGAAAAGTTCTATAAGCACTCCATGTTTGGATTAAAAAGTGCATCATTATTTGGTGATACCAAAAAGCTTGAAAGAGAAATTGATGAGTTTGTTGATATTGTCTCTGAAGTGGGCTTAGTATTTAAATCGATAGTTCCAACTTATCTCAATCATTCCGCCAATGGT
Source organism: uncultured Alphaproteobacteria bacterium (assembly GCA_902621725.1). Lineage (GTDB taxonomy): Bacteria > Pseudomonadota > Alphaproteobacteria > HIMB59 > CACPNW01. The sequence goes on along the minus strand of CACNND010000005.1, from coordinate 65,186 downwards.
AAATTTGAGGAAATGGTTAAAAAAGTTAAAGAAATGGAAAGTAAGGCCGACAAAATTACGAAAGATGTTGAGCATACTCTTTATGAAGAAACACTAATCCCAGATGCAAGAAGTGATGTGTTACGACTTCTAGAACACATCGACGAATTAATTGGAATGTACCAAGGAAATTGTTATCACTTCTCTATTCAAAAACCTAATTTTCCAAAAGAATTTCATGAAGATCTAATTGAGTTAACAGAGACAGTTGTAAACTGTGTTGAGTCACTTTGTTTGACTGTCCGATCATTTTTTAGAGATATTAAATCTGTTAGAGATAATGCTCATAAAGTAACTTTTTATGAAAAAGAATCAGATATAAAATTTAGTGCACTTGCAAGAAGAATTTTTGATTCTGAATTAGCTCTAGATCAAAAAATGCATCTTCGTTATTTTGTAGAGAAGATTGATCGTATTTGTGATCAAGCAGAAGACATAGCTGACGAGGTTCAAATTTACGCTATTAAACGTTCCGTTTAATTTTCAATGGAAATTACAATTCTAATTTTTTTACTTGGTGGTTTATTTTTAGGTTGGTCGCTTGGTGCCAATGATGCTGCAAATGTTTTCGGAACTGCTGTTGGAACACGAATGGTTAGTTTTACAACTGCAGCAATTATTTGTAGTGTCTTTGTAATTCTTGGTGCGATTATAAGTGGGGCAGGAACAACTGAAACGTTAGGAAAGCTTGGTGCAATTAATGCTTTGCCTGGAGCATTCGCTGCCTGTGTAGCTGCAGGGATATCAGTTTACTTAATGACAAAGGTTGGTTTGCCAGTTTCTACAACACAAGCAATTGTAGGAGCAATTGTTGGTTGGAATTTATACACGGGATCTTCGACTAATATTCAAGTTTTATTAACTATATTGAGCACATGGATTCTGTGTCCAATAATAGCTGGCATTATTGCAATGGGATTATTTACTTTTACAAAAAGAGTTATTTTAAATAGAAAATTACATATCTTAAGACTGGATGCTTATACAAGAACAGCCTTACTTTTAGCAGGTGCTTTTGGTGCTTATAGTTTAGGTGCAAATAATATTGCCAATGTAATGGGAGTGTTTGTACCTATTTCTCCTTTCACAGATGTGAATATGGGTAACTTATTTATTTTTTCATCAAAAGAACAATTATTTTTACTGGGTGGTTTAGCAATTGCTGTTGGTGTCTTTACGTACTCTAAAAGAGTAATGTATACAGTAGGAAACGATCTATTGAAGATGTCGCCTGTGGCAGCTTTTATTGTTGTTGTTTCACATTCTATAGTTTTATTTTTATTTGCATCCCAGGGTATAAGTGCTTTTTTACAATCTATTAATCTTCCTTCTATTCCACTTGTTCCTGTTTCTAGTTCGCAAGCTGTTGTTGGAGGTGTTATTGGAATAGGCCTTTTGAAAGGTGGTAAAGAAGTACAATGGTCTATTGCTGGTAGAATTTCTTTGGGTTGGATGACATTACCTATAATAGCGGCATTAATTTCTTTGATAGTTTTATTTATTCTAGAGAATATTTTTAATTTGACAGTTTCTTTTTAATTTACGGCTCTATAAGCAAAAATAAATTCTTCTTGAATTTTAGATTCAATTGCACCTTTTCGTCTTGATCGAACTAAATCGATTGCTTCTTGTTTAGGATAATTAAATTCTATAAGTAAAATAGCAGCGATAGTTCCCGCTCTTCCTTTTCCTCCACGGCAATGCAAAACTATATTTTTTCCATCTATCAATTCGTTCTTTAATAAAACTTTTGTTGTTTCCCATTTATATTTAAAATCTTTGTCTGGTGCTCCCATGTCATAAATGGGTAAATGGTACCAATGTAATTTATGTTCATAAATATTTTTGACAAACAAAGTTTTATCACACAATTTTTCAAATTCGCTATCTTCAACAAAAGAAGTAACAGAACTACAATTGTTATTTTTGAATATATCTAATTCGTTTGCTAAAATTTTTTCATCAAATAAGCCATTAGAATTAAGACCTGGAAAGGAAGTTAATATAATTTTTCCTGCAAATGACTTAGAGTCAATAAAATCATAATTGCTAAATTGCATTTACGCTTGTTTAGCTAAAAAAGACTGTCTTGCTTCTTCTAAATAGGGGCGGAAATGTTCAACATCGGGAGTTTTTTTATCTAGAACTTTTGCTAAGTCATCAAATCTTCTAAGCTCTACTGCTTCATCCATAAAAGGTTTGCTGATAAACGCTTCTGCTTCTTCTTTTGAGAAAGGTCCACCTTGAACTTTTAACGAAAGTTTTGATGCTTCTGATAGACTATCATAATAACCTTCTTCAACACTTGATAAATATCTTTTTGAATCAACATGTGCTCTAATTGGTAAAATAACATCCTCACCAAAATATTTTTTTAAAAAATCAGCACCTAAATTTTCATGATGACCATCTTTGCCTTCATGAATGGGATCGCCGTCCTCATAGATAAGGTGGCCAACATCATGCAGTAATGCTGCAGCAATTGTTGGTCCTGGTAATTTATGTTTTTCAGCAAGCTCAGCACATTGGAGTGCATGCTCAAGCTGGGTCACATCCTCATTACCATATTGAATATCAGCGCCTTTTGTTTTCAAAAGATCTAAGAGGTAATCTACGATATTTTCTTCCATTCTCATTTATAATTAACTTATTAGAAAATAAATTCAATTCCAACTTTAATAAGATTGATCAAATTTATAATAATATTTATTAAGTAAATATTTAATGGATAAAAAATTATTAACCCCTGGTCCTCTCACGACATCAATGTCAACAAAAGAGGCTATGCTTCATGATTGGGGTTCAAGAGATACAAAATTTATTGATCTCAATGCATCAATTAGAGATTCTCTTGTTAAATTAATAGACGGTGAAGATAAATATCAATGTGTTCCAATGCAGGGAAGTGGAACTTTTGCTGTAGAGTCAATGGTGAGCTCTCTTACTCAAAAAGATTCTAAAATTCTAATTCTGATCAATGGTGCTTACGGACAAAGAATGAAAAAAATGTGCACTTATTTAGGAAGAGATTTTATTGAATATGAAGTTGCTGAACATGAAGTACATGACATCAACAAAATTGAAGAGTTAATTGATAGCAACAACTTAACACACGTCTTTGCTGTATATTGTGAAACAACATCGGGTATTTTAAATCCTATTGAAGACATTGCAAAATTAGTTGAAATGAAAAATTTATCGCTGTTCATCGATGCAATGAGTGCCTTTGGTGCATTACCCTTAAGTTCTAAAACAATTACTTTTGATGCTGTAGCCGCTTCATCAAACAAATGCTTAGAAGGTGTGCCAGGTGTTGGTTTCATTCTTGTTAAAAATGAAGTTATTCAAAATGCAAAAGGCAATAGTCACTCATTAAGTCTAGACTTGTATGATCAATGGCAAGCAATGGAAAAAAATAAACAATGGCGATTTACACCTCCTACACACGTATTAGCTGCATTCAATCAAGCGATTGAAGAACATAAAGAACAAGGCGGTGTAAAAGGAAGAGGTAAAAGATATAAAAAAAATTGTGAAATTATTTGTAATGGAATGAAAGAGTTGGGATTTGAGCAATTACTTCCTGATAATTTGCAAGCACCAATTATTATTACTTTTAAACAACCTGATGATCCTAAATTTAATTTTGAGAAGTTTTATAATGCTCTTAGTGAAAAAAATTTTTTAATTTATCCGGGAAAACTAACAGTAGCAGAAACTTTTAGAATTGGGTGTATTGGTAATTTAGATGAACAAGACATGATGGATACTATAAAAGCAGTAAAAGAAGTTGTTACTGAATTGGGATTAACATTAAACTAACAAAATAATGACAAAAGAAATTGAAATACCTTTAGTTAAAGCAACAAATGAAAATCTTAAAGGATATGGGTATTTAATCGATAGTTTTGAAAATAGTGATATTGAAATTGTTACTTGGCCAAAACAAGGATGGCGCGACATAGAAGAGGGAACTGGTAATGAAGGTGGAACTACCGAAGGTTCTTTTGATACCTGGTGGCAAGGTGACGTGCTGTATGGGCAAAATAATGCTGTTCAACATAAAAGCGATTATGAAGTAGATGGAAAATATATACTGGGCTATGCCAATAATCCTGATCAAGAATTACAAAAAGATAAATATTCAGATCCAACAAAAATTTTTTTATGGCATGCAAATTATCATCCTGATGGAGGTCAGCTTTTCTTTCCTGAAGAAAATAAACCATTTATTTGTCCTTTAGCCTTACCAACAGACGACATTGAACCAGAACATTTCAAAGCATTTTATTGTGACGGATCAAAAGGTTTATATATTCATCCAAATATTTGGCATGAAGGTGTGTTTCCAGTTACAGAAAAACAATCATTTCAAGGAAAACAAGGTAAAGTACATGCAAGAGTTAGCATCGACTTAAAAGAGGAATTTAATAAATATATTTATTTTAAAACTGCGATCTAATCATAAATTTATATTTAATAATGAAAATTATTCACCTTTCAGACCCTCATATTTACATAGATAAGATTCATGGCATAGATCCTGTCAGTAAATTTAAAAAAGCATTAAGTCATATAAAAAATAATCATGGTGATGCAGATTTATTTGCCATCACTGGTGATATTACAGACTTAGGAGATAAAGATTCTTATCAGTTATTTATAAAAATCATTGATGAAGCAGGCCTGCCAAAGAATTTAAATCCTCAACTCATTATAGGTAATCATGATAACAGAGATGAGTTTAAAATAAACTTTCCTAATATTGAAACCGATCCAAATGGATTTATTCAATACTTTAAGGATATAGATAATAAACGTTTAATTTTTATAGATACTAATCTAATTAATACTCACCAAGGACATTACTGTGAAGAGAGGCAAGAATGGTTAAATAATATTTTAGGTAAAACTAATACGGATACGTACATCTTTATGCATCATAATCCACTGGCATTAGTAAAAGAGGAAAGTGATGGAATAGGATTACAACAAAAAAAAGAGTTTCAAAAAATTTTAACGAAAAATAATAAGATAATAAAACATATTTTTTTTGGTCATCAACACATTACAAGTTCTGGTTCTTATTGTGGTATTACTTTTTCCTCCCCAAGAAGTACTTGGTCTCCTCTAATACCTAACTTTTCAAATGAATATCGTTTAGGAACGGCTAATACAGATACAAATTATAATGTTGCAATAATTCGATCTGACGCCTTAATTATTCATACAGAGGATTTTTTAAAAACAGAAGTTAATTGGTTTAAATAAAAAATTATTTTTTTTCGATTACAAATATTTCATTGTTGAAATAAAGGCCTTTATTTTTTGAAACTATTTTTTGAACAATTTTTTCATAGTTTTTAGTTTTTTCTACTTTCATTACTTTGTCGTCATCCATTTGATTGACATATATGGAGGCATTCCAAGCAGAAAAAACTAATGATGTAGCTATACCTCCACTGATTTCTGTTGGTAGAGCTCTCAATTTACATTTAATAATTCTTTTTTCTCCAAAAGATAATCTTCTTAATAAATCTTTATCTAAATTTTTCTTAAGATAAGAAAAGATACTATTTCCAAGAGAAGGAAATGGGTCCTCTTTTGGCCAAATTTTACGAATTATTTCATTAGCAGGATCTTTTCCTGAAGCATGAATAGTTAATAATTTCCCTTTTGATTTTAACGCTCGAATCATTGGTTCGATGACATATTTTGATTTCTTTTCTGCTGAAATTCTTGAACGATAAGGCTGTGAAGCAATAATAAGATCAAATTTATTATCTGATTTTTTTTTGGTAGGTATTAATTCATTAACATTAAATTCTTGATCTTCGCGGTAGATAACCATGACTGAAGGCTCTTTATAAGTATGGTTACCTGACTTTTTATTAATTTCTATATTCCATTTTTTTTCTAAAAATTCATTTTGTTTTCTTAATTGTTGAGCAAATTCAAGAGAAGTGTCACCTTTTAATTTAATAATATTCCAATTAATTTTTTTCTGCTTAACTTCATTTTTTGATTTTAAGTTTGCGGCTTCGGCGTAGTGTAGATTTGAAATGACAAAAACAGTATTCTTATGCTCAACAAACCTATCGGGTAACTTTTCTAAACCTAATCTTACATCTTCTATGCTTATTTCTTTTGTGCAAACTAATAAAGGTACGTTAGGCTTAGCCTCATGGCACTGACGCATAACATTCATAAGTAAGGAACCATCACCCATACCAGCATCAAATATTTTTATGCCAGGTTTTTGAGGTTTAATTTTATTTACGTGAGGACGTATCGCATCAGCAATTTGATTTTTTTCATTTGTTGTTGTGACAAATAATAAGTATTTTTGTCTGTTATCATAAAACCTGAAATTTTTTTTCATTACTAATAAAGTCCCATTGATTTAGCAGAAGAGATGAAGGCTTCTTTATTACCAATAAAGTTTTTACCTCTTTCTCCTAAAAACGCATCATCTACTATATTATTCCATTCTTGAACAGGAACTTTTATTTCATTTAAGTTAAGAGGAACCTCTAAAGAACGCATAAATTCACTCAGATGATCTGCAGCATTCTCAAGATTATTATTAAAAATTAATTTTAGTCTGTCCTCAGCTACACTATCAATTCCAACCATACTTTTAGTAATCATGGGTAAAGTAAATGAACAAGCAATACCATGCTGAATACCGTAATTGAGTGTCACAGGGTATGATAGATTGTGCGCAATAGCAGTTTTCGTATTGGAAAACGCTAAACCAGCATGAACACACGCCAATGCAATGTTTGAGCGTAATTCAACATTTCTTAAATCTTTAGTGAGAAGTGGTAAATTTTCTAATACTAATTTTGATGCTTGTATTGCATGAGAAGCAGAAACTGGATTTGCATTAATATTCCAAATACTTTCCATTGAATGGGAGAGAGCATCTAAACCAGTTGAAATGGTCAAGCCTAAAGGCTTATCAACCATAATAGATGGATCGATAATTGTTTTTTCTGCATAAAGAGATTTGTGCGTCAAAGATAATTTATTATTTTTTTCTTTATCCCATATTGTGGCCCAACACGTAAGCTCACTTGATGTTCCTGAAGTTGTAGGTATTGCAATAATCTTGATTGGATTTTCGACTCTTGGACTTTTTTTATTGCGAACAAAATCTGTTAGATATTCTTGTTTATCTTTAAATGCAGCAATTGCTTTAGCTGTATCTGTAACAGAGCCACCACCTATAGCTAAAATATAATCTACCGATTCATTGATTGAAGAAAATTTATTTTGCAGCTCTAAAATATCCTTATAATCTGGATTAGGCTGAACATCCGTCATAATGGATAAAGGTGGATTTGAAGAAGATTTTAATTCATCGCTATATTTTTTAAAAATTTCTTCTGGATGAGTGATTATGATGTAGTTCTTATTTTTAAGAGCATCATGCACTTCTGTAAATCTATTTTCTCCAAAGATAATTTCAACAGGGTTAAAATAATTCCACATTACCTTAAATTGATTTTGCCGCTTTAGTTAAAATTGTCATTTTCTCAATTGCTTGTTCTCGTGTAAAGAAACCTAAACCACAATCTGGGGCAGCTATTAAACGGTGTTCATCAATATGTTCAAGTGAATCTTTGATACGAACTCTTACTTCTTCAACAGACTCCATTCTACTTTTTGCAATATCAATAAATCCAAAAATTACTTTTGTTTTAGTAAATTTTTCTAAAAGATTTAAATCATTATGCCTATGTGAATCTTCTAAAGATACTTCATCAATAGTTGAATCATCCACAAGTGATGCAATTCTATCATAAGCATCTAGATCAGCCTTTTTATACCCTTCTGAATCTAATGAGTTAGGATAACCACAACAAATATGGCAAACGCGTTGCACTTCTTTAGGTATACCATGCATCATTCTTTCTAAATTTTCCATACCGTAAGAATGAGCTTCATCGGGCTTTCTAGCAAATACTGGTTCATCAATTTGAATATACTGACAACCTGCATCTACAAGTGCCTTGATTTCTTTATTGAGGGCTAATGCTAAATCAAAACCAAGTTTTTTCATGTCATCATAGTAATTGTTGGCAATTGAATCTGTAATTGTCATTGGTCCAGGTAGCGTAATTTTAACTGGGTTTTTTGTAAATTGTTGTGCACTCTTCCAATCTAAATGCATACGTATTTCTTTACTTGAAATTGGTGCAACAATAGTTGGAAGGTCAGCCTCAAACGCACCCTGTCTTACTGACTTATGTGTAACTTCCTGAAAACTTACACCATTTAAAAATCGACATTGATATAATACATAACTCTCGCGCCTAACTTCCCCATCTGTTGGAACATCAATACCCGCATTTACTTGATCAGTTATAACTTCTTTAATTGCTGCTAAAAATAATTTTTCAGCATCCGCACCTGCAGACTCTAATGCTTTTTCATATGCGCCAGGTGACCAATTTGATAATAATCCTTTTGATGCTTTTCTCTCTTCTTCTGATTTTGTCCCTAAAAACCAATCTTGAATGGGTGTTTGTTTAGGTTTTGGATAAGCACCTATTGTAGTTGTTGTAAGAGGCATCTATTTTTACTCCCATTAAAATTTAAAATAAAACAGCGGCTTTTATAAAGCCGCTGTAATAAAAAGTTAATAATAAATAATCTCAAATTACATAAGATCGTTTATTTCTTCCATCATTTCTTCTTGAAGATCTGCCATATCATCAGCGTCGCCTGTAGCAATTTCTTCCGTGTAATCATAGATTACCTGTGTAACAGCTAATCCATTTTCACCAGGATACGCAAACCAATCAGCAAGAAGTGGAAGTTGTTCAACAGCAGTAAGTTTATTAGGGTTTTGACTATAGAAGTCACCTAATAAATCATTCGCTGCTTTGTTTGGTGGAACATATCCAGTTGTTTCAGCAACTAATGCAGCACCAATACCTGATGTTATGAACTTTAAGAAAGTCCATGCAGCATCAACTCTTGCTGGGTCATCAGATGTAGACACTAACATTGCAGCATTTCCACCTGCTGGTAATCTTGCTGGTGTTCCATTGTTTACTCCAGCCATTCCAGGGAATGGTGCAGTTTTTAAAACAAAGTCTGCCTTTGCAGCATTAACTGAACCCAAGCTTGAAGTAGACCAGAACATCATACCAATAGTACCTGCGTTAAACGCAGCTTGACCATCAGCAATTGAATAGTTTGGCATATTACATCCGCTCATGATTGATTTCATTTGCTCTAACGTTGCAAGTCCTGCATCTCCACCCATATTTACAGCTCCATCTTTAACCATTGGAACATTCTGAGTATGCATTAATGCTTGGTGAAACCAGTTACCTGTAATGTTCCAACCAAAGTATAGAGTTCCTTTACCTGCTGCTTCTAATTTATTACATGCTGCAATAACTTCGTCCCAGTTAGTTGGAATACTATCTACACCTGCTTCAGCTAATAAATCCATGTTATAATATCCAACTGGTGTTGATACAGAAAATGGTAATCCATAAACTTCACCACCGAATGTTGAAAGACTTAACATAGCAGAATGGTAACCATCTTTTTCAAAAGCTGCTTCTTTTGCGATAAATGGCTCTAAAGACTTAGCAATACCTTTGTCAACTAGAGGTGCCTGTCTGTTAAGACCTTGCATTGTTACATCTGGTAAATTACCTGAAGTAGACTCTCTGAAGATTGTTGCAGTTGCATCCTCATAGTTTTCATAAGTTGCTCTAAATTTAACTTGAATATCTGGATGTGCTTTTTCAAACTCTGGCATAATAGCTTGAAACGTAACATCGAATAATCCTGAATAAGGATAAGCTACTTCTATTTCAATAGACTTAGCTGAATTAACAGAACCATAAAAACCGAAAGCTAATACGGCTGCCAATCCTGTAATTAATTTTTTCATTTAATCCTCCCGATTGAATATAATAATTTAATTTAACATGTAGCCCCAAAGGGTTACAATTTTATTACGAAAATATTACTAAAAAATAAGCTTATTTTTCCACAGCAATAAAGAAAAATTAGAGAAAAAATGATTTTTACCAGGGTAGTGAGAAGGTTTTAACATTAGTAAAGCTTTTCATTGCTTCAATTACACCTTCTTTATAACCAAGACCTGAATCTTTAATTCCTCCAAAAGGAGACATTTCAATTCTATAGCCTGGAACTTCCCAAATATTTACAGTGCCAACATTTAAGCCTTGAATATATTTTTTTGCTCTCATGAAGTTATTTGTGCATACACCAGATGATAATCCGAATGCAGTTGAATTAGATATTTTCATTACAGCTTCATCGTCATTAGGCACACGAATGATTGGGATAACTGGACCAAAAGTTTCTTCTAAAACTAATTCACTTTTAGGATCAACATGATCTACAACTATTGGAGGTAACAAAGCACCCTTTCTTCCAGGGTGATATAAAATTTTTGCACCATCTTCTTCAGCCATAGAAACTCTTTTATCAAAAAGTTCTGCAGCCTGAGCATTAACAACAGTACCCAAGTCTGTTTCCATATTCATAGGATCACCAAATTTAATTTTCTTGGCACGCTCAAGAGCCATTTCAACAAATTGATCTGCAATAGATTCTTGAACCAGTATTCTTTTAACAGCTGTACAACGTTGACCAGAGTTTTTCGTTGCTCCAGTAACAGCTAGTTCAACAGCTTTTTTAAGATCATCACCATCTAAGTCATTTAAAACAATTAATGGATCATTACCACCAAGCTCTAGAACTGTTCTTTTGTATCCAGCTTGTTCAGCAATTAATTTTCCTACACCTACACTACCTGTAAAAGTAATTAGGTCAATATTTGGATTCTTGATCATTTCTGATCCGATATCTTGAGGCCATCCAGTTACAACTGAAAACATTTCTGGTGGCAGACCTGCTTCATATAAAACATCAGCGAGTACCATTGCTGTTAAAGGTGTTAATTCTGTCTGCTTACATACTGTACAATTATTAGTTGCAATTGAAGGTGCAATTTTATGCGCTACCATATTCAAAGGATGATTAAATGGAGTGATTGCTGAGATTGCCGTTAAAGGTTCTCTTATGGTAAATATTTTTCTCGCTTTTCCATGTGGAGTTAAATCACAAGAAAATATTTCTCCATCATCAAGAATACAAAGTTGAGCTGTTAAAGAAAAGACATCAAAAGCTCTTCCTACTTCGTATAGAGAATCTTGTTTTGAGATACCAAGTTCTAAAGTAATAATATCAGAAATTTCTTCTTTTCTTTTAACAAGTACTTCTGCAGCAGTTTGAAGAATTTTTTGTCTCTCATATCTTGTAAGTTTAGGCTGATAATTTGCAGCTATATCTAAAGCCTTTCTTGCATGCTCTGCGGTACCGGCTGGAACCGTTCCGATTACTTCACCTGTAAAAGGGTACTCAACATTTATTGTTTTATCTGAAGTAACTTTTTCTCCAGCAATACGCATTGCTTCATTAATCATTTTTTTGTGCATCATAGGGCTCCATTTATTGCATAATAAAATGCATCATAGTTATATAATTGTTTGCTAGTATCTAAGTTTTGTAATTTTAAATTTGATATGAATGGCACTTCTCTTTCATGGAGTCCTCCATGAGAGCGTAAAGGTTCATTTAATCCAGAAAGATTGTGTTTATCTTCCGATGAACCAATAGTCATAAATTCTGAAGACATACATATAATATCCCCCATTCTATCAGGAGGTAAATTATAAGTAGAGCATCCTTCATCTTTTGTTAAAACAACTTCTATATCTTTTATTTCTTTAATAGCATTTACAACTGAATCTACCCTGCTCTTGTCTTCTAAATAAATTGTTGCAAAAGAACCAAGTGAACCATGATGAACGACATATGGATCTGTAATTGGTAGGATGACTTTAGCCATGTTTGGTTCAAATTTTTTATCTAAATAATCTTGTAAAAATATTGCATTTGGTGAACCATCTTCTTTTGATTTTGGTTTCATTCCGTGATCTGCTGTGATGATTATAGAAACATCCTCCTTATTTAAAAGTCCAATATATTTATCAAACATTGCATAAAATTTATTTGCTGTTTCATTTCCTGGTGCATATTTGTGTTGAATATAATCCGTAGTCGATAAATACATAATATTTGGTTTAAACTCCTCAAGAAGTTTTACACCTGCAGCCATTACAAATTCAGAAAGTCCTTCAGAATATACTTCTGGCACTGGCATCCCCAACCAATCGTTTACATTATCTATACCATTGAGATCTTTTGTTGCTTGATCAGATTTTTCAGCAGAAAAACAAATAGCTCTCTCATCATCAAAACTTAATCCGTTTCCTAAAAGTGTTCTCAACTTGTCTTTTGCAGTAACAAGAGCAATTTTAGAACCAGAATTGTAAAATTTTTCAAAAATAGTTGGTGCTCGCATATATTTTGGGTCATTCATCATTACTTCTTCACCCGTCTCAGGTGTATAAAAGAAGTTTCCGCATATACCGTGTACAGAACTTGGTTGGCCTGTTACAATCGAAATGTTATTTGGATTTGTAAAACTTGGAATAGCGCTGTGAACAAGTAGGTTTTCACCACTTGCAATTAATTTATCAAGATTTGGTGTAAGATTAGATTTTGATGCTTCTTCGAGATACTCTTTTTGACTACCATCAAGGCATATAACAATAGCAGTTTTTGAGAAAGAGCTTGGATATTCTCTTTTATTAATTTCTAAATTATCGGACACGAATTCAACTAATATATATTATTAAAAATACGAATTTATAGTTATCTGCTAGTTAAACTCAATCATAATTTGAATATTTGTTAATAAAATTGAAATAAAACTGAAATAAATAGATTTAAAATATTCTCAAATTTAATAAAATTTTGTAGATTAAAGTTAAGATACAGGGGGAATGAGTGGGGACAATATCACTTAAAAATATTTCAAAGTCATTTGGTTCTACACAAGTACTTAATAATTTGAATGTTGATATAAACGATGGAGAATTCTTAACGTTAGTTGGTCCATCTGGTTGTGGTAAATCTACATTACTTAGAATAATTGCAGGATTGGAACAGCAGACTTCAGGTGATGTATTAATAGATAATAAAAATGTAAATAGAGTTAGAGCCAGTGAAAGAGATTTGGCAATGGTATTCCAGTCATATGCTCTTTATCCTCATCTTACAGTAAGAAGAAATTTGGAAACTCCATTAAGACTTAGAGATTATAATGCATTTGAAAGACTTCCCTTAATTGGTAATTTTTCACCAAGCAAAAAAGAGAAAACAGAATCTATAAATCAATTAGTAAATAAAACTTCTGAAACTCTAAAAATTTCAGAACTATTAGATAGAAAACCTGGACAATTGTCAGGTGGTCAAAGACAAAGAGTTGCTCTTGGTCGTGCTATGGTTAGAGAGCCTGTTGCCTTTTTAATGGATGAACCTCTTTCAAATTTAGATGCGGCTTTGAGAGTTCACATGCGTTCTGAACTATCTGAACTTCATAATTCACTTAAAACTACTTTTGTGTACGTTACACATGATCAAGCAGAAGCATTAACTATGTCTTCTAGAATGGCTGTTATGATTGATGGAAATTTATTACAACTTGATACACCTCAAGAAGTATATGACAATCCTTCCTCATTAAGTGTGGCTCAGTTTGTTGGAAGTCCAAAAATAAATATATTTAAAGGAACTTCGGACTCAAGTGGGACAGTAAGTTTTCTCAACGTTAATTTAAAAAGAAAAAGTTCTGAAAGTAATACAGATTTACATATTGGTATTCGACCAGAACATTTAGAAATTACAAATGAAAGTAATGAAAATACATTTAGTGGAACAGTTGCATATAGAGAAAATTTAGGTTCAGATATTTTCTTTCATGTAAATATTGAAGACGGTTCAAATAAAATAATTGTAAGGGGCTTGCCACAATTTACACACCAAATTTCAAACGGTTCTAGTGTGAATATTAAAAGAGTTTCAGATAAAGCATTACTATTTAATCAAGTAGGAATGAGAGTTCAATTTACTAATGCATAATTCAAAAGCTCACATATGGTTTATTGCACCAGCAATCATACTGATGATAATTATTTTAATCTTTCCTCTTTTTCTTGCAGGAGGAATTTCTTTTACTGACTACAATTTAGGAAACAAAACATTCGAGTGGGTTGGACTAGAAAATTATGACAAGATGTTCAATCGAAAAACATATGTCAAAATGATTTGGGCCACAGCGACGTATGTTATTGTTGTCGTTCCAATTTCTGTTGTACTGGGATTATGTGCTGCTATGCTCTTAAACTCACTAAGGTTTGGCGCTGATATATATAAAACAATTTTTTTTCTTCCAGTTATGGCAACTCTTCTTGCAATGGCAATTGCATGGGAATTTACTCTTCATCCAACATTAGGAATTGTAAATAGTTTTTTAGCAAATGGGTGTGGAGGAGTTAGAGAATTCATTCTTGGTTTTCATTTGTTGCCATGGGTAGACTCACAAGAAAGCTGGTATGCTGTAGCATGTGCAAACAACATGGATTTTCCATATTGGTTAAAGCAAAAAAATACTGCGATTTGGACAGTATGTTTCATAGGAATTTGGCAGGCTTTTGGTTTTAACATGGTTTTATATTTAGCTGGCTTAACAAGTATACCAAGAGAGTTATACCAAGCTGCAGAAATGGATGGTGCTAAATCTACATGGGAGCAATTTAAACTTGTTACATGGCCAATGCTTGGTCCAACAACGTTGTTTGTTGTGACTATTACTACCATTAGAACATTTCAGGTATTTGATACTATCGAAATACTTACTAAAGGTGGTCCATCAAAAACAACGTATGTCATGATGTATGCAATCTTTGAAAAAGCTATTCAACAAAACTTAACAAGTATCGGTGCAGCAATCACTGTTGTCTTTATTGGATTTATTCTTGTGTTAACGTTTTTCCAAAGATATGTCATTGAGAAGAGGGTTCATTATTAATGGAAGCTAAACAATATATTGGGGAAGGTTGGAAGCATGCAATCTTAATTATTGGTGCAATCGTAGTAATGCTCCCTTTTTATATGATGGTTTCAATGTCATTAAAATCTCAGCAAGAAATCCAATCAATTTCTGGTGGTCTTATTGGTGCACAAGAAACTCAAACGTTTCCTGTATGTGTTAAAACTGGTTATTCAGAAGAAACATGTACAATGAAGCCATATCAATACAACTATTGGTTTGCTTTTGAAAAAGCTCCTATTCCTAGATACTTAATGAATGGTGTCATTGTTACTTTATCAATCTTTATCATTCAGGTTTTAGTCGCCTTACCGTGCGCATATGCACTTGCCAAGTTACGGTTTTACGGACGAGAATTTGTTTTCTCGATGGTTTTATTTTGTTTGCTCATTCCAGTTCACGGAATTGCACTTCCATTATATGTTATGTTAGCCCAGGCAGGATTAGTTGACACCTATTCCGCCTTAATACTCCCCTGGACCATATCGGTGTTTGGAATCTTTTTAATGCGGCAATTCTTTATGACTGTGCCAGATGAATTAATTGATGCCGCCAGGATGGATGGCATGGGAGAGTACGCAATTGTATGGAAAGTAATGCTTCCAACTGCAATACCAGCGTTACTTGCTTTTGCAATATTCTCAGTTGTTGCACACTGGAATGATTATTTCTGGCCTCGTATGGTAATAACAGGAAATAGAGATCTCTTTACTCCACCACTTGGTATAAGAGAATTCAGAGGTGGAATAGATAGTGACGAATTTGGTCCTATGATGGCTTCAATAGTTACTGTAACAGTTCCCCTTATTGTTGCTTTTATAATCGCGCAAAAACGATTTATTGAAGGAATTACTTTGACAGGCATGAAGTAAATTCTTATCTACTGATGACATTGTCAGTAAATTTTATTTTTATCTTAATTCTTGTTTCTGCTCTATGTCATGCAGTTTGGAGTGCTATAATAAAATCAAGTAAGAACCCTTTATCGTTAATGGGTATAACGTCTGTCTTGGAAGTTACTATTTTTTTACCTTTAACATTTACTGTTCCATTTCCAACTTTAGAGGTTTGGTATTTTTTAATAGCAACCGTAATCATTCATGTCTTCTACAGACTAAATGTTATCTACTCATATAGGTACGGTGATCTCTCTTACATATATCCAATTTCTAGAGGAAGTTCATGTCTGTTTGTAGCGATCATTAGTATTTTATTTTTAAGTTCCAATATTAGTGTTGCTGGTTTTGTTGGAATATTAATTGTTTGTATTGGGTTATTTTTAATTTCTTATTCTAAAAATTTATCTTTTAACTTCAGAGGTTTTGCTCTCGCAATATCAACGGCTATTCTAATTACTGCTTACACTTTAGTTGACGGGGTCGGGGTTAGACTTTCTGAAAATGGTTTTTCCTATATTTACTGGCTCTTCACACTTAATGGAATACCTTTACTAATTATTGGTTTGATCTCTAAAGATGGTTTACGAAAAAGAGAAACATACACTTTTAGATCAGGCATTGCTGCTGGTGTCTTTGCAACAAGTAGTTACGCAATTGTTGTTTGGAGTATGCAATTTATAGAAATAGCTTATGTCTCTAGTATTAGAGAAATAAGCATTGTGTTTGCTGCAATTATTGGAATGCTTTTCTTATTTGAGAAGAATGCAAAATCTCGAATAATACCTTCTATTTTAATAGTGAGTGGTATTTCGGTTGTTTATTTTCAAATTCTATAAGGAAAAAATATAGACTTTTTGCATGAAAATTTTATATGGCTTTTATGACTGAAGATATTGTGGAAGTAGATCCAAAAACCGAAACTATCTCTTGCGATGGTGGTGAAGATGGTTTAGGACATCCCGCAGTTTATTATACCTTCAATAATGAGAATAAAATTGTTTGTGGTTATTGTGGTAAAATATTTATAAAAAAAGAAAAGTAGAAATGTACAAAGAATCTTGGGGTCAAA
Source organism: uncultured Alphaproteobacteria bacterium (assembly GCA_902621725.1). Lineage (GTDB taxonomy): Bacteria > Pseudomonadota > Alphaproteobacteria > HIMB59 > CACPNW01. The sequence goes on along the minus strand of CACNND010000005.1, from coordinate 48,160 downwards.
AAAGAATTTGTCCAATGTGTAGTAAGCAATACTACGACTTGGGAAGAACTGAACTGGAATGTCCAGAATGTGGTAAACTAATTGAAGTAACTACAATGACCAGACCAAGACGTGGTAGAAAACCTGGTAGTACTAATGCTGCTCCTTTAACTAATCCTATTCCTCCAAAACCAAAAGAAAAAGATGATGACCTTGATATCGATAATTTGGATTTGGATAACAACGAAGACAATCTTGAGGATGATACTGTTTTATTAGAAGATGAAACAGAAATTGATCCAATAGCCGAAGGTATTAAACCTAAAGAAGACGGCGAAGAAGAATACTAAAATTTCAATAAAAATTTAGAAGATGTTTAAGGTACTACAAAACACTTGGGCCCTTTTTTTTGGCTTTGCTTTAATTAGTCTTGGTCACGGTTTGCAAGGAACACTTATCGGTGTTCGTTCTGTTTTAGAAGGTTTTAGTTTTTTTGCATCAGGACTTATTATAGCTGGTTATTATGTTGGATACTTAACTGGCGCGTTAACAATTCCAAGTTTTTTACAACGTGTTGGTCATATAAGAGTTTTTGCCGCTTTAGCATCGCTTGCTTCTATCGCTATACTATTACACTCAGTATTTGTTCATCCCTATTCATGGATGTTTATACGAATATTAACTGGTTTAAGCCTTGCTGGAATTTATGTGATCATGGAGAGCTGGTTAAATGAAAAATCAACTAATCAAACTCGTGGTCAATTACTTTCCGTTTACATGATTATTACTTTTGTGTTTGTTGGAGCAGGGCAATTTTTATTAAATTTAGGTGATCCAGCTAAGGTTGATTTATTTATTTTAGTATCAATCTTATTATCATTCGCACTTCTTCCTATTCTTTTATCTTCAACAGAACAACCTAATACAGAAAGTCCTAAATTTTTTTCTTTAAGAGAATTTTATACTGTTTCACCTTTGGGTTTTGTTGGTGCCTTAGCAACTGGTTTATCGCATAGTGCGGTTTTTGGATACGGTGCAATTTATGCTTCATCTATTAATTTAAGCTTATTTGAAATTTCTCTGTATATGATGATTATAACTTCAGCTGGCGCCCTATCTCAATGGCCTATTGGATATTTGTCAGATAGAATTGATAGACGTGTTATTCTTATTGGTGTTTCTTTTATGGCTTCAGGTTTGAGTTTATTTTTTGTTTTTGCAAACTTTATGCCGCTAACATTATTCTTAATTTTTACTGGTCTTTTTTCAGTTGCATGTTTACCAATGTATTCACTTACAGTTGCTCATACAAATGACTTCTTACAACCTAATGAGATAGTATCAGCAAGTGCAACCTTTGGTATACTTATTGGTATTGGGTCAATTATCGGACCTTTGTTTGTTTCTGGATTCATGGAAATTTTAGGAGCGGTAGGTTTTTACATCTATTTATTTTTAATACATGGACTGCTAGGACTGTTTGGTTTGTATAGAATGACACAAAGAACTAAACCACGTGATCTTGAATCACAATACAACCCTTTACCACGAAATATTAGTCCTGCCGGTATGGAAATGAACCCCGTTACTGAGCCAACTGAGGACGAGTAAGTCTTTTAAATATTCTATGAAGTAATAAGAGAATAATTATTCCCATATAAATGACTGGTTCGGTTTTATCAGCGCGAACTAAAACATAAAAATGCATACAAGCCAGAATGGCTACTGGGTAAATTAAATAATGAATTTTCTTCCATAATTTAAAACCTAATCGTTTAATCATATTGTTTGTTGAAGTGCTAGCAAGTGGGATTAAAAAAAGAAAACTTATAAAACCAAAAGTTATAAATGGTCTTTTTATAATATCTTGTATGATAAATTGCATATCTAAAAAATGATCTAAAACTATGTAAGTGGAGAAATGCAAACAGACATAATAGAACGCAAAAAGTCCAATCATTCTTCGTAATACAACTATCGATTTTAAAGGTTTAATATTTGATAGAGTAGTAATCATAAGAGTTATTATTATTAATCTAAGTGCCATTAGACCTAACTCATCCATTAGTTTTTCAATTGGATTTACTCCAAGATTTCCAGTAACAAATTGGTAAGCCCAGAGTAGACTAGGAAATAAAATTAAAATAAATAAGACAGGTTTACTGCGATTAAAATTTCTTGTTGAAAACATTCATTAATAAAATTTAGTCAAATCTAAATCTTTATAGAGATGTGCTACTTCTTCTTCATAGCCATTAAACATAAGTGTTTCTCTTCTTTTAAACTCTCCAATTCGTCTCTCTGTTCCTTGACTCCATCTTGGATGATTAACATTAGGATTAACATTAGCATAAAAACCATATTCCCAAGGAGCTAAAGTTTCCCAAGATGTTTCAGGTTGAGTATCTAAAAATCTAATTTCCACAATTGATTTAATTGATTTGAAACCATACTTCCATGGAACTACTAATCTGATGGGTGCACCATTTTGATTAGGCATTTCATGACCATACAATCCAGTTGCTAATATTGTTAGAGGATTCATTGCTTCATCCATTCGAAGTCCTTCTCTATATGGCCAAATAATTGTTCTCTTTTGCTGACCTGGCATTTCTTCCGGCCTGAACACAGTTACAAATTGAACATACTTTGCTGAACTTAGAGGTTCGGCCATTTTTATAAGTTCAGATAACTGAAAACCTTGCCAAGGAATAACCATGGACCATGCTTCAACACATCTTAATCTATAAACCCTATCTTCTATTGTTACATTTGATAAAATTTTTTCTAAGTCAAATGTTTGAGGCTTTTTCACAAGACCATCTATTTTTATTGTCCATGGCCTAGGTTTAAAATTTCCAGAATTTAAATGGGGATGTTTTTTATGAGTCCCAAACTCATAAAAATTATTGTACGTTGTGATTTCTTCGTAAGAATTAAGTTTGTCGTTTTCATTTATATTTTTAGTATAAATAGAAAGATCACTATCGTGGTTTGCAAATGCTGATGAGGTAACCGTTGCTAGCATGGTGCTAGCTAAAGATCCCTTTATAAACTTACGTCTATTTAAATATGTCTTATAGGGTGTGATTTCAGATCCTAAAATTTTCATAATAATAATATATATCTTAAATATTAAAATTGAAGATTTGCTTCAATAATCTTAGCTTTTAAAATGGGAGTCATATTTATTTAGTATTTTTTCTGGCCATGTACTTTTGATAAATTCAAGAATAGACCAAACATCGTCATCTGATAACGCATCATTACCAAGCATTTTACCTTCATAATCAGGATTTGATTTTTTAAAACCATATTTAATGACATGAAATAATTGTGCAGGAGAGTGGTGCCAAGTATGCCCAGTGCCATTAAGAGGAGGTGCTCTTCTATGGCCATCTTCATCTAACGATTTATCCCACTCTTCATGACCTGCTAAATTACCCATATGACACCCTGCACAATTTTCAGCATATAGTTTCATACCTTTAAAAATATCAACTTCTGCTGCATGAATACTATGTCCAATACATAATATTATAAGTACCGAAATTAATTTAAGGGTTTGCATTCTATTAATATAATTTTTTAAATTTATATTTCATTACAAATCTGTCTTTTTTTTTGATAGGATATATCTATGAAAAAATTTCTAATCGCATTTGCCATTTTAACTTCAATAATTGCACTTAACAAACATGCTTACAGTGAAAAAGTTCACGGAATTGCAATGCATGGAACACCAAAGTATGCCAGTGATTTTGAAAATCTAGATTATGTAAACCCAAATGCACCTAAAGGTGGAACGGTAAAATTTGGATCATATGGTTCTTTTGATAATCTTAATAGAGTAGCATTTAAAGGTTCTAAAGCTGCTGGACTTGGGTATGTTAATGATACGTTAATGAGAAGAGTATGGGATGAAGCATTCTCTCTCTATGGTTTAATAGCTGAAAAAGTAGAACTGCCTGAAGATAGATCATCTATAACTTTTTATTTAAATGCAAATGCAACCTTTCATGATGGCTCACCAATAACACGCGATGATGTATTGTTTAGTCTAGAAACATTTCAAACAAAAGGTACTCCAAATCAGAAAAAAACATATGGCAAAGTTGTTGAAACTCAATTGATTGGAAATGATGGAATAAAAATGATTTTTGAAAATAATGAAGATAAAGAATTGCCTCTTATTATTGCGGGCTTTCTTCCTATCATTCCAAAAAAGTTTTATGAAAATCTTGATGTTACAAAAACATTTTTAGATATCCCTCTAGGCAGTGGTCCATACCAAGTTGATAGTCTCGATCCAGGCCGTCAAATAAAATACAAACGCGTTGAAAATTATTGGGCAAAAGATTTACCAGTAAATAAAGGTCTCTATAATTTTGATACAATTATTTATGATTATTACAAAGACTCAAATGTCTTAGTTGAAGCATTTAAGGTTGGTGAATACGACTTTAGAAGAGAGTACAATGTTAAACGTTGGTTATCAGAATATGATTTCAAAGCTGTTCAGAATGGAGAGGTAATACTGACAGAAATGAATAACGATAGACCTGTTGGAATGAATGGTCTTGTGATGAATACAAGACGTGACATATTTAATAATAGAAATGTAAGACTTGCTTTAAGTTATGCCTATGATCATGAATGGATTAATAAAACAATATATCAAAATGCTTATGTGAGAACAGATAGTTATTTTGATAATTCACCATTAGCCTCTTCAGGCTTACCGTCAAAAAATGAGTTAGAGTTACTGAATGTATGGAAAGATGAAATTCCAGCAGAGGTATTTACCGAATCATTTACGCCACCTATTACGGATGGAAGTGGTAATGACCGTAAAAATTTATTGAAAGCAAAAGAAATACTTGAAAAAGAGGGATGGTTTGTTGAAAATGGAAAACTGGTAAAAGATGGAAAAGAATTCAAATTTGAGTTCTTGATTGTCAGTCCATCTGATGAGAAAATTGCCTTAGCCTATCAAAGTAATTTAAAAAAACTTGGCATTACAATGGATGTAAGAACTGTTGATTCATCACAGTATCAAGAACGTTTGTTAAGTTATGATTTTGATATGATTAAAAGATATTGGGGAGTCAGTTTAAGCCCAGGAAATGAGCAACAATTTTATTGGGGATCAGAAGTTGGTCAAAAAGATGGAAGCAGAAATTATCCTGGTATCAATAGTCCAGCAGTTGATGCATTAATTGAAAAACTAATTAGTGCAACAAATAGAGAAGAATTGACAACGGCGATCCACGCACTTGATAGAGTATTGTTATGGGGTCACTATGTTGTTCCTCTTTATCATAGCAACAAAGACAGAATTGCTTATTGGGATTTTTTTGAATACCCAGATGAAATTCCACTTTACGGAATTGTAATTGAGTCTTGGTGGATTAATAAAGATAAACAATAAAATAAGTAATCAAATATTTTTATGAGTCATACAAGAGCTAACATACTCATGTTAATTGCCTCACTTATATGGGGAACAGCTTTTGTCAGTCAAACTACTGGAATGGGAGCCATAGGTCCTTTTACTTTTAGCTTTGGAAGATTCTTTTTTGCTTTTTTAACAGTAATTCCATTTGCGATTTATCTAGAACAACAAAATATTGTTAAAATATTAAGTGATAGAAAAAAAGTTTATCTTTGTTTAGCTACAGGTTTTTTTCTTTTTGGTGGTATGGGTCTTCAACAATACGCTTTACAAAAATCATTAATATCAAATGCTGCTTTTCTTAGCACTCTTTACGTTCCCTTTGTTGGTATAATTTCAAGATTCATAATTAAAAAACAGGTACACTGGATTATCTGGATTGCCATTTTACTTTGTTTGTATGGATCATATCTTTTGTCCTCTAATCAATCAGTTGAAATTCAACAATCAGATTCACTCTTGTTTATTGCTGCTTTATTTTTTGCCTTACATATTATTTGTATCGATATTTTTATGAAAGAACTTAACAGTCCTTTTTTATTTGGAAGTATTCAGTACTTCATTGTTTTTATTTTATCTATGATCTTAGCTTTTATGTGGGAGGAACCAAAGCTGTCAAATATGCAAATTGAATGGTTTGAAATTTTATATACAGGTATTTTTTCTGCTGGCATTGGATATACACTTCAAATTATTGCTCAACATAAAGCTAATCCTGCTCCTGCTGCTATTATTTTATCAATGGAGTCAGTCTTTGCTGCAATAGCAGGTTGGATACTTTTAAATCAAATTTTAGACACACAAAAAATACTTGGATGCCTTGCAATATTTGTTGGAGTCATTATAGTACAATTAGTACCTATAATAATTAAACAAAAATGAGTGATAAATTAGATGTAGTTGGAATTGGAAATGCTATGGTAGATGCCATAATTCCTTCCAATCAAAGTGAAATTGAAAAGCATGAAATTAATAGAGATTCTATGAATCTTATTGATGAAAACTTAAAAAATAATTTGCATGAAAGTTATTCCATCAGAGAAATGGCAGGCGGAGGTTCCCTTGGTAACTCCATGTTTGGTATCACCTCTTTTGGCGGTAATGGAAGTTTTATTGGAAAAATTAAAAATGATGAAATTGGAGTATACCTTCAAAAAGATATGATCCGGGAAGGACTAAAATTTCCATTGGGATTTACATCTCCTGATATTTCAACTGGATGTTGTACAATTTTTGTTGAAGAAGATGGAACAAGAACAATGTGTACTTTTCTTGGTGCTGGGACATTAATAGGACCTGAAGATATAAAAGAGGATGATATTATAAATCATAAGATTGCATATTTGGAAGGTTACTTGTGGGACAATGAAAATGCAAAAAAGGCTATGAAAAAAATGGTGGATATTTGCAAATCCGATAATCAAAAAATTGCATTTACTTTATCTGATCTTTTTTGTGTTGATAGACACAGAGACTCTTTTAAAGAATTAATAACTGAGAATGTTGATATTCTTTTTGCTAATGAAGATGAAATCAAAGCAATGGCACAAACAGAAAGTTTTGAAGAAGGTCTAGAATATGCAAAATCATTAAATATAATTGCTGCTATTACCAAAGGAAGTAGTGGATCAGTTATTGTTTCTGGTAATGACATCACTGAAGTTGCTGCAAAAAAAGTAGAAAAAGTTGTAGATACAACTGGAGCTGGGGATTTATTTGCAGCTGGTTTTTTATTTGGTTATTCTAAAGGGAAAGCAATGGATGAATGCGGTAATTATGCATCAATTGCTGCTGCGGAAATTATTTCGCATTATGGTGCAAGACCTTTAGTAAAATTGTCTAGTTTAATTTAGCTAATAATTTAGTTTTATTTTCTTCATCACAAAAAGAATATTTAACTGCGTTATGAGTAAGGGAGGTTAGTTCCTTTTCATTTAAGCCTAAATTTTCCATGACTTTGTATTCACCGTTTATCGTTGCATTAAAAAAAGGAGGGTCATCAGAATTCACTGTTACTTTTACCCCTTGATCAAATAATGTTTTCACAGGATGATCTACATAATCTTTATAAATTTTAGTTGCAATATTACTTGTTGGACAAGTTTCTAGAATAATATCTTTATCAATTATTTCTTTAACTAAATCAGGATCCTCTATTGATCGAACACCATGGCCTAATCTTGTTGGATGCAGAAGGTTAATAGCATTTCTTATATTTACAGGACCATCCCATTCACCTGCATGAACCGTAATTGGAAAATTTTCTTTTTTTAGCATATCAAATGTTTCAACAAATAAGTTTGGAGGAAAATGCAATTCATCCCCAGCCAGACCAAAACCAACTAAACAAGGATGGGGATTATTTAAAACTTCCTCTGCAGTTACTTGTACTGACTCTGGTCCTAAATGTCTGATCCCATTCATTATATAACGTGAAACAATACCAAAATCTTCTTCAGCTTTTTTGGAAGCTTCATAGACTCCTTCAATAAAAGAATGATAGGTCATCCCTTTTTCTTTAGCATGAGTTGAGGAAATCATCGCTTCGACATAAAGAACATTGTTAGCTGCACAATCTTTTAAATATTCATACGTTAATTCAAAATAATCTTCTGGCGTATGTATGACAGAAGTAACGATGTCATATTTTTTTATAAAATCATAAAAATCATCCCATTGGTATGCATACTTTGAGCCAAACGTTTCTTCAGGTATTTCATAATTATTACGTTTGGCAAATTTCTTACATAAATCTGGCGTAATGGTTGCTTCTAAATGAACATGAATTTCTGCTTTTTTAACTGAATTAAAAATATTCATATAAATAAAATTACCTATATAATAATAATATGGAAGCAAGAATAAACAGAAGAAGCTTTGTTTTTGGCGCAAGTTGCTCTTTATGTGGTTCGATGATTTTACCTTCTTGTACACAAGTACCATTAACAAATCGAAGTCAGTTAAATTTATATGATAGCAATCTACCTATAATTTTAATGGGAGGTGGTGTTCTTGGTACTCCAAAAATTTATCCCAATGAAAGATCTTTAAATCAAGAAGTTGAGAAAACATATTCAAAATTTTTATCAAAAGCTAAAGAAGATAAAATTTTATTAGATAACACAGATGAATCTAAAAAAATTGAAGAAATTGGAAAAGAAATTTATACCTCTCTAGATACATTTTATCTTAATAAGCGTGAAAAAAATCCTGTAGAAAATTTTAATTGGCAATTTGCTTTAATTGAGTCTGAAACAAAAAATGCATGGTGTATGCCTGGTGGAAAAATTGCTTTCTACACTGGTATACTTCCTGTTTGTAAAAATGATGACGGGATTGCTGCAGTGATGGGCCATGAAATTGCGCATGCATTTGCTAGACACACTGTTGAAAAATTAACCCAAGCATCTATGATGCAAATGGCAACAATTGGAATATCGCGAAGTAAATACGCTGAACTTTTAAATAAATCTTTTAGAGTTGGTAACGTAGGTGGTAATGTTTACAACTCAGTGGTTAAGTATGGTATTTTTCTTCCATTTAGTAGAAAAATGGAAAGTGAAGCTGATTATTTAGGTATGGGATTTATGAATCTTGCTGGATTTAATATTAAAGAACCTGCTAAATTATGGCAAAGAATGATGGCAGGTCAAGAAGGAAGGGTGCCTGAATTTATGGGATCACATCCAAGTCCTGATAATAGATCAAAAAAGTTTCTTGAATGGGAAAGTGAAATTTTAGATAAATTTCCCCAAGTTTAATTTTAGTGTAATAGGTATTTTATGATTGCTGTTGAAGTTAAAGATCTTACTCATTCGATTAATAATAAAAAAATTTTAAATAATATTAATTTTAATCTCAATAAAGATAGTATCTCTTGTATTTTGGGACCGTCAGGTAGTGGAAAAACTACTTTATTAAAGCTCATAGCAGGTCTTGAAAAAGTACAGTCAGGTAAAATTATTATTAATGGTGAAGAAGTAAGTAGTACTGCAAAACACTTACCTACAGAAAAAAGAAAAATTGGTTTTTTATTTCAAGATTACGCTTTATTCCCACATTTGACAGTAAAAGAAAATTTGAGATTTCCAACTAATGCTAAGAATTCAACTAATAATGTTGATGAAATTATTGAACTAATAAAATTACCTAATTCACTAGATAAATACCCACACGAGTTAAGTGGTGGTGAACAACAAAGAGTTGCACTTGCACGATCTATAATTTCACAACCCGATTTACTTTTATTAGATGAGCCTTTTTCAAGTTTAGATTTAAGCCTTCGAGAAGAGGTGAGAGATGATACGCTGCATCTATTACAAAAATCAAATGTGTCTGTAATTATAGTCACTCATGATCCTTTCGAAGCAATGTTTATCTCAAATCATATAAATATTTTTGATAAATCAGGTTCGATTGTACAGTCAGGAACTCCGAATGATCTCTATAACAATCCAAAAAATTCATATGTTACAGGTTTTTTTGGTGAAACAAATAAATTTGAAGGTGTTGTTAAAGAATCTCACATTTACACACCGGTTGGGAAAATTAAAACACCTGGAAATTTAGAAGGTGAGAAAGTTGTAGTACACATAAGACCTCAAGGTATAAAACTCAACAAACAACCAACACCAGTTAATGGAATTAAGGGAACCGTTATGGCGTCAAAATTAATGGGGTCATTTAGTTTTATCCATTTATCTGTGTTAGATAATAATAATGAAGTTGTTCATGTTCATAGCCACATGCCTGCTGACTTTAATCCAAAACAATCATCTGCAGTCGAGATAGAAATTGATAATGATCAGGCTTATATTTTTAAGAATTAAGTTTTAGTTTTTTATTGATTTAGTAATTGTTCTGTTAAGAAAAATTACCGGTCCTAATCCAGCAATAACTATAATTAGAGCTGCAAATGCTGACTCCTCCAACATTTCATCAGAGGCATATTGATAAACATAGGTTGCTAGTGTCTCAAAATTAAATGGTCTTAATAAAAGTGTTATTGGAAGTTCTTTTAAGATGTCTACGAAAACTAATATTCCTCCAACTAATAAATTTGTATACAGCAAGGGTAATATAATTTTTCTTATACTTTTGAAAAAGCTAACACCCATTGTTCTTGATGCGTCTAATAAGTTTGGATGAATTCTTGAAATACCTGATGTAATTGCTCCATTACCAACAGCTAAAAATCTTATACTATACGCAAATAATAAAATTATAAATCCGCCAACGGCATAACTCATACGAAAATAAATTAAATCATTAAGCCACCCAACAAATACGACTATTCCAACAGCAAGAATTGTTCCTGGAAAAGCATAACCAGAAGAAGCAAAAAATATTAAAATTTTTTGGAAATTATTTGATTTATATGCTCCAACTATAATCATTAATAAGGATAGCAACATTATGAATGATGAAGAAATAAATGCTAAAGATATACTTGATAGTGTTATTTGAAAAATTTCAAAAAAATTTATTACAGAATAACCTTTAATTACAAAATTCAATAAAATTGAAACAGGTATTATAAAACCAAGACTTAAAGGTATTAAGCAAATTAAAAACAATAAAGAATTTTTGATACCAGAAACTGTTTGGGTTGGTGTATAAGATGCACCACTATATTTTTCATGAAATTTTCTGCTACGCCTACCCAAATACTCTAAAGTTAAAAGTACTATAACAATCATAAATAAAATACTAGAAATCTGTGATGCGCCAGATAGACTATTCATTCCTAACCAAACATTAAATACGCCTAAGGTTAATGTTTCAATTGCAAAATAATCAACTGTCCCAAAATCAGAAATTGTTTCCATTAGTACTAAGGCCAAGCCAGCAATTATACCAGGACGACCAAATGGAATAGCAACATTGAAGAAGGAATTCCTTCCATAAATAGAACTAGTTTGAAAAAAAGATATAGGTGTCGTTATAAATGATGCTCTAGTCATTAAATATACGTATGGATACAATACAGAAGACATTACCAAAATTGCACCTCCCATTGATCGCACATTTGGAAACCAGTAATCTTTTGAGCTCGTCCAACCAAATATGTCTCTTAGCAATGATTGAAGAGGACCAGCATATTCAAAAAAATCAGTATAAGTATAGGCAATAATATAAGCTGGGACAGCAGCTGGTAATAATAACATCCATTCAAAAAATTTTTTCCCAAAAAAATTATATCTTGTCACTATCCAAGCAGTAGTCAAACCAAAGACTAAACTTAATCCTCCAACACCAAACATTAGAATTATTGTATTGGTAAGATATCTGGGCAAAACAGTAGAAAAAAGATGTGGCCATAGTGATGTATCACCTAAGATTGCGTAATAAAATATTGAAAAAATAGGGGCGATAATTACTAAAGCAATTATCGCCACAGAATTAGACCATAAATTAAAATTTATCAAAACAGTTAACCTATAATTTACCAGCCTACTCTATCAATGATTTTCTGAGCTATAGGAGCAAGTTCTGCTAGTTTTTCAACAGGCAGTTTATCTTCTTTAAATTCACCCCATGATTTTAACTCATCAGTTAATTTCATATCTGGATTAACCGGATATTCATAGTTTATAGAACTGTAGAGGACTTGGGCTTTTGGTTGAGTCAAAAATTCAAGTAGTGCAATCGCGTTGTCTTTATTTTTAGAGTACTTAATTACACCTCCACCAGCAACATTTATGTGATTACCTCTGTCTTCTTGGTTAGTAAAAACTAACTCTATTGAGCTAGCCCATTCTTTTTGTTCTGGATTCTTTTCATTAAATTTCATTTTTCCAAAATAATAGGTATTCATTACAGCAATATCACAAACACCTTCATAAATTGCTTTTGCTTGAGCTCTATCATTACCTTCAGGTTTTCGTGCTAAATTTGCAACGATGCCTGCTGCCCATTCTTCAGCTATAGCTTCTCCATTTGCAGCAATTATTGAAGCTAAAAGTGATCTATTGTAGTCATGGCTGCCAGGTCTTGTACAAATTTTACCTTTCCATTTTGGATCAGATAAATCTTCTATTCTTTTAATTGAGTCTGTAGATACTCTTTCTTTTGATATTGCAACAATTCTAGCTCTCTTTGAAAGTGCAAACCATTTATTATTACTGTCTCTTAAATGATTTGGAATATTCATATTCAAAATATCTGAATTAATTGGTTGCAAAATATCCTTTTCAACAAATTGGTTTAATCTTGCTATATCAACTGTTAATACCAAGTCAGCAGGTGTATCTTCACCTTCAGCTAAAACTCTTTCTAGCAATCCTTTTTTTGCATGTAAAACATTTACCTTTATGCCAGTCAATTTTGTAAATTCCTCAAAGAAAGGATCTATTAAAATTGGCTGCCTGTAAGAATAAACATTAACCTCTTTGGCAAACAAGTTTAGTGAAATCGTAGATGCAATTAGTATCAATAGTAATCTAAAAATAATTTTCATATAACCTTCTTTTTTTTGTGGAGATAATAAATATCTCCACGTTCTATGATTAAGAATCTTATTAAAAATTATCAGAATACGAATGTAGATCTATATGAATTTTTTTTTAATATCAGTGTTGTTAAAATTCATAAAATTAGATTTATTCTAAATTTAAAGTTAAAAATGTTGGGGCCACTTTGGGCCCCTATCAAAACTATTTTATTGAAATAAGTCTAGCTTTTTTTTCTTCTGGAATAATTCTCTCCAAATCAATCGCTAAAAGTCCATTCTTCAATTCAGCATCTTTGACTTTGATGTCTTCTGAAATTGTGAACGATCTTTCAAACTGTCTTGTTGAGATTCCTTTATGGATTACACCATTGCCATTTTCATTAACCACTTTTTCTTTAGGTTTATTTCTAACAGTTAGGTTGTTTTCTTTTAATTCAATCTCAATATCTTCTTTACTATATCCAGCAAGAGCAACTTCAATTTTATAGTTATGCTCATCAACTCTATGAATATTGTAAGGTGGATAATTTGTATTGTATCGTTCCGTAGACTCCAACATTCTATCAAATTCATCAAAAATTGAGTCAAATCCAACAGAGAATGGTCTTAGAGAATTCCAAACGGATAGGTTTCTAGTCATAATAACTCCTTTATTAAGCAAGTTTATTTTTTCTGCACCCACAATGGCATACAGACAATTATGATGTGGGGATGATTGTGTTAAATTCAAGTCTTTATTATTTTTTTCTTATAAACGATAATCCATCAGATAATGGGAGAAGTGAGAATTCCACTCTTGTGTCATTTTGAATTTTTAAATTTAAATCACGGATAGTTTGTGTTTGAGAGTCTTGTATAGTTTCGTCAGCAACATCACCATGCCAAAGCATATTATCAATAACTATTATTCCATTAGAAACTAATAGGTTTAACGACAGTTCGTAATAATTTGGATAATTATTCTTATCAGCATCTATAAAAATTAAATCATAACTTTGTTGACGATCTATCATGCTTTGCATTACCTCAACACCATCTCCAATAATCGATTCAATTTTTGAACTTATATTATCTAATTCCCAATATTTTTTTGCTAAGGGTAAAAATTCATCTGAATTATCAACAGTTACAATTTTTCCTGATTCAGGTAGACCTCTTGCCAAAAACAAAGTACTCATCCCTGTAAATCTTCCAATTTCTAAACAATTTTTAGCATTAGAAATTTTAGTTATCATTTCTAAAAACTGACCTTGTTCTTTTGCAATCTGCATTTGGGAAACACTGCCAAGTTTTAAAGTTTCATTTTCTAGTTCACTAATTATTTTATCTTCTCTGTAACCTACGGTTTGTAAATATTGAACAAGTGCTTCATTAATTTCAGTTTGGGTGCTCATTAGTTTATGGTTTCAAATATTTCAGATAGTTTGTGAGTTTTTTTATCTGAAATGATGAAACAACTTTGTATTTTATTTATTAAATTATCATCTATATTTTTATTTGAGTATAAACTTAATAAAGGAGTTGATGAATTCACTTCATCACTAATATTGAGTACATTATCATATCCAACTCCGTAATCTATTTTATCGGTAACCTGTTTTCTTCCACCTCCTAGTTCAATAAGTATAAGGCCTAATTCTCTGGTATGAATTTTTTCTATCCAGCCTTGTTCACTAGAAAATACATCTTTTCGAACTGAAGTATTTATTAAATCCTTTTCATAAGATGATAAAATATTTTTTGGTCCACCTAAGGCCGCAACCATCATTTCAAATTTTTCTGCAGCTAGTCCATTATTAATAACCGTATTAATTTTATTATAAGCCTCTTCTTTCGAAATTTTATAAATGTTTACTAATAGCGAAGATATTAATTCATTAGTGATCTTTTCTAATCGGTGATCTTTAAAATCATTTTTAATATATTTTATGCATTCTAATATCTCCAGTGTATGACCAGCACTTTTACCTAGGACCTGATTCATATCCGTTAATATAGCTTCGCAATGTAAACCTGCTCCTTTAGCGACTTTTACTAAGGAGTTGGATAAATCTCTTGCTATATCAATAGTGCTATTAAAAGATCCATTACCAACTTTTACATCAAGTACTAAAGATGAAAGACCACTTGCAATTTTTTTTGAAAGAATAGATGATGTTATTAAAGGTAAAGATTCTACTGTACCTACAATATCCCTTATAGAATATAATTTTTTATCAGCTGGTGCTAAATTAGAGGTTTGACCAATAATTGCACAACCAACGTCTTTTACAACTTTTTTAAAAGTTTCTAAATCAGGCTTTGTATTGTACCCAGGTATTGAATCAAATTTATCTAGAGTACCACCGGTATGACCCAAACCTCTACCTGAAATCATAGGTACATACAGTCCACAAGCTGCAAGAATTGGTGCTAAAATAATGCTCGTCTTGTCTCCAACACCACCAGTTGAGTGCTTATCACAAACCAACTCAGAATCTACAATCTCAGACCAATTCAGTGTATCGCCTGAGTTCGTCATCGCTTCAGTTAAACAAACAGTTTCTTCAGGAGTCATTCCATTTGAAAATATTGCCATGCTCATTGCTGCAATTTGTGCATCTGAAAAAGATCCATTGGTTAAACCGTCTACAAAAAAGTTGATATCTTCTTTTGATAGATCTTTGTTGTCTCTTTTTTTTCTAATTATCTCTTGAGGTATCATCGAATTGAACTTCTTGTATAAATTGTTTAATTAAATTTAAAACATTGTTCTCTGCTAAACTTGCATTCTCTAAAGTTTCCTGATGACTTAATTTTGTTTTATTCATACCAGCAGCTAAGTTGGTGATTACGCTGATACCAATAACGGGAAGTCCGCAATGATTAGCAACTAAAACTTCTGGTACTGTAGACATTCCAACTGCATTTCCACCTATTACTTTTAAGGCATTGATTTCAGCAGGAGTTTCAAAATTTGGTCCTGAGTACATACAATAGATACCTTCATAAATTTTTTGATCTATTTTTTTAGCGACTTGTATTAACTGATCTCTATAAAACTTGTGATACCCATCACTCATATCATGAAAACGAGGGCCATACTCTTCAGCATTGGGTCCAATAAGTGGATTAAAACCACTCCAGTTAATATGATCTTTAATTGCCATTAGACTGCCAGCCGGCATAGCTTCATCTAAACTACCTGCTGCATTTGTAACAACTAATAACTTAGACCCAATGTCCTTCAATACTCTTATGGGTGAAGCTAAACTTTGGGGATTATGCCCCTCATAAATATGTGATCTTCCATACATACAAACAATATTTAAATTATTTATTTTTCCTAAAACTAATTTACCTGCGTGACCTTTGACAGTTGGCTGTGGAAAATCAGCTAACTGTTCATATGAGATTGATTCTTGAATATCTTTTTTTTCAAAAAAATTAGTTAGTCCACTTCCTAAAATTACGGCAATATCGGGTGAAGTATTATTTGTTATTTCTAAAAATTTTTTTGCCGAGGGTAACATTAAAGATTCTCTGGGCCAAAAGAATCTGGAAGTAATTCTTCGAGCGTAGATGTTTTCATATGACCATTTTCATTACACATATGAATCTTAGTATCTAAAGTAGCAAATTCTCTTAACCTCTGTCTACAACCACCACAGGGGGAGCATAATAATTCACCTGAACCTATAACCACAACTTCTAAAATTTTTTTGTTTCCATTAGATATCATATTTCCAATTGCAGTTGCTTCGGCACACTGGGATTGAGGATAGGCAGCATTTTCAACATTACAACCAGTAATAATTTTACTATCTTCTGTTAGAAAAGCTGCTCCTACTTTAAAATTTGAATAAGGCACATGAGCTTGCTCTCTAACTTTTTTTGCAGCCTTGAATAAACTATCAAAATTTTCTGAAACCATATTCTTGTTTAACATGAAATTACTAAAAAAATTATTTATTTCTAAATCTTAAACAATTCTTGTGACAAATCAGGAAGTTCGTCTCCCCAAAAAACTTTTTTACGCAAAAATTCTGGATCTTGGTTAAAACAAATTGACATTGCAGAATTATAAACAACCCTGGAATCAATAGTCGAATTTAGATCTCTTCCCTCAAACAATTCTTTCTTTTTTAGTCCAGGCCAATCTGTATAAACTTGAGATTTTTTTAACAAGCCTCCAGCCATTAGTATTGCACTTCCATATCCGTGCTCAGTTCCATAGCCTCCATTTTGTTTTATAGTTCGGCCAAATTCAGTCAGAGTAAGAATTAGTGTATTATCAAATGCTTGGCCAAGATTTTCATGTAGAATAGTAACAATCTTATTTACTTCTTCTAGTTCATCAGCATGTGCTCCATCAACACCTCCTTGAGCAGCATGTGTATCAAAACCATCTAAATCAAATACAGCAACTCGAGGACCACTTTGATCTTTTAATTGTTTAGCAGCTTCAAGAGCAAGTTTTTTTCTATCATCAGAGTCAGTAGCTATTTGCATAGACAATGGTCTTTGTCTAATTGTATCAAGTGTAGATTTAATTAGCTCGTTATGCTCTCCCTTAAATTCATTATAAATTTGATCTATTAACTTTGTTTCAACAAAATCTGGTGATGGGAAGAAGTTATTATTCTGTGGCACACCTCTTAATAAAAGTGGCATTGGTAAAGATATTGCCAAACCTTTTCCTATAATATTTGAAGCTAGTAACCCCCTACCAAGCCATCCTGTTTTTTCTTTGTATGGAATGTGTGCTCCAGTTTCCATTAAATTTTGTCCATCAAAATGTGATCTACCTGTGTAAGGAATATTTGTTGCATGAACAAATGCCGCTTGATTTTTTTGCCAGAGTTTATGAAAAATTTCTAATTTAGGATGAAGGCCGAAGTCGCTATTCAAATTAAGAACGTCTTCCAGAATGAGTTTTTTTCTTAATTTTTTGAGACGTTTATCTCCAATAACAGGAACAGCTGTTAGACCATCCATTCCTCCACGAAGTGATATAATAATTAGATTTTTTTTCTGCATTGAAGCAAAACTTATTTTTGGAAAATATCCAGAAAGAAACAATGTTGTTGATCCTCCAATTAAAAAATTTCTTCTTGTGCAGTTCATATTTTTAATACTACTGGCAAATTGCAAATGACTCCATACTTTTGACCTAAATCATAATCTGATGTGCCAAATCTAAAATTATCAATAAGCGATGCCATATTTTTATGATCTTCAAAATTATTTTTAAGACAAGATAAAATAAAACCATGGGATCTGTTTCCAGATTTAACAAGCATTGGAAGTTCAACTGAAGCAAACCAAAATCGGCGTAATAATAATTCTGGCGATACCCAATCTACCTCCAAATCACTCCAACCATTAGGTTGTTTAGCACGATAAGGTGAATGACCTATTTCTCTAAGTATCCAAGATAACTGTCTTTGTCTATTATTTGGCTTTAACTTAAAAGTATAATTCATTTTTTCAAATGAAAGCGGAATATTTAAATCAAACATTCTAGATAATTGCATTAACCATATTTCAGGTGGATGAAATTTATGTGTAATCTCATTATACTTATAAGCTTGCGTTATAACTGCTTTGTGAATTTCAATTAAGTTTCCATCGGATTTGTTCCATGCTTCTATAACTGGGTTTATCATTTCATCTGTTGGTTCATCTGTAATAAAATGCCTGCATAATTTAGTTGAAACAAATTTGATACAGATTGGGTGTGTTGCCAAATCATGAATTACCTTTGCAAGTTCTCTTTTTGCATCATTTTTATATTTAACTCCTAAAACTACTTTATCTCCTTTTTGATGCATTTCTTGATCAAACCAAATATCACCGGTTTCTAAGTTTTTTCTATCCCATTTGTGAGCCCAACCTGTCATGATATAGGCTAATTGAATCACATCTTCCTGTGTGTATCCAGCATTTGGAGATACTGTATGTAACTCTAATAATTCTCTTGCATGATTTTCGTTTATAGTCTCTCCCCACTCCATTCCTTTTTTAGAATTGGGACCAAAAGATTCTGAATTATCAAGGTGATGAATCATACACCATGAAGTAGTTACTGACTGAACCATTTCTTCAAAAGTTTTAACCATGTTAGGTCTAATAATTTCACGTTGATAGGGTCCGGTACTAAACTCTGCTAGAAAATCTTTTTCACTTATTGCAAAATGATTTCCCCAAAAAAGCCAGAAACGCTCGAAAACAGGTTGTTTGGAATGCTTTGTTTGAAAATGACGAATAGCATGTTCATTTAATTCAAAATATCTTTCACCAGTTTTTATTCTTAATTCATCTTTTGCTTTTCTATATGCATGTTTATCATTTTTAAATTTTTTTCTTAAAACTTCTCTATCTCCGTACACCCATTCACCATATTTTTTTCTTAAATCTTTTTCTGTTGGGATTGTTCCAGGCCACAAGAGATCAGGTATGGTATCTAATTGATTTATTGCCCAATTAAGAGGATCTTTATCTGGTTTTTCATTTGGCGACAGGCCAAACGCTACTCGTCTATAAAAATTTAATGACATATATAAAAAAAAATAGTTTACATATATTTATAATTTTTAAAAATAAAATTTAATGAAAAATATACCTCTAAAAATTTGTGGCATAACAAATGTGAAATCTGTTGAAGTGGCACATAAAAATAAAATAAAATCATTGGGTTTTGCAAGTAAAAATTTAAATGGACCAAACACAGTTAGTGATAAAAAAATACAATCATTAATTAAAGAATGTAAAAATTATAAGATAGAATCAGTGCTTCTGACTAGGTATGTATCTTTAGACAAGCTAATAGAGCAAATAGATTTTACAAAACCAAAAACAATTTCATGTTCATATCATTTTCCCAAAAAAGATTTATTAAAAATAAAAAAAATATTTAGAAGATTAAAAATTGGTATTGCAATTAATCCAGAAAATTTTGATAAAAAATACATTGAATCAATTAGAAAAATTGTTGATGTTATTTATTTTGATATGAATGTTTATAGGAAAAAGAGTATTAAAAAGTATTCATTGAGAAAAAGTATTAAACAAATACAGTTTATAAAAAGTAAAAATATCCCAGTTTATATTGGTGGCGGTATAGACAAAAAAAATGTTTCCAACATTCTAAAAAAAATAACACCTTTTGGATTAGATATTTCTAGAAGCTTGAAAAATCAGAGAAATTTAATTTCTAAATCAAAACTCAAAGATTTTTTAAATCAAATTTCGGTAGGATAAACGTTTAATAATATATTTATTTTGCAACTCTTGCGATAAGACTTTTACTGATTTTTTTTCAAGCGGATGTCTAAAAAATGGATCAATATCAAGTATTGGATATAACACAAAATCTCTTTCAGCTGCTCTTGGGTGAGGAATTATTAAATTTTTTTTATTAAATATTTGTTTGCCAAAAAAAATAATATCCAAATCAATGTTTCTTGGACCATTGATAATTTTTTTATTTTTTTTTAATTTTTTTTCAATTTCATAAATATTATTTATTAATTCTAATGGCTGCTGGTTGGTTAATAGTTTTATTGCGGTGTTAAAAAAATTACTTTGCGATTTGTATCCATAAGGAGAAGAAACATAAATATTTGCAAATTTTTTTATATTACCAATATTTTTTAACTCTCTAACAGCACACCGTAAATTAAATATAGCATTACCTAGATTTGAGCCAAGTGCGATTATTGTTTCAGTTTGATACACTTAGTGAGTCAGCTCCATATTTTTTTGCTACAGCTGTTTTATTAATTGTAATTTTAACTTTTTTTATTTTAAATTTTTTTTCAAGAACATTGGATGTTTTTATTATTAAATGCTCAAGAGTATGTGATTGAGACTCCTTTATGAAAGTTTTTAAATATTTTGTAATAGATGAATAATCTTTCACATTATTTATATTGTTTAAATCTAGTAAGTTTTTAACAGGATAACTAAATTCTAATGTTACCTTTAACAACTGTTTTTTCTTTCTCTCTTGAGCAGTGATACCTATATTTGCACTGATGGATAAGTTTTTTATTTCTACTTTGAACATAGTTTTTCAAAAATTTTTAATGATTGAGACGTTTCTTTTATGTCGTGAACTCTAAATATATCAACTCCCTTTTGATAACAATATAATGCAGAAGCGATTGAACCTCCCAATCTTTGATTTGTTTCACTCTTATCTATGAAGTTGATCCAGCTTTTTCTAGATGATCCTAATAATAATCCATATCCCTTAAACTTAAATTGATTAATTTTTTGCATGATTTCTATATTTTGTTTTAAATTTTTACCAAAACCAATACCTGGGTCAAACCAAACTTTGGATGAAGGAATATTTATTTTTTCTAATTGTTTAATTTTCTGAAGAAATATTTTTTTAATATCTTGTACAACATTATTATATGAGTGTATTTTCTTTTGCATAGTTTTGGGTGGCGCAGGTGTGTGCATTAAAATTAAACCTGTTTTAAATTTTTTAGTTAAAAAGAATAAATCTTCTGAGCCACCGAAGACATCATTTATAATATGTGCTCCCATATTTAATGCATATTCTTGAGTTTCAATTTTATTAGTATCAACCGATATGACAAATTTATTTTTTGGCAATTTTTTTAATATCGGCTCTAATCTTTTAACTTCTTCTTTGTGTGTTAATGGATCTGAACCAGGTCTTGTACTTTCTGCTCCAATATCAATAATACTTGCTCCATTTTTTACCATTTCTTTAATATTTTTTAGTGCATCTGAACTTTTAAAACTCTTGCCACCATCACTAAAAGAGTCGGGAGTAACATTACATATTCCCATTACCGTTGGACTAGATAGTTTAAAATTATAATTTCCTAATTTCATTTCAATAATATTTTTGCATATTTTTTTGATAATAAATTATACATTTTCATTGAAGACCTATACCAATTAAATTGTTTAATAAAAGAAATACTAACCACACCTTTACCAGAGCCAACTAGAAGTATTTCACTAAATTGATGTAAACTAGAAATATTAATATCTGTTCTATGAATTTTATAAGGTAGATTTTTAATTAAGTATTCTAGAGTAATTCCATGATAATAGTAATTTTTTGGAGTGAATAATTTATTACCGTTTACAAAAATTAAATTGGTCGTAGAGCCTTCTAAAATTTTGTTGTTAAAATAAAAAAGAATCTCTTCTTTTTGTAAATTAATTTTTTTTTGTAAAGAAATTATTTTTTTGTATTGTAAGTTTTTGAAGTTAGGTAAAGCCCGTTGGAATCTAAAAAATTTTGCAGTAAAATACTTATGATCTTTGTTTCGTTTACGCACAGATAATGAGATTATTTTTTTTGTTACTGCAATTCTTAATAGGTGATCGTAATTTTTAATTTTAGAATATTTATTTAAAAAATTAGTTAAAAAATTTTTTGAAATTTTAACATCAATGCCAAAGTATCTTAAATCTTTATTTAGTTTTTTTAAATGCTGATCAACTAAGATAAAATTTGGCTCTTTGCCAAATAGTCTAATGGTTGTAAAGATGCCCTTGTATCCCCAAAGAGAATTGAACTTAAGTAATTTAAAATTCTTAGCGTGAAAGGATTTTTTTAATAAGATATTTTCCATGTGGAGTTAAAAATGAATCTGGGTGAAACTGTAGTCCATAGACTTTATTAATATCATCTTCAACCGCCATTGCTACATTTGTTTTTACACAACGCATTGTAACTATCATTGATTGAGAAACAAATGGTTCAGCCATTTTTAAGGAATGATATCGACCTCCAAGAAAATTAAAATTTTTTTTAAAAATTGATTTATCGTTAGTAACTTTAATATGACTCTGATAACCATGAAGAATATTTTTTTGTTGAACTATTTTAGCTCCTTCACAAAAAACTATTTGTTGGAAACCTAAACATATTCCTAATATTTTTTTCTTCCCTTTATATTTATTGTAAATCTTAGTTGTTAATGGATAATCTTTTGGTTCACCAGGGCCTGGTGAAAGAACGATGGTCGAAGATTTTTCTAGTTTTGTTTGATTTATTTCATAATAATTTGAAACAAATGTTGGCTCAATACTATCTAGTAGATGAGCTAAATTGTATGTGAATGAATCTTCGTGATCAATGAGATAAATCATTAGTTAAATAGATCTAAAAGTGATTTAGCTTTAATATAATTTTCATTATATTCTTTTTTTGCAGTACTACCTAAGATCACACCACTAGCAACTGATAATTCAATATCATTTTTAAAATTAAGTAGTGTTCTAATCATTATGTTAAATCGCATATCACCATTTGAATGTATAATTCCAAAACTGCCTGTATAAATATTTCTGTCAAATTTTTCTTTTCTATTTAGAAGTTGAATAGTACTAATTTTTGGACAACCAATGACTGAACCTCCTGGCATTAAAGAAGAAATTATATCATGGTTACTCATTTTATTTTTTATAACTCCCTTGATTGTTGTAACGTAATGAAAAAGATCACGATATTCCTCAACCTTTTTTAGTTTATCTATTTTTACAGATCCAGTTTTACAAATTTTAGACAGATCATTTCTTTCCATATCAACAATCATATTATGTTCTTTAGTTTCTTTTTCATTTCTTCTAAAGAATGTTAGAGCTTTATTTTTATTTAACTGCTTTGTTTTTCTTAATGTTCCAGCAATAGGTTTAGTTCTAATTGTGTTATCTTTTTTCAATATGAGTGTCTCTGGTGAACAACTTACAATATTATAGTCTTTTTCCCTGATAAGAAAACTTTCAGGTGATTCATTCATTTTCATTAGCTTCCAAAAAAGATCAATAGAATTGATATTACCTTTTTTCGAATATGTTTGAGCTATTTTAATTTGATAAGTTTTGCCCTGTTTAATATTTTTAGAGAAATCATTAAATATCTTAGAGTACTGCTTTAAAGATAAATTAAGATTAAACTTTTTATTTAACTGTAAATATTTTTTTGTATTGATACTTATATTTCTAAAATTGGTTTTAATGCTTTTGATTACTATTTTTTTACCAATACTAATTTTAGTTTGTGGCTTGTAAAATACGCCACTATGAAAATTTTTAGATTGCTGTTTTGGAAACTTTATTCCTATATTTTCACAAAGAAGCTTATAACCAAAGAAACCAACATAACAATTCAATTCTTCAATCTTAGATTTTTTTGATTTTGATTGGATATTAAGAAAATATTTTAGATTTTTTTTATTAATAATAATTCTTCTAGAAAAATCAGTATAGATATCATAACCCTTATCAGTTTTATAAATTATAAGAGGTTTATCTGATTGATATAGTCTATTTAGATATTCTTTATTGTTCAGCACTTGATTCTATTATAATTAGGATACTTATATGAAAAGTTTTTTTACTAAAATATTCTTTTTTAGCTTAACAGTCACATGGTCTTTTGGTCTTTTTGCACATGGAACTATCATTTTTCCAAATGTAGAACATGGTGATGGTTACATTGATGTTAAGATATATGACTCAAAAGAGAGCTTTTTGGATGAAGAATTAGCAATTGAGAGCGTTAGAAAAAGAGTGCAAAAGGGTGAGGTTGTAGTTCCTTTGAGTAAGATACACGAAGGAAAAATAGCAATTGTTGCCTATCACGATGAAGATTCGGATGGAAAATTAAAGACTGGATTATTCTGGAGACCAAAAGAAGGTTTTGCCTTTAGTAATAATTATCAACCAAAAGGTCCTCCATCATTTGAAAAAGCCGCAATCATTTTAGTTCATGGCGAACCCGTGGTAATAGAACTTAATTATTAAAAATTATATTGATGTCATTACAGTTACAAAACACATTAAGTGGTAAAAAAGAATTTTTTAAACCAGTTAATCCAGATCATGTAAGAATATATGCTTGCGGTCCAACTGTTTACAATTTTGCACACATAGGTAATGCGCGTATGGCAGTTGTAAATGATTTATTAGTCCGTGTATTAAAAACACAATTTAAACAAGTGACCTATGTATCTAATATCACTGATATTGATGACAAGATTATAGAAGCTTCTAAAGAAACAGGTGAGGACATTAGTGTTATCACAAATAAATATACAGAGATTTACAATAATGACATGAGTGCACTTGGCGTTAATCTTCCCGATATTCAACCAAGGGCAACTGATCATATTAAAGAAATGATCGAGTTGATAAAAAAATTAATTGATGAAAATAAAGCTTATGAAAAAGAGGGTCATGTTTTATTTCATGTGCCAAGTTTTGATAATTATGGAATTCTTTCAAAAAGAAATAGAGATGAACAAATAGCTGGAAGCCGTGTTGAAGTAGCGCCGTTCAAAAAAGATCCAGCAGATTTTATTTTATGGAAACCATCTCCTTCACCCTTACCTGGTTGGGATTCACCTTGGGGATTTGGAAGACCAGGATGGCATTTAGAGTGCTCCGTTATGTCAGAAAAATCATTGGGTCTTCCTTTTGATATCCATAGCGGTGGTATTGACTTGGTGTTTCCGCATCATGAAAATGAAATAGCACAAACTTGTTCCATATCTGAAAATAAAGATCCTAAAGATTTTGCAACTTATTGGTTTCATAATGGATTTGTTAATGTTGAGGGAGAAAAAATGTCAAAGTCAATTGGCAATATTAGACTCGTTCATGATCTCAATAAAAAATACAAGGGAGAGGTTTTGCGATTAACATTGTTGTCAGCTCATTACAAACAGCCATTGAACTGGACAGAAGAAATCATTGAACAAAATAGCAAAATGATAGATCGACTTTATAGAGTTCTATTAGAGCTGTCAGAAGTTGAAATAGATTTTAACTTACCTTCTGATTCTATAATGGAATCATTTTTGGATGATTTGAATACACCTAAAGTCATTGCAAAACTTAATGAAGAAGCAAATGATGCTGCATCTGCATCTGATGAAAGAAAAAAAGAAATCAAAAAAAATCTTCTTTCTGCCGGTAAAATATTAGGTATTCTTGAAGATGATCCAGGAAATTGGTTAGGTTATAATCAAAAAGATACTGAAAATACTGAAGAAATTGAAAGGTTGATAAATGAACGTAATGAAGCTAGACGCAGTAAAAATTTTAATTTGGCAGATACTATTAGGGACACATTAAAAGATAAAGGCATAGAAATAGAAGATACTGATAAAGGAACGATTTGGCGGAAATCTAGATGAGTGAAAAGATAATAATTACATTTCCAGATGGAAATAAAAAAGAAGTTGATAAGGGCATCAATGGTCTTGAGTTGGCATCGCAAATTTCTAAATCTCTTGCCAAAGAATCAGTTGCTATAAAAATTAATAATGAGATAAAAGATATTAGTTTACCTATTAATGGTGATGCATCTGTAGCGATTTTAAAAAGAGATAGCGAGGAAGCACTTGAATTAATACGACATGATTGTGCTCATGTAATGGCAGAAGCTGTCCAGGAATTATTCCCTGGAACACAAGTTACAATTGGTCCAGCAATTGAAAATGGTTTTTATTATGATTTTGCAAGAGATGAACCTTTTACTGTTGCAGATCTTCCAAAAATTGAAAAGAAGATGCACGATATCATTCAAAGAAATAAAAATTTCATAAGAGAAGTTTGGTCTAAAGAGGAATCAATAAAATATTTTAAAGACAAAGGTGAAGACTATAAAGTTGAACTAATTAATGATCTACCTGATAATGAGGAAATTAGTATTTACAAACAAGGTGATTGGTTAGACTTGTGCCGAGGCCCTCATATGGTTTCAACAAAACAAATTGGTAAAGCATTTAAATTAATGAAAGTTGCTGGTGCTTACTGGCGAGGTGATTCATCTAATGCAATGTTAACAAGAATTTATGGAACAGCCTGGACAACAGAAAAAGATCTTGAACAACACCTTTTACAAATTGAAGAAGCAGAAAAAAGAGATCACCGAAAACTAGGAAGAGAAATGGATTTATTTCATTTTCAAGAAGAGGCTCCGGGAGCGGTGTTTTGGCATCCTAAGGGTTGGACATTATTCCAGTCGCTAATAAATTATATGCGAAACAGACAAGACAAGGCAGGTTATGTAGAAACTAATACGCCTGACATGATGGATAAGTCTCTATGGGAAACGTCTGGTCACTGGGACAAATTTAGTGACATGATGTTTAGAACTGAAGCAAAAGACGATAAAATTTATGCTATCAAACCAATGAATTGCCCTGGCGCAGTAGAAATTTTTAAACAAGGATTAAAAAGTTATAGAGACTTACCATTTCTATTATCTGAATTCGGAAAAGTACATCGTTATGAGCCATCAGGTGCTCTTCATGGATTAATGAGGGTAAGAGCATTTACACAAGATGATGCACATATATTTTGTACAGAAGATCAAATTACACAAGAAAGTAAAACAGTATGTGATTTGATACTTAGTATCTATAAGGACTTTGGTTTTGATAATGTAAGAATTAAATTTTCTGACCGTCCTGAGAAACGTGTGGGAGATGATGCTATTTGGGATAAAGCTGAGGCAGCATTAATGCAAGCCATGGAAGCAACAGGTCTTGAGTACACACTCAACCCAGGAGAAGGTGCATTTTACGGTCCAAAATTAGAGTTTGTTTTACGAGATGCAATTGGCAGAGACTGGCAATGCGGAACACTGCAAGTAGATTTAAATTTACCTGGAAGGTTGGGAGCTACTTATATTGGTGAAGATGGTAATAAAAAAATACCAGTCATGTTGCATAGAGCTTTATTTGGTTCCTTAGAGAGATTCACCGGTATCCTAATTGAACATTATGCAGGTCATCTTCCCTTTTGGCTTTCACCATTGCAAGCTGTAGTTGCTACAATTACATCTGATACTGATGAGTACGCTTATGAGGTACAAAAAGCATTAGTATCAAAAGGAATTAGGGCCGAAATAGATACACGTAATGAAAAAATTGGTTATAAAATACGTGAACACAGTAACAGTAAAGTGCCAGCAATTATTGCTGTTGGAAAAAAAGAAGCTCAAGATAAAACAGTATCTGTTAGAAGAATTGGATCCTCTGAAACGAAGACCTTTAAATTAGAAGATATTGTTACTAGCTTATCTAAAGAAGCAAAATCACCAATAGAATAAAAAATGAATAACATGCAAGGCAAATTTCCAAGTACAAGACTTAGACGTAATAGAATGAAAGAGTTTTCTCGTCGTTTAGTTGCTGAAAATACTCTTAGTGTTAATGATTTAATCTTGCCTCTATTTGTATGCGAGGGAAATAAGGTTGATGATCCTATTAATTCGATGCCTGGTGTAAGCAGATACTCTATTGATAAACTTTTAAGTGAAGTAGAAAAAGCTGTTAAATTTAATATTCCTGCTATTGCAATTTTTCCGCAAATTGAAAGTGGCCTTAAAAATTCTGAGGGAAGTTTAGCTGTAGATGAAAATAATTTGGTGTGCAGATCAATTAAAAGTATCAAAAAAGATTTTCCAAATATTGGTATTGTATGTGATGTTGCGTTAGATCCTTTTACGGATCATGGGCATGATGGTTTAGTTATAAATGATCAAATAGACAATGATAAAACTTTGGAGGTTTTGGAACAACAGGCTCTAGTCCAAGCGAATGCTGGTTGTGATGTAATCGCCCCGTCGGATATGATGGATGGAAGAGTGGGAAGAATAAGAACTGCATTAGATACAAACAATTTAGCAGATACCCTTATTCTCTCTTATGCCGCAAAATATGCTTCGGGTTTTTATGGACCTTTTAGAGATGCTATAGGTTCTGGTTCTAATTTGGGTAAAGATGGTAAATTAACATATCAAATGGATCCATCAAACAGTGATGAAGCTATTAGAGAAGTTGGATTAGATATAAGTGAAGGTGCAGATATGGTAATGGTTAAACCTGGTATGCCTTATCTTGATATTATTTCTAGAATAAAATCAGAATTTAAAGTTCCAACTTTTGCCTACCAAGTATCTGGTGAATATTCAATGATAAAAGAGTCAATTAACAAAGGTTGGCTTAATGAAAAAGTTGTAATGGAATCTCTTTTATCTTTTAAAAGAGCTGGGGCAAATGGTATACTAACTTACTTTGCATTAGAAGCTGCTGAAAAATTAAAAAATGAATAACATTCAATTTGAAAAAAGGAAATCTATAGAACAAGTTGAGGAGTCAAATGAGCTTGCTCCAAAATTTGACTCAAATGGGCTGATACCAGTTGTAACAACAGATTTTTCATCTGGTGAACTACTTATGCAAGGTTATATGAATGAAGAAGCATTTAAAAAAACTATAAGTTTGGGCGAAGCTGTTTATTTTTCTAGAAGTAGAAATACACTTTGGCATAAGGGTAAAACAAGTGGATTAACGCAGAAGATAAAAGAAATAAGAATTGATGATGATCAAGATTGTGTTTGGTTAAGGGTTGATGTCAAAGGTGGAGCTAGCTGTCATGTAGGATATAGATCATGTTTTTATAGAAGTATTCCATTGGATAATTCTAGCTCTAAAGTTGTTCTTAAATTTGAAGAAAAAGAAAAAGTTTTTGATCCTGAAGAAATATATAAGGGTGCCCCAAATCCTACTAAACTATAATGTCAGACAAATTAAAGTTTATTGAGACTAGTAAACTTCCAACAGATATTGGAGAGTTCACTGTACATGCCTTTACAGATGAAAATGAATCTAAAGATCATTTAGCAATATGTATGGGTGACTTGCTTACCGATGAACCAGTGTTATCAAGAATTCATTCGCAGTGTATTACAGGGGAATCTTTTTTTAGTATGAGATGTGATTGTAGATTCCAACTAACTGAATCATTAAAACAAATTGCTCAAAATAGAAGAGGGGTTATTTTTTATCTTCAACAAGAAGGAAGGGGCATTGGTCTTTCAAACAAAATTAAAGCATATAGTTTACAAGATAAGGGACTAGATACCGTTGAAGCTAATCATCAATTGGGTTTCAAAGATGATGAGAGAACATATGAAAATATTGCTGGAATGGTAAAATATTTAGCAATCAAAGAATTAGATTTGATGACTAATAATCCAAAAAAAATAAAAGCGCTTGAAGATATGGGTATCAAAGTAAATCAAAGAATTCCTATTTTCTCAGAGACCAATAAGTATAATGAAAAATATATCTCAACTAAGAAAAGCAAACTTGGTCATTTAATCTAAGTGGAAGCAGATAATTTAATAAAAAAACTCAATATGATAAGTCATCCTGAAGGAGGACATTATGTTGAAAATTTTAAGAACGAAAATGTTAGTCAAATTTATTACTTATTAAAGAGGAACGAAAAATCACATTGGCATCGATTAACTAAAGATGAAATATTACATTTTTATTCAGGAGATCCTCTAGAAGTTTTCACATCGAATGACGGAGTTAATTATGAAGTTTTTTCTTTAGGATCAGATAATAATTATATTTACACCGTAACAGCAAACACATGGTTTGCCATGAGATCTTCGGGTGCTTTCAGTTTAATTGGATGCACTGTCGCACCTGCTTTTGATTTTAATGATTTTGAACTTGCGCCTGCGACGTGGCGACCTGAAAATTTCAAAATTGTGTTATAGTTTTCACTTTTCTTTAATTTAAATTCTTTATATATTAGTAGTAAATAACGGAGGTTCTAAATGGATGCAGAAAGTAAATGCCCTGTAATGCACGGAGCAATTACAAAAAATATGGGAGAAGGTACATCTAACCGCGAATGGTGGCCTAATCAACTTAACTTAAACATACTTCATCAACATGATCGTAAATCAGATCCAATGGAAGCTGGATTTAACTATCGAGAAGAGTTCAAAAAATTAGATTATGCTGCATTAAAAAAAGACCTCCATAATCTGATGACTGATTCTCAAGATTGGTGGCCAGCTGATTATGGTCATTATGGTGGTTTCTTTATTCGTATGACATGGCATGCCGCTGGAACTTATAGAACTGGTGATGGCCGTGGTGGTGGTGGAACAGGAGCTCAACGTTTTGCTCCGTTAAACAGTTGGCCGGATAATGGTAACTTAGATAAAGCAAGAAGACTTCTTTGGCCAATAAAGAAAAAATATGGAAATAAAATTAGTTGGGCTGATTTATTTATTTTAACAGGTAACGTTGCAATTGAATCTATGGGGGGTAAAACTTTTGGATTTAGTGGTGGGCGTCCTGACATTTGGGCACCAGAAGAAGATATTTACTGGGGTGTAGAAGAAGAATGGCTACAAAATAAAAGGTATACTGGTGATAGAATTTTAGATAATCCACTTGCAGCAGTGCAAATGGGATTAATTTACGTAAACCCTGAAGGACCAGATGGAAAAGCTGATCCGCTTGCTAGTGCAAAAGATATAAGAGAAACTTTTGCAAGAATGGCAATGAACGACACTGAAACTGTTGCTCTCACTGCAGGTGGACATACTTTTGGTAAAGCACATGGTGCTGGTGATCCAGCTCTGGTAGGAGCAGAACCAGAAGGAGCTCCTCTCGAACAAATGGGTTTAGGTTGGAATAACTTGCACGGTTCAGGTGTTGGTCGTGATACCACAACAAGTGGTATAGAAGGTCCGTGGACACCTAATCCAACTCAGTGGGATAATGGATACTTTGATATGCTTCTAGGTTACGAATGGAAGTTAGTAAAAAGTCCAGCAGGTGCTCAAATCTGGCATGCTATTGATCAAAAAGAGGAGCACATGGCACCTCAAGTTGATGATCCATCAGTAAAAGTTCCCACAATGATGACAACAGCAGATATGGCAATGCGTGAAGATCCTGAATACAGAAAAGTATCAGAAAAATTTCACAAAGACCCAGAATATTTTGCTGATCAATTTGCTAGGGCTTGGTTTAAACTTCTACATCGAGATATGGGTCCCAAAACTAGATATATGGGACCAGAAGTTCCTGAAGAAGAATTGATTTGGCAAGACCCTGTGCCTCAAGGTCATTCAAACTATGATGTTGAAACAGTAAAAGCAAAAATTTTAAGTAGCGGTTTAACAACTCAAGAAATGGTTGAAACTGCTTGGGCAAGTGCTTCTACATTTAGAGGATCAGATATGAGAGGTGGAGCTAATGGAGCAAGAATTAGACTTTCTCCTCAAAAAGATTGGGAAGTTAATAAACCAGAGCAATTAAAAAAAGTTCTTGGTATTCTTGAACCTATTGCAAAAGAGATAGGGGCTTCAGTCGCTGACGTAATTGTTCTTGCCGGTAATGTGGGTGTGGAACAAGCAACTGGAATGGAAGTACCTTTTACTCCGGGTAGAGGTGATACCACTCAAGATAAAACTGATATTGATTCATTTGCAGTTTTAGAGCCAGAAGCGGATGCTTTTCGTAATTATTTAAAAATGAATTATGATGTTACTGCTGAAGAATTAATGTTGGATAAGGCACAACTATTAGGACTAACTGCTCCTGAAATGACGGTACTTGTTGGTGGTATGAGATCTATGGGTATTAGTTCAGATCAAAGAGGATTATTCGTTGATACAAAAGGTAAGTTAACAAATGATTTTTTTGATAAACTTTTAGATATGGGTGTTAGTTGGAAGCCAACTGGAAGTAATTCATATGAGGCTATAGATAAAATTACAGGAGAAAAAGTAAGAACTGCATCTAGAGTAGATCTTGTTTTTGGATCGAATTCTCAACTAAGAGCGATAGCAGAACTTTATGCAAGTGATGATAGTGAAGAAAAAATGAAAAAGGACTTTATCAAAGCTTGGAACAAAGTAATGAATGCTGATCGTTTTGATTTAGAACAATAAAAATAATTTAAATTAATTTAAAAGTGGAACTTTAAGTTCCACTTTTTTTATTTTGGCATATTGGTTGCACCAGTTTCTAATGAAATTATTTTGCCATCTTTATATTTGTATACTGCCATCACAGCTTGGGTGTTGCCATCTTTAAAAGTAACAAAAGAGTGATGTATCCCAATCTCATCATTTTCGTATACAATTCTAGACTTATCATCATTAATGTCGTCACTCATAGCCCAGCCTATAACGTCGGACTTTGATAAAACATTTCCACTAGAATGCATTGTAAATTTGAAATCATCATGGATAATTTCGTTCATTCCTGCTTCATCTTTTTCATTAAAAACCTTCATGTATTTTTCTAGTATTGACATATTTTCTCCTAGTAAAAATAGAGTATATAGGAATTTTTTTTAAATAAATATTTAATTATCTTTCTTTAATGTAAGGTTGTCCAATAGCATTAGGAGCTATCGCTTTACCAACAAAACCCGCAAGTAAAACAACTGTTAATACATATGGTATTGCCTGAATTAACTGTACTGGTATTTCACCTATCGCAGGTAATTCTACTCCCTGCAATCTAATTTGAAGAGCATCAGTAAATCCAAAAAGTAAACAAGCAACTAGTGCGGTTTTAGGATGCCACTTTCCAAAGATCATTGCTGCTAAAGCTAAGTATCCTCTACCCGCTGACATTTCTCTAAAGAAATTTGCATTAACTGCTGTTGATAGGTGTGCGCCTGCAAAAGCAATTAAAACACCATTGATTGCTAGCGCTTTATATCTCATGGCAAAAACATTAATACCTGCTGTATCAACAGCACTCGGATTTTCTCCTACCGCTCTTAGTCTTAGTCCAAAACTAGTTTTAAAAACCACCCAAAACACTAATGGGACTGAAAGATAGGCTAGGTAAACAAAAATATAATGTCCACTTAATATATCACTATATATTGTTCCTATGATTGGTACATCTCTTAAACTCTCGGCAAAAGGAAGGTTAACTTCTAAAAAACGCTGATCTTCATTAAGTGTTGGTGTTAAACCTGCTTGTCCAAACCAAGCCGCAGCTAATGCTGTGGTTAAACCAATTATTAAAATATTGATTGCAACGCAGGATACAACTTGATCACCTTTATATGTAACAGATGCAAAACCATGTAACATAGATAAGCTTACACATGCGATAATTGCTAGTAATAAACCTAACCAAGGATTACCTAAAAAATAAGAACCTACTGCTGCAACAAAAGCAGCCATAAGCATTTTTCCCTCTAAACTAAAATCAATAACGCCTGATCGTTCTGCAAATATTCCAGCCATCGCTGCAAAAACCAAAGGTGTTGAAATTCTTAAAGTAGAATTAATCAAAGATGCAATGTCAGATAAAAATTCCATTATGCACTCGCCTTTATGTTTAGTCTATTGACAAAAAAGCTTTCAATTTGTGGTCTAAATAAATTTTCTAAAGCTCCACTGAATAAAATAATCACTCCCTGAACAGCAACAAACATATATCTAGTTATGTTTGGCATATCAAAAGTAACTTCAGACCCTCCTTGGTATAAAATACCAAATAAAAATGCAGCTGGGAAAATTCCTATGGGATGATTTCTTCCCATTAATGCAACTGCAATCCCAGTGAATCCATAACCAGCAGGAAATCCTGCTACTATTTTATGGTGAACCCCTAATATTTCATTAACACCTAGTAAACCCGCCAAGCCTCCAGAAATACACATTGCTATGATTATATTTTTATATGGAGAAATGCCGGCATAAATTGCTGCTTGCGTATTGTGCCCTACAGCCCTCATTTCATAACCCCATCTTGTTTTCCAAACTAAGAACCATACAAAAACTGAAGCTGCAATTGCTAGTAAAAAAGAAATGTTTAGTGGAGAGTACCTTATCTTAATTCCAAACAGACCAGCAAAATCTTTAAAACTTGGAAACCATTGTTCTTTTGGTAAAGCAACGGTATGTGGTCCCATTTGTGCCGTATCTCTTATTACATCGACTAGTAAGAATACCATTAATGATGCTGCTATAAAATTAAACATGATGGTGGTAATTACTACGTGACTACCTCTAGTTGCCTGGAGGTATGCAGGTATAAATGCCCAAGCTGCACCAAAAACAACGGCGCCGGCGATAGATAATAACCACACTATTGGCACAGGTAAAAAACTAAAATTTATCGCAACTAAGAAAACGCCAAGTCCACCAATATAGGCTTGACCCTCTCCACCAATATTGAAAAGCCTACAATGAAATGCGACGGCAAATGCTAAACCAGTAAATACAAAATTTGTAGTGTAGTAAAGTGTATAAGCAAAACCTTCAATATAACCAAAAGAACCATAAATGATTAATCTTACTGCTTCATAAGGATTTTCTCCTGCGATGAATATAAACAGGCCCGAAACAAGTAATGCTAAAGTTAAGTTTACAAGTGGAACAATAAGATTTGAAACCCACCAAGGTACTTTGGATTTATCTACTGGCGCCATTACACTACTCCTGCCATCAACAAACCTAACTCACGGTCAGTTACATTTTTATTATCTTTTTCACCTACAATCTTTCCATCAAACATTACAACAATTCTATCCGACAATGAAAGCACTTCATCT
The DNA here is from genome assembly GCA_902621725.1 of uncultured Alphaproteobacteria bacterium. GTDB lineage: Bacteria > Pseudomonadota > Alphaproteobacteria > HIMB59 > CACPNW01. Next base: position 12,878 of record CACNND010000005.1, on the reverse strand, counting down.
AATTCAACAGATACCAAAAGTATCGCTGCCCCTCTATCTCTCATGTCTATCAATCTTTGATGAATAAATTCAATTGCACCAATGTCTACACCTCTAGTTGGCTGACCAACTAATAATACTTTTGGATTTTCATTTAGTTCTCTACTTAAAATTATCTTTTGTTGGTTACCTCCAGAAAAATTGGATGTAATTAAGTTTGGTGATTGAGGCCTTACATCATACTCTTCCATTATTTTCTTAGAATGAGAAATTATATCTCTATGATTTAAAACTGATGACTTTGAAAAAGGTTGCTGATCGTGGTAACCAAAAATTAAATTTTCATAGGCTTTAAAATCTGTAACTAGACCCATCCTCTGTCTATCCTCAGGAACATGAGCTAGCCCCTTATCTTTTAACTCTCTTGGGTCCAAGAAATTTTGACTATCCGATACTTTTTTTCCTTCTAAATATATTTCTCCAGACTCAACTTTTCTTATACCAGAAAGCGCTTCTAATAATTCTGTTTGTCCGTTTCCAGTAACACCCGCTAAGCCTAATATTTCTCCTGAACGAATTTCTAAATCAACATTCTTTACTCTTGTTACATCAAGATCATCTTTAACTGTAAGATTCTTAACACTAAATAAAATCTCCCCTGCTTTTACTTCTGATTTATCAAGTCTTAACAACACACTTCTCCCAACCATCATCTCAGCCAATTGTTCTTTATTTGTATTTTCTGTTTTGGTGTGACCCACCATTTCACCCTGGCGCATGACAGAAACTTCACTTGTTAAATCCATTATCTCAATTAATTTATGTGTAATTAGAACTATTGTTTTACCTTCTTCTTTTAAAGATCGTAATATTTTGAAAAGTTCATCAACTTCTTGAGGTGTTAAAACACCTGTTGGTTCATCAAGTATAAGAATCTCTGCGCCTCTATAAAGTGACTTTAAAATTTCGACTCTTTGACGGAAGCCAACTGATAAATCAGAAATTGTAGAGTTAAGATCTATATTTAATTTATATGTATCACATAAATCTTTTAAATCTTTTTTTGCTTTTTCTAAATTTTTTCCAAATACGAGCTCACCTTCAAATCCTAGAATAATATTTTCTAAAACTGTAAAATTTTCTACCAACATAAAATGTTGGTGCACCATACCAATGCCATTGATAATTGAATCTTTTGGTGATCTAAGATTTATTTCTTTACCATTTACTTTTATTGTTCCTGAGTTAGCTTGATAGAGGCCAAAAACGATACTCATTAACGTTGACTTACCTGCACCGTTTTCTCCAATTATTCCATGGATTGTACCTTTGTTAATTGTAAGATTAATATTCTTGTTGGCATGAACGTGGCCAAAAGATTTATTTATATTAGTTAGTTCTAGGATAGGTGAGACCATAAAATTTTAAATCTTAGGTCTCACCAGATTATTTTATAGTAGTTTTACTCTTGCGACCAGTCAGCTACTTCCATAGAGCCACTTACAATATCTGCTGCTGCTGCTTGAACAGCCGCTTCCATTGCAGAAGTTACCATGCCGTCTTCAGTAGCATAACCAACCATACCTTCTGCTAAACCAAGAATGTGAATTCCTGACTCGAAAGTACCAGCATCTGTTTTTTGAGCTTGTTCAAAAATTGTTAAGTCCAAACGCTTTAACATAGAAGTAAGCATGTTACCTGGGTGCATCCAGTTTTGATTTGTATCAACGCCGATACCCATTATACCTGCATCAGCTGCTGCTTGAAGAACACCAATACCTGTTCCACCTGCTGCTTGATAAACAACATCTGCACCACCATCAATTTGTGCTTTTGTTAATTCAGCACCTTTAGTTGGATTGTTCCATGCTTCTGGTGTTGTTCCAGTCATATTAGCTAAAACTGTGATGTTAGGATTAACATATTGAGCACCTTGCTCATAGCCTCCTTGGAACTTTCTAATTAAAGGAATATCCATTCCTCCAACAAATCCAATTGTTCCACTTTCAGATGCCATAGCCGCAATCATACCAACTAGGAATGAACCTTCGTGTTCCTTATAACAAGCTTGATAAATGTTGCTAGCTGGATCATCCACCCAACAAACATCAACTGCAACAAAGTTTGTATCCGGATAATCTGGAGCAACTGCTGCAACTGCATCTGCTTGCGCAAATCCCATTGCTACGATTAGTGATGCGCCTCTATCTGCAATCTTACGCATACCTTGTTCAATTTGAGTGTTATTTGAAGCTTCAAATTCAACCATGTCCCAACCAAGTTCATTTTGAACTCTTAATGCGCTTTCGTAAGCTAGTTCGTTAAATGATTTATCGAACTTTCCTCCTGAGTCATATACAACTCCAATTTTGTTTGCAAACGCACTTGAAGAGAAGACAAGAGCGAAAGAAACTGTAAAAATACTTAAAATTTTCTTCATACCAAAAATCCCCCTTAAATATGAATTATAGATATCTCATTGATAACATTTTATTGTAAAAAAAATGCATTAAAAAATGAGATAATGGAAAAATAATAGGATTTTTTATGGATAACTTCAAGTACCCATGTATCTATCACCTGCGTCACCTAAGCCCGGTACAATAAACTTATTTTTATTCAACTTTGCATCAATATTACAGGTAAATATATGAATGCCTTTTTGCTTTTTTTGGATATTTTTAATACCCTCAGGAGCAGCAAGTAAGGAGACCAAAAATATATCCTTAATATTAACGCCTTTATTTTTTATTAAATTGATTGCAGCAATTGAAGAATTACCTGTGGCCAACATTGGGTCTAAGATCAAAACTTTTTTATTTTTAACTCTAGGTAGTTTAAATAAATATTCTACAGGTTCATAAGTTTGTTCGTCACGGTATAAACCTATGTGACCTTTTTCAGCTTCGGGTAGAAATTTTGCAAACCCTTCAAGTAATCCTAAACCGGCGCGTAAAATTGGTACCAAAATTATAGGTTGACCCAAGACTGTACCACTCATTTTTTTTAGAGGTGTTTCAATTGTTTGTTTTTTAAAGGGAACGTATTGAAGAACATCAGAAGCAATTAGGTAGCTTATTTCATTCATAGTTTGTCTAAAAACAGTATTTGATGTTTTTTTATTTCGTAAAATTGTTAATTTGTATTGAACGAATGGTGATTTAATTACTGTAATCATATGCGATTACATATATAGAAATCCCACTAAGAGCAATGCGGTTATCAATTTATTTTTTAACATTAGTGTTTTTATCTAGCTGTACGACTATTGAGGTTGGAAGAGAAGTTGTTAAAGTTGGGGCGGTTTTAAAAAAAGATAAAGTTGAGGAAACTATTACAAAAAAAGAGCTAGAAATTATTGAAGATAAAACTATTGTTGAAGAGCAACAAATTATCACTGAAGAAAAAGAAGAGGAAAAAACTATAGTTAAAGAGCAGCAAAAAATTGCAGAAATAAATTTCATGGGAAAACAACTTGCTGAGATAAAGCAAAAACTAGGACAGCCTAATTTGGCACGATCTGATGGATCAGTTTATATGATGCGATATGATAGTAGTTCATGTAGGTTGTTTATCTTCTTTAATGTAAACTCAAATATTAAGAGAGTAGAATATTTTGAATTTCGAGATTCCTTGGGTGAGCTTATAAATACAAAGAACTCAATAGAGGAGTGTTACAAAGAATACAAATTTACTAGCTAATTTCAACAAGCAAATCTTTGGTCTCCACATTATCACCAGATGCAACATTAATTGATTTGATTGTTCCACTTTTATCAGCGTTTATTGTAGTTTCCATTTTCATAGCTTCGATCACTAGTAACTTATCACCTTTAATCACCTTACTACCTGATTGAACAAATATTTTAGCAACTTGACCTGGCAAAGGAGATCCGACATGATCCAAATTATTATCATCTGCTTTAGCTCTTTGTGTTATATTTTTTGAAAATTCTTTATTTTCTATATCTATTGTTCTTGGTTGTCCGTTAATTTCAAAAAACACGGAGCACTTTCCATTACTATTAACTTCGCTTTTTGCTAAATATCTTAAGATAAGGTTTTTTCCTTTATCAATTTCTATCGTGTATTCTTTATCTTGTTGAGGACCATAAAAAAACAATTCAGTTGAAAGAATTGATGTATCACTAAACTCCTTAAAATGATTGATATAATCTTTAAAAACTTTTGGATACATTAAGTAAGACGATAAGTGTGTTTGATTAATTTTTATCCCTATTTCATCTTCTAAATTTTTGGCTTCTTTATCTAAATCAACTGATTCTAAAACTTCCCCAGGTCTTTTTGTTAAAGGTTTTGTATCGCCAAGAACTTTCTTTTGTAGCTCTTTTGGAAAGCCTCCTTGAGGTATACCAATCTCCCCTTTAAAAAATTCGATGACTGAAGCAGGGAAAGAAATTTCTTTTTTTGGGTCTAAAACATCTTCTTTAGATAAATCATTAGCGATCATATAGAGCGCCATATCACCTACAATTTTAGAAGAAGGTGTAACTTTAACAATATCACCAAAAAGTTGGTTTACCTCTGCATATTTATTAGCAACCATTCCCCACTTATCAGTTGTAATTCCCAATGATCTTGCTTGTTCTTTTAAATTTGTAAACTGACCACCGGGCATTTGGTGAAGATACACATCAGAACTTCCACCTTTGAAATCAGTTTCAAATGCATGATAATTTTGACGAACTTGTTCCCAATATAAAGATAGTGTTCTTATAGCCTCTTCATCAAGTTTTGGGTCTTGATGATTTTGTTTCATTATAGATACGATTGATCCAAGCGCAGGTTGTGATGTTAATCCACTCATCGAGTCAATTGCAAGATCAACGATATCTACCTTTTCTTCTATTGCGGCAAGAACTGATGCTGATGAAGTACCAGATGTATCGTGAGTATGAAAATGAATTGGAAGATCTGTTATTTGTTTAATTTCGTTAACTAATTTTTTTATAGCATTAGGTTTTGCTAATCCTGCCATATCTTTAATAGCGATGATATGTGCCCCTGCTTTTTCTAAATCATTAACAAGATCAATATAATATTTTAATGTGTATTTTTTCTCATTTGGATCAGTTACATCATTTGTATAACAGATAGTTCCTTCACAAATTTTATTTTGATTGCGTACTTCATCTATTGCAACACGCATATTATCAATTAAGTTTAATGAATCAAAAACTCGGAATACATCAATGCCGGCTTTGGCTGATTGTTGAATGAAATGTTTAACAACGTTATCTGGATAATTTTTATATCCAACAGCATTAGATCCTCTAAAGAGCATTTGTTTAAGAAGGTTAGGCGCCCTTTTGTTTAATCTTGCTAATCTATCCCAAGGATCTTCTTTTAAAAAACGCATCGATGTATCAAACGTTGCACCTCCCCAACACTCTAATGAGAATAAGTTGCTAAGATTTTCACTATAATATTCAGCAATGTTAACAAGATCATCAGTTCTCATTCTTGTAGCAAGAAGCGATTGGTGTGCATCGCGCATCGTAGTGTCAGTAATTAGGGTGTAGGGTGTTTCTTTTATTTTTTTTGCAAATTTTTCTGGACCTAAAGTTTGTAAATCGTTTACAAAATTATTTTTTTCACTTTTAATATTTGAAATTGGAATTTGAACTTCTACAGTCTTATTACTACTGATTCTTCCTGATATATCATTGTGTCCATTCACAATTATATTTCCAAGATAAGATACAATTTTAGATGCTCGATCTTTTTGAGGATTATAAGCATAGAGCTCTTTTTTAGTATCAACAAAATTTGTATTGTAATTTCCTTCAAGGAAATCTTTGTTATTTATAAGAGACTCAAGAAATACTAAATTTGTTTTAACACCTCTAATTCTAAATTCTCGTAAAGCCCTATCCATTCTTTTAATACAGTCGTCTTGATGCTTTGCCCAAGTTGTTACTTTTACAAGTAAAGAATCATAATACGGTGTGATGATAGAACCAGCAGAAGCATTTGCTGCATCTAGCCTCACTCCAAAACCAGCTGCCGAACGGTAAGTCATTATCTTTCCATAATCGGGCATAAAATTATTAAGCGGATCTTCGGTAGTAACTCTACATTGAATAGCAAATCCGTTTAGATGAATGTCTTCTTGTTTAGGAAGTGCTGGATGATCGCCAATTTTTTCACCTTCTGCAATTTTAATTTGGGCTTTTACAATATCAATACCAGTTACTTCTTCAGTTACTGTATGTTCAACTTGAATTCTTGGGTTAACTTCAATGAAATAAAATTCGCCAGATTTTTTATCAAACAAAAATTCAACGGTTCCTGCACCAAAATATTTAACTTGTTTTGCAATTTTAATAGCAGCGTTACAAATTTCTTCTCGAGTTTTACTTTCAAGAAAATGAGCAGGTGCTCTTTCTATAATCTTTTGATGCCTTCTTTGAAGAGAACAATCTCTTTCAAAAAGATGTATGATATTTCCGTGTTTGTCACCTAAAATTTGAACTTCAATGTGCGCAGCATCTTCTAAAAATTTTTCTATAAATACTTCATCTTTTCCAAAAGCTTTAAGTGACTCGCTTTGAGCAGTTGTAATTTGATCTATTAATTCATTACTTGATCTAACAACGCGCATTCCTCGACCGCCGCCGCCCCAACTAGCTTTAACAATTACTGGGTAACCAATTTTCTCAACTTCTTTTTCAACACTTTTTAAATTTTCTTTTGTTACAAGAACAGACGGAACGGTGCCTACCTTTGCTTCTTCAGCAACTTTTTTAGCCTCTGTTTTATTTCCAAATCTTTTTAGTATTTCTTTACTAGGCCCAATAAATGTTATGTCATTTTTTTCACACTGCTCAGCTAGTTCAGGACTCTCAGATAAAAATCCATAACCTGGATGGATAGCATCAACCTTTGCATCTTTTGCAATTTTAATAATCGAGTCTATATCCAAATATGCTTGAATTGGGCCTTTGCCTTCACCTACTAAATAACTTTCATCCGTTTTAAATCGGTGAATAGCAAAACGATCTTCTTTAGAGTAAATAGCAGCTGTTTTAATACTAGACTCTTCTGCGGCTCTGAAAATTCGAATAGCAATTTCGCTTCTGTTTGCTGCTAAAATTTTACTAATCTTTTTCATCAAGCCACCATTAAATAAGGATTGTTACTTAATATTTTTTCGGGGATGCATCTATATGTTCCTTACTAAATTAGCAAGAGATCAAAGGAATTTAGCCCTTTTTTAGGATTTGGAAGCAATTATAAATTGATAATAAAATACAAATTATCGATTTAATATCTGTGCACATATGTCTCTTTATCACAAAGGTTTTTTTATATTATTGTAAGAATATGAATTCAATGAATGAAAATATAAGACCTTATCAAAGTTGCTCCAAATTAGTCTTTTTGGTTTTAGGAATTATTTTTATAAGTTGGATATCATTATTCTCTATTTTTCTTATTGTACAAGGTGCATGGCCTGTATCTATATTTCTTGGACTTGAATATCTGATTATTTTTTATTTAATCCGTTTATATTTCAAAGAAAAAAATATTAAGGATGAAATTAACATTAATCAAAAAGAAATATCTATAAGAAAATATAAAGGTGATAAACTTTTACATTCATCTAAATTCAGCACTTATTGGTCTAAAGTTTTTTTTACAAAATTTAAAAATACTTCCAAGTTATCAATTAGAGAATCAGATAAAGAAACTGAAGTTGCAACTTTCTTGCATGCTGATTTAAAAGAGGGTTTATATTTAAGAATTAAAAAACAATTAAATTTATATTAATTTTTTTTAAAACTTTTAAAAATATTATTTACAAAATTTTGTTCATTCCATTCTGATGGCCCAGATCCAATTCTCGTTATTATTAAATCATAAGATGGTATAATATAACATCTATTAGAGTTGTATCCTTCCAAAGCATAAGTGTCTCTTGGTAAAGATGGCCATCGAAGGCCGTCTGAATTTATCCAAAATTGATATCCGTACGATGAATTTAAATTTTGTGATTTTGTAGTTGCTCGGTCTATATAATCTGAAGACAATATATTAATGTTATTCCATTGTCCTTTTTTTAGCATGAAATATCCAAAGCGTGATAAATCTCTGGCTGAAATGTGAAGACCAACATGCGATGAGGTAAATGGACCTAAAAAATTTCCACCGCCATGAATATCCCAACTAGCGTTCTCTATACCAATTATTCTAAAAAGTTTTTCATATAAATATTCATGAATATTTTTTTTTGTTATTTCAAAAAAAACAAATGAAAGTAAAGCTACTGCTGGATCAGAATATCCCCATTGTTTTCCAGGTTCAGAAGATAAAATATCTACTGACTTTCCATATCTATTCTCACATTTTCCAATAGCAAATTCAAATGGACCATTTTGAGGTCCAGTCACTAAGCCATAAATATCATTATTTTCTCCTTTTAAACCTGAAGTCATAGACAATAAATGGTGTAAATTTATATTTTTTTTTCTTGAGTCATTTTTTATAAAATCTTTTGGAAGAAAATTATATATAGGAGTTTGTAAATTTATATCTAAATTTTTTTTAGATTTATTTTTTTTTATTTCTTCTAATAAAAACATCCATGCAATTCCAGTGAATGATTTTGTACAAGACCATATATCAAAACGACTTTGCGGCAATGTCATGAAACTATGATTTTCATAAACTAAATAGCCATCTTTAATAATGACTGTACTTTGAGGATGGTTTCCAAAAAACAATTGTTGGCGTTTTATTTCTAGTTCAATTAAATTAAAATTAATATTTAGTAATTCTGATGCGTGATCAGCTGATATGAGTCTCCAGCCGCCCTCAATTTCTCTATTAGGAAAGTATGGAATATCTTTACTCATACATTAAAATTTCAAGATATTTATTTTAAAGAAATCAAATCATTCATAGAAAAAAATCCCATTTTTTTCTTTGATACAAATACTGCAGCATCAATAGCGCCTGTTACAAAAATTGATCTGTTATTAGCCTTATGCACCAAATCTATTCTGTCATTTGATCCTATAAAACTTACTGTGTGCTCACCTGCAATTTCACCGCCTCTTGTGACAGAAAAACCAATGTCGCCTTTTTTTCTAGATGTTAGTTTTTTTGTACGATCTAAAACTTTTGATTTATTTAATTTAGTTTTTCTACCTTCAGCAGCATAATCACCCAAAGATAATGCAGTTCCAGAAGGGGCATCTTTTTTATGTTTATGGTGAGTCTCAGCAATTTCAATATCATAATCAGTATCTTTTAGAGCTGATGCTGTTTGTTTTACTAAGTTAAATAGTAAGTTAACACCCAAACTCATGTTAGACGACATTAGTATAGGTATTTTTTTAGAATAACTTTTTACTTTCTTTTTTTGTGCATCCGTCATTCCGGTTGTACCAATAACAACTGCTGTATTATTTGCAGAAGCGATCTTAAGATTATCTAAAGTGGACTCAGGTGTTGTAAAATCAATTATGACATTTGCTTCTTTGATTAACTGAGCTGCATTAGCTGTAACTAATTTTGCAGAATGTATACTTGAAACTTTGTTTAAAGGTTTGTTTATATCTTTATGTTTTTTGTATTCAAAACCACCAACAAATTCTAAATTTTTATTTTGTAAAATTTGTTTCGATATTTCCTGACCCATTCTGCCAAGACAACCTGCAACTGCTATTTTAATTTTTGCCATAAAAACTTCTTATACTTTGGTGATTGTAAGTTGAAAAGAAATTAAGTTAAATCTTCCCAGACTTCTTTTAATTTTGAGAAAAAACCTTGTGATTTTGGACTGTGTTTTTTTGAGGTTCCTCCTTCATTTTCGAACTCTCTCAAAATATCTTTTTGTTTGCTATTTAGGTTAACTGGTATTTCAACATTTGCCTGCACATACATATCTCCGCGTCTGCTTTGTCGAAGTATACTCATTCCTTTGCCGCGTAGTCTAAATTGCGTTTCAGATTGAGTTCCAGCTGGAATATTAAGTCTGGCTTTTTTTCCCTCTATTGTTGGTACTTCTATTTCACCGCCTAAAATAGCAGTAGTGATTGAAATTGGTATTTCACAAAATAAATTTTCTTCTTCTCTTTCAAAGAGTTTGTCTTTTTGAACTTCAACAAAAATATATAGATCCCCATTTCCTGCACCTCTTTCACCAGGCTCACCTTCACCGGCTATTCGAATTCTTGTACCTGTATCAACACCAGCAGGAATAGTAACAGAAATTGTTTTTTGCTTTTTTATGTTTCCAGTTCCAGAACATTTAAGACACGGATTTTTTATGCTTGAACCTTCTCCGCCACATGTAGGGCATGGTCTTTCAATTGAAAAGAATCCCTGTTGAGATCGAACTTTTCCTGCGCCACCACAAGTAGAACAAGTACTTGGTCCAGATTTATCTGCACTTCCAGTTGCTGCACAAGCATCACAGCCAACGTATGTAGGTATTCTTATTTGTGGTTTCTTTCCAGTGAAAGCTTCAAATAGTGAAACGGACATATTATAACGAAGATCACTTCCTCTTTGAGGTCCTCGTCTTCTTGATGATTGTCCTCCAAACCCCCCACCAAAGAACTCTTCAAAGATATCAGAAAAGCCACCTGCAAAATCTCCAAAGCCTTGAGCTCCACCCATGCCGCCTTGTTTGAACGCATCATGTCCATATTGATCGTAAGCTGATCTTTTTTCTGAGTCTTTTAGAACTTCGTAAGCAGCAGCTGCTTCTTTGAATTTTCTTTCAGCTGTTTTGTCATCCTTGTTACGATCAGGATGATATTTCATGGCTTGTTTTCTATAAGCTTTTTTTATTTCATCTTCACTGGCATTTCGTTGAACACCTAGTATCTCATAGAAATCTTTATCAGCCACATCTCCTCCTTATAAAAATTATGGAGCGTTAATCTTTTTTATCTTCGTCTACTTCTTCAAATTCTGCATCTACAACCTTTTCATCTTTTGTATTATCAGCTGATGGTTCAGCACCAGATGGATCAGGTTGAGGTGCAGCACCTTGTGGGTTTTGTTTATAAATTGCTTCACCCATTTTAAGAGATGACTGAACAAGTGCTTCTGTTTTAGATTTAATAGCTTCTAAATCCTCGCCGTCTTTTACTTTCTTGAGCTCTTCAATATCCTCAGTGATTTTGTTTTTATCAGCTTCAGGAATTTTATCTCCGTGCTCTTTTAAGTTTTTTTCAGTTTCATTAATTAAACTGTCAGCATGGTTTCTAGTATCAACAGCCTCTCTTTTCTTTTTATCAGCTTCAGCATTTTCTTCAGCTTCTTTAACCATTTTTTCAATCTCTTCATCTGATAATCCGCCAGATGCCTGAATCTTGATTTGTTGCTCTTTACCAGTTGATTTGTCTTTAGCAGAAACGTTTACAATACCATTTGCATCAATATCAAAAGTTACTTCAATTTGAGGCATGCCTCTTGCAGCTGGTGGAATACCTACTAGATCAAACTGACCTAATAATTTATTATCAGCAGCCATCTCTCTTTCACCTTGGAAAACTCTAATAGTAACTGCACTCTGATTATCTTCAGCTGTAGAAAACACCTGGCTCTTCTTTGTTGGAATAGTTGTATTTTTATCGATAAGTTTTGTAAATACACCGCCGAGTGTTTCAATACCGAGTGATAAAGGAGTAACATCAAGCAATAAAACATCTTTGACATCACCTTGTAATACTCCTGCTTGAATGGCAGCACCAGATGCTACAACCTCATCTGGGTTAACACCTTTATTAGGCTCTTTACCAAAAAAGTTTTTTACTATCTCCGTTACTTTAGGCATTCTTGTCATACCACCAACTAAAATAACATCATCGATTTCTGCAGCTTGTAATCCAGCATCTTTAAGTGCCATTTCACAAGGTTTTAAACTTTGATTTAAAAGTTCACCTACTATAGCTTCGAGTTTTGCTCTTGATAATTTAATCGTTAAATGTTTAGGGCCAGATTGATCAGCTGTTATAAATGGCAAGTTAACTTCTGTTTCAGTTGAGCTTGATAATTCAATCTTTGCTTTCTCAGCAGCTTCTTTCAAACGCTGAAGTGCAAGTTTATCTGAACGCAAATCAATACCATTATCTTTTTTGAATTCGTCAGCAAGATAATCAATAATTTTAAGATCAAAATCTTCACCGCCAAGATGCGTATCACCATTGGTTGATTTAACTTCAAAAACACCATCACCTATTTCTAAAATAGAAATATCAAATGTACCTCCACCTAAATCGTAAACAGCAACAGTACCCGTTTTCTTTTTATCTAAACCATATGCTAACGCTGCAGCAGTGGGCTCGTTAATAATTCTTAAGACTTCTAGTCCAGCTATTTTTCCAGCATCTTTTGTTGCTTGTCTTTGAGCGTCATTAAAATATGCAGGAACTGTTATAACGGCCTGCGTAACAGTATCTCCTAAATAAGACTCTGCAGTCTCTTTCATTTTTTGTAAAATAAATGCACTTATTTGACTAGGGCTATATTTATCTCCGCGTGCTTCTACCCAAGCATCACCGTTATCACCTTTAACTATTTTATAAGGAACTAATCCGCTATCAGACTTAACCGCTTCATCCTCAAATGTTCTTCCGATTAATCTTTTTATGGCAAATAAAGTATTTTCAGAATTAGTTACTGCTTGTCTTTTTGCTGATTGTCCAACAAGTTTTTCTTTTGTGTCACTGAATGCTACCATTGATGGTGTTGTTCTTCCGCCTTCAGAGTTTTCAATTACTTTTGCTTCCTTACCGTCCATTACTGCAACGCATGAGTTTGTAGTACCTAAATCAATACCGATTACTTTTGCCATATTTTATATCCTCTTTACTTAATTATTTACCAATCAACATTGGCTACATTAGATATGGGAAAAA
>CACNND010000004.1 GCA_902621725.1 uncultured Alphaproteobacteria bacterium | reverse complement strand
CAAAACAAAACAAATTAAAAATAAACGAATTTGTTTCACAAAGAGATTTTTTAATAAAATATGGAATATTAGAAAGAAAGAAAAAATTGCTAACTAAAAATTCAAATTTAAAGAAAGATTTAATAAATGATGAAGTAGATAGATTAATTAATATTGATAGAATGGGGGGATTATTTAAGTGTCTTGTTGTTTCTAACTTATGATTACTAAAAATTATTTTACACATACAAAAATTAAATCTTTTGTTAAAGCTGGTTTTTTTACTAGAAATGGTGGAGTATCGAAAAAAGAAAACTACTCATTAAATTGTAGCTTGAACCAGAAAGATAGTAAAAAAAATGTAGAAAAAAATATTAATATTTGTCTAAAAAATTTAAATATCAAAAAAAAGATTAAATTTATTAGGCAAATACATTCAAACAAAGTTATCAAAATTAATAGAAAAAATATAGGTAAAAAATATTCTGGAGATGGGTTAATTACGAATAATAAACAAATTGCTTTAGGAGTTTTAACCGCAGATTGCTGTCCAATTTTTATTTTTGATAAAGATAAAAAATATATTTGTGCTCTTCATTCAGGCTGGAAAGGTGCATTAAAAAATATAACAGCTAAAGGTGTAGAATACTTTGTAAAACAAAAAATAATAAAAAAAAATATTGTTGTTCTTATTGGTCCTTGTTTGAGTTTTAAAAACTTTGAAGTATCAAAAGATTTTAAAAACAAGTTTATTAGCAAAAATAAAAAATACTCTATTTTCTTCAAATACAAAAATAAAGAGAAAGATTTATTTAATTTAAGAAGATTGATTAATTATCAACTTGAGGAATTAGGTATTAAAAACATATATAACATTAACAGAGATACCTTCTCAAATAAGAGAATTTTTTTTAGCCATCGGAGGGAAGCACAGAAATTTAGAGATACTGGAAGAATGCTCAATATCATCGCATTTAATGATTAATTTTTAGTTGATCTATTATAATTCTAATATAGTAATTAATTTGATTATATGAAAATAATCGCCTGTAATAGTAGCAAATCCTTAGCTGAAAAAATTTCTATACATATTGATGTTCCATTAGCAGATGCTTCTGTTAGAACTTTTAATGATAGAGAAATATTTGTTGAAATAAATGAAAATATTAGAGGTGAAGATGTTTTTATTATTCAATCTACATCGCATCCGGCAAATGATCATTTAATGGAGCTTTTGATTACAATAGATGCCGCAAGAAGAGGTTCGGCAAAGAGAATTACTGCTGTTATCCCATATTATGGATATGCAAGACAAGATAGAAAGACTGGACCAAGAACACCAATCACTGCTAAACTAGTTGCAAATTTAATTACATCCGCAGGTGCTGATAGGGTTTTAACTATGGATTTGCATGCTGGCCAGATACAAGGTTTCTTTGACATCCCTTTAGATAATATTTTTTCAGTAAGACCTATAATAGATGATATTAAAGAAAAATTTAATGGTAACAAAGATTTAGTTGTAGCTTCACCAGATGTTGGTGGTGTTGTTAGGGGTAGAGCTTTTGCTAAGAGGTTAGATGCTGGACTAGCAATAGCTGATAAAAGAAGAGAAAAAGCTGGTGAGTCTGAAGTAATGAATATTATCGGAGATGTAAAAGATAAAACTTGTATCTTACTAGATGATATAGCTGACTCTGCTGGCACACTATGTAATGCTGCTGAAGCTCTAAGTAAAAATGGGGCAAAAGAAATTTATTCTTATATTGTTCACGGTGTACTATCCGGAAATGCACTAAAAAAGATTGAAAATTCAAACATAAAAGAATTGGTGTTAACAGATACAATTGAGCCTTCTAAGGAGGTAAAAAGCACAAAAAACATTAGACATATTAGTATTGCTCCTTTAATGGGTGATGCGATTAAAAGGATTAACACTGATACTTCAGTGTCTGCCCTTTTCGATTAAATATTTTATTTTTATGAGTGATTTTAAAGCGATTGAAAGAAATAAAGATATTGGTTCAAATCATAGTCTTTTAATGAAGGGATTAGTCCCTGGTATTATTTATGGCAAGGGAACAGAGCCTAAGAAGATTGCTCTAGAAGATAAAATACTCAAAAAATTAATGGGTACCGGTTCTTTTTATTCTACTATTATAGACCTTGATGTTGATGGAAAAAAAGAAAAAATACTTCCTAAACAACTACAATATCATCCTATAAGTGATCAACTTATACATTTTGATTTTCTAAGAGTTCAAGAAAATACAAAGGTAAACGTTGAAATTCCTGTTGATTTCTTAAATCAAGATAAATGTCCTGGTTTGAAAAAAGGTGGAGTTTTAAATACTGTTAGAAGACTTGTTGAACTAACATGTAATGCAAATAATATACCTAGCAAACTAGAATTTGATCTAATTGAAAGTGAAATAGGTGATGCAGTTAAAATTAGTAATATTCAACTTCCTGAGGGAGTTGCGCCTACTATTTCTGATAGAGATTTTGTAATAGCTACTTTAGTTCCACCAACTGTAGAAGTTGAAACTAAAACTGAAGAAACAACTGAAGAAGGTGCAGCAGCAGAAGGTGGTGAAGAGAAATCTGAGGAAAAGAAAGAAGAATCTTCTGAGAATAAAGAAGAAAATAAAGAATCTAAGTAACTATACTTTATATTTTGTTATATGTTTTTAATTTGTGGACTTGGGAACCCAGGCGTAAATTATAAGAATACTAGACATAATGTAGGTTTCCATTTAGCAGAAAATATAATTTCGCATTTCAATTTAGACAAAATTAAAGAAGATAAAATAAAAGAATTATATTCAGGTTTAATAAATAATCAAAAAATCTTTGTGTTAAAACCTCTTACATTCATGAATTTATCTGGAAAAGCTGTTTCAGAAATTGTAAATTTTTATAAAATAAAATTAGACCGTACTTTTGTTATCCATGATGACCTTGATTTAGAATTATCGAAAATAAAAATAAAACAAGGTGGTGGAAACGGAGGTCATAATGGATTGGAAAGTATTGATCAATTCATTGGGGAAAATTATTTTAGAATACGTATTGGAATTGATCATCCTGGACATAAAGATTTAGTTTCAAGTTATGTTTTAAATAAATTTTTAAAATCAGAAGAAGTAATAATAAATAAAAAAATTGATAAAATGGTAAAAAATATAGAATTAATTTTTTCAGATATTCCTCTATTTTTAACAAAAATAAGTGAGCAAAATTAATTATGGGATTTAAGTGTGGAATAGTTGGATTACCAAATGTCGGTAAATCAACTTTATTTAATGCTCTTACCCAATCAAATAAAGCAGAGGCTGCAAATTATCCATTCGCAACTATAGAACCAAACATAGGAAGAGTTGAAGTGCCCGATGACAGATTAGACAAACTTGCAATCATTGGAAAAAGTGAAAAAATAATCCCATCTTTCATGGATTTTGTTGATATTGCAGGATTAGTAAAAGGAGCCTCACAAGGAGAAGGTTTAGGAAATAAATTTTTAGGACATGTTAGGGAAGTTGACGCAATAGCACATGTTGTTAGATGCTTTGAAGATACTAATATTACTCATGTATCATCAAAAATTGATCCACTAGATGATATTGAAACAATAAACTTAGAATTACAATTGGCTGATCTTGAAAGCTTAAATAATAAAAAAACTAGTTTAGAAAAAAAATTAAAAGCAAATGATAAAGAAGCTAAACATCAATTTGATATAATAAATAAAATCTTACAAATGCTAGATGCTAGTAGTATCTTAAAAATTGATGAATTTGCTAGTAATGAAATTGACTTTGTAAATAGTCTTAACTTAATTAGTCTAAAGCCTACTATGTACATATGTAATGTAGATGAAGAATCGATTCATACTGGAAACGAGTTATCAAAAAAAGTCATCGAGTTTGCCAAAAAAAATAATCATTCTGTAGTTTTAATCTCTGCATCAATAGAGGCACAAATAGCGGAATTAGATAATGAGGAAGAAAAACTTGAATTTCTAAAAGAACTTAATTTAGATCAAACAACTTTAAATAAGGTAATAAAATCAGGATATGAACTTTTAGGTTTAATTAACTATTTTACATGTGGACCAAAGGAAACAAGATCTTGGACAATAAAAAAAGAAACACTTGCACCACAAGCTGCTGGAAAAATTCACACTGATTTTGAAAAAGGATTTATTAGAGCAGAAACTGTCTCTTATGATGACTATATAGAAAATAATGGTGATGCTGGAAGTAGAGATTCAGGAAAGTTAAGACAAGAAGGCAAAGATTATATCGTTAAAGACGGTGATGTAATGAACTTTTTATTTAATGTCTAAGTAACGTCTCGCCAAAGTCTATTTTTTGCTAAGTACACAATTGTTCCAAGAATAATAAAGAATAATATTACTTTGATTCCTAAATTTTTTCTTTCTTCCATTTCTGGTTCAGCAGCCCAGTGAAGAAAATGTGTTACATCAGCTGATAACTGTTCTGCATTATTATCAGTGCCATCATCATAATCTACACTTCCATCGGCTATAGGTGCTGGCATAGCTATTTGATTTCCAGCCATCCATTTATTGTACCACATTCCATTACCAACCTCCATTCCCTTTGGAGGTTCAACATAACCAAGAAGAAGGTTATAAATATAATCAACTCCATATTTTCTAGCTTTTGTAATTACACTCAAATCTGGAGGATAAGCTCCATTGTTATTTGCTCTTGCTTCATTATCATTGGCGTATGGATTAACAAACCTGTCTGCTGGTCTAGCCGGTCTTTCAAACATTTCACCATCATCATTTGGACCGTCTAATACAGTATATTCAGAAGCAATTACTTTTACTTGAGCCTCGGAGAAACCAATATCAATAAGATCTCTGTAATACAGAAGTTTCATTGAATGACATCCTGCACATACTTCTCTATAAACTTTATAGCCCCTTTGAATTGCAGCTCTATCAAAAGTTCCTGTTACACCTTTAAAAGACCAATCATGTTTTGGCATTTTTTCAGTACTCATTTCTGCAGCAAATAGATTTGAAGAGAATAATATAAAAATAATAAGTAATAGGCGCATTATAGATTTGTATCTTTTTGCATTGCTGGTGAAGGAATTCCTTTTTCTCCTCCACCAATATTAGGAGCTATATTTTTAGCATAAACATCACTAATACTGAGCGGTAACTTACTTGGCTTCTCTATCCAACCAACAAAAGGTGTAATGATAAAGAAAAAACCAAAGTAGTAAAGTAAACCTACTCTAGCAATTAAAAGATATAAACCTTCAGCAGGAAGCATACCAACGTAGCCTAATGCAAAGAAGTTAACAAAAAAGCCCATCATAAACCACTTATATATTGGTCTATAATTACAGCTTCTCACTTTTGATCTATCAAGCCAAGGCAGAACAAAGAGAATTACAATCGCACCAAACATTAGTAGAACTCCTCCTAATTTATCAGGTACTGCTCTTAAAATTGCATAAAAAGGTGCAAGATACCAGTTTGGAACAATGTGAGCTGGAGTAACAAGTGGATCTGCTGGAATATAATTATCAACTTCAGCCATAAGATTAGGTCCAAAGAATATTACTGCAGAAATAGCAACACCAAAAGCACACATAGCTACTGTATCTTTAATTAACATATATGGAAAAAAGTTTACTGAGTCATTGTTAGTTTTAATATCAATCCCATCAGGATTATTTGAACCATGAACATGAACTGCAGCAACATGTAAACCTACAACACCAAAAATAACAAATGGTAAAACATAATGAAGAGCAAAGAAACGGTTTAAAGTAGCATTTCCAACATTGTAATCACCAAGAAGCCATGTCTTTAATCCCTCGCCAATAAATGGAATTGCACTAAATAAATTTGTTATAACTGTAGCTCCCCAATAAGACATTTGTCCCCACGGTAATGTGTAACCAAGAAAAGAAGTTGCCATCATTAATAAAAATATGAATACACCTAAAATCCAATTAAGCTCTCTTGGATATTTGTAAGAACCAAAATACATTGCTCTTACTATATGAATGTAGACTATGATGAAGAAAAAGGCTGCACCATTGGAATGGATGTATCGCATTAACCAACCGTAATTGACATCTCGCATTATTCTTTCAACACTATCAAATGCCATATCAGTATGTGGTGTGTAATTCATCGCAAGAAAAATTCCGCTTACTATCATTGTAACAAGTGTAATTGTTGCCAACGCACCAAAACTCCAAAAATAATTACAATTTTTAGGCATCGGATAATCGCCGTATTCTTTTTTGAAATAAGAAATAATTGGTAAACGAAACTCTATCCAATTAAGGACAGGGTTTTTAAACTGATGTACTTTTCTATTCTTATCCATGTTATCCTATCTTTATAGTATTATCATTTAAAAAGGTATAGGGCGGAACGTCCAAGTTTTTTGGTGCTGGTCCCTTTCTTATCCTACCTGATGTATCGTAATGTGAACCATGACATGGACAGTACCATCCATCGTACTCACCTTTCATATCAGAAACCTTCTGACCAAGTGGAACACAACCTAGGTGTGTACATACTCCCACTAAAACTAACCATTCTTCTTTTTGTACTCTATCTGCATCATCTTGTGGATCTCTTAAGTCAGAAGCTTGAACCATTTTAGCTGCATCAATCTCATCTTTTGTTCTTTTTTTAATGAAAACAGGTTTTCCACGCCACTTTATTGTTATACTTTGACCTTCTTCAATAGCACTAATATCTACTTCGGTTGATCCTGCAGCTAATGTGTCTTCTGCTGGACTCATACTTTTTAGAAAAGGCCATATAAAAGCAGCTGTTCCAACAGCACCAAGCGTTACAGTGCTAAGTTGTAGGAAATCTCTTCTCTTATTTTTGGGTTTTTTAGCCATTTATTGTGAATTTCTTATATCTTAATTACTCAAAAAAATACTTTTTAAATATGTGCCAGCGTGACGCAAGCAAGAAAATAATATACTAAAAAAACATGAGAATTGCTCTATTTGAACCCGACATACCACAGAATGCAGGAAACATATTTAGACTAGGTGCCTGTCTTGGAATACCAGTAGATATAATAGAGCCAGCAGGCTTTGTGATTGATGATAAGAGATTAAAAAGAGCATCAATGGATTACTATGATTATCTAGAATTAAAAAAACATTTAAGTTGGGAAAAATTTTATGAGTGGTCAAAAGATAATTCATATCGACTCGTTCTTCTAACAACAAAAAGTAAAAAAAGTTATTTCGATTATAAATTTCAATCAAATGATATTATTTTATTTGGCAGAGAAAGTGCAGGAGCACCTGATTTTGTCCATAGCTCTGTCGATGAAAGATTAACAATACCAATGATAAAGGGGCCTAGGTCGATTAATCTTAGTAGTTCAGTTGCTATTGTAGCTGGTGAAATGTTGCGTCAATTAACTTAAGTTAAGCTTCCCATCTTTCCTTCTTGATAGTCCATCATTGCTTGCTTGATTTCTCCTTCAGAATTTGCAACAAAAGGACCATAACGTGCTACAGGTTCTTTAAGCGGCTTACCTGCTAAAACTAGGTAGGATCCTTTTTCTGATATTGACGTGAGTTGAATTTCATCACTTGACTGATCAAAGTAAATCATATCACCTTTATTAGCTATTTTATCTTGCTCATTAAATTGTAATTGCCCATCGATAATATAGATCATAAGATTTTGTTCTTTATCAACATTAAACTTTGTCATATCTGGTTGTGAAAATTGAATATCAAATATTGATACAGGCGAATATGTTTGAACTTTGGATTTGGTTCCATTTATTTCACCCACAAGAACTTTAATTTCTATATTTGCATTTTCAGATACTGTTGGAATAGTTTTTCTTTTAATATGTTGATACCAAGGTTTAACTTTTTTATTTTTTTGTGGAAGGTTTACCCAAATTTGTAATCCTTGCATGACACCTCCACTCTTCTTAAATTTTTCTGTTACTAATTCAGAGTGAATTAAACCTGATCCAGTTGTCATCCATTGTACATCACCAGTTTCAATTTCTGCTTGTCCTCCAAATGAGTCTCTATGCTCTACTTCACCACCAAGCATGTAAGTAATTGCCTCAAATCCACAATGAGGATGCGCTGGTACACCAGTTGCACCTCCCGGTTCATAATTAATTGGGCCGAAATGATCAAAAAGAAGAAATGGATCATTTTCTCTCATTCCAGGGACAGGGAAAGCTCTCGTTACAGGTATCCCATCACCCTCGAAAGTCTTCATACACTCTTTAATTTCTATTATTTTTCTCATAAATTTGTTTAAAAATTATTCAGATATAGATATAGGTATCATTATGAAAAATCAAAATCCAAACCCACCAAAGTGTGGTTGCAGTTGTAGCTGTTGCTGTACTTGTGAAGGTGGAGGGTGTTGTTAGTTAACACCCTCAATTTAAATTTAATATTTAAAATATATTTCTAACAACCTTTAAGTTCATCCCCTAAGTTTTGTATTAACTTAAAATAAAGATCTTTATTTGAGTCAATATTAGCACCTAGAGGATCAAAAACTCCTGTTTTGATATTCATGTCTTCAGCAATCGTTGTAATTATCTTTGGATTGAACTGTGGTTCAGAAAAGATACATTTAATTCCTCTATCCTTAATTACATCTTGAATATCAGCAATCTGTTTAGCACCAGGTAAAACATCCGTGTTCAAAGTAAGCGCTCCAGCAGCTCTAACTCCAAATCTCTCTTCAAAATATTGATAAGCATCATGGAAGACAACAAACTTTGCATCTTTATTTATTTCTTTTTCAATATCCTTAACTAATTGATCTAGTGCTTGGATTGTAGCTTGTGCATTAGCTTCATATTTATCCTTATTTGCTGGATCTAAATCACTTAACTCATGAGAAATTTCATGAACCATTTCCTTTGCATTTATTGGATCTAACCAAATGTGAGCGTCGAATTCACCATGTGCATGACCGTGGTGATCGTGACCACTGTGATCATCATGGTCATCGTGATCATCGTGGTCATCATGGTCGTCATGATCATCGTGGTCATCGTGATCATCATGATCATCATGGTCGTCATGATCATCGTGGTCATCGTGATCATCATGGTCATCGTGGTCATCATGGTCATCGTGGTCATCGTGGTCATCATGGTCATCGTGGTCATCGTGGTCATCGTGATCTTCAAAAATCGATTCTTCTCTAAACTTCAATTTATTAATACTTTCAACTTCCATGAACTCTACAACTTCTGCATTTTTGACAATTGACTCAAGAGGTCTTTCCATGAACGTTTCTATACTTTCACCAACCCAGAATATGATATCTGCTTCTTCTAAAAGTTTGGCATGAGAAGGTTTTAATGTAAAGCTATGGGGGGAAGTACTTCCTTCAATTATAAGTGTTGGTTCACCTACACCATCCATTACATTCGCAATTAGTGAATGAAGTGGTTTAATTGTAGTTACAACTTTTAATTCTGCTCTTACAGCTGAAGTTGCAACTAAAATTGATGAAAAGAAAAATACTTTCAAAAGCATCAAAAAAATGTTGTTTTGTCTCATAAAAAATGTTCCTATTAAAAATTATGTCTGTTAATGAACGTAATGTTATAATATTACATTTTAGATTGTAAATATAAAAATGAACGAAAATAATAATTTATTGGTAAGATTAAAAGATTGCGGTGTCCAAAAATCTTCAAAATGGATTGTAAAAGGTATCTCTCTTGAAATTCATAAGGGCAAAATTGTAACCTTGATTGGCCCAAATGGCTCAGGAAAAACAACTACCGCTAAAATGGCACTTAATATTCTAAAATCAGATGAAGGTTCAATTGAAAATTATTCAACAAAAATGGCGTATGTTCCGCAAAAAATTAGTATTGATTGGACTATGCCCCTTCGAGTTATAGATTTTATGAATCTAACAAGTCATATTAATAAAGATGAAATTATTGAAGCTCTAGAATTAACAGGGGTTCAGCATTTAATATACAATGAGATTCATAACTTATCTGGTGGAGAATTTCAGAGAGTTTTAATCGCAAGAGCAATTGCTAAAAAACCAGATCTACTTGTTTTAGATGAACCTGTGCAGGGAGTAGATTTTAATGGAGAAATAGCTCTATACAATCTTATAAAAGAAATTTGTACCAAATTAAATTGTGGCATCCTTCTTATATCTCATGATCTCCATTTTGTTATGTCTGCAACAGATCATGTAATTTGTTTAAATGGTCACATTTGTTGCTCTGGATCACCTAAATCAATAGTAAAAAATTCTTCCTACATAGAATTATTTGGAGAACATAATGCTGCTACCTTATCACTCTATCAACATGAACATGATCATTCACATCAGACAGATGGGAGTGTTAAAAATTAATGTTTGATGATTTTTTTATTCGTGCACTTGTTGCAGGGGTTGGTATAGCTATTGTTGCTGGACCACTTGGATGCTTAGTTATCTGGAGGAGGTTATCATATTTTGGTGACACCTTATCTCACTCAGCTCTTTTAGGAGTAACATTAGCGTACTCATTTAGTTTAAATATTGCTTTTTCTGTGTTTGTAATATCAGCTGTTGTTGCTTTACTTCTTGTGAGCTTACAAAAAAGAACAAAACTAGCTGGCGATTCTTTACTTGGACTTCTTGCTCACTCAACACTTGCCATCGGTTTAGTATTGATTGGTTTTTTATCTTATATCCGATTTGATCTCATGGGATTATTATTTGGCGATATTCTTGCAGTAACAACTGCAGACATTGGTTTAGTTTGGATAGGTGGAAGCATAATATTAATTATCTTATATTTTATTTGGAAATCTTTATTTTCAGCAACTGTAAATTATGATTTGTCAGCTGCTGAAGGTATGCGACCGGAAGTTTCTAATTTTATATTTACCCTTTTATTGGCAGGAGTAATTGCTTTGTCTATTAAAATGATTGGAGCACTATTAATTACAGGTTTGCTTTTAATTCCTGCGGCTATTGCCAGGAACATTAGCAACAGTCCTAGACAAATGATTGTTATCGCAATCTTATCAGGTATTTTATCAGTAGTAGTTGGATTATTTACTTCTTTAGAAATAAATACTTCTTCAGGGCCTTCAATAATAGTGGTGGCTTTAATACTTTTCATTATTTCATTGGTTCCTCTTGAAATTAAGGGTCAGTTGCAAAAACGATAGCAATTTGGTAATCTAGAATATGTCTTTAGAAACTTTAAACTTAACTAAAAATCAACAAACAGTTCTTGATATTTTAGAAAGCGCATCAGAACCTCTTAAGGCATATACAATCCTTTTTGATATTCAAAAAAAAGGAATTAAATCTCCTCTTCAAGTTTATAGAGCTTTAGATAAGCTTATAGAAATTGGTAAAGTACATAAAATAGAAAGTAGAAATTCATATTTTGCTTGTAAGCATGAAGGCTGTAATGCAAAAACCTCTACATCTTTTTTGATATGTGAAAACTGTGATAGTGTTACTGAGCTAACTGGAAATAATTTGATTTCTTATTTTTCAAAACAAGCAGAAAAGAATAACTTCAATTATAAAAAACATAATTTAGAAATATTTGGTTTGTGCGAAAGTTGTAAACTAAAAAACTAATTTATTAAATTATCAATCTTATTCAGACATTTATTTAATCCAAGATCGTATTTCGTTCGTATGAAATGCTCTTGGACTATTTCAACCCATTTAAATTTTTGTAACGTTTGATGAGATATGTAAAAACAATTTAGTGGAAAAGACATATTAAACATTTTTAATATTTCTTGCCTTATTACATCGTTGGTCAACACTGCTAAAGATTCGTGAATATATTTTTCTACAATTTTTTGATCACTTAAAGATGTTTTAGGTAAATTAAATAAACCTCTAAATCTAAAGTATCGATAGATTCTTAAGTAATCTTCTTTTATTCTATCCTCTATTTCACCAATAAAACAAATTTTACTTTCATTTAAATCTGATTGGCCATTGTAATAATCATGTAGTTTATTATTGTTTCCGACATATAAAGCATTGAAAGTAAAATCTCTTCTGGCTGAATCTTTTTTCCAGCTGTTGGTGTAAATTACATTTGTATGTCTTCCCATTTGATTAATATCTTCACGTAAAGTTGTAATTTGTATTTTTCGATTATGAGGATAAGCAATTATAGATCCATATTGAATAGCAAAATCATCGTATTCAATATTGTTATCTTTTAGTAATGACAAAACATCCTGAGGCTCCAAAGTTGTTGCTGTATCAATATCTTTGATTTCTCTTTCAAGAAGAGCATCTCGTATACATCCTCCTACTAATCGAATTTCAATATTATTTTCTTCAAAGATAGATATTAAAAACTTAACATGCTCCAGATTCAATAAATTCGTAATTTTATTTATTTCCATTATCTAGCTATTTCTTCAAAACAATTTATATTACAATAACAATGTCGACTTCTTCAAAAGAAAATGCTGCAGAAATATTTGAGGATATAAAGAAAAATTTAACTAGAGGAGTTAAAGATAGAAAACACGCCTTTCACACGCCAGTCTTTAGTAATATTGATAGTGAAGATGGAATTGATTCTAGAGTTGTAGTCTTAAGAAAGTTTGATCCCAGTAGCATGACGCTAAATTTTCACACAGACTTTAGATCTCCGAAAATTCCTAATTTAAAAAAAAATAATAGTTCTCAATTTGTTTTTTATGATCATAAATTAAAAATTCAAATGCGAATCAAAACAACGTCTTTAGTTAATAATCAAAATGATAAAGCTAAAGAAATGTGGGACAAAACAAGATTGTTTAGTAGAAAATGTTACTTAACATTGAAAGATCCAAGTTCAATCACTGAATTTCCAGAAGATGGTATCCCTGAACACTTAACCGGCAAGGAGCCAAGTCATGAAGAAAGTGAAAAAGGATATAAAAATTTTACAGTAGTTGAAAATAAAATTAATGAAATTGATTGGCTTTATTTAGAAATTTCAGGTCATCGTAGATTAAAATTAACATTTAAAAATAATGAACCAGAATATAATTGGTTAATACCTTAATATAATTTAAAATTATCAATAATTCTTACATCGCCAATATATAAAGCAATAAATAATCTAGCTTCAGAATAATTTTTTGTTATTTCTAAATTATTTTCATTTCTTATCTCTAAATAGTCAATTTTATTTATATTATTTTGAAGAAGCTCTATTTTTAATTGATCTAAATTATTAATTTCTTTTTGTGTTAATAGATTAATATGTTCTTTTATTTTATTTCCTAGCGTATTGAAAATTTTTAATTGATCATTTGAAAATTTAGAGTTCCTTGAAGACAAACTCATACCTGTTTTATCTCGTACAGATGGACATTGAATTATTTTAATATTGTGATTTTTAATTTTTACTAAATCTTGTATTATTTTTACTTGCTGAAAATCCTTCTCACCAAAATAACTGTTCGTAGGTTTAATTATATTAAAAAAAAGATCCACAACAGTAGTAACTCCATCAAAATGACCAGGTCGAAATTTATCACATAAAATATCTCTAAAATTATTTACAATTTTTTTCTTTGCCAATCCTTCAGGGTATATCTCTTGAACGTCAGGTAAGAAGAGTAAATTACAACCAATATTTTCTAATTTAGAAATATCATCATCAATTGTCTTTGGATAAGAATTGAAATCATTTTCATTATTAAATTGAGTAGGATTAATAAATATTGAACAGATTACAAATTCGTTATGTAATTGTGCTTCTCTAATGAGAGATAAATGTCCATCGTGTAAGTTTCCCATTGTTAAAACTAAACCAATAGACTGGCCTTTGTCTTTGATTGAAACTAAATTTGGCTCTAATTCACTAGCTTTTCTGAAAATTTTCATCGATTACATAAGTAAATATTTGACTTATATATAATGAATTCGTATTAGGCCCAGAGATTTATTATGAAACGCACTTACCAACCTAGTAGAGTAATTAGAAAAAGAAGACACGGTTTTAGGGCTAGAATGGCAACTAAAGCAGGTCGTCAAATCATTAATAGAAGACGTGCAAAAGGAAGAGCTCAATTAAGCGCTTAAAAAGGCCATATGGCCCAAACATTATTTACAATTAAGAAGAGATCGACATTCGTTATGATACGAAACCAGGGAGAATTTATAAAAGGTAAAAATATGAATATCCAAATTTTACACAATCAAGATCTAGAAAATTCTATAGGTGTAGGGTACACAGCTTCAAAAAAAATTGGCAACGCAGTAAAAAGAAATAGAGCAAAGAGAATAATGAGGGAATTAGCTAGAAAAATTATTATTAATGGTAAAATTAATTCATATTATGTGTTAATAGCTAAAACGTCATTGCTCGAAGAGAAATTTGATAAACTTTTATTAGAACTTAAGGGAAAAATAAATGGTTAGTAAATATATTTCATTACCTTTAATCATAATAATTAGATTATACCAGTTATTGATTTCCCCATTACTTGGGCAGAATTGCCGGTATTTACCAACCTGTTCTGAGTATTCTATTAAAGCATTAAAGGAACATGGGTTATTTAAAGGATCAATTTTATCGGCGAAAAGAATTTCAAAATGTCATCCCTGGGGTTCACACGGATTTGATCCAGTACCAAAAAAATCTGAGTTAAATAAATGAACGAACAAAGAAATTTATATTTAGCTATTGGTATTTCAATTGCGATAATTATTTTTTTTCAATTATTATTTCCAACTCAGCCAATTCAAACAGCATCCTTTGAAGAAGATGAAGTATTAGAGCCTGCAACATCCATTGATGGACAAAGCAGCCAAGCTGTTTCAGAAATACAAAGTAGAGATGAAGCTTTAATTCAAACCGACAGAGTTATTTTTGAAAATGCATCTATTAAAGGTTCTATAAATTTAAAAGGAGCAATTTTAGATGACCTCATATTATCAAAATATAAAACTAGCTTAGAGCCTGATTCGAATAATATCCAGCTTTTGTTACCAGATGGGACAGCTAATCCATATTATATTGAAACAGGTTGGAAAGAGCTAAAAAATTCTAACATTGAATTACCTAATTTAGAAACAGATTGGAAAACTAACTCTACCACTCTAAGCCCTTCAAACCCTGTTACACTTAGTTGGACGAATAATAAAAACATAACCTTCAAAATAAACTATCAAGTTGATGATGAATATATGTTTACAATTACACAAGAAATAGAAAACAACAGTGGTGAAGATATTGAAGTTTTTCCATACAGATTAATCAAAAGAATAAACACACCTGATACAATTAATTTTTTTATACTTCACGAAGGTTTAATTAGTCTAATAAACGACGAATTATTAGAAAAAAATTATGATGATATTGCCGATGATTGTAATTCATCAATGCAAACAAAAAAAGAGTTTTGCGATAATAAAACACAAGGAGGCTGGTTAGGTTTTACTGACAAATATTGGATGTCTGCTTTAATTCCTGATGCTGATCAATCTATTAACGTCAATTATAGATACGGAAATAATGGACGTGATAGCTATAGGGCAGGTTATGTTGGTCAGATATATAAAATTAACTCGGGTGAAAATATATCTTACGGCGGAAAATTATTTGTGGGTGCAAAAAAATTAAATGTCTTAAGTGCATATGACGAAAATCTCTCTATACCAAGATTTACTGATGCAATTGACTGGGGTTGGTTTAGCTTTTTAACTAAACCTGTTTCATATGCCATTAATTGGTTTTTTGGTTATGCAGGTAATTTCGGTCTGGCAATAATTGCCTTTACCATCTTAATGCGTTTAATTTTATTCCCACTAGCGCAGGCATCTTTTAAATCTATGGCGAAGATGAAAAAACTTCAGCCTGATATGCAAAGATTAAAAGAAACCTATCCAAATGACAGACAAAAAATGCAGCAAGAACTAATGGCCTTGTATAAAAGAGAGGGAGCTAATCCTGTTGCGGGTTGTCTGCCAATTTTAGTACAAATACCAATTTTCTTCTCTTTGTATAAAGTGTTG
This sequence comes from uncultured Alphaproteobacteria bacterium, assembly GCA_902621725.1. Taxonomy (GTDB): domain Bacteria; phylum Pseudomonadota; class Alphaproteobacteria; order HIMB59; genus CACPNW01. The sequence goes on along the minus strand of CACNND010000004.1, from coordinate 82,202 downwards.
TTTGTTACGATAGAGATGTATCACGCTCCTTTTTATGGATGGATTCATGATCTATCTGCACCAGACCCATTAGGCTTAATGACAATATTTGGATTAGTTCCTTGGGATGTGCCACCAATACTGTCCATAATTGATATTGGCATTCTTCCTATTATTATGGGCTTCACTATGTGGTTACAACAAAAACTAAATCCTGCTCCCGCTGATCCAACACAGGCTAGAATTTTTGCATTACTTCCATTTGTATTTACTTTTGTACTAGCTGGTTTTGCAGCTGGTTTAGTTTTATATTGGTCAGTGAACAATATTTTATCAATTGCGCAGCAATGGTATATTCAAAGAAGAATTTTAGCCAAAAATGGCTAGCTTAAATAAAAATTTAAATAACTTTTTTAATAATAATAAGTTTTTAGGTTCCTTTCAGTCATTTAAAGACATTCCTTATTCAGATATAAAAAAAGAATGTTGTTTCATAGGCAGATCTAATGTTGGAAAATCTAGTTTAATAAATTCATTAACTAAAACAAAAAAACTTGCGAAAACTAGTAAAACTCCAGGAAGAACTCAGGCTATAAATGTTTTTTTAATTAGTGAAAAAATAAATATGATTGATTTACCTGGTTATGGTTTTGCCAAAGTATCAAAAGTTGCACGAGAAAACTTAATGACCTTGATTGAAGAATATATAGAAAATAGAGATACACTTGATCATGTTTTTTTACTCATTGACTCAAAAGTTGGTATCAAAAATTCTGATATTAATATGTTGGATTTATTGACTGATTGCTCAAGAAAATTTTCCATAATTTTAACTAAAATAGATAAAATATCTAATAACCATTTAGAATATCAAAAAAAATCAATTTTAAGTTTAATGCAAAATTATGAAAAATCATTTACGAAAATATATCAATCTGAGACCAAAAAAAATAATGGTATTACAGAGATTCAAAGATCTATATACAGGTTATCACAATAAATATGAAATTTGATTTTTTATCAGAGAGTGATCAGGCTTATTTTATACATAAAGCCTCAACCTTAGTTGAAGCTCTTCCATACATTCGAGAGCATAGTGGTGATACCATTGTAATAAAATACGGTGGACATGCAATGGGAGATAAAAAACTGTCTGAGAGTTTTTCAAGAGATATTGGATTATTAAAAGAAGTAGGTGTGTCACCAATTATTATTCATGGTGGAGGGCCTCAAATTGGCGAGAGACTTAAATCAAAAAATATATCAACACAATTTGTTGAAGGACTGCGAGTTACTGATAAAGAAACAATTAAGGTAGTTGAGGAAGTTTTATCTAAAGATATCAATTCAGAAATAGTAGAATCTATAAGTGCCTCTGGAGGAAAAGCGATTGGAGTATCTGGTAATGATAACTTAGTCACTGCAACTAAATTAAATGTGGAAATTAAAGATAGTGATTCAAATATTGAAAAAATAGTTGATATTGGTTTTGTTGGACAACCAAAAAAATTAAACAAAGATATGCTAACTAGCTTTATAAAAAATGGTCAAATACCTGTCATATCTCCTTTAGGCAAGGATGAAAATAATTTTACATATAATATTAATGCTGACACTGTTGCAGGTTTTATAGCAGGTGAGTTACAGGCAAGTAAATTATTATTACTAACCGATGTACCTGGAATTTTAGACAAAGATGAAAAATTAATCTCATCAATAACTTTAGAAGAAGCTAAAAGTATTGCTAATAAAGAATATATTTCTGGTGGTATGAAGCCGAAAATTAATACATGTATTGATGCAATGAAAAAAGGTGTTAAAAAATCTACTATTTTAGATGGAAGAATTCCTCATTCAGTAATATTAGAGTTATTCACTGAACATGGAATTGGTACACAAATAACAAGTAATTAAATGAGCTTTAAAGATAACATCAATACCTGGATATTTGATCTAGACAACACACTTTACTCAGCAGACAGTGGAATTTTTCAGCAAGTACATAAGTTAATGGGTGAATTTGTAGCTAAAAATTTAAATATGGAATTAGCTGAAGCAAAAAAACTACAAACAAAATATTACAAGCAACATGGTACAACTCTAAGAGGTATGATGGATAATCATGGCGTAGATCCTGATTATTTTTTAGAAGAAGTTCATAAGTTAGATTACTCAATTGTTGGTCCAAATCAAAATCTTAATGATGAATTATATAAACTTGAGGGAAGAAAAATTATTTATACAAATGCAAATAAGCAACATGTCTTAGATGTGTTAGAGAAAATAAATCTAACAAATTTTTTTGATGAAATTTACGATATTAAAATGGCCAATTATATTCCTAAGCCAGAAATTTCTCCCTATGAAAAAATTATTGAATTATTTAATATCGAAACAAATAAATCAGCAATGTTTGATGATATCGCAAAAAATTTAGTTCCAGCTAAAAAAGTTGGTTTCACACCTGTCTGGGTTGATGCGGGTTATGAGAATTTTTCCGATGATATTGAAGCATCTAAAGAATATTTAGATTTTCAAACAAGAGATTTGAGTTTATTTTTAAAAGATGTAAATGAGGGTAAAATATGAGTGATCTCGAAAAAATTATAAATGATGCCTTTGAGGAGAGAGATAATATTAATGTCAATACTGAAGGTGATATTAGAAATGCAGTAGATGAAACTTTAAACAAACTTGATAGTGGAAGCTTAAGGGTTTGTGAAAAAATTAATAATGAATGGCAAGTTAATCAATGGATTAAAAAGGCAATTCTTTTAAGTTTCAGATTAAATGATAATGAAATAATTAAAGCATCGCATGCCACTTGGTTTGATAAAGTAGAAAGTAAAACTGTAAATTGGACTAAAGATGATCATCTAAAAGCAGGATTTCGATATGTGCCAGACGCTGTTGTAAGAAAATCTGCATTTATTGCTAAAGGTGTTGTTTTAATGCCTTCTTTTGTAAATCTTGGTGCATATGTTGATGAAGGAACAATGATTGATACTTGGGCAACAGTTGGATCGTGTGCGCAAATAGGTAAAAACTGCCATATTTCTGGAGGCGCTGGTATTGGCGGTGTACTTGAACCTCTTCAAGCAAATCCTGTGATTATTGAAGACAATTGTTTTATTGGAGCTAGAAGTGAAGTGGCTGAAGGTGTAATTGTTGGTGAAGGTGCAGTTTTATCAATGGGTGTATTTATTGGAGCATCTACAAAAATAGTCGATCGATCAACTGGCGAAATTCATATGGGAAAAGTTCCAGCGTATTCAGTTGTGGTTCCAGGTACATTACCAGGAAAAAAAGAAGGGGATATTAATCCTTCTTTATACTGTGCTGTTATTGTTAAAAGAGTTGATGAAAAAACTAGAAGCAAAACATCAATCAATGATCTTTTAAGAGATTAATGTCAGAAATTAATTTTGATCCAGTTACTCTTACACAATCCTTAGTTAAATGTGCAAGTGTGACTCCAAAAGACGAGGGAGCTTTAACAGTAGTTGAAAATCATTTAAGTGCTATAGGATGTGACTGTCATCCATTAACTTTCTCTGGAAACAATTCTTATGAAGTAAAAAATTTATTTGCAACGATAGGAAATGAAGGAAGGCATTTTGCTTATGCTGGTCACACAGATGTAGTTCCAGTAGGAAATGAGAATTCTTGGAAATACCCTCCATTTTCAGCAAGAATAGATGATGGTAAACTTTATGGAAGAGGTAGTGAAGATATGAAAAGCAGTGTTGCTTGTTTCATTAGTGCCGCTAAAAGATTTGTAGATAAATATAAAAATATTCCAGGTAAGATTTCATTTATTATTACAGGAGATGAGGAAAGAGATTCTGTAAACGGCACACCAAGAATTCTAGAATGGGCAAGTAAACAAAATTATAAATTTGATCATTGTCTAGTTGGTGAACCAACTTCTAAAAATGAGGTCGGCGATAAAGTAAAAATTGGAAGAAGAGGATCAGTTAGTTTCTTTTTTCAGGTAAAAGGTATTCAAGGACATACGGCGAATTCTCATTTAGCTGAAAATTCTTCACATCACTTAGTGAATTTATTAAATAGTATATTAGAAGAGCCGCTAGATGAAGGTAATGAAAATTTTTTACCAACATCAGTGCAAATCGCTACTATTGATATTGGCAATCCTGTTCAAAACGTAATTCCAGAATTAGCTAAAGCAACAGTCAATATTAGATTTAATGATATGCACTCATCTGATTCACTTATAAAATGGATTGATAATAAAATAGAAAAGATTTTCTCTAAACTGGAAAATGCTAGCTGCACTTATACATATGATGCAACAGCTGAGTCATTTTTGAATAAAGCCGGTGATTTATATAATATTATTTCAAAATCAATTTCTGATGTCACAGGCAGAAATAGCCCACCTGAGCAAGCAACCGATGGCGGTACTTCTGATGCAAGATATATAAAGAACTATTGTGAAGTAGTAGAGTTAGGTCTTAGAAATCAAACTCTTCATAAAGTAGATGAATTTGTTTTTGTTGAAGATATTATTAAATTAGAAAATATTTATTTTAGAATTTTAGAAAATTATTTTGATGTTAATTAATATCCATCAGATGGATTAACATCTGATTTTACATTTTTATTTTTTCTTAGTTTTTTATATTTGGAGTACATATATTTAACAGATGGCTCTATAGCTGTTACACCCGCAACGTGTGGAGTAATAGTTACATTTGGCAGTTTCCAAAATTGACTACTTGATTTTAAAGGTTCATCTTTAAAGACATCTAAATAAGCATAAAAATTTTTGTTTTTCTTTAAATGATTTAGAAGATCTTTCTCTTCAATTGCATTTCCTCTGCCTATATTTATTAAACAAGAATTTTTTTTCATATTCTTTAAAAACATTTTATCTATTATATTATTTGTTTTGGCTGTTGATGGTAGAATAGAAATGATAACATCAGAGCTTTTGATAAAATTTATAATACTTTTACCCGTATATATTTTTACATTTTTTACTTTTGCTCGATTTTTTTTATATGCAATAACATTATAGTTTAATTTATTTAGTAATTTTGCAATATGATTACCAAGAAAGCCCAGACCTAGAATACCTACTGTTAAATTTTTATTATCAATTGGTGTCCTTTCTCCAGACCAATATTTTTTGATTTGAGAATTTTGAAAAATTTTAAAATTTAATTGATAATGTAGTATTTGAGCTAAAGAATAATTGGCAATTCTCTCACCCATTTCTTCATCTTTGATTCTGATTATGGGAATTTTTTTATTATAATTTTTAAGTTTTAGAATATGATCTACTCCAGCTCCCATAGAGAAAATAACTTGAAGATTTTTTAGTCTTGAAAGAATATTATCTGGTAGATTCCAAATAATTGCACAATTTACATCATGAAAATTTTTATAATCTTTGATAGAAATTATTTTTTCATTTTTAAAATATTTTTTTATTGTTTTTTTCCAAACATCAATTTTATCAAAAGTTGTGTTATGAAATAAAATAGTCATTGAATATCATCTATTAACTTATTGTATTTTACTACTTGTTTTTCCCAGATTAATTCATTTTCTGCTCTATTTTTTGCATTTTGTCCTAATTCAATTCTATTTTGTTTGTTCTCAACTAAATTCTTAATTGATTCATCTAATTCATTAAAATTATTAATAATTAAACCTGTTTTATTATGCAATACAGCTTCAGGAGTACCTCCAACATTTGAGGCAATTGAAGGAATTCCATATTGTGCTGCTTCAATGTATGCAATTCCAAAACCTTCAATAGAATTTGCATGAGTTTCATCTATTGTCGGCATGATCATAATATCAGTCTTAGAAAAAATGAATTTTTTTTGATTTTCATTTATTGTTCCAACTAACTTCACATTTGATTCTAGATTATAATTTTTTATTTCTTTCTTTATATTCTCTAACTGATCACCTTCACCAGCAATTATATATTGAATATCTGGATAAATTTTTTTTAAATTAAAAATAGATTTAAGAATATACGAATGTCCTTTTCTTTTTTCTAGTCTGGCAAGAGTAAGCAACGTTGGATAACTATCATCTAAATCTATTACTTGTTCTATAATATTCTTAGTAGATTTTACACCTGGATAGATAACCTCAATTTTTTTAAAGTTTTCACTTATTTTTGAAAGTAAGTTTTTAGTATATGATGAATTGACCACTAATGCGTTTGCTAATTCTAAAACTTTCTTTATTCGTTTATGATGATTATCGTTTTTGATTATTATTTCGTTTCCATGAACAAGACTAATGATTGGGATTTTTTTTTCTTTTAAAAAATTAATTGGTAACTCAAGACTTTTCCAGCTATCAGTGATGACTGCTTCAATATTATTTGAATAACAAATATTTTTAAGTTGATTAAATTTATTTCTTTTTCTTAAAAATTTTAAACCTTTAAATCTTAATATTGAAAAATTTTTATTGTTTTTATCAAATTCTAAATCTTTAGCACTGTTTTGTTGGTCAGCTAAAACCTTTACATCGTGTTTATGACTTAAATTTAATGCTATGTCATACATCAATGTTTCAATCCCCCCTACTCTAGATGGAAAACATTGTGTTAAAATTATTATCATTGAAAACTATAATATTATAAAATTTATGAAGTATTAATGTACAAAGTCAATCAGGAACAATTAATTTTAATTATTATTAAATAATTTAAGTAAATTAGATTTTTAATATATTTATACATGCATTTTTTGCATATTAAAATTCATATTTTTATACTTTGATTGCATAGAATAATTACTATTTTGCAATTGAAAGGAATGAATAATGATTAATGTTTTTAACTTTTTTAACAAAGTTTACGAGGATTTAAGTGACAAAAACTACAATAACGATGAGGATTTAGTTAAATATTTCAAATCTGAATATGGAAAAGAATGGAAAATTGAATTAGATAAACATCTCTTAAGAACTGAATTTGATATCAATAAGAAAGTCGCATAATTGGCGGCTTTAACTAAAATTCAGAAGTTACCTCTTTAAGCCAATCTCTCTCTTGATTATCAAGGTGGGTGTGCAATTTTTCATATACCTTTCTATGATATTTATTTAACCAATTTCTTTCAATTTGATCAAGCATACTACTTTCAATGAGATCCAAATCTATTGGACACCACGAGATGTTTTCAAAATATAATTTTTTATCATTATTCTCTTTTATCACGACTAAATTTTCTGTTCTTATACCATATTCATTTTCTTTATAGTATCCAGGTTCATTGGATAAAATCATTCCTGGAAGCAACTCAACGCTATCAAACATTGATTTTTTTGCAATACGTTGTGGAGCTTCATGAACACTCAAAAAACTCCCTATACCGTGACCAGTACCATGATCATAATCTAAATTAATTTCTTGTAGACTTTTTCTTGCTAAATAATCAATATCAGTACCTTTTGTTCCCTTTTCAAAAATATGATTTGATAATGCAATATGACCTTTAAGAACTCTAGTAAATCTATCTTTTTGTTCTGTTGTTGCTTCACCTAAAATTATAGTTCTTGTTATATCGGTTGTTCCATCAAAATATTGCCCTCCTGAGTCAACAAGATAAATATTATTTTCTGAGAAAGATGATTTTCCTTCTTCAGTAACACGGTAATGAGGAAGGGCTGCATTTTGATCAATTGCTGATATTGTATCAAAAGATAGAGAATGAAATAATTCATTTTTTCTTCGCAGATTTTCTAAATGATGTGCAACACTTATTTCATCATTTGATTTAGGATCCATGATATTTTTTAACCAATAAATATATTTGGTAATACTAACACCATCTCTTATTTGTGCTTTTTTTGCCCCATCTAGTTCAGTTTCATTTTTGATTGCTTTTAACAAAATACATGGATTTGCTAAATTTTTAGTATTTATTTTTTGTTTTCTTAAAAGATCTAAAAAATAAAAAGTGGTAGAATTAAAATCTAAACCAATTGATTCTGATGAATTAATGTTATTAAAAATTGATCCAATATTTTCAATATTATTAATATTTATTAGTGTTTGGATTTCTTTTTTTAGAATTTCTGGCATTGAAGATTCTTTAATATACAAAGAGTGTTTGTTATTTTTTGAAATTAGAAGATAAGAATAAAGCAGAGGTGTATATTTAATATCATCTGCTCTTAAATTTAATAGCCAAGCAATATTATCAAGCCCAGAAACAAAGTAATGATCAATCTCATTTTGATCTAAAAATTTTTTTAAAATATCTAGTTTTTTACTTCTGCCCTGACCAGCAAAACTTGTTGGGTGATCAAATATATCTGTATACTGAGTTTTTGGTTGATTTTCCCATATTAAATCAACAAAATTTTTATCTATTAGTTGGAGTTGAGATGTTGAATTCTCTAACATTTTTTCCACTTTTTCAATTTCTATAATTGAATGAAGAGTTGGATCTAATGCAATTTTGTATTCTTCTTCTAATAAAATTTTTTCTAAATCCGTCCAAAAGCTGTTTAAATGTTTTGCGTGAATCTCTTTGGCATTAATTTGAGTATTCGCTTGAAAAGTATATCGTCCATCAACATACAAGAATGCATCTGTTGGTGTTATAATAGCTCTTCCTGCTGAGCCAGAAAAATTTGTTATAAATTTTAGTCTTTCTGCATTTGGAGAAATATACTCATTTAAATATTGATCACTTCTATAAATGACAAAAATATCGATATCTTTTTCTTTTAATAGGTTTTGTAATTTTTTTAAATTTGATTCATTGATCATAACTTATTAAATAAACTTAAATCAATATTACCACCAGAAATCATAACTATAATTTTTTTATTTTTAACATCAATTTTATTATTTAATGCTGCTGCAGCTGCAACTGCTCCTCCTGGCTCCACAACTATTTTAAGTTGTTCAGCTAGCAAAATTATAGTTTTTGTTACTTCTTCATCAGAAACACTTAGTCCTCCTTCAAGATTATTTGAATTAATTTGAAAAGTTATATTACCAGGTTGTGGTGCCAATAGTGCATCACAAAAAGATTTAGCATTTTTTTTATTTTCTATAAGTTTACCAGCTTCTAAAGATCTTTTTGTATCATCAAATTCTTCAGGCTCTACAGAATATGATTTTATATTTGGGTAAATATGTTTTAAGTACGTTGATGTTCCTGCAATAAGCCCTCCACCTCCACAACAACATAAATACAGATCAGGTTCAATTGATTGCTCTTTCAAATCATTTACAATTTCGATAGCTGCAGTTCCCTGACCAGCAATTATATCTTCATCATCATAGGGTTTAATTAGAGCTCTATTATCCTTCTTTTGAATTTCATTTCCTATCTCTTCTCTACTTTGAAAGTAAGTGTCATATAATATTACCTCTGCTCCATATTTTTTTGTATTTTCAATTTTTATATGAGGTGCAGTTTTAGGCATTATTATTTTTGCACTAATAGTATTAATCATAGATGCATAGGCAACAGCTTGTGCATGATTACCTGATGAATATGCTACTACACCTGAGTCTTTTACAGTTTCTATTAATTTTGTAATTTTATGTGTAGCTCCTCGCAGTTTAAATGATCCAGTATTTTGTAAATTCTCAAGTTTAAAATAAATTTCAGCTTCTAAAAGATTATTTATATAATCATTAGTTACCAAAGGAGTTTTTGTTACCTTTTGGTTGATTAATTTATAAGCATTATCGACATTTAAATAGCTAAAATCAGTCATAATTTTAAAGTTTTACATCGTTTTAATGGAATAAACTAAAAAAAAATATATGTATATTATAATGGAACAGAACAAAGTAACTTCACCTTGCATTAGCGTATGTAAAACTGACCCAATCTCAGGTTATTGCTATGGTTGTGGAAGAACCAATGAAGAGAAAGATATTTGGAAAGATGAAAATACATCAAACGAATGGAAACAAGATAATTTATCTGAAGTAAAATCTAGATTGTCAGATTGGCAGTTAAAGGCATTTGAAGAATCTTATAAATCTAAAGTTGAAACGGGTTTATCCCTTATTAAGAAAAAATTAGCAGAAAATCGTAAAAATTGAAAAGTTTAATATTCTTTGTTTTTATTTTATTTTTTTCATTAAATCTTCAATCTCAGAATAAAATGATACTTGATAATTTAGAAACACCTGGGATTTCTTCTCAAGGTCAAAATTGGGCTTTCTTTACTGATGGAGTAATGGGTGGATTATCTCAGGGTAAAGCAATCATATCAAAAGTTAATAATGTTAACTGTTATCATATGACAGGAGATGTCACGACTGAAAATAACGGTGGCTTTATTCAAATAAGAAATCAATTACAACCTTCAATATCAACAGAAGAGTTTGAGGGTGTTTATTTTAAAGTATTTGGTAATAATGAAGAGTATTCAATTCATTTAAGAACTGCTCTAACGATAGCTCCATGGCAATATTATAAATATAGTTTTAAAACTAATTCTGAGTGGACTGTAATAAAAGCACCCTTTAGTGAATTTAAAAAATCAAATGCATATCAACCAAAAAAATTAGTTGGTCAGAATATTAAAACATTAGGGTTGGTTGCTGGATTTAAAGACTTTCAAGCAGATATTTGCTTATCAGAAATTGGCTTTTATTAGTAATCTATTTTCAATAAATATAATCCTTCAGGTGGTGCAGTAACTCCAGCAAATTCTCTTTTTTTAGATTGAATTATTTCTGAAATAGATTTTTCTATTTTATTTAGTCCTATATCAACCAGTGTGCCGACCATGATTCTAACTTGAGAATGTAAAAAAGATCTAGCTGATATTAAAAAATTTATTTCATCATGATTAAAATTTATATCCAGTGAATTAATAGATTTAATTGGTGATTTCGATTGGCAATTAATTGACCTAAAAGCAGACAAATCAAATTTTCCTATAAATTGTTGTGATTGTTTTATTATTTTTTCAGCATCTATTTTTTTATGTATACACCAAACTTTGTTTTGCTCTAACGTAATTGGTGATCTTCTATTTAAGATCTTGTATTCATACCATCTCAATTTAGCTGAAAATCTAGAATTAAAATCTTTATCTACTTCTTCAGCATTTAAAATAGATATAGGTTGGGGTCTTAGATAATGATTAATGCCATCTCTGATAGTGTCACTATCAAAATGCTGTTCTAATTCAAAATTTGCTACCTGCCCTCTCGCATGCACGCCCGCATCTGTTCGACCAGCTCCAAATAGTGTTATTTTTTGTTTTGATAGTTTTTTTATTGCTTCCTCAACCAATTGCTGAATAGAAGGACCGTTTTCTTGACGTTGCCATCCAACATAATTAGTCCCATCATATTCTAATGTTATCTTATAGTTAGGCATTTATTATTTCATTAATCTTAAAAGTATAGCCTCGAAGAAAATCATCTTTGGAAATAGCATTTTTACCTTCTCTTTGTAAAATTAGTGGCTCAATACTTCCATCTTTACAAGCAATATCAAAGCTTTCGTTTAAAATTGTGGATGCATTTCCGTTAGAATGTGATTTTTTTGCTTTGAGAATCTTTATCCTTTCATTTTGTATAGTAAACCAAGCACCGGGATAAGGTGCATGAGCTCTTATAAGATTTAAAACATCATTTACTGATTTATTGAAATTAATTTTTCTATGTTGTGAAGAAATTTTATATGTATATGTGGCATCATTATCATCCTGATTAGAATAAGAAATTTTTTTATCAAATATTAGAGGAATAGTTTCAACTAATAATTTTATTCCAGTCTCTTTTAATTTTTGACTCAATTCATATTTATTACAATTATCTTCGATATCTATTTTTTTATGATTTATAATTGGGCCAGCATCTAATTTTTCAATTAGTTGTATTATTGAAATACCAGTCTCTTTATCGCCATTCATTAAAGAATACTCTATTGGGGCTGGACCCCTCCATCTTGGCAATAAAGAAACATGGATATTAATACAACCAAAGGGTGGTAAATCTAAAATATCTTTTGGCAATATTTTACCGTATGCCATGACAATAATTAAATCAGGACTTAATTTTTTTACTATATCAATAGTTTTTTTATCAAATATATTTGGACAAAAAACTTCAATTTTGTTTTTATTTGCAAGTTGATGAACTTCAGATTCAATTATTTTCATTCCTCTAGATTTCTTTTTTGGAGGTTGTGAAAATACTGCAGAAATTATGAAATTACTTTTAATTAAAGCCTCAAGATAGTCAGAGGCTATCTTAGGTGAGCCCATAAAAATTATTTTTTTATTTTTCATTTTTTTTGTTTTTTAAAATTTTTTGTACCTTTTTAATCATTATATTTCTTTTTAATGGAGAGAGATAATCAATAAATAATTTACCAGAGAGATGATCAATTTCATGTTGTAAAATTCTTGATTCTACACCGCTTACCTCTTTATTAATTAGTTTGTTGTTTTGATCTAAATATTCAACTACAATGTTTTTAGGTCTTTCAATTTCAGCATACTGTTTAGGCAATGATAAACAACCTTCTTCCATAACTATTTTATCCTTAGAATAAGAGACAATTTTAGGATTAAACAATGAATATTTGTTTTCTTTTTTTGTTTCTTGATCAATAAATAAAATAGTTACTATTTGTTTTAATATACCTATTTGATTCGCAGCTAAACCAACACCTGGAGCATTTAACATTATTTGCATCATTTTATTTGAAATTGCTATTTCCTCACTGCCAACTTTTTTAATTTTATCTGCTTTTTGGCGCAATAATGGATCTGGAATATATAATAACTTTTCCATTTGTATTAAGAAACTGATTTTCGAGATTGAAATGCGGTATTAAGTGTATTTTCATCAAGATAATGAACTTCTCCACCTATAGGAATACCTTGAGCTAAGCGGGTTACCTTTAAATCTTTAAATTTTTCTAATTTATCAGCAATTAAAAACGAAGTTGTTTGACCCTCCATTGTTGTGCTCAAGGCAAGAATAATTTCTTTAACATTAGTTTTTTCTACTCTATCGATTAATTTTTGGATCTTTAGCTCGTCAGTACCTATTCCCTGTAAAGCAGAGAGTGATCCACCAAGCACATTATATAAACCTTTATAAAAACCCATCTTTTCAAATGTCCAAAGATCAGATACATCTTCAACAACACAAATTGTATTAACATCTCTTTTTGTATTATTACAAATATTACAAGGATTTTGCATATCTATATTTCCACAATTACTACATTCAATTATTTTATTATGTGCTAGATCTAAGCTCTTAATTAAAGGTAATAAATTTTTATTTTTATCCTTTAGTAAAAATAAAGCAATTCTTTGAGCTGAACGTCTTCCTAAACCAGGAAGTTTAGAAATATCATTAATCAATTTGTCTATTGGAGATTGCTCCATAAATAATCTAAAAAGGGAGTTTCATTCCAGGAGGCAGGGGTAAGCCACCCGTTAAAGATTTCATTTCCTCTTGAGCAGCAATCTCACCTTTTTCTTTAGCATCATTAATGGCAGCAATTAAAAGATCCTCTAAGATTTCTTTATCTTCATCTTTAAATAAACTTTTATCTATATTAATTTTTTTAAAAAGTCCTTTTGCAGTTGCTGTTACTTTTACTAATCCACCTCCTGAACTACCTTCTACTTCAATTTCGTTAAGTTTATTTTGTGCATCTGCCATTTTTTTTTGCAACTGCTGAGCTTGCTTCATCATGTTACCTAAATTAACCATTATTTCTCCTTTTTACTCCTTATTCCTGTTATTTCTTCATTATTTTTATTAACTTCCGTTAACTCTGTTATAGCGTGAATTTTACTATTAGAAAATTCATTAAGTATTTTCTTTATTCCATGGTGGTTTTTCATTAATTCTATCTCCTTTTGTTGATTTAGAATATCCTCCTCATATAAACTTTTTCCTAAGTTACTTGTTGAAGAATGAATTTGCCAAATCCTTCCAGTCCATTTAGAAATTAACTTTGAAACGGTCTTATTAAAATAACTATCCTTGATTTTGGAAGTGTTGAGCGTGATTTCCCCTTCTTTAAATGAAATTAATGCTACATCATTATATAATTTAGTATGAATTAAACCCTCTCTATTTTTAAAGAACATCTCTACAAATTGTCTAAAATCTTTTATTTGTATATTTTGTTCTGTAGTTTTATCATCTATATTTTTAAAATTATTATTACTAAAATTAATTATTTTATCATTTTCAATTTCATTTTTTTTAATTTGTGTATTTGATTTTGAAATATCTTTATTGTTTTGATCATTTTCTAACTTTTTTAATAAATCTTCAGGATTTGGACCATCAAATAAATAGATTATACGGATTATAATCATTTCTCCATGTTGAAATAGATGAGATCCATTTTGTAGTTCTTTAAATCCTTTATATAAAACTTGCCAAATAATATTAAGATTGTTTAATTTTATCTTTGAAGATAATTCAAATCCTTTAATCCTTTCAAATTCAGGAATATAAATATCATCTTTAAGATTTGAGGAAATTTTCATCTGAACTAAAAAATGTACAACATTTAATAATTCTTCAAAAATATGATTAATGTCTGCTCCAATTTCATACAGTTCTTTGTAGTATTTGAGTGAAATCTCTAAGTTGCCCTCTAAAATTTTTTCAATCAGATTAAATATTTTTTCTCTGTCTGCTAGCCCCAACATATTAGTTATAGATTTAGCATCAATTTTATTTTTTTGATTAGTAATGGCCTGATCTAATAAACTTAAACCATCCCTAACAGACCCATCAGCTGATCTAACAATTAATGATATAGCGTCTGGATCGATTTCTACTTTTTCTAAATTAGAAATTTTCATTAAATGATCTGATAAAACTTTATTTTCAATTCTGTGCAAGTCAAATCTTTGACATCTTGACAAAACTGTTATTGGTATTTTTTTTACCTCAGTTGTAGCAAAAATAAATTTTACATGCTCTGGAGGTTCTTCAAGAGTTTTTAACAATGCATTAAATGCATTTTTTGATAACATGTGAACTTCATCTATAATAAAAATTTTATACTTACTAAATGTTGGTTTATATTTTACATTATCAATAATCTGTCTAATATCATCCACACCCGTGTTTGAAGCTGCATCCATTTCAATTACATCTAAATTATTATCATAACCTGTAGACTTACAAGAGTTGCATTTGCCACAAGGTTCAAAACTATTATTATCTCTTTCTTTGCAATTTATACTCATTGAAATTAATCTTGCGGTTGTGGTTTTACCTACACCTCGAACTCCAGTCAAAATATAGGCATGAGCTAGTCGATCGTTATTAATTGCATTTGTAATTATTTTTATTAAAGATTCTTGACCAACTAATTCTGCAAATTTTTTAGGTCTATATTTTCTAGCTAAGACTTTATAATTAATTTGTTCTGTCATTTTAATATATGGGAGGAGTTGAGACCCAATCAATATTGTTACAGCTGCTTCTTTTCAGATCTGACTGGATTAGCAATTTGGTTGCCCTCAATATCCTCCCCATACTAATATAACATTAATGTAAAAAAAATATAAATAGACTTTTTAAAAAATCCTATTTTTTCCTAAAAGAAGATTTTTCATATACTCCAAGGATTTCTATCTTCTTACAAAAAAATTTCATCTCTTCTAAAGCTAATTTTACGGATGTATTTTCAGGATGTCCCTCAAAATCTATATAAAATTGTGCAACATCAAAACCCTGTGGGTGAATGTAACTCTCAAGCTTAGTTATATTAACACCATTACTAGCAAAACCACCAAGACATTTATACAAAACTGCTGGAATACTTCTAACTATAAATACTAATGTTGTAAGGATATTCTTTGCTTCTGGATTTATTTCTAATAAATTTTTTTGCATAACAAGAAATCGAGTTACGTTATTTTGAGTATCTTGGAAATTTTTTTCCAATATATCAAGATCATATATATTAGCAGCAAGTTCAGATGCGATAGCTCCATCTTCAATATTGTTTAACTCTGAAATTAATTTAGCAGATCCGGCTGTATCAGCTTCAACAATCATTTGCTTATCTAGTTTTAAAATTTTGTTTCGACATTGGGCAATTCCCTGTTCATGACTTCTTATTCTTTTGATATCTGAGATTTTCGCACCTCTAATTCCAAGTAAGTTATGATTTACTTCATGAAAATATTCATAAGTTATTTTTAAATCAGAGTCAGGTATCAATCTTTGAGTATCCGCTACTCTACCTGCAAGAGAGTTTTCTATTGGAACCATTGCTGCTTCAGATTTTCCTGATCTAACATGTTCAAACATATCTTCAAAAGTTGCGCACGGTATGCTTGTTGCGTTTGGAAAAATATTTTTTCCAGCTTGTTCACTATACGCACCATTTACACCTTGAAATGAAAAACTGTTAACTTTTATCATTGTGCTCTCTTATATTAGTTTCAATATTTATTAAATCCTCTTTTGTATCTACACTCATTGGAACTTCAGCAACATACGTAACTCCAATTGGAATGTTAGAATCCATAGCTCGCATTTGTTCTAAACTTAGATCTATTTCATTTTTTGATTTAGGTAGATTGATAAATGTATTTATTGAATCTGGGGTATAACTATAGATACCAACATGATGGTATAAGTTTTTATTTTTTATCTTAACTTCTCTATAAAAACTTAATGCCTGTGCTATTTCATTTTTTTTAAAATCAACTTCAACTTTTGTTACATTTGGATTATCTAATTCATTATCATTTAAGTTTGTTGCAAGTGTACCAATGGTAAAATTTCTTTTTATTGGATCAATGACTTTAAGAATATGTTTAGGATTTATAAGAGGCATATCGCCTTGTAGATTGATTATTACATCAATGTCTTTGTTATTTTTAATCTTTAAAAAAGCGGAGTGAACTCTATCAGTTCCAGAGGGAAGATTTGGATCTGTCATAATAGCTTTACCACCATTACTTACGATTAAATCATGAACTTCAATTTCGGAACAAGCAACAAACACTTCTCCAATATTTGACTCAATTGCTTGTTGCCATACTCGTTGTATCATTGGAATACCATCTATAGCCATTAAAGGTTTACCTGGCAGTCTAGTGGAAGCCATTCGTGAAGGAATAATTACAACGTTTTTCATAATTTATGCGACAATTAAGCAAGAGAATTTAAATTTCATACTTACGACAAATATATTCTTTCTTCTAAAAAATCTGTATATGTACTTATACATGTCTGGGCTTGAAGTTAATAAAATTTTAGCATCTATTATATTAGCAGTCTTAATTGTTACCCTTATCGGGCATTTTGGAGATTTAGTCATTGATATCGATCATGATGAAAAAAAAGAAACAGCTTATAAAATAGACGTTCCTGAGGATTCTACGGACGTTGGAGTAGTAGAAAAAAAAGAAGAAGTAATAGAACCAATTTCTATGTTATTAGCAAGTGCTTCTCTAGATAATGGAGAAAAATTATTCAAAAAATGTGCTACATGCCATAATTACGAAAAAGGTAGCGCAAATAAAGTAGGTCCACACTTATGGAACATTATAAATAGACCAAAAGCAAATGTTGAAGGTTTTGCATATTCTAAGGCTTTAGCTGAATACGGTGGAGAATGGGGATATGAAGAATTAGCAGAATTTTTATATAAACCGAAAAAATATATAAAGGGTACAAAAATGAACTTTGCAGGTTTGAAAAAAGTAAAAGATAGAGCAGACTTAGTTTATTTCCTTAGAGAACACTCAGATAATCCAGCACCACTTCCATAAACTAAAATAATGATCTTAGATACAGAAGAGTTTTCAAAATTTGCAAACTCTTTAGCCGATGATGCATCTAAAACTTCAATGCATTATTTTAGAAACAAAATTGAAATAGAAATAAAAGATGATGAAAGTCCTGTAACTCTAGCAGATAAAGAAACGGAACAAGTATTAAGAGAGAGAATAAGAAAAGAATATCCTAATCATGGAATTTTAGGTGAAGAATTTGAAAATGAAAAAATAGACGCTGAATTTATATGGGTATTAGATCCTATAGATGGAACAAGAAGCTACATAGCGGGACATAAAGATTTTGGAAATTTAATTGCATTACTTCATAATAAAAAACCAGTTTTGGGAATTATTAATTGTCCAGCACATAATGAACGTTGGCTTGGAATAAAAAAACAAAAGACAAAATGTAATGGAAAAGATGTTCAAACTAGTACAATTAAACAAATTAAAGATGCCTATCTTTTTACATCTGGATTATATTTTGATGAACCTCAAATCAGAAAAGGATTAGAATTACTAAAAGAAAAATCAAGATATTATAGACTTGGTGGTGACTGTTACATGTATGGAATGTTAGCCTCAGGTTTAATTGATATTGTTTTAGAAGATACTTTAAAAGTACATGATTATATGGCTCTTATAAATGTAATTGAAGGAGCTGGTGGAGTAATTACAGATAAGTTTGGAGAAGATATATCGCTAGACTCTGATGGTAGTTTAATTGCTTCCAGTACAAGCTCTCTTCATGATGAAATAATTAAATTAATAAACTAAAATTTATTTTAATTTTTAATAAATAGACATATATTACAAGTATGAAAATACTCACTTTAATATTTACGCTTAGTCTAATTTTTCAATTAAAAGCACAAGCAAATACTAATATATCACATGCAATTGCAATGCATGGTGAGCCAAAATACTCAAAAGATTTTGAAAATGTTGAATACATTTATCCAAATTCAATAAAAGGTGGATCAATAGTAAGAAGTGCCATTGGAACCTATGACAGTTTCAATCCATTTATTTTAAAAGGTACCTCGGCAGCCGGAATTGGAGGATTATATGAAACATTAACAACGGGATCTAGCGATGAAGCATTTACGGAATACGGATTATTGGCAGAAACGATTGAATGGCCAGATGATAGATCTTGGGTTTCATTTACATTAAGAAACGAAGCGTATTGGCACGATGGGAAAAAAATTACAGCTGACGATGTTGTTTGGACATTTAATACCCTAATGGAAAAAGGGCACCCATTTTATAAATACTACTATGGAGATGTAAAAGAAGTAATTAAAGAACAAGAAAATAAAGTGAGATTTAATTTTACAACAAACACGAATAAAGAATTAGTATTAATTGTTGGTCAATTACCTGTTCTACCAAAACATTATTGGGAAAGTAAAAACTTTGAAGAAACATCTCTGGAAATACCAATTGGAAGTGGTCCATATAAAATTAAATCATTTGATAGTGGGAGATCAATTACTTACGAACTAGATAAAAATTATTGGGGTTTTGGTGCATCAATACCAATTAAAATTGGTAAAGATAACTTCGGCACAATTAGATATGATTATTACAAAGACAGAGGTATAGAAAGAGAAGCTTTTAAATCTGGTGAGATTGACTTCTTTTCTGAAAATTCATCAAAAGAATGGGCAACTGCGTATGATATAAACGCAGTGAATGAAGGCTTAATTAAAAAAGAATTAATAAGTCATGAAAATCCACAAGGCATGCAAGGTTTTGCATTTAATATAAGAAAAGATAAATTTAAAGATAGAAGAGTAAGAAAGGCTCTTTCTTATGCTTTTGACTTTGAGTGGTCTAATAAAAATTTATTCTTTGATGCATATAAAAGAACAGATAGCTTTTTTGAAAATTCAGAACTAGCTTCCTCTGGTCTTCCTTCAAAAGAAGAATTAAATTTTTTAAATCCATATTTTGATGTACTGCCAAAAGAGATATTTACAGAAGAATATACAAATCCAGTTACAGATGGTTCCGGTTATATGAGGATACAATTGCAAGAAGCTTCAAAACTTTTAGAAGAATCTGGATGGGTATTAGTTGATGGTAAGCTTATACATTCTAGTACAAAAGAACCTTTTGAATTTGAAATCTTATTACGATCACCAGCTTTTGAAAGAATAGTTTTCCCATTTAAAGATAATCTCGAAAAATTAGGAATAATTGCTGAAGTAAGAACAATTGATAGTGCACAATATCAAAAAAGAATGGAAACATTTGATTTTGATATGGTTGTGCAAACTTTTGGTCAATCTTTATCTCCAGGTAACGAGCAAAGAAATTTTTGGGGTTCTGATGCAGCAGATACTGATGGCTCTAGAAATGTTGTTGGTATAAAAAATTATGCTGTAGATGGATTAATTGAAAGTCTAATTAATGCTAGTGATAGAGAAGAATTAATTACAATAACCAAAGCTCTAGATCGAGTTCTTCTATGGAATTATTATGTTATTCCACAATGGCACATCTCCTCATACAGAGTTCTATATTGGGATTTTTTTGATCAACCAAAAATAAAACCAAAATACTCTTTAGGCTTCGATACATGGTGGATTAACCAGAATAAATTTGAAACAATCCAATCAAATAGAACATCAAACTAATTATTAAAGTTTATTAGAAATAATATAAAATAGCACAAAATGGGTGCTTACTTAATAAAAAGACTTCTATTGATTATCCCAACTCTTTTTGGGATAATGATTATAAATTTTGCAATCATTCAAATTGTTCCAGGAGGCCCAGTAGAACAAATGATTGCACAAATGACTGGTACAGCTGTTGAGTCAACAGCTCGATTTTCTGGTGGTGGCGAAGGTGAAACACTAGAATTTAACCGAGATAATTCTACATCAGTTAACGATAGTAAATATAGGGGGGCACAAGGTCTTGACCCAGACATTATAAAAGAAATAGAAAAAATGTATGGAATGGACAAACCGGCTCATGAACGATTTATTAAAATGCTTAAAGGATATCTAACGTTTGATTTTGGTGAAAGTTTTTTTAGAGATCAAAAGGTAACTTCAATTGTTTTAGATAAAATGCCAGTTTCAATATCACTTGGTTTATGGACAACTTTATTAGTATATTTAATATCTATTCCTCTTGGTATAAGAAAAGCGATAAAGGATGGATCAAAGTTTGATATAGTATCAAGCTCAATTGTAACAATTGGTTATGCAATACCAAATTTTTTATTTGCTGTAATACTAATTGTATTTTTTGCAGGAGGAAGGTTTTATGATATTTTTCCTCTAAGAGGTTTATTTTCTGAAAATTTTGATGAGTTAACATTATTTCAAAAAATAGTAGATTACTTCTGGCATTTAGCACTACCTTTAACTGCTATGCTTGTAAGCGGCTTTGCTGGACTGACTTTTTTAACAAAAAACTCATTTCTTGATCAAGTAAATCAACAATATGTAATCACAGCACGGTCTAAAGGTTTAACTGAAAGACAGGTTCTTTATGGTCATGTATTTAGAAACGCAATGTTAATAGTAATTGCTGGTTTTCCATCAGCATTTATTGGAATTCTTTTTTCAAGTTCTCTGTTCATTGAGGTTATTTTTTCTTTAGATGGTTTAGGTTTATTAGGATACGAAGCTGCTCTGACTAGAGATTATCCAGTTATATTTGCAACACTTTATTTTTTCTCACTACTCGGTTTGGTTATGGGAATAATTGGAGATTTTATGTACTCAATTATTGATCCACGTATAGATTTTGAATCAAGACAATGAAGAAATTATCAAAATTAAATCAAAGAAGACTAAATAACTTTAAGAACAACAAAAGAGGTTATTATTCTTTTTGGATATTCAGTTTTTTATTTATTATTTCTTTGTTTGCTAATTTTATTGCAAATGAAAAACCCTTATTAGTAAAATATAACTCGAATTTTTATTATCCAATATTTTCTTTCTATTCAGAAACAACATTTGGAGGGGATTTTGAAACAGAGGCAGATTATAAAGATCCATATGTTAGAAACTTAATTGATGAAAATGGATGGATGATTATGCCTATAATTCCATATTCATATAATACTATAATAAGAGATTTATCTGCCCCAGCTCCTTCACCGCCTTCAAATAAAAATTGGCTTGGTACTGATGATCAAGCAAGAGATGTACTATCAAGATTAATTTATGGTTTCCGAATATCCGTATTATTTGGATTTACTTTAACATTTTTTTCAATGATTATAGGAGTATCTGCAGGAGCAATACAGGGGTATTTTGGTGGAAAGACTGATTTATTCTTCCAAAGATTCATGGAAGTCTGGTCAGCCATTCCAACTTTGTATGTCTTAATAATTTTAGCTAGTGTAATTCAACCAAATTTTTGGTGGCTTTTGATTATCTTGTTACTTTTTAGTTGGATGGGTTATGTTGGCGTAGTTCGAGCAGAATTTTTAAGAGCTAGGAATTTTGACTATATAAGAGCTGCTAAAGCACTAGGGGTTTCGAACATAAAAATAATAATTAGACACATGTTACCTAATGCTACTATTGCTACTGTTACTTTTCTTCCATTCAGTTTAAGCGCATCTGTAACTGCATTATCAGGTCTTGATTTCTTAGGTTTTGGCTTACCACCCGGTTCAGCATCATTAGGAGAAATGGTAAATCAAGGAAGGAATAATTTACAAGCTCCATGGCTTGGAATTACAAGTTTTTTAACTTTAGGATTGATGTTAGGTCTGTTAGTCTTTGTAGGTGAAGCAATTAGAGACTCTTTAGATCCCAGAAAGACTTTTAATTAAAATGGATAAAATAGTTTCAATAGAAAATCTTACAATTGAGTTTAATAGAAATATTGAAGTAGTAAAAAATATAAATCTAGATGTTATAAAAGGAAAAACTACTGCTATTGTTGGAGAATCAGGTTCAGGCAAAACTTTATCTGCACTAAGTATTTTAAAGCTTCTACCTAATGGTGCTGAAATTAAAAATGGTAATATATTTTTTAATAATGTCAATTTATTGAAATTAAATGAAAGTGAAATACAAAAAATAAGAGGAAATAAAATTTCTACAATTTTTCAAGAACCCATGACAAGTTTAAATCCTTTGCACACAATTAACAAACAAATTGAGGAGATTATTACAACTCACAATGTAATTAGCAAGAATGAAGCTAAGATAAAAACTATAAATTTATTAAAAGAAGTGGGTTTAGATAACATTGCAACAAGGCCAAAAATATATCCTTATGAATTATCAGGTGGACAGAGACAAAGAGCTATGATCGCAATGAGCATTGCTAATAACCCAGAAGTTCTTATTGCGGATGAACCTACAACTGCTTTAGACGTCACAATACAACTACAAATTTTAGAACTTTTAAAAAATATACAATCTAGATTGGGAATGTCTTTAGTTTTTATAAGTCATGATTTATCAGTTGTAAAAAAATTATCAGATTATATTTACGTAATGAAAAATGGTAGGATTATTGAATTCGGATCAAATAACGAAATTTTTAATAATCCAAAAGATGAATATACAAAAGAATTAGTTTTTTTTCAAAGTAATATTAAAGAGAGTAAAAATTTATCTTCAGATTCTATATTGAAAGTTGAGGGTTTAGATGTGTGGTATCCAATCAGGAAAGGTCTTTTGAAAAGAACAGTTGATTATGTAAAAGCCATTAAAAATGTCAGTTTTGATTTAAAAATTGGTGAAAGCATAGGTATCGTTGGAGAGTCAGGTTCAGGAAAAACATCTCTTATTTTAGCAATTTTAAATTTAATTGAATCAAAAGGAAAAATAAAAATAAATAAAAGAGATATTAGTCAATTAAATAAAAAGGAAATATTAAATTTGAGAAAGCAAATACAGATTGTTTTTCAAGATCCATTTTCGTCATTAAGTCCAAGAATGAATATAGAAGATATTATTTCTGAAGGCTTATTAATTCATTATCCACACATAAATAAAAAAGAAAAAGAAGAAAAAATAAAAAATATATTAAATAAAGTTGGATTAGAGTACAAAAAAACTATTGAAAAATATCCTCACGAGTTTTCAGGTGGTCAACGTCAGAGAATTGCTATTGCAAGAGCTCTTATTTTGGAGCCGAAAATTTTAATTTTAGATGAACCTACATCAGCTTTAGACATAACAATTCAAAGTCAAATAATCAGTCTTCTAAATAAGCTCCAAAAACAACTAAATCTTAGTTATATATTTATTAGTCATGATATGACAGTTATCAAAGCAATATCAGATAGAATTATTGTTTTAAAAGATGGATTAATTATAGAAGAAAATACTAGTAGTAATTTATTTAATTTTCCTAAGTCTGAATATACTAAAAAACTTATTTCTTCAGTTTCATAGATGAAAACCATCGAACCTTCAGAAATAAAAATAAAAAAATTAATATCATTATTTGAAATAAAAAAATTTGATGAACTCTTAAGATTATCAAATGAACTATTAAATGAATTTCCTAAATCTATTCTACTCCATAATATTCAAGGGGCAGTGTTTACAGAACTTAAAAATTATCAACTAGCAAAAAATTTATTTATCAAAGTAGTAAATCTTAGCCCTAAATACACTGATGGTTATTATAATTTAGCTTATACTTTAAGCAAATTAAATGAAGAAGATAAAGCAATTGAAAATTATATTAAGGTCATAAAACTAGATAAGAATTATTTTAAAGCTCATAATAATCTTGGAAATATATATAGAAAAAAGGGCCTAAATAAAAAAGCTATTGAATGTTATTTATCAACTTTAGAAATTAATTCAAATTATAAAGTAGCATATTATAACTTAGCTGCTGTACTTCAGTTTTATATAATAAATAGTGAAAATAAAAATATTAACAAATATCTTTTGTTTCTTTTAAAAGAAAAAATTATTGTTAGGCCAAATGCTATTGCTTCCAATGTTTTAAATGGTTTATATTTAAATACAGATTTGAAAAATAATTTATCTTTGATTGAAAATAAAATAGCTAATAAAGATTTTAATTATGTTTTAAATAATTTGCAAAAAAATTCTCTTCTTATGCAATTTATGAAAGTGTGTCCTATTCCTGATTATTTTATTGAGAGAAATTTTGTAAAGATAAGAAAGGAAATTTTAAATCAGACATACAAATTAAAAATTGACAACACTAAAATTGATTTTTTAATTTCTTTATCTTTGCAATGTTTTCTTAATGAATACATATATGATCAAACAAAGGATGAAATAGAAAAAATTAAAAAAATTGATGAAAGAATTAAAAATAATTTAAATGAAAATAAAAAAATTAGTGATTTAGACATATTATGCCTATCGTGTTATGAACCTTTAACTAAGTTTAGTTGGTCAAATAAAATAAAATTTTCAGTTAAATTAAAAGAGATATTTGAATTACATATAATTCAAAATAAAATTGAAAACCAAATATCTAAATCAATAAAGTCTATATCAAAAGTAGAGGATCACGTTTCTATTAAGGTAAAAAAACAATATGAGGAAAATCCCTATCCTAGATGGCAAAATCTTGGATTAAGTATTGAGCCTAGAAATATTAAAGACGTAATAAAAGATAGTGATTTGAAATTAGATTTAAAAAAAATAAGAATTTCTGATAGACCAGAAATTTTAATTGCGGGTTGTGGAACTGGTCAACATGCCATCACAACTGCTTCAAAATATAAAAAATCTAAAATACTTGCTCTAGACTTAAGTTTTAAAAGCTTATCATATGCAAAAAGAAAAGCAAATGAACTAAAAATTAATAATATTGATTTTATTCAAGGGGATATCCTTGATTTAAAATCAATAAATAGAAAGTTTGATATAATTGAATCAGTCGGTGTTCTTCATCATATGGATAATCCATTTAGAGGATGGGAAATATTAACATCATGCTTAAATAATGATTCTTTAATGCTAATTGGATTGTATAGTGAAAGAGCTAGACAACATATAAAACAAATTAAAAATAAAATTAATAAACTCAAACTTCAATCTAATTTGAAAAATATCATTAACTTTAGAAAAAATTTAATTGAAAATAACGATGAACAATGGAATTTTATTTTATCAAGTCCAGATTTTTATACAGTGAGTGGTGTAAGGGATTTGTTGTTTCACGTTCAAGAACATAGATTTACAATAGGTAAAATAAAAGAATATTTAGATAAATTAGGATTAATCTTTCTTGGATTCGAAGATAAATTAGTCAAAGAAAATTTTAAAGAAATTAATAGTAATAAAATTGATTTATATAATCTTGATAAATGGGAAGAATACGAAAAAAATAATCCGAGAATCTTTGCAGGAATGTATCAATTTTGGTGTAAAAAAATTTGATTTAAAATGTAATGTGGCGGAGAGAGAGGGATTCGAACCCTCGGTAGTATTGCTACTACACACGCTTTCCAAGCGTGCTAATGAGAAATTAGTTAAGGGATTACAAGGATTATTTGGATTTAATTTTATATTATTAGGTTAGTAAGTGTGCCATATGTGTGCCCAAAATTTGAACACTTTTTAAAGGTAAAAGTTTGCAACAAAGGAATTTATTATGATTGATTATATATTTTATTGTTGTGTAGATTTTTTAGCAAACTTAGCAAAACTTACTGGTACGACTTATGAACTAATTAATATTTTAATATTTATTATTGGATATCCGGTATTTGTATTTATTCTTTTTGGGATAATTTATTGGCAATACAGAAAAATAAATAATCTTAAGAAAAATTATATAAAATAATTAATTTAATTAATTTCTTTATCTCTAAGATAAATATGAAAGAAAATTACTGATAAAAGACAAGCACCCGCATCGCCAAATGATATCATACTTATCTCTTGTCCATACGAAGGGGCTATTAAAAAAATAGCAATTACATAAAGTAAGGTTATTGACCAAGGGAATAATGAAACATAAAAAAAATTAAAACTTTTATAAATTTTTGAAATTATAAAACCACAGATTAATCCACCAATTACACCGCCAATTAACATAAATAAAATATCTGAAATGAAATTAATAATCCACGAAATCCATAACAAATCAAAAGTTTTAATAATAGGTGTTAGTAAAGAACCAATTATATTGCCAATAAATTGACCAATAAAAATTAAGGGAAGATATAAAATTGAGACCAATAAGCTTATGAATTTTGTTTTCATTAAAAGTAGTTAAAAATAATATAAAAGATAGCAATCAATATTATTGAACCAAAAAGACCTGGTATAAGAATACTCATGATTGCTGCAAGAGGCATAATATAAAACAAATGAAAAGGAGAAATTGAAAGTGTAAATACTGCAGCTATAGATAACCACCACCAAATGACAGCAAGCATATTTGATCTAGTTCTAAATCTTTCTTGAAACATACCAAGGGTCCACCCGAGAGCAAAAAACATAACAACTATCCACGCTATAATATTCAAACTCATATAAAGTTAAACCTTCTTTCGGTTAATATAAAAAAAATAAATTGTAACTATATTTATTACAGTCCAAATTATTTTTTCATATAAATATACGGGAATAATTGGGTTATATAAAATTGCAAAAAAACCAAAAATCCAAGTATTAGTTACCTCTTTAGATTTATAAAAATTATAAGCAAAATAAACTGAGCTACCACAGATAATTATTCGCGTTAGTGTATAAAAACCAATTGGCATAGGTAGGATAGCAAGACATAAAGTAATTATAGGCACCACCCAAAAAATATCTTTTTGTTTAAAATTATCAAACATGAATAACTTTCCTTACAGAATTATAAACAAAAAGTAATTAAAAATATAACTTCATGTGTGCCATATGTGTGCCAAAAGTGAATTTTAGTAAACTAGAGTAAAAAAAAATATTATTATTTATGGCGGAGAGAGAGGGATTCGAACCCTCGGTAGTATTGCTACTACACACGCTTTCCAAGCGTGCTGATTAAACCGCTCTCACATCTCTCCTAAATTTAGTTATCATTCATTTTCAAAGCGTTTAAAAAAGTATTTTGTGGAATATCAACTTTTCCAAATTGTCTCATTCTTTTTTTACCTTTTTTTTGCTTATCTAACAGTTTATTTTTCCTTGTTACATCTCCACCATAAAGCTTTTGAGTTACATCTTTTCTAAATGAAGCTACTGTTTCACGAGCAATTATCTTACCTCCAATTGCAGCTTGAATTGCAACTTTAAATTGTTGTCTTGGAATTAAATCTTTTAATCTTTCACAGAGTGCCCTACCTCTTTGCTCAGATCTATCTTTGTGAACAATTAAAGATAAAGCATCTACTGGATCTCCATTGATAAGAATGCCTACTTTAACTAAATTATTTACCTCATATCCTGTAATTTCATAATCAAAACTTGCATATCCTTTAGTAATTGATTTTAGTCTATCATAGAAATCAAAAACAACTTCATTTAAAGGAAGTTTATATTCAACTAAAGGTCTATTACCTGCATAACTCATATTTTGTTGAATACCTCTTTTTGATGTACATAATTCTAATACTGAACCTAAAAATTCCTCAGGCACTATTATTGTAGCTTTTATCCAAGGTTCAGAAATATTTTCAACTTTTACAGGATCAGGCATGTCAGTAGGATTATGAAGATTTATAGTTGATCCATCCTTCATTAAAATTTTATACACGACAGATGGTGCAGTAGTTACAAGTTCTAAATTAAATTCTCTTTCAAACCGATCTCTAATAATTTCTAAATGCAACAAACCTAAAAAGCCACAACGAAAACCATAGCCCAAAGCAGGGCTTACTTCTGGTTCATAAGAAAAACTAGAATCATTCAAAGCAAGTTTAGACATACTATCTCGCATATGTTCATAGTCATCTGAGTCAACTGGAAACATACCACAGAAAACTACTGGTTGAGATGGTTTAAAACCTGGAAGAACTTCTTCAGTTGGAAATTTATCATCTGTTATTGTGTCACCTACTTTACAATCTGAAACACTTTTAATACCAGAATTTATGAAACCAATTTCCCCTGGTCCAAGTGTACCAACTTCAGTTGCTTTAGGAGAAAATATACCTACCCTATCAATTGTATATGTAGCACCTGTTGCCATAAATCTTATTTTCTGACCTTTTTTTAGTTCTCCATTTATAACTCTTACAAGTACCACAACACCAAGATAGCTATCATACCAACTATCAACTAACATACATTTCAATTTTTTACTTATTTCTCCTGATGGAGAAGGAAGTAGTGTTATGATTTTATTTAATAAATCTTCTATGCCTAGACCTGTTTTTGCTGAAACAAGAGAAGCATTCTCAGTTTCAATACCTAGCACGTCTTCAATTTGTGATTTTATTTTATCAGGTTCAGAAGAAGGAAGATCAATTTTATTTAGGACAGGCAAAATTTCATGATCATTATTAATTGCTTGATACGCATTGGCTAAGGTTTGAGCCTCAACACCCTGGGTAGAATCTACTATCAGTAAAGATCCTTCACACGCTGCTAAAGATCTTGATACCTCATATGAAAAATCAACATGACCTGGGGTATCCATAATATTAAGTATGTAAGTTTTTCCATCTTTTGAGGTATATGAAAGTCTAACTGTTTGAGCTTTAATTGTAATGCCTCTTTCTCTTTCTAATTCCATTGAATCTAAAACCTGCTCTTTCATCTCTCTATCAGTTAAACCTCCACAAAATTGTATTAGCCTATCGGCTAATGTTGATTTTCCATGATCTATGTGAGCAACAATTGAGAAATTACGAATAGAACTAAGTTCTGTCATTAGTTTCTTATATATGCATCAAACGATTTAGATATTTCGTCTATTATTTTTTTTGATAATTCTTCAATTTCTTGATCGTTGAATGTTTTATCTTGAGGTTGCAGTAATACCCTAAAAGCAATACTTTTTTTGTTTTCTGGAAGCTTATCTCCATCATAAACATCAAATATTGTAACGTTGTGAATTATATTTTTGTCTATTTTTTTTACTTTTTTAATTATATCACCGGCCTCGACTTCCTTTGGGAGAAGAAAGGCAAAATCTCTTTCAACCATCTGATAAGGATTGTTAACAAACGGACCTTTAGAAGAAGATTTATTTTCTTGAAATTGTGAAATATTCTCTAAATATATTTCAAAACCAAATACCTTGAAATTAACATCCATTGTTTTTAGGAGAATTGGATGTAATTCTCCAAAATTAGCTATTTTATTTTTACCAAGCCTTATAGAAGATGATTTACCAGGATGATAGATTTGACCTTCGATTTTTTCATATAACAAATTATCTATTGGTACATTTAAATTAGCTAAAATAGCAAATAAATCAGCCTTAATACTAAAGACATCAATATTTTGTTTATTTGATAACCAATTCTGTTCATCAGATGAGCCATAAGCTATAGCAGTAGCAACATTTTCTTGTTGATCTGGTAATGATTTAGAAAAATTTGGACCTACTTCAAATATTTTAGCTCTCATATACATTCTAGCTTTATTTTGATTGATTGCTTCTAATAAATTTGGAAGCGTTGATGGTCTCATTGTGCTCAAATCAGTACTTATTGGATTTTTTAAACTAATTATTTCATCTGAAATAATTTTTGCCTTTTTTTCATCCATAAATGACCATGTTACAACTTCTGAATATCCATTAAGAGCTATAGTTTTTTTGCTTTTATAAAAAGTTTTTGTTTTAGTATTTAAAATCTGCTTTTTTTCTTCTTGATTAGTTACTTTTTTTAGAGGAATTTTGTTATAACCATAAATTCTAATTATTTCTTCGACGATATCTGCCTCACCAACAATATCTGGTCTAAAAGTAGGGCTTTGAATTTCAAATTTTGAATTTTTTTCATTTACAGAAAAACCGAGTGAAGCTAATATTTTTTTCTGATCCTTATTATTGATTTCTATTCCGCCAAAAGTCTTTATTTTATTTGTATCAAATACAAATGGTTTATTTTTTTCTATATTAATTTCTGAAGAAACTAAATCGCTTACTTCTCCTCCACATAATTTCAAAATCATTTGAGTTGCGGCATCTACACCCCAATATATCGAATCAGTATCAATCCCTCTTTCAAAACGGTAACGTGCATCACTTTGAAGATTTAGTTTTCTTCCAGTTTTAGTTACAGAAATCGGATCAAATAACGCAACTTCTAGAAAGACATTTTTAGTCTCCATACTACAACCACTATCGAAACCACCCATCACTCCACCAATTCCATGAAGTTTTTTTTCGTCGTCAGAAATTACAATCATGTCACTGTCACATTTATAATTAACTTCATTTAATGCTAAACATTCCTCATTTTTGTTTGCTAATCGCATTGTTAAATTGCCTGAAATTTTGTCAGCATCGTAAACATGAAGTGGTCTTCCTAAGTCAAATGTAATATAATTTGTAATGTCAACAAGAGCTGAAATGGGTCTTAATCCGATTGCAGTTAATCTATCTTGAAGCCATTTAGGGCTTTCTACATTTTTGACATTTTTGAAATATCGACCTGCTACTCCAGGACATAGATTATTATTTTGAAATTCTTTTTTCCACGTAATTGGGCTTTTGAATGTTTCTTTTGATTTTTTATAATTTAAGTCTTTTAATTTACCAATTCCTGCTGCTGCTAAATCTCTTGCGATACCTCTGACTGATAAACAGTCAGACCTATTTGGTGTTAAATTAATTTCTATAACAGGTTCATCTATTGAGAAAATTTTGCTAAATAAATCACCAATTTTATAATTATCTTTTATTTCAATAATACCATCGTGTTCATCAGAAATACCCATCTCTCTTTCTGAGACAAGCATTCCACAAGAATCAACTCCTCTAATTTTAGTTTTTTTTAAATGTAAGTCAGTTCCAGGAATGTAACTATTTTCTGGTGCAAAAATTCCAAGCATGCCTTCTCTTGCATTTGGAGCACCACACACAACTTGATAATTTCCATTTATTGTTTCAACCTGACATACTTTAAGCTTATCTGCATCAGGATGTTTTTCTGCTTTTAAAACTTTAGCTACTGTAAAATCCTTAAATATTTCTGATTTATCTTCTACACTTTCAATCTCTAAACCAATATTGGTTAAAGTATCTGTTATGGTATTTAAATTTTCAGAAGTATCTAAATGATCTTTTAGCCAGTCTAGTGTAAATTTCATTTATAGCCCTGATCGTGTTTGGTTATCCAAAATACTAAAACCATAATGATCCAGCCATCTATAATTAGGATCGAAAAAACTTCTTAAATCTGTAATACCATATTTAAGCATCGACAAACGCTCAATTCCCATACCAAAAGCAAAACCCTGATACTTTTTTGAATCAATATTACAATTATCTAAAACTATAGGATTGACCATTCCACAACCCAATATTTCTAACCATTTATCTCCTTCACCAATTTTTATTTTATTATTTACTTTAGTATAAGCTACATCCATTTCTGCACTAGGCTCGGTAAAAGGAAAGTAACTAGGGCGAAAACGGTATTGCAAATTTTTTACTTCAAAAAATTCTTCTAAGAATGAAACGAGTGTTGATTTTAAATCTACCATAGTAGAGCTTGTATCAACGACTAAACCTTCTACCTGATGAAACATAGGAGCATGTGTAGCATCTGAGTCACTTCTATAAGTTCTACCAGGCACGATAATTTTAATAGGTGGATTTGTGTTTAGCATAGTCCTCACTTGAACAGGACTGGTATGGGTTCGGAGAACATTTTTGTCTCCATTATCCTGAATATAAAAAGTATCCTGCATTTCTCTTGCTGGATGATGTTCTGGAATATTTAAAGCTGTAAAATTATTAAAATCTGTTTCTATATCTGGACCTGTTTCCACTGCATAATTTAAATTTCCAAAAATTTCTATAATATTAAATATTGTTTGACTAATTGGGTGTATTTTTCCTTTTTCAGAAATATTAGGTGGTAGAGTAACATCAATTGTTTCTAAATTAATCCTGTTTGAAATTTCAATATTTTCAATTTCTATTCTTTGGTTTTTAATACCTTCTTCAATTTCTTTTTTAATAATATTTAATTCCTGTCCTTTCGATTTTTTTTCTTCAATCGATAAAGAACCTAATCCTTTTAAAGCTTCCGGTATTAATCCTTTTTTACCTAAATAATGTAATCGAAGTTTTTCTAAATCTTCGAAGGATTTTGAAACTTTAATTTTTTTTAGAACATCAATTTTATTTTCAGCAAATGCCATCAATATCTATTATATTTTATTAATTAAAATTATCTAGCAGATTGAGCTTTATCAACTAAGGCTTTAAAAGCCTCAGGCTGGTTAACCGCAAGATCCGCTAAAATCTTTCTATCTATTTCAATAGATGATTTTTTAAGACCAGATATAAATTTTGAATATGTTAAACCATGAAGTCGAACACCAGCATTGATTCTTTGAATCCATAAACCCCTAAAATCACTTTTTCTTTTCTTACGATCTCTATAAGCATATTGCATGCCTCTTTCGACAGCCTGCACAGCAACTCGAAAAACATTTTTTCTTCTACCGTAATAACCTTTTGCTCTTTTAATTACTTTTTTGTGTCTAGCTCTTGCTGTAACACCTCGTGATACTCTTGCCATTGATTTCCCCTTACTTGTTGTATGGTAACATATGATCAATCAAAGCAGAGTCGCCTGGTGACATAATTGCAGATCTTTTAGTGTTACGAATAAATTTGTTGGAACGTTTACTCATTCCGTGTCTCTTTCCAGCAGGTTTAAATTTAATTTTACCAGTACCTGTTCTAGAAAATCTTTTTTTTAAACTACTCTTAGTTTTAAGCTTGGGCATTAATATCTCCTATATTTTAAGTTTACCCGTTAGGCTGCCCCGCAGGCCATAACAAGTGTGAAAGCCTTATACTTATAATTGAATATTTTGCAATATGTAGAATTACTTAGCAACTTGAGGGACAAGTATCATCATTATTTGTTTTCCCTCGAATTTAGGAGCTACTTCAACTTTAGCGTATTCTTCTACTTCAGTTGTAAGTTTTTTAAGCAAATCAAAGCCTAAGTTTTGATGCTCCATTTCCCTTCCTTTAAAACGCATTGAGACTTTTACCTTATTTCCGCCACCAATAAACTTTGATAATGCCTTAACTTTTACATTATAATCATGAGTATCAATTCCAGGTCTCATTTTAATTTCTTTTACTTCAATTGTTTTTTGTTTCTTTTTTGCTTCTTTCTTACTTTTTTGCTCTCTATATTTTAATTTACCATAATCTATAATTTTACAAACTGGTGGATTAGCTTCAGGAGACACTTCAACTAAATCAAAACCTTCATCTTCTGCTTGAATTAAAGCTTCACGAATGCTTAAAATTCCCATTTGTTTACCACTGCTAGATATTAGTCTGACTTCACTTGCAGTAATCTGCTCATTGATTCTTGGACCAGTATCTTTCTTTGTTTTGAAATTTACAGCCAAAATTATATAGAGATTGAGTTAAAGCTATTATTTAATAGCATATTAGGAAATTAAGTCTTTTGTCATATTTTGTTAGGATATAATCTCAAATGAATTTAAATTCAAGGGCTGATTTTAAAAAATATAAACTGTTTTTTAAGTTATTAAATACACTTTATGAAAATTTGTTTAGTTAGAAACGATAAAATGGGAGATATGATCCTTACTCTTCCAGTTGTTCAAGGACTTAAAGAGGTTAATCAGGATTATGAAATTGATATTGTATGTTCTAAAAAAAATCTAAAAATATGTAAAAACTATAAATCTATTAACAAAATTTTTTTACTTCAAAATAAGTTTTATCAAGTCTTAAAAATAATTTCAAAATTAAGAAATGAAGATTATGATTATATTTTTACATTTAGCCCTGGTATATTCAGTATATTAATATCAATTTTTTCTAAAAGTAAAATAAAGTCATTATTAATTTTTAAATCTCGATACAAAAATAATTACATGAGTAAATTATTTGAGAGAATTTTGGGTAAAATCTTTTTTACTCACTGCTTAATTATCGATCGCCAATTAAGATATTCAAAAAAAATCACAATTCATCAAACAGAAATTATGATGGAGTTGGTTGCTAAAAATGGATTAAATTTTAATAATACTGCAGAGATTAAGAATGAAATTAGATTTAATAAAATAGAATTAAGTTCTAAAAAATTATGCTTAATTCATTTATCTTCAAAATGGATCAATAAATATTTTTCAGAAGAAAACTTTATCAATCTATTAGGCAATCTTAAAAAATTGAAAATCAATATTGTAATGACAACTGATGGAACATCAAAAAATGTATTCTATGAAATATTTAAAAAATATGAGATTATTACTAATGAAGAGTTTGAAAATCTTAACAGTATAAATAATTTTTTAATTTTAGATCAATTAAATTTTGATAATTGGACATCAATAATAAATTCTTCAACATATGTAATTACGCCTGAATGTGGATGCACACATATTGCTTCACTTTCTGAAGCGAAACTTTGTGTTATTTATGATTCAGATAATGTTCCAGGTATGATTGCAGAAGAATATGCACCGTGGAAGAAAAATTATAATAAGCTATTCTCTAACAACCAAAATTTAGAAAAAGAATTAATCTCATTTATTAATTAATTTACTATCGTGTAAAAAATCTAAAACTTGTTTTACTGAAATTGAGTCCATTGTATCAGCAAGAATCGTATAAGCATTTTTATATTCAGACAAGTTTGATTTTGAGATAACATTATTTTTGGCTAAAAAAAGAATAGGTGAATTACTTAGAGCTGCTATATGACCTGGGCCAGTATCATTACTAATTATAAAATTACTTTTCTTAGCAACAGAGTAAATGATTTCAGGAGGTGATTTATCGCTTAAATCAATAACCTTCTGACATGCATTATTGATCGATTCTACTGTTTCTTTATCTGATTTTTGCCCAATAACACAAATATTATATCCTTTTTTTTCTAAAGTACTTGCAAGTATTGCAAATTTATCAGGTGACCATTGCTTGTCTTTACCTGATTTAGAAACACCAGGTATGATTAAGATAATTTTGTCTTCATTTATTGCCATAAAATCTTTGGAAAGCCAATCTACATTTTGATTAATTTCATTTACTCCAAGTAACTTTAATTGATTGTACAATCCTTGTTGTGGAGATTCAGTTCCTTGAGGAGGAATTACATATTTAATATCACAATTAGAACGAGATCCGTTAACTTTTACTTTTGAAATAAATTTTAAGAATGACCAATAATTATTTGTTCTTTTAGAATTCTGTAAATCAATGATAAGATCATATTTATTTTGATTAATTTTTAATATTACCTTTAGTGAATCTATTATTCCTTTTCTATTGTCTTTAAAAATCGAATTAAAATAATTTGAATTGCTTAAAAAATTTACGTATTTTTCTTCAGTGAGTAAGTCAATAGTGGCATTACTAAAAAATTGCTTAATTGATGCCATGGCAAGTATAGAAAATGCAATATCACCAAGTGATCCATGCTTTACAACTAGTATCTTATTAAATTGATTGCTGTTCATATAAGTCTACGTAACTTTGTACCATTTGGTATTTTGAAAATGTTTTTGATATGTGGTCTTTACTATTTAAAGAAATATTAGAAAATTTTTCTTTATCTATTTTTATAATATTTTGAAGTTTTATATCTATTTCATTATATTTATGAGGATCTACTTTATAAATATCATCTAATTTATCAAGCTGATCTTTGACACCACCATAGTTAAAAGCTAGTATCTTTTTTTTCATTATTAATGCTTCGCTTATAGTTCTTCCAAACCCTTCGGCTTGTAGAGGAAAAGAAGTAATAATAGATGATAGGTAATATAAAGTTTTCAAATCATCTCTAAGTAAATTACCTATAATCTTACATTTATGACTAAGGTTAAAACTTTGAATTTTATTTTGTAATTTCTCTGTATAAGATTGATTTTTTGTATCACCTGCAAAATAAAGTAAAAAATTATCATTTTGTATCTTATTAAATATATCTAAAAACTCAATTTGACCTTTCCAGTTTGTTAGCCTTGCAGGATATAGAATAATATTTTTTGAGGTATCAATTTGATACTTATTTATTATATTTTCTATTTGAGAATCTAAAACTGGTTTTTCAAAAAATTTAACATCAACTCCTCTATTGATCACTTTAATTTTATTGGAATCTAAATTGTATTTTTTACTAATTTCATTTTTTACATAATTTGAAATTGCAACAATCTGATCAACTTTGGATAATTGTCGATTATAGATTTTTTTAAAATAAGAATTACCACTATATACATTATGAAATGTAGATATTGTTTTGAAGTTGCTATTTTTTATAAAACTTAAGATCCATGCTGGTGCTCTTGATCGTACATGAACAAGATTAATATTTTGATTAATAATTAATTTTTTTAATTGATTAGCAATTAATGGATAAATAAAAAAATTTTTTGAATTAACTGGTAATTGAAAATGATCAGTATAATTTTTATCAATTTCCTTAATTAAACGCCCTCCATTTGAGATAATATTATTTTTTAAATTTAATTCAGATAAATAATTTGCGACTTCAATAGTACCTCTTTCGACACCACCAGAATCTAAAGAGGGAAGAATTTGAGCGACATTAAATGATGACATTTTATTAAAATATAAGTATTTGTATCAAAAATGCCTTACTTTATTAATAAGAAAAAAGAAAGAATTCGCTATAAATCTATAAAGGGTAAGGGGCCTGGTATCATCTTTATCCATGGCCTTAACTCAGATATGAGTGGTCAAAAAGCTTTGTCTTTAGAGAGATTTGCTAGAAAAAATAAATTGGGGTTTATCCGTTTTGAATGCCGTGGTCATGGCAAATCTGATGGAAAATTTGAAGATTTTACAATTTCAGATTGGAAGAAAGACTTAATTGACATCATTGATAATATTGCCAAAGGACCACAAATACTTGTTGGTAGTAGCATGGGTGGATGGTTAATGTTTTTAGCTGCCAAAGCGAGGCCAAAAAGAATAGCTGGATTAATTGGCCTAGCAGCAGCACCTGATTATATCGATGAATTTTATAAAAAACTCCCTTTAAAGAAAAAACAAGAAATGAAGAAAAAAGGAATTATTACATATTCCTCCTATAGGTTTAGTTATCTTATAAAAAAGAAATATATTGTTGAAGGTAGAAAAAATAAAGTTTTAAATAAAGAATTCATATGGAATAAGCCTTTAATTTTAATACAAGGCCTAAAAGATAATGTTGTCACTCCCGATGTTCCAGAAAAAATAGTAAAAAAAATTAAAGGCAATCAAATACAAATTAAATTATTAAAAAATAGTGATCATCGATTATCTGAACCATTTGATTTAAAAGTAATAAATGAGTCTATTAAATCAGTAATAAAAAACTAAGCAGATTTTTCTTCTTGTATTAAGACAGGCTGATCAAATTTATTAATCATTTCTTTTGGCACAATCTGCCAGAAGAGTAATTTCTCGTTTTCCCAATTTTCAAGTAAATTTTTTGCATAAATTGAATTTGTTACCATGATATGTTCTTCAATTTTTTGATATAAAATTTTTTCCCAATAATTTGTCATTTGTTGTTGATAGAAAATATCTTCAAGATTAATTCGAAGTGGTAGAGTTCCTTCTTTATCGTACACAAATGCCATACCTCCTGTCATTCCAGCTCCAAAATTATTTCCTACCTCACCAAGAATAACTGCGCTTCCTCCAGTCATATATTCACATCCATTATCACCACACCCCTCAATAACAGCATGTGCGCCGGAGTTTCTAACAGCAAATCTATCACCTGCAGTTCCAGCTGCGAAAAGTTTGCCTCTTGTTGCTCCATATAAAACAGTATTCCCAATAATAACATTTTTGTTTGTTTTTAGTTGTGAAGATGAGCTTGGTTGAATAACAATTTTACCTCCTGATAATCCTTTTGCTACATAATCGTTAGCGTCACCAAAAACTCTAAGAGTGGTTCCTTGCACACTCCATGCTCCAAAAGATTGCCCGGCAGAACCATGAAAATTAACAGTAAAGAAATCCTCTGGAAGAGAATTCATTCCTTTTGTAGTAGTAATTTCTGATGCAAGTCTTGTACCAATAGCTCTATCAGTATTTTTTATATTATAGTTTAGCTCAATTTTTTGATCTGTTTCAAAGAAAGACTTAGCATCCTCTATGATTTTAATATCAATACTATCGCTGACTTTATTAATTGTATTTTTTTTTATATCAAATTCTCCAACTGATGAATCAATGGTTTGAATAATTGGATTTAAATCTAAATCATCAAGATCAGAACTTCCTCTACTAACTTGATATAAAAGATCAGACCTTCCAACTACTTCATCAAGAGAAGAAAAGCCTAGTGATCCTAAAATTTCTCTTACTTCATCAGCAATAAAACTGAAAAGATTAATTACTTTTTCTGGTGTTCCGGTAAATTTTTCTCTAAGTTTTTCATCTTGTGAGCAAACTCCAACGGGGCAAGTATTTGAATGACATTGTCTAACCATGATACAACCCATAGCAACTAAACTTGCTGTCCCAATTCCATATTCTTCTGCTCCAAGCATAGCCGCAATAACAATATCTTTTCCTGTTTTCAAACCTCCGTCAGTTCTAAGTACAACTTTATCCCTTAAGTTATTTAAAGATAGAACTTGATGTACTTCACTTAATCCAAGTTCCCAAGGAAGTCCTGCATACTTAATGCTTGTTTGGGGACTTGCTCCAGTTCCACCATTGTGACCAGAAATGAGTATCGTATCAGCTTTTGCTTTTGCTACACCAGCTGCAACTGTCCCAATACCTGACTGAGCTACTAACTTAACGCATACTTTAGCTTTTGGATTTATTTGTTTCAAATCATAAATCAGCTGAGCTAAATCTTCGATAGAATAAATATCATGATGAGGAGGAGGGCTGATAAGTGTCACACCTTCAGTTGAATGTCTTAGTTTAGCAATTAATTCTGTAACTTTACCTCCTGGCAATTGTCCACCCTCACCGGGTTTTGCACCTTGTGCAACTTTAATTTCGATTTCTTCACAATTATTTAAATACTCCGCTGTCACACCAAATCGTCCACTTGCAATTTGTTTAATTTTTGATGATGCATTATCTCCATTTGGCTTAGGTTTGAATCTAATTGGATCTTCGCCACCCTCACCTGAATCTGATTTAGCTCCTATCCTATTCATTGCTACAGAAAGAGTTTCGTGCGCTTCTGGACTTAAGGCTCCAAGTGATATCCCTGGTGCTACAAGTCTTTTTCTAATTTCTTGAGAAGGTTCTACCATGCTTGAATTAATGTTATCGTTACTATTTTTGAAGTCTAAAAGGTCACGAATGTTTATAGGATCCATTTCATCAATCATCGAAGAATATTTTTTAAATAAAGAGTAAT
Organism: uncultured Alphaproteobacteria bacterium; assembly: GCA_902621725.1. GTDB lineage: Bacteria > Pseudomonadota > Alphaproteobacteria > HIMB59 > CACPNW01. The sequence goes on along the minus strand of CACNND010000004.1, from coordinate 41,992 downwards.
TATTAGAAGTTACTGCAGTTTGAAGCATGTGAATTGATCTTGCTTCAAAAGCATGTTTTTCACCGCCAAATCTATAGCGATAGTTTCCTCCAATCGGCAGTGTAATAACACTTTCTTCATAAGCGTTATCATGAGCTAATCTTGATCTTTTTTCAATACCGCTGATTCCGATACCAGATATTTTAGAACTCATAGAGGGGAAATATTTACTCATTAAATTTCTACTGAGTCCAATCGCTTCAAAATTACAACCACCTCGGTATGAATTAATCACTGATATTCCCATCTTACTCATAGTCTTAAGCAAACCATTATTTATGGAATTAATGAATCTTTCCACACATTCTTCGTATGAGAGATTTTTGAATAATCCTTTTTTATGTCTTTCCGCTATAGCTTGTTGTGCCATATACGCATTAACACTTGTTGCTCCTACTCCGATAAGGACTGCAAAATATTGTACATCTAAACATTCTGCAGATTGAACATTTAAGGAAATAAAAGTTCTAAGATTTTGTTTAATTAAATGATGATGAACAGAACTTGTAACTAATATCATAGGAAGAGCTATTCTTGTTTTACACATTTCTTTGTCACTTAAAATTATATGAACATAACCTTCTCTAACAGCTTGTTCTGCTTCCTGGTTTATTCTTGAAATTTCTGTCTCAAAATTATTTTCAGGATTTGTTTTATCCATTGTAGTGTCAATAATCCTCACTGTATCTTTCATATATTTACGCATAGATTTAAATTGCTCAATTGAAAGAACAGGAGAGTTTAATTGTAAATGGTCGCATTGATCTTCATCTTCATCAAGAATATTACTTAAGTTTCCAATTCTAGTTCGAAGACTCATAACAACTCTTTCTCTTAATGAATCAATTGGTGGGTTTGTAACTTGACTAAAATTTTGTCTAAAAAAGTGATGGAGTCCTCTATATTTATTTGAGAGTACAGCTAATGGAGTGTCATCCCCCATCGATCCAGTTGCTTCTTTTTTTTCGGCAATCATTGGATGAAGTATTAATTCGATGTCTTCTACAGACCAGGCAAAGCATGCCATTCTTTTTCGAAGATCTCCAGAGTCTAAATCTCTAAATTCCTCATCAACAGATTGAACGAGTTTATCAATATACGTAATTTTTTTAGTCCAATCACCAAAAGGTTTTGTTTCAGCCAAATACTTTTTAATCTCATGATCTTTAAAGAATTTTTTCTCTTTAAAGTTAACTGCTATTAATTGACCTGGTCCTACCCTACCTCTTTCTACTATTTCGTTTTCTCTAATATCAACCATTCCAGTTTCAGAACCAGCAATAAGAAGATTTTTTGTCAGTGTATATCTTATAGGTCTAAGGCCATTTCTATCCATTCCAGCAATAGCCCAATCACTGTAAGCGCCACATATTGCTGCTGGACCATCCCATGGCTCCATTACCGCTCCACCATAAGCGTATAAATCTTTTATTTTTTTTGGAAAATCTCTTCTATGGGACCAAGCCTCTGGAATGGTTATTATTTTAGCCATAGGTAAAGAGCGATTAGCTTTAACTAATAACTCTATTGTTGAATCTAATGCAGCAGAATCAGAGGCTTTAGCATCAATTATAGGTTTTAAATCATCTACATTATTGCCAAAATTTTTATGTTTCATTCTAGGCTCATGCGCAGCCATCCAATTTTTATTACCTTTAAGTGTATTTATTTCACCATTATGAGCAATCACTCTAAAAGGCTGTGCTAAAGACCATGTAGGAAATGTATTAGTTGAATAACGCTGATGATATACCGCATATCTAGAGATAAAATTCTCATTTTGGATGTCTGGGTAAAAATTGGAAAGCTGTTCTGCCAGGAACATACCTTTATAAACAATAGACTGACAAGATAGTGAGCAAATATAAAAGTCAGAAATATTTTGATTTCTTATTTCTTTTTCTATTCTTTTTCTAATTATATAAAGTTTATTATCAAATTGCTTTTCATCTTCTAATTCTTCGTTACAAATTAATATTTGTTCTATTTCAGGTCTTGTTGCTTTTGCCTTATCACCTATAATAGAAGAATTTATTGGAACGTGTCTCCAACCATATATTTTTAAACCCTCTTTAATTATTTCAGATTCAACAATTGTACGAGCGTTTTCTTGAGCTGCAAAATCAGTACGTGGCAAAAAAATCATTCCAACAGCAAAAGGCAAATTATTAGGAGTGTGGCCAGTTCGTTCTATTTGTTTATTAAAAAATTTCTTTGGTATGGATAACTGTATTCCTGCACCATCACCTGTTTTGCCATCTGCATCTACTGCTCCCCGGTGATACAAAACTCTTAAAGCCTGAACTCCTAACTCTACTATTTCTCTTGTCTCAGAGCCGTCTAATGATGCAATTAATCCTACACCGCATGATGAATGTTCATCTTGTTCCTTATAAATGTGATTTTCTTCTAGAAATTTTTTATCCTTTTTATATTTTTCAATAAAGTTATTAAGCATTAACTACTTTCTTATTGATATTGTTTTGATCAGAAAAATTGTTTTTTAAATATTCATTAATATTCTTTGCTGCATCACGACCATCTTTGATTCCCCAGACAACTAGACTTGCACCGCGAACAATGTCTCCAGCTGCAAATACTCCATCAATTGATGTCATCATATTTTTATAATTAATTTTTAGTGTACCCCATCTAGTAACTGTCAGGTCATTGTGATCAAAAAGCTTAGGTAAATCTTCAGGTTCAAAACCTAGAGCTTCTATAACTAAATCAACATCTAGATCTTTTTCTGTGCCTTCCTTTGGCTCTGGCTTCCTTCTGCCTGAGTCATCTGGTTCTCCAAGTTGCATCAAAACTGTTCTAACGTTTTTTAAAGATCCATTTCCAAAATATTCAGTTGGTAAAGTCAACCATTGAAAATCAACACCCTCTTCTATTGCATTCTGAACTTCTCTTTGCGAACCAGGCATATTTGATTTATCACGTCTATAGAGGCACTTAACAGATTTTGCTCCTTGTCTTACAGCTGTTCTAACGCAATCCATTGCAGTATCACCACCACCAATGACAACCACTTTTTTTCCATTTGCATTTAATCTGCCATTTGTGAAATCTTCAACTTTATCTTTTAAGCCAGTTTTGTTACTCGCTATTAGAAAATCTAAAGCTGGTACAACATTATTAAAATTAGAAGTATTCAGATTAATTTCTCTAAATTTGTAAACCCCAGTCGCTATAAGAACTGCGTCATGCTTAATTTTAATATCATCAAAAGTAATATCTTTGCCAATATCACAATTTAATTCAAACTTTATTCCGCTTTCTTTGAGTCTATTTGTTCTTCTTATAACAACATCTTTTTCTAGTTTAAAATTTGGGATACCGTAGATTAAAAGTCCGCCTGGTCTATCGTAGCGATCATAGATTGTAACTTGAAATCCTTTTTTTCGAAGTTCTTCAGCAGCGGCTAAACCAGCGGGACCAGAGCCAATAATACCTACGCTTTGTTTTTTTTCTTCAAGTGGTTCTATATTTTTAACCCATCCTTCTTCCCAGGCCTTATCAGTAATATATTTTTCTATCGATCCAATAGTAACGGTACCGTGGCCAGATTGTTCAATTACACAGTTACCTTCACACAAACGATCTTGGGGACATATACGACCACAAATTTCAGGCATGTTATTTGTAGAGCTAGAAATTTCAAATGCCTCCTGCATTCTGTCTTCAGCAGTTAGTTTTAACCAATCTGGAATATTATTGTGTAAAGGGCAATGAACTTGGCAGAAAGGAACACCGCATTGAGAACATCTGGAAGCTTGTTCTTCTGCCTTTTGTGAGGCATATTTAGCGTAAATTTCATCAAATGATTTAACCCTATCTTTGGCAGATATTTTAGTAGGGTTTTCCTTGTTTATTTTTGTAAATTTTAGCATTTAGTTATCATTTGTTTACTATTTTATCTAGATCGAACCAAATACACATTCAAGATAAAAAAGAAAACAATAATTTTGTAATAATAGTACCACGTATGTACTAAAACTAAGAAAACCCTTAATTCACAACAATATTTTTAAGTATTTGTAGTGTATCCTGTGGATTAATATTAAGATTTTGGAACGATTTATCGACATTTAAGATAAGATTATCCTTTTCAAATAATGTTAACTGTTCTGAAGTAAGAGGTGAAATCGGAGTTTTTTCAGCAATATTTATCATAGGTTTCATTACTGCCATTGGCACTGGTACTAAAACTCTAGTTTTGTTTAAAAATTTAGAAATATGATTAAAGAATTCTTTGTAAGAATAAATTCTAGGACCAGCAAGCTCGTAAATATTTTTTCCATTAATCTTAGAATTAATTATTTGATCAACAGCTTGAGATACATCGTCGATAAATACTGGTTGGAATTTTGTTGAACCATCTCCAAAAAGTGGAATAAAAAATGAAGCTTTAAATATTGGCAAAAGTCTTTTCATAAAAATGTCACCACCACCAATAATAACACCTGGCCTAATAACAATTACATTATCTAATTGTTTAAAAGCCTCCTTTTCTGATTTATGTATTGCAGTACTTCTTTTTGAATTTTTATCAATATCAACACCAAGACCAGAAAAAAAAATGAATTGTTTTAATTCTTTACTAGATTTTAAAATTCTAATAAGTTTGTGATTAAACTTAAATATTGTACTATTAAAGTCACCCTTCTTCTGATCATATGTAGTTTTCAAATTAATACATACATCAACATTATTTAAAACAGATTTAAGCCTTTTGTCTTCTAATGAAGAATAAGGAAAAGGAACTACCTGTCCTGTTACACCTAAAAGTCTGATTTTTGCTTCTTGTACAGATCTTTGATATGGAACAATGATTTTATGGCCGTTTTTAGTTAGACGTCTTATTAAATGCTTACCTACAAAACCTGTCCCTCCAAAAATTACTATTGATTTCATGACCTTTAATTAAATTAGTGATATAGAAAAAGTATAAATTATACAGGCAATAAAATCAAAATGAAAATAAATCTCTACGATGGTGATCTACCAAAAAGTTATAAAGCTTCTGATATTGTTGCATTGGATAGTGAAACTATGGGGTTAAATCCAAAGAGAGATAAATTATGTTTGGTTCAAATATCTAATGGTGACGATATATGTCATTTGGTAAAGATCGATTTATCTTCCAAAAAGCCCACGAATTTAATCAAAATTCTTAAAAATAATAAAATTCAAAAAGTATTTCATTATGCAAGATTTGATGTAGCTGTGTTTAAGTATAATTTCAAAATAAATATAAGAAATATATATTGTACTAAAATTGCATCCAAGCTAGTTAGAACGTATACTGACAAACATGGATACAAAGATTTATGTAGTGAATTATTAGGAAAATCTATTTCAAAAAATGAACAATCTTCTGACTGGGGAGGAGAATTAACTAAAGATCAGCAAAAGTATGCAGCTACTGATGTTTTATATTTACATAAAATAAAAAATAAACTTGATGCAATGTTAGTTAGAGAAAAAAGAAGCGGTCTGGCAAAAGCTTGTTTTGATTTTATTCAATACCGAACAGATTTAGATATCAATGGTTGGTCTGAGCAGGATATCTTTAAACATTGATGAATAAAAAAAAGAAAATTTTACAAAGTGCAAAAAAAGCTTTTTTAAAAGAACTTGGTAGTATTAGATCATTAACATCTATATTTAATGAAAAATTTTACAAGGCAGTAGATATAATTCACAAATCTAAAGGTAGGATTATAGTAACTGGAATTGGAAAAAGTGCACATATAGGTAATAAAATTTCAGCAACTTTAACATCTACTGGGACACCTTCATATTTTATACATGCTACTGAGGCAAGTCATGGAGATTTAGGTAGTATTCAAAAAAATGATTGTGTTATTGCTATATCAAATTCAGGTGAAACATCAGAGCTAAAAAATATAATTCATTTTACAAAAAGATTTAATATTAACCTTATTAGTATATCGAGTAATTCTAAAAGTACATTATATAAAAATTCAACAGTAGGAATTTTATACAAAAAACCTGTTGAAGCATGCCCTATGAATTTAGCTCCTACATCTTCAACTACAATGACTTTAATAATAGGTGATTGTATTGCTATAGCCTTACTTGAACTAAAAGGATTTAAAAGTACTAATTTTAAGAACATACATCCAGGTGGCAATCTTGGTAAAGATCTAAAATATGTTAGTGAAATTATGCATATTAAAAAATCATTACCCATTGTTAAGGATTCCGAATATATGTCTAAAGCTCTTCTTACAATGACAAGTAAAAGCTTTGGGTGTGCAGGTGTGATTGATAATAAAAATAAAATAATTGGTATTATTACTGATGGTGATTTAAGAAGAAAAATAAACTCAAAATTTTTGAATAAAAAAGCATCGGAGATAATGACAAAAAATCCAACAGTCATTGATGAAAAAATGCTTGTTGGTGAAGCTTTAAATATTATGAACAAAAAAAAGATAACAAGTTTATTTATATGTAAAAAAGGAAAACCAATTGGTATTGTTCATATTCACGACTTATTAAGGTTAACTAGCTAAATTGAATTCTATATTATCATTAAATAAAAACTTTGTTTTATATTTAATTTTTTTAATTTTCATTTTATTTTGTTTTTTTTTTAGTTTCAAATTTTACAATAAACTTAAGAATGATTTTACTGAAAAAAAAATTGAAGTTTCTAATGTTGATATTACTGAACCAAAATTTGCTATTAACAGCCTTTCTCAAAAAATAACCATTACTGCTAGGGAAGGAAACTTTATTGACAATGACAAAATACTCTTGCAAAGAAATGTAATGTTTGAGTCAGATAAATTTAAAATTGAAACAGATAAAGTAACTTTTAATAGAAGAGAACAAACAGCGGAAAGTAATAACAAATCTATTTTTACTTCAAATAAAACAATTATTTCTTCAGAGGGTTTTAATATTTATGATAATGGAAATAAAATTCAATTTTATGGAAAATCAAAAGTAATTTTAAAATGATAAGATTAACAATTTTATTAATTTTTATAGTAATAAATGGAAGCTATGCAAGACAAATAGGAGAAACAGAAATTATCTCAGAAGAAGGAATAGAAGTTTTCCAAGAGCAAAAATTTTATTTACTAAAAAAAAATGTAATTATTACCTCTGACAATTTAAAATTATCAGGAGATGAAGTTAAAATTTATTTTGAGAATGATCTTTACGATATAAAAAAAATAGAGGCTTTTAATAATGTAATTTTTGAATCCTCATCTTATGGTTTAAGCGCAAGAGGGGAAAAAATTTTTTTTGAACTTGATGAAGAGATAATAATTATCAATGGTGTGAAATCTATATTAGACACAAAAGATGTTATTATGAAGTCTAATAATGAAATTGTAGTAAATAATACAAATGGTAAATTTTCATTGAAGGGTTCGAATTCTTCGTTAAAAACTGAAACAATTTATTTAAAAGGAGAGAAAATTGATGGAATTTTTGATACATCAACAAACATCAAAGATATAATTCGTTTAGATGTATTTGATGAAAACATATCTTACTTAAAGACAAATAATACAGAAATGTTTGCTAATAGAATAAATTATAATAAAGATACTTCAATAATGGAACTTAAAGATAATGTTAAAATATCTAGAGATGGTGAAATTGTTACTGGAGATTATGGAACGATGAATACTCTAACACAATCTTATAAAGTAAAATCAAATAATGCAAATAAGGTAAAAGTGATAATATCAAATAAAAATGAATAAATTTAAAATATTGGATGATGGGTTAGTTATAAAAAAAATTTCTAAAGCCTATGGTAACAAAGACGTTGTAAGAGATATAAGTATTAATATTAAAAGAGGTGAAATAGTTGGTTTATTAGGTCCAAATGGAGCAGGAAAGACAACAAGTTTTTATATAATAGTAGGGTTGGTAAAACCTGACAGAGGTTCTATTTTTCTTGATAAAGATGATATTTCAAATTATCCAATTTATAAAAGAGGAGTGCTAGGTTTAAGTTATTTACCTCAAGAAGCATCGATATTTAGAGGAATGAACGTTGAGGACAATTTATTATCTATAATTGAAGTTGTTGAGGATGATAAAAATAAACATGAAATAATTTTACAAAATTTGCTAAATGAATTCGACATAAATCATGTTAGGAAATCAAAATCAATTGTACTGTCTGGAGGAGAGAGAAGGAGACTAGAAATTGCAAGAACATTGGCTTCTAATCCTAAATATTTGTTATTAGATGAGCCGCTAACAGGAATTGATCCTGTGTCGATAGAAGAAATTAAAATTATAATACAAAAACTAAAACAAAAAAATATAGGTATTTTAATAACTGATCACAATGTTAGAGAAACACTAAAAATTGTTGATAAAGTTTATATTGTAAATGAAGGTGCCATTTATTTTGAAGGATATCCAAATGAAGCTGTGCAAAATGATAAAATAAAAAAATTCTATTTAGGTACAGAATTTACTCTTTAATAATGATTAGTTCAAAATCAAATAATGGAATAAATGGTACGCCCATTATTCCCGGAGATAAATCTATATCTCACAGATCTATAATTATACCATCAATTTCGAATGGTATATGTGAAATTGATAATTTACTAAACTCTGATGATGTTAATCATACAGTCAAAGCTTTTAAAGATATGGGTGTTAAAATTGAAAAATTTCAAAATAAAACGATAATTTATGGAAAGGGATTAAATTCACTAAAAAAACCTGAGCATGAGATTTATTTAGGAAATTCAGGAACAAGTGCAAGATTACTTTTGGGATTGCTTTCTTCTCAAAATTTTAATGCAGTTTTGTCTGGAGATAAATCTCTTTCATCCAGGCCAATGGAACGAATAACTAATCCATTAAAAGAAATGCAAGCTGAATTTGATACAAATAATGGAATTTTACCAATCAAAATCTTAGGAAAAAAATTATCTGGAACTGAAATAGAAATTAAAATTCCTTCAGCACAAATAAAATCAGGTTTACTACTAGCTTCCTTAAATGCTTATGGCACTACCATAATTAAAGAAAATCGAATTACAAGAAATCATACTGAAATAATGTTAAAATCATTTGATGCTGATATAAATATAAAGAAAGTAGATAATAAAAGTAAAATAATTGTTAATGGGCAAAAAGAATTAAAATCAAAAAATATTTCTGTACCTAGTGATCTCTCAAGTAGTTCATTTTTTATTGTAGCATGTTTAATTAATAAAAATTCTAAAATTAATCTTGAGAAAATAAATATCAATTCAACTAGAAATGGGATTTTAATTGCTCTGAAAAAAATGGGCGCCAATATTTTATATAAAAATAAAAGAAAAATTAATAACGAAGAGATATGTGATATGGAAATTAAGAGTTCTAATTTAAATGGGTGCATACTTGAAGAAAGTATGGCGGATTTAATGATAGATGAATATCCAATCTTAGCTGTTGCAGCAGCTTTTGCAAGCAGTCCAAGTATTTTTAAAGGTCTTGGAGAATTAAAAGTTAAAGAAAGTAATAGATTGGAGCTTATAGAAAAAAATTTAACAAAATGTGGAGTAAAATGTGAAGTAAAAAGAAATGATCTTTATATTTATCCTTCAAACAATTATCAGATTAAAGATGAAAATATTGAAACAGATTTTGATCACAGAATAGCAATGGCATTTTCTGTAATGGGTTCAATAATTGGTCCATTAAAAATCAATGATGCAGAGTCTATCAATACAAGCTTTCCAAACTTTATAAATATTTTTAATAAACATGGTGGAAATTTATATTGAAGAAATTTATTTTAACCATAGATGGACCTGCAGCTTCAGGAAAGGGTAGAATAGCAAAATACATAAGCAAAAAATGGAAGCTTAAACATTTAGACTCTGGAACTTTATATCGCAGACTTGCTTCAATTTTATATAAAAGAAATGTAAATATTAATAATGAGAATGAAATTAAAAGAATAATTAGAATAATAACTAAAAATAAATTGTTATCTTTTAGAAAGGATAAAAAACTTCGATCAGAGAAAATTAGCAGAATTTCATCTAAAATAGCCATACACTCATTTGTTAGAAATTTTATAAATAATGAACAAAAAAATTTTGTTAATAGAGAAAATCCTAAAATAAGAGGATTTGTTATTGATGGAAGGGACATTGGATCAGTAGTTTTTAAAAAAGCAGATTTGAAACTATATATTGATGTAAATGAACAAATTAGAGCAAAAAGGAGATATAAACAGTTGATTGATAGTGGCGAAAAGTCTATATACCCAAAAATTTTGAAAGATATTAAATTGAGAGATAAAAAAGACAAATTGAGAAAAAACTCGCCACTAATAATTCCTAAAGGTGCCTATCGTATTAGTAACGAAAGTGATTTTAAAAAAACAATTAAAGAAATTAATAATTTAATAAAGAAACATATATGAGCCAAGAGACAGCAAGTAAAATATCAAATTCAGAATATGATAAAATGATATCAAATTCATTCAAAAATACTAATGTAAAAGAAAAGACTATTATACCAGGAAAAATAATCTCTATTGAAAATGATATTGTTACCATTGATGTTGGTTTAAAAAGTGAGGGTCGTATACCATTAAGTGAATTTTCAAGACCTGGTCAAAATATTGAGGTAAATGTTGGGGATGAAACTGAAGTTTATATTGAAAATGTTGATAACGCTTATGGAGAAACTCTATTGTCAAGAGAAAAGGCCATTAAACAAAAAGCTTGGCATAATCTTCAAGATTGTTTTACAAATAACAAAGTCGTAACAGGAGTTCCATTTAATCGTGTTAAAGGAGGCATGAGTGTCGATCTTGATGGAGTAACCGCATTTCTTCCAGGCAGTCAAATTGATACCAGACAAATAACAAAAGATACAAAAGAGTTACTTAATAAACCAATGGAGTTACTAATTTTAAAAATGGATAAATATAGAGGCAACATTGTTGTTTCAAGAAAAGCCATAACTGAAAGCGAACTTAAAGAACAAAGAAAAGAATTATTAAGTACAATTAATGAAGGATCAATCATTGAAGGTAAAATAAAAAATATTACTGATTATGGAGCATTTATTGATCTCGGAGGCATAGACGGCCTAGTTCATGTTACTGATATTTCTTGGACAAAAATAATCAACCCTTCAGATATTTTAGAGCTTAATCAAAAAATAAAAGTTAAAGTTCTAAAATTTGATGAAGAACTATCTAGATTAAGTTTAGGAATTAAACAATTAACAGACAACCCATGGGATGATGTTGAAGAAAATATTAAAATTGATACGCAAATTACTGCTAAAGTTATTAATGTAAGTGATAGCTATATCAATATTATAATTGATCAAAAATATGATGGTATAATTCAAATAAATGAATTAACGTGGTTAAAAAAACCACCACATCCATCCAAAATTGTTACTATAGATGAAGAAATTGAAGTTAAAGTTTTGGAGATAGACCAAGATAAGAAAAGAGTTGTGTGTAGCCTAAGACAAATGAAAGAAAATCCATGGTCTAAGCTTGAAGATACCTACAATATCAATGATTCATTTGAAACAGAAATTGTTAACATTGTTGATTTCGGAATCTTTGTAAAAGTTCAGGATGAAATTGACGGAATGGTTCATGTTTCAGATCTAAGTTGGGATGAAAAAGAATGTATCGAAATTTTAAAGAATTTTAAAAAGAACGATAAAGTTAAAGTAAAAATTCTTGATATAAATGTTGAAAAAGAAAGAATTAGTTTAGGTATTAAGCACTTAAATGATGATCCCGTCCAATCATATTTAGAGAAAAATCCATTAAAATCTAAAGTTACTGGAAAGGTTATTGAATTAGATGAAAAAGGTTTAAAAATTGAGTTAGATATTGAAAATAAAATTTATGGAATAATTAAAAAATCAAATTTATCTAAAGATAAAAATGAACAAAGAACTGATAGATTTGCTGTTGGAGAAAAAATAGATTCAATCATAGTTTCTATAGAAAACAAAACACGTAACTTGAATTTATCTATCAAAGAGTTAGAAATTCAAGATGAAAAAGAAGCTTTATCAAAATATGGATCAAGTACATCAGGTGCATCTCTTGGAGATATATTAGGTTCAGTTCTAAAAAAATAATCTGATGTTAAAGTCAGATATTTTGAATACTTTAAAAAGAAAACATAATAATATAAACCCAGATGACATTGAAAATTTTTTTGATTTATTTATAAAAAATATTTCACTTAGTTTGAAAAATGGCCAAAATATTGAAATCAGAGGATTTGGAACAATTACAAAAAAAGTAAATAAAGAAAAATTTGTTAGAAATCCAAAGACTAATGAAAAAATTTTTAAAAATAAAACTTTCAAACTTCATTTCAAAATTGGTAAAACATTTCATAAAAAGTTAAATTCAATTAATAATGAATGAAAAGAAAATTATAGTTGCCCTAGACAATAATAATATACTAAAAACATTAGAGTTAGTTGAAGAAATAAAGAATGAAGTTAATTCCTTTAAAATAGGTTACGAATTTTTTTTTAATTTTGGAATTGAAGGTTACAATCAGATTAAAAAAATTAGCTCAAATATTTTTCTCGACTTAAAGCTGCATGATATACCAAATACAGTTGAGAAAGGAATAAAAGCAATCTCCAAATTAAAACCCAAATTCACTACAATTCATATTTCAGGTGGAGATGAAATGATGAGAGCAAGTTTATTAAAAAAAAAGAAAACTAAAATACTTGGTGTATCAGTTTTAACAAGCTTAAATGATAAGGAAACAAATAAATATTATAATGAAAAGAGTGTAGAAAGTTTGGTAAAAAAATTTGCACTTGAAGCAAAAAAATTTAACTTAGATGGTATAGTATGTAGTCCAAAAGAGGTAAAATATATAAGAAAAGTTTGTGGTAAAAACTTTATCATTGTTACACCTGGAATAAGATTAAATAGTGTTAAACTAAAAGATGATCAAAAAAGAACTTTGAGTCCCAGAGAAGCTATCAAATTAGGTTCTGACTATCTTGTTATAGGACGCCCCATAACAAAAGCAAAAAATCCATTAAAAACTATAAAAGAAATTAATTCTTATTTAAAATAAATGATTACAAAAATTTGTGGAATTAAAACAATAGAAACTCTTCTTTGTTGTGAAGAAAATAAAGTTAATTTTTTTGGTATGATTTTTTATTCCAAAAGCCCAAGAAATATAACTTTTAATGAGGCAAAAAATCTTCAAAATTTTTCTAAAAAATTAAACATAAATGGAGTAGCTGTTTTCGTGAATGAGGAATTTAATACTATAATTGAATTAGTAGAAAAATTGAAACTTAAATATATTCAACTTCATGGAAATGAAGATAATTATTACATTAAAAATATAAAAAAACTGAACGTTAAGGTTATAAAATCTTTATCAATTAGCAAAAAAGAAGATCTTGAAAAAGTATATAAATACGACTCTGCAGATTACTATTTATTTGATTATAAGCCAAAAAAAAATGAATTACCTGGAGGAAATTCGAAAAGCTTTGATTGGAATATAATTAAAAACTACTCTTTAAAAACTCCATGGTTTCTTTCAGGGGGTATAAATTTAAGCAACATAAATATAGTAAAATCCAAAATCTCTCCTTTCGGAATAGATTTATCATCAGGTGTAGAAAAAGAACTTGGCATTAAAGATATTCACATTATAAATAAACTAATGAGTAAAATTAATCATGCTTAAAAATTCATATAAAAATTATCCTAATGAAAAAGGATATTTTGGACAATTTGGTGGTCGGTATGTTTCTGAGACATTAATGCCACTTATTTTGGAAGTGGAGAAAGAATATGCAAAAATCAAACAAGATAAAGATTTTATAAAGGATTTTCATTATTATTTAAAAACATATGTAGGCAGACCTAGTCCATTATTTTTCGCTGAAAGAATTACTCAAGATTTAAATGGTCCAAAAATATATTTTAAAAGAGACGAACTTAATCATACGGGAGCCCACAAAATTAATAATTGTATGGGACAAATATTATTAGCAAAAAAAATGGGTAAGAAAAGAATAATTGCTGAAACTGGTGCTGGACAACACGGCGTTGCAACTGCAACTGTTTGTGCGTTATTTGGATTACCTTGCATTGTTTATATGGGTGAAAAAGATATTGAAAGACAATCACCAAATGTATTTAGAATGAAATTATTGGGAGCTGAAATAAGAAGTGTATCTACTGGATCTAAATCTTTGAAGGATGCTATGAATGAAGCGTTAAGAGATTGGGTCACAAATGTTGAAGATACTTTTTATATAATAGGTACTGCAGCAGGTCCACATCCATATCCTGCAATGGTTAGAGATTTTCAGTCAATCATTGGAAAAGAGGTAAAGGAACAAATGATGGAAACTGAAGGAAAATTACCAGATACTTTAATAGCATGTATTGGTGGTGGATCTAATGCTCTAGGATTATTTTACGAATTTCTTGATGATAGTAGTGTTGAAATGATAGCTGTTGAAGCAGCAGGACATGGTATCAATACAGGCAAACATGCAGCGAGCTTGACAGGTGGTAAACCAGGAGTTCTTCATGGAAATAAAACATATCTTCTGCAATCAGAAGATGGCCAAATTCAAGAGGCTCATTCAATTTCGGCAGGCTTAGATTATCCTGGGATTGGTCCGGAGCACTCTTTTTTATTTGAAGAAAAAAGAGTTAAATACATGTCTGCAACTGACAAAGAAGCATTAGACGCATTTCAATATTGCTGTAAACTAGAGGGCATAATTCCTGCCCTAGAACCGTCACACGCATTATCAGTTTTAAGAAAAATAGCTAAAAATTATGACAGAGATAAAATAATAGTTATGAATATGTGTGGTAGGGGTGACAAAGATATTTTTACTATTGCAGATGAGCTTAAAATAAAAATATAATGAACGATACAATTGGTAGTATTTTTACAAAAGAAAATAAAAAATTAGTTACTTTTATTACAGGTGGAGATCCAGATTTTAACACTTCCAATGAAATTATTAAAGTTTTAATAAAAAATAAAGTAGATATTATTGAAATAGGTATGCCATTTTCAGACCCAATGGCTGATGGACCAATAATTCAATTATCAAGTAATAGAGCTATTAATGAAGGTATTAATTTAGATCTAATTTTTTCATTAGTTTCTAATGCAAAAAATACAAACAAAAATATCCCGATTATTTTAATGGGATATTATAATATTATTTTACATTATGGAGTTAAAAGATTTGTAAATCAGTGTTTATTAAATGGTGTAAGTGGATTGATAATTGTTGATTTACAACCTGAAGAAGATATTGAATTGTTCAAAGAGCTCAAAGAAAATAATATTGATTTGATAAGACTTATAACTCCAACAACAGATGAAGATAGACTGAAGCTCATTCTTAAAAATGCTAGTGGTTTCTTATATTTAGTGAGTGTAATGGGAACAACTGGCCAAAAATCTGCAAAAATGGAAGATATAACTAAATATATTAATTTCATAAAGCAACATTCAAACCTACCTGTAATTCCAGGTTTTGGGATTAAAGATGAATTAGATGTAAATAATATTTGTAAAGTTGCAGATGGAGCAGTAGTTGGATCAAGTATCATTAAGATCATTGAAGAAAATTTAAATAATAAGAAAAAAATGCTTATTGAAATTGATGATTTTGTAAAAAAATTAAAAAATGGAACAGTTGTATGAACTGGTTGACCAATTTTGTTAAACCCAAACTATCTTCATTAGTTAATAGAAAAAAAGTTCAAGAAAAACTATGGAACAATTGCCTATCATGTGGAAATATGATTCATCACAAAGATCTATCTGAAAACCTTAGAGTATGTATGAATTGTGATTATCATTTCAGAATGTCAGCGGAAGATAGAATAAAATTATTATATGAAAATGATGAATATATTGACATAGAATTAGATGATATATCTGATGATCCTCTAAAATTTGTAGACAAAAAGAAATATAAGGACAGGCTTAAAGATTATAGAAATAAGACAAAAAGAAAAGACGCTTTTATTCTTACTAAAGGTAGAATTCATGAGAAAAAAATAATTTTAGGTTTAATGAATTTTGAATTTATGGGAGGATCGATGGGTAGAGCAGTTGGTGGAGGTATAGTTAAAGGAGCAAAGTTAGCTATAGAAAACAAATTACCTTATGTAATTGTTACTTCTTCTGGGGGAGCAAGAATGCAGGAAGGCATAATAAGTTTAATGCAAATGCCTAGAACTATTGCAGCAGTTGAATTACTAAACGAAAATAAAATTCCATATATAGTAATATTAACAGAACCTACTACTGGAGGTGTAACTGCTTCATTTGCAATGTTGGGAGATATTACAATTGCTGAACAAGGTGCAACTATCGGCTTTGCTGGTAAAAGAGTAATTCAGGATACAATCAGAGAAGAATTACCTATAGATTTTCAAAAAGCTGAATATCTGAAAGATCATGGAATGGTAGATATTGTTTCTCATAGAAAAGACCTTAAAGAAACTTTATATAAAGTATTAGATCATATAAGTCATTAGTGAAATCTAAGACAGAAAAGTTGTTAGATGAATTTGTAAAACTTCATCCCAAATATATTGACCTTTCTTTAGATAGATTAGGGTTTTTATTAAAAAGATTAGGCAATCCTCAAGATCATCTTCCAAAAACTATTCATATTGCCGGAACAAATGGAAAGGGTTCAGTACAAAGTTTTATAAAAAATATCTTAGTTAAGAATGGGTATAAATGTGATGCATATATCTCGCCTCATTTGTCTAGGTTTAATGAAAGAATTATTCTTAACAATAAGGAAGTTAGTACTAAAAAACTTTATAACACTCTAAAATTAGTAAAAAAAGTAAATAATAATAAACCAATTACTTTCTTTGAAATAACAACAGCTGCAGCCTTCTTGTTATTTAAACAGACAAAATCTGACTTTCTAATATTAGAAACTGGGTTAGGTGGTAGATTAGATGCAACTAATATAATACCAAAAAAAATTTGTAGTATTTTAACACCAATTAGTTTTGACCATGAAGAATTTCTAGGAAAAACACTTAAAAGAATTACTAATGAAAAATTGGGTATAGTGAAGAATTGTGATTTTGTTTTAGTTGGTAAACAAAAAAAAGAACTAAAAGATCATATTCAAAAAAAATTAAATAAGTTTAAAAATAAATATTTTTATGGAAAAGAATTCCGAGTTACAAAATCTTTAAAAAATAAGTTTGAGATAAAAATAGATAGAAAAAAATATTTCTATACTAATCCTTCATTAAATGGAAAACATCAGGAAGAAAATGCATCAATATCAATATATTTTGCAAAAATTATGAAAAATATGGGATATAAATTAAATACAAAAAAAATTAATGCAGCAATAAAAGGAACGGTTTGGCCAGGTAGATTAGAGGTTATTAATTATAAAAATAATAAAATAATTCTTGATGGATCACATAATATTGACGGGGCTGAAAAGCTAAATGAATTTTTAAAAACTAAAAAAATAAAACCAATAGTCTTATTTGGAATGTTAAATAATAAGAAAGCAAGTTTATTTTTAGATAAAATAAAAACAAGAATATCAAAGGTTTTAGCTATAAAAATCCCAGATGAGAAAAATTCATTTAAAACTAAACAAATTAACGAAATTTGTGACTTACATTCTATTAAATGTGAACAAATAAATGATATAAATAGTGCTTTAAAATATTTTAGATCTAATCAACGAAAGATATATTTAATTACTGGTTCATTGTATTTAATAGGAAAAATTAGAAAAAAATTATTATAAATTGGATTGTATCCAGGTTTCTAAGGCTGTTTTAGGAAGACTGCCAACTTTAGTATCAATTAACTCACCTTCTTTGAAAATCATTATTGTTGGAATACCTCTAATACCATATTTTTGTGGTGTCATGGGATTCTCATCAATATTCATTTTATATATTTTAACTTTGTCTTTGTTTTCAGCAGCTATTTCTTCTAAAATTGGATCAAGTACTTTACATGGACCGCACCATTCTGCTCCAAAATCAACTACAACTGGAACATCATTGTTTGAAATATCTTTATCGAAGTTTTGATCATTTGTTACTAATGTAGACATATTAGACATTTAAGAAATTTTTATCCATTATCAAGCTAAATTAAATCTAATTTTCAAAAAATGATTTTTTATCCCCAATATGTCTAATTTTAGAAGGAATTAAATAGCCTCTCATTTTGTTTTTTTTAATTAGTTTTGTCCAAATTTCATTCATGGGGAACATTTTTTTCCTATTATTGAAGATATTTTTAGATACAATTTGAAGACCAGAATAATACAGTTTCTTGTTTTTACTTTTCCAATTTTTAACTACATTTCTTTTTAAATGAAAATCTCCATTTTCTTTTTTTAAACCTAAAAAATTAATATCTTTCGACATCAACATTTTACAGTGTGTAACATTTTGATAATTTTTGAGAAAATTTTTGATATGTGGTTTATTTTCTTTAGTCCAAAAAATATCAGAATTAACAACACATATTTTTTTTCTTTTTGTATAATTGAAAATATTTTTTACTCCTCCACCTGTACCTAGTATTGTTTTTTCATAGACAATCTGAATGGGATAATTTTTAAAATTTGTTTCCAAATACTTTTTAATTTTATTATGTAAATAATGTGTATTTACTAAGATTTCATCAGATCCAATATTAATAAAAAAATCAATTGTGTTCTTTAATAATATTTTATTTTTATATTTTAACAAAGGTTTTGGTGTGCTGCGTGTCAAATTTCGCATTCTTGATCCAAAACCTGCACATAAAATCATTAACGTAAAATTCTTCATAAATTATAAATACTTTTCATAAATTAATTTTAATTCAAGATTATTAATATTGCTCAATGTTGCTATTGTTCTTGATTTAGTTATTTTTAAATAATCTAGGTAATGATTATGTTTATTTTTACTAAGTAAATTTTGCCATCTACCAAGTAGTCGTGTCTGTCGGGCTAAGCTTAAAACATAATATTGTTCACGAAAAGTATTGAGATTTTCAATAATTGGAGATTTATCATAGAAATATTCAATTAGTTTTTCATTATAATCTCTTGTAAAATTAATTCTTGGGTTTTCTAATAATGACAATAAGTCCCATCCTATAAATCCCATAAAAGCACTTTGAAAATCAATGATTCCACATTGTAAATGTGATTTATAATTTTCTAAAAAAAATAAATTAACAAATTCAAAGTCTTTATGAGCAAAGTTACCCATATTGTAATTTTGAGAATAAAAAATATCTTCCCATAATTTATAAAATTTTGATGTTGGAAAATTTAAAATATTTTTACTTGGAATATAATAATTAACAAACTCTTTAAGTTCAATTTTTAAATCTTCAAAGGTATATTCTTTTAAATTATTTAAATTTTTTAAATTTGTTTCATTTTGAATAACAATGATATTATCTACAGCCAGCTTTAAAAGTTTATAAAGATTACCTTTATTATATATTTTATTAAATCTATCAGTTCCAAAATCTTGCATACATATTTTATATTGTTGTTGATTAACCTCATATATCTTAGGAATTGAAATATTTACTTTAAGTAATATCTCATAGACATTAAGAAAATTTTTAAATTCTTCTCTATCTTTAGAAAAATCAATTATTATTTTATTATTTTTTTTTTCTTTTTTTCTATAAATTAATTTATTGGATAATCCGTCTACAATTTTTTCTAAATTGTTATGATCAGAATTCATTAATTTATTGATTAAAACTAATATTAATTTTTCTTTTAGTTTCAGTAATCATATCTAAATTTATTAAACAATGTTTTTTCTTTAGTGGTAAATTAATTAACATTTCAGGCCATTCTATAAATGTAATGTTGTTGTTTAGATTTTCAAAAAAATCTAATTCTTCTAATTCTCTAAAATTTTTAATTCTATAAAGGTCATAATGATAAATTTGTGATGAATTTAATTCATATGTTATCAAAATAGGAAATGTTGGACTATTAACTGAAGGTGGTTCTGGTAAATTATTTAATACATAAAGATTATTAATTAATAATCTTGCAAATGTTGTCTTACCAGCGCCTAGCTCACCTTGAAATAAGTAAATATCACCAACAGATATACCTTTACATAAATTAGTTGCTAACTTTTCGAGTTCACGGAGATCTAAAATTTGATTACTAAATTTGTGCAAATTTTGTTATGCAATACCTTTTAGAGCTTCCACTAGATCAGTTTTTTCCCAAGTAAAATGCCCCTTTTCACTTGGCTCTCTACCAAAATGTCCGTAAGCAGATGTAGGAACGTAAATTGCATTTGTTAGTTTTAAATGTTCTCTTATCCCTCTAGGGCTTAGATCAAATAAATCTTGTACAGATTTTTCTATCTTTTGTTCATCGACTTTATTTGTTCCATTAGTGTTAACATATACTGATAAAGGTTTTGATACTCCTATTGCATAAGATAACTGTATAGTACATTCATCAGCAAGATCAGCAGCAACAACATTTTTTGCCAAGTATCTAGCTGCATATGCTGCAGATCTATCAACTTTAGATGGATCCTTTCCAGAGAATGCTCCACCACCATGCGGTGCTGCACCACCATAAGTATCAACAATTATTTTTCTACCTGTTAGACCAGAGTCACCATCAGGCCCTCCAATTACAAAGTTGCCTGTAGGATTAACATAAAATTCTTCATCTTTGAGACCTTCTAATAAGTCATTAGGTATACATTCATATACATAAGGTTTAACAATTTCTTTAACGTCCTCTGGTGACAAACCTTCTTTGTGTTGTGAAGAAATAACTAAAGATGTAACTTTACTTGGCTTACCGTTTTCATAAAGCATTGTAACTTGACTTTTTGAATCGGGTTCTAGGCCAGATGCAGATCCATCTTTACGAGCTTGTGCCATTTTAAATAAAATTTGATGAGAATAATGTATCGGTGCTGGCATTAATGATTCAGTGTCTTTGCAAGCAAAACCAAACATGATGCCTTGATCACCTGCCCCCTCATCTTTATTACTACCAGAGTCAACTCCCATAGCGATATCAGCTGATTGCTCATGAAGAAAGCTTTCAACATCACAATTCTTCCAATGAAAGCCATCTTGTTCATAACCAATATCTTTAATACAATCTCTAACTTGCGATATAATCTGATCTTTAGAAACTGATGGACCTCTTACTTCTCCAGCAAGAACTACTTTATTAGTAGTGGTCAAAGTCTCACAAGCTACACGTGTTTGTGGATCACCAGATGATAAATAAGTATCAACAACCATATCCGAAATTCTATCACAAACTTTATCTGGGTGGCCTTCAGAAACTGATTCACTTGTAAATAAATAAGATCTTTTCATATTAACTCCTTAGCTCCTAATATCTGTATGTATTGTCTTTAAATGGTCCTTGCTTACTAACACCAATATATTCTGCTTGTTTATCAGTTAATTCTGTTAATTTTGCACCAACTTTCTTTAAATGTAATGAAGCAACTTTTTCATCAAGATGTTTTGGCAAAACATAAACCTTATTTTCATAATTTTTAGAATTTTTCCAAAGCTCAAGTTGGGCTAAAACCTGATTAGTAAATGATGCACTCATAACAAAACTTGGATGACCAGTAGCATTTCCTAAGTTAACAAGCCTTCCCTCTGATAGTAATAATATTTTCTTACCATCTGGAAATTCTACTTCTCTTACTTGTGGTTTAATCTCATCAGACTTGTAATTTTGAAGAGCTTCTGTTTGTATTTCGTTATCAAAATGTCCAATATTACAAACAATAGCACGATCCCTCATTTGTCTCATATGATCTTGCGTAATAACATCAAGATTACCAGTAGCAGTAACAAATATATCGCCATATTTACAAGCATCATCCATTGTGACAACTTCGTAACCTTCCATTGCCGCTTGAAGTGCATTAATTGGATCTATTTCAGTCACACAAACACGTGCGCCTGCACCTCTTAAGCTAGCTGCTGAGCCTTTACCAACATCTCCATATCCAGCTACAACGGCTATTTTACCAGCCATCATTACATCAGTACCTCTTCTGATACCATCTACTAAACTTTCCTTACAACCATATAAGTTGTCAAATTTAGATTTAGTAACTGAGTCATTAACATTTATTGCTGGTACCTTTAATGTTCCATTTTTTTCCATTTCTTTCAAACGGTGGACACCTGTTGTTGTTTCTTCTGATAAACCTAAAATTTCTTCCAACATTTTTGGATACTTTTCATGAATTATTTTTGTAGCATCTCCACCATCATCTAAAATCATATTTGGCTTCCAACCATCTGGACCCTCTAATGTTTTCTCAATACACCACCAAAATTCTTCTTCTGTCATTCCTTTCCAAGCAAATACTGGAATGCCTTTAGCAGCTATTGCTGCTGCAGCGTGATCTTGAGTAGAAAAAATATTACATGAACTCCATCTAACAGTAGCACCTAAAAATACCAGAGTCTCAATTAAAACAGCAGTTTGTATTGTCATATGTAAACAACCCACAATTCTTGCCCCATCTAGAGGTTTAGAATCACCATACTCTTCTCTTAATGCCATTAAACCTGGCATTTCTGTTTCAGCTATTGCAATTTCTTTATCACCAAAATCAGCTAAACTAATGTCTTTAACCTTAAAATCTTCACTCATGATTGTATTCCTTTATGATTATTTTGACTTTTTAATGGTAATTTAATCAGAAAACAAGCACCTCTGAAGTCTAATTTGTCACTTTCTGTTAATTCAATTGAACCATTAAATGAATTAATTATTTCATATGATATAGAAAGCCCAAGACCAGAGTGTTGGTCTCTATCCACTATCCTATCAGTATAAAATCGTTCAAAAATTTTATTTTTTTCTTTAAAATCTATACCCTTTCCTTGATCATAAATTTTAATTTCAACATAATTTTCATTTTTTTTATTTGATGTTATTAGAATATTTGAGTTATTTTTGGCAATCGAAATACTATTATCTAATAAATTTAGGATTACCTGCAAAAATTTATCTTTGTTGAGAAGTACTAAATTTTTATTATTATCAGTTTGAAGTAAAATTTTAATATTTTTTTTATTAGTTGATTTTTCACCAAAATTTTCTTTTAAAAATTTGTTTACATTAGTTAGTTCAAAATTTTCTATTTCAATTTCTGCAATAGTTTTTGAAAAATGAGAAATATCAGAAATCAATTTATTCATTCTGTCTATGTCTTTATTAAAATTATTTATTAATTTTGATCTATTTTCTTTAGTTATGTTTTTACTGGTTAGTAATTCAATGGAAGATTTTATTGCAGTAAGTGGATTTTTTAGTTCATGAGCAACATCAGAGCTAAATTTTTCTAATTGGTTGATTTGTGATTTCAATTCGTTTGACATAAGTTGTATTTGGTTTGATAAAATACCAATTTCATCAGATCTAAGAGGGTATATTAATTTTTTTTTATTTGTTTTATCTCTCTCAAGGACAGTGATTTTAGTTAGTTGCCTTAGTGGTGTTATGAGACCTCTCAAAAAAATAAATGATAATAAAATTGTAACTACAATAAATAAGAGAAAAAAGTTAAAGAAATTCAAAGATTGTCTAGCAAGTTCATTATTATTTAATAATAATTTGTACTTTATCAGAACAACTCCATAGACTTTATTATCTTGGATTATAGGTGATGTTAAAATTCTAGTTATATCACTATTTTCATCTTTGAACGTTTTAACGAGTTTCTGCTTTTCTTTAATAGTGTCAATAATCAAAATAATCTCATGAATATTTTTATCTAAATTTTTAGTGAATTTATTTTCAAGAATGTAATTATTAATATGATTAAAATTATTAATATAAATTTTTTCGAAAAAATTTGAGAAATCAACTATATTTTCACGTGTTTCAGATAAATCTATCTCTTCTACTTCTGTGCTCAAAAATAAATTTGATGAGTCCGCAATTTTAATCCAATTTTCATTGTAAATAACAGTGTTAAAATCTTTATCACTAAAGTTTTGAAATATAAATTGTTCAGTAGTAAACTTTTCTAACTCTGGTTCTGACAATTGGATAGGATTAATATTATCTGCCAAATCACAGCTCTCCTTGTATGCTTCAATATCTTGAAGGTATCTGCAACGATAATCATACTGAAAAATTGGAACTCTTAGTATTGAAGTATTTTCTAAATATTTTGTAATATTTGATATATTTAATCTTATTGATTGGTCTCTATTATCTATGAATTTATTATTTTGAATTAAGTTTAAATTGAAATAAGATAAAAATACCAAACCAAAAAATACAATAATTAAGTTAAGAATAATAAGTTGAAATGTTAAATTATAACTTGATAAGCTAAATAATCTTTTAATCACGCCAAGAATATCCAGAACCATATCTTGTTCTTATTTGGTCAAAAGAATTATCATAAGATCTGAATTTTTTTCTTAATCTCTTTATATGGCTATCAATAGTCCTATCATCAACGTATATAGAATCACCATACATAGCGTCCATTAATTGATTTCTATCTTTTACAACTCCTGGATACTGCGCAAGTGATTTAATTAGGTTAAACTCAGCTACTGTAAGCTCTATTTCTAGACCTTTCCAAAAACATAATTGTTTATCTTCATCCAATATCAAATCACCTTTTATAAAATTTTGTTTATTGATTTTATTATCTTTACTTTCATCATTTCTATTATTATGAATTCTTAGAACTGTTCTTACACGTTCGTTCAATAGCTTTTGTGAAAATGGTTTTCTTATATAATCTGAGGCACCCATTCTTAATCCAATAATTTCATCTTGTTCATGATCTTTTGATGTTAAAAAAATAATTGGAAGATCTTTTAGTTTTTCTATCTTGCTTGAACGTACTTTTGAAAGAAGTTCGTTTCCATCCATTTTAGGCATCTTAATATCAAATAATCCTAAATCATAAGATTTGGTTTCAAGAGCTTCCAAGGCCTCAACTCCATTAAGAAATGTATCTACTGTAAAACCTTCACTTTCTAGAGAAAGAGAGACAGATGTAAGAATCGACTGCTCATCATCAACTAATGCTATATTAGGCATGATAGATTTTATTAATAATTTATGGCAGATTTAAGTTCAAAGAAAAAATTGCTAAGTTAGTATATTTAATAAAATGTGATTTAAGTTAATAAGTAAATGTAAATATTTCAATAACTTGTTTCTGTCTTGAAAAAATGAATTAAGTAAGTGATTGACATGAGAAAAAAAATATTTATGTTCTTATTTTGTTCTTATTGCGATATTGAGCAAATGTTGTATTGTCCCTTTTCGGCGGCACTACATATTGTGTTTTTCGACAATAATTTTTTAAAAATGGATAGAATATAAATGGCAGACAATCTACAGGTATCAGCAAAAATTTCAGAAGAAAAAAGTGTAAATATTTTAACATTAAGCGTTGTACGTCGTGACGGAGCAATTACTCCTTTTAAATCTGATAAGATTTCTAATGCTATTAAGAAAGCATTCCTAGCTCAAACAAAAATTAGAAATGATAAAAATAAGGAAAAGGAGCAACAAGATGGAATTCATAAAACTGTAGAAGCCTTAACACATAAAGTTGTCTCAGCTCTAACAAGACGGATTGCTGACGGTGATATGATTCACATTGAGGATATACAAGACCAAGTGGAGCTTGCTCTTATGAGGGATGAACATCATAAAGTTGCTAGAGCATATGTTTTATATAGAGAACAAAGAGCAGCTTCAAGGTATCATACTAAAAAACTAAAAGAACAAGTTGGAGAAAAAGCTTCTTCAATGATGGTAACTAAAAGAGATGGAAGTAAAGAGCCAATTTCACTTGATAAAATAACTAACAGAGTTTCTGTTCTATCTACTGGTTTAAATATTGATCCAATTGTCGTTGTTCAAAAAGCTGTTCCAGGCTTATACAGTGATATTAGTTCAGTTGAAATTGATACTTATCTTGCTGAAACTGCTGCCGCTTTAACTGTTGAACATCCTGATTATTCTTATCTAGCGGCAAGGATTAAAGTAAATTCTCTTCATAAAGAAACACCAGGTTTTATAATAGCTACTAAGAACTTATATGACGATGGTTTATTAAGAGAAGATTATTATAAAAAAGTCATGGAAAATGCTGATACGATAGAATCAATAATTGATTATGACAAAGATTATACATTTGATTATTTTGCTCTTACAACACTAATTAGGGCTTATTTATTAAAATTTGAAAATAAAACAATCGAAAGACCTCAAGATTTATGGATGAGAGTAACTTTGACAGTTACAGGTAACGAGTTTAATTTAGATAAAATAAAAGAAACTTATAAAAGTTTATCTAGTGGTATGTATACTCATGCTACTCCAACATTGTTTAATAGTGGATTAAAGATGCAACAATTATCATCTTGCTTTTTAATAGGTATGGAAGATGACTCTATAGAAGGTATTTTTAATACTATAAAAGATTGTGCTCTAATTTCTAAAACCGCAGGTGGTATTGGAATGCACGCTCACAACATTAGAGGTAGTGGCAGTAGAATAAAATCAACAAATGGTAAATCTAATGGTCTTATTCCATTTCTTAAGATTTTTAATGAAACTGCTAAATCGGTTGATCAAGGTGGAGGTAAAAGGAAAGGTTCTTTTGCAGTTTACTTAGAACCTTGGCACGCAGACATTGAAAAATTTCTAGAACTTAGAAAAAATACAGGTGCCGAAGAATTTAGAGCAAGAGATTTGTTTTACGCATTATGGATACCAGATCTATTCATGAAAAGAGTTGAAAATGATGAAGAATGGACACTTATGAGTGAACATGAATGTCCTGGTCTTTCAGATGTTTATGGCGATGATTTTGAAAAACTTTACAAGAAATATGAAAATGAACTGAAGCATTTAGAAAAAATTAAAGCAAGAGATTTAATGTCTAAAATTATTGAAGCCCAAATAGAAACAGGGCAACCTTACATGCTCTATAAAGACTCTATAAATAATAAGTCTAATCAAAAAAATATCGGTGTCATTAAATCTTCTAATCTTTGTGCAGAAATAGTTGAATACTCAGATAAGAATGAAACATCTGTATGTAATTTAGCATCCATAGCCCTTCCAAAGTTTGTAAAAAAATCAGATAAAAAATTAATATATGACTATGATGCCCTTTACGAAACTGCAAAATTAGCTACAAAAAACTTAGATGAAGTAATTGATATTAATTTCTATCCAACTGATAAAACAGAAAGATCTAATAATAAACATAGACCTATAGGTTTAGGAATACAAGGACTTGCAGATGTCTACTTTAAGTTGGGAATAGCTTATGAATCTGAGGAGGCCAAAGAAATAAATAAATTAATTTTTGAGACAATTTATTTTGGAGCTTTAGAAGCTTCATGCGAGTTAGCAAAAGAAAAAGGAGCTTACGAAACATTTAAAAATTCACCCATTTCTGAGGGCAAATTTCAATTTGATCTGTGGAATGTTAATCCTTCCTCAAAGTGGGATTGGGATTCACTTAGAGCTAAAATTAAAGAGCACGGTGTAAGAAACTCTTTAACCACAGCTTGCATGCCAACTGCGTCAACAGGTATTATATTAGGTAATACTGAAACATTCCAAATACAAACCTCTAATATATATAAAAGACAAACACTTTCTGGTGAATTTCTATTAGTAAATAGATATTTAGTTAATGAACTTTCTCAAAGAGGGTTGTGGAATAAAGAAATGAGAGACAAAATAATTTTAGAAAATGGATCTGTTGAAAACATAAATGAAATTCCAACTGAACTAAAAGAAATTTATAAAACTGTTTGGGAAGTGTCACAGAAAACTGTTATAGATATGTCTGCTGATAGGGCACCATTTATTGATCAAACTCAATCAATGAATCTTTGGCTTTCAACGCCTACATTTGGAAAAGTTAATTCAATGCATATGTATGCATGGAAAAAAGGTCTTAAAACAGGAATGTATTATCTAAGAAGTAGATCAGCTGTTGATGCTGTAAAAGTTACAGTTTCATCAGAAAAAGCAGCTAAAAATGCTTATATTAATACTACTATTAAACAAAACAATGAACCAGAAGATTGCGAAACTTGCAGTGCTTAAAGAAGGAGTAATAGAATGATATCAAAAGGCGTTAAATCAATATTTCCAATAAAAAATCAAGAAATTTGGGACAGATACAAACAACATATTCAAGCCTTTTGGACAACAGAGGAAGTATCATTGCAAGATGATTTAAGAGATCTTGAAACCTTAAATGATGGTGAAAAGCACTTTATAAAACATGTGCTTGCTTATTTTGCTAACTCTGAGGCAATGATTAATGAAAACTTAGCAAGTAGGTTCTACAAAGAAATACTAATACCTGAAGCAAGATGCTTTATCTCAATGCAGATGTTGAATGAATCAATTCATGCTGAAATGTACGGACTTCAAATAGAAGCTTATGTAAAAGATTCAAATGAAAAAGATATGCTTTTTGATGCAATTCAAAATGTACCATGCATTAACCATAAAGCACAATGGGTATCAAAATGGCTTAATGGCAGTCAAAATCTCCTAACCAGATTAATAGGTTTTGGATTAGTTGAAGGTTTGTTTTTTGCAGGCTCATTTTGTGCAATATATTACTTTAGAAAAAGAGGTTTATTACCTGGTTTAGCCTTATCTAACGATTGGATTGCAAGGGACGAAGGAATGCACTTTAGCTTTTCATCGTTAATGTTTAGGACTTTAAGAGATAAGTTTAATAATAAAACATTAACTGATGCAGATATTAGTGATTTATCTTTGATTCCTTCAGACGTGCCTCAATCACAGTTTGAAGAAATTGTTAGAGAAGCAGTAGCTTTTGAAAAAGAATTTGTAAAAGATGCACTACCAGTAGATTTAATTGGTATGAATGCTGATTTAATGTGTCAGTATATTGAAGCTGTGGCAGACAGAATTGCTGATCTATTTGAATTTGACAGAGTATTTAAAACAGAGAATCCTTTTGACTTTATGAGAGCTTTGGATGTTCAAAATGTTACAAACTTTTTTGAAAAAAGAGTATCTGAGTATCAAAGACCTACAGATAGAGCTTTAAGTTTTGATGAAGCATTTTGATGGAAGCAGAGATATATTCTAAAACTAATTGTGGATACTGTGATAGAGCTAAACTACGGTTAGCTAAATATAATCCAAAGATTTATATGCTTGATACAGACTATACAAGAGAGGATTTTTTTGAAAAGTTTCCAAATGCAAAAACTTTTCCTCAAATAATTTTAAATGGTGAAAAAATTGGAGGATATCATGAGCTTGAAAAATGGTTCGAAATGAATACCTTTGATGAAGAATTCTAAATAACCTTTTTTTTTCCTTTTCTAGTGTATGTTTTTTTACTTCTAACAATTCTTTGTTTATACTTAGGCAGTTTTAAATCTTGAGCAAAAGGATTTCTCTTCTTAATTTTTTTTTTAATTTCCATATACTATGGTCTAGTGTGCCTGTCCCCAATGCTCACCAACACCAAAATCAACAGTGAGTGGAACTGAAAAATCTTTATATTTTAAATGTACTGACTCCATAATTGTTTTTACATTACTAACTAAATTGTCATATTTTTTACTTTCGACTTCAAAAATCAGTTCATCATGTACTTGTAAAAGCATTGCAGCATCAATATTTTTAAGTTTTATTTCCTTATGAATTTCAATCATTGCTAACTTAATAATGTCTGCTGCACTTCCTTGTATTGGAGCGTTAATAGCTTGTCTTTCAGCAAACCCCCTGACAGCAAAATTTTTATCAGCAATTCCTTTAATATTAATTTTTCTTTTAAAAATTGTTTCAACGTATTTATTGGTTTTTGCGAAATCAATTTGATGGTCCATATATTTTTTAATTTTTGGATATTTAATAAAATACTCATTTATATAATCTTTTGCTTCTGTGTTGGAAATATCAAGTTGTTTAGCTAAACCATATGGACTGATTCCATATAGAATACCAAAATTAATTGCTTTTGCTTTTCTTCTGTAATCATTGTTTATTTGACTATCTTTTAAATTAAATATTTCTTTAGCAGTTGATGCATGAATATCTTCATTGTTTTTAAAAGCATTAATAAAATTTTTATCACTAGAAATTTCTGCAGCTAATCTAAGCTCTATTTGAGAGTAATCAAAACTGACTAATTTTTTTCCTTTTCCACTAACAAAAGCTGTTCTTATTTTTTTTCCATTTTCAGTTCTAATTGGAATATTTTGAAGATTTGGATCTGTAGAACTTAATCGACCTGTTAAAGTATTAGCCAAACCAAATGATGTATGAACTCTACTTTTGCCATCTGTTAATCTAAATAAAGCATCTGTATAAGTTGATTTAAGCTTTGTTAACTCCCTCCAATCAAGAACCAGTTGCGCAATTTCAAATCCATCTGAAGCTAAATTATTTAAAGTTGAAGAATCAGTAGAATATGTGCCTGATTTTGTTTTTTTGCCACCTGGTACTTTAAGATTAACAAATAATATCTCTCCTAATTGTTTAGGTGAACCAATATTGAACTCTTCTTTTGAAAGTTTATAAATATTCTTTTCAAGTTTTTTACTTTCATTTTCAAATTCATTACTTAGACTTGTTAAAAATTTTTTATTTACCTCGATACCATTTGCTTCAATTGAAGATAATACCTCTACAAGAGGCAAATCGATGTTTTGATAAACAAAATTAGCCTTTTCTTTTATTAAACGAGGATAAAGATTTTGAAAAAGCCTTAATGTTAATAAAGAATCTTCAGCAGCGTAATTAATTGCTTTATCAATTGCTACTTTATCAAAAGTAATTTCATTCTTCCCTGTACCTACAACTTCCTTATATTTAATAGTTGTATGATTTAAGTGATTAAAAGATAGATCATCTAAATTGTGCTTATAAATCCCATTATCGATTGAGTAGGAAATTAACATTGTGTCTGCAATTGAATTAAAAGTGACTCCATATTTATTTAAAATTCTAATATCATATTTTATGTTTTGCCCAATTTTTAGAATTGATTCATTTTTACAAATTTTATTAATATGGTTAATTACATATTTTTCCTCTAACTGGTTATCAATTTTTTTTGACCCATCTGAATTAGTGTGATTTATCGGAATATAATAAGAAATATTGTTACTATAACAGAGTGATATCCCAACTAGTTTAGCTTTTTCTATATTGAGTGAATTAGTTTCAGTATCAATTGCACATATTCCTTTTTTTTCAATTTCACTTAAAACTTTTTCAAAACTGTTCTTTGAATTAATTAGTTGATACTTTGGTTCTATTTCTTCTTTTTCAATTGTGTTGTCATTATTACTAGATATAAAAGAATTTGATTTTAATCTTTCAGATGTTGATCTAAAACCCTGCTCTTTTAGAAACTTAAAGATATTATTATTTTCATTTTTTAATTCATTATATGTTCTTATTTTGTTAATACCCTCAGGTAATTGCACATCATTTTTTAATGTTACAAGCTCTAAACTTAATCTGATATCATTTTCTGCTTCTATTAAAATATTTCTTCTTTTTTCTTGTTTAATTTTACTAAGATTTTTCATTAAACCATCAATGTCATTAAACTCATTTATTAACTGAGATGCTGTCTTAGGTCCAATACCAGGAGCGCCTGGAATATTATCTACTTTATCTCCTGTTAATGCTTGAATAAAAATAACTTTATCTGGTTTTACTCCAAATTTTTCCTCAACATCATTAATTTCAATTTTTTTGTTTTTCATTGGATCAAGCATTGATACATTTTTGCTTACAAGCTGCATTAAATCTTTATCTGAGGAAACTATTATGGTCTCAATTTTTTCTTTTTCTGCTAGTTTAACATAAGTAGCAATTAAATCATCTGCTTCAAATCCCTCTATTTCTAATTGTGGTAAATTAAAACTCTTTACACACTCTCTAATTAAAGGAAATTGTGGTATTAAATCATCGGGAGCCTCTCCTCTATTGGCTTTATATTCAGTATAAATTTCATTTCTAAAATTTTCCCTTGCGGCATCAAATATTACTATCATCTTGTCATTACTATAATCTTCAATCAGTTTAACTAACATATTAGTAAAACCAAATACTGCATTAATAGGTGTTCCATCAGAGCGATTCATAGGTGGAAGACCATAATATGCTCTAAAAATATAGGCTGAACCATCAACTAATATTAATCTAGTCTTTTTATTCATAGTAAATATAAATATATAAGATTTAAAATTATATGACAGATTATAAATATTCAATTGAAGCTAAAAATGTAAATAAAATTTTTTATAAAAAATCAAAAAAAATTAACGCCTTAGTTGATTTTAACATAAAAATAAAAAAAGGGACTATTCATGGATTATTAGGTCCAAATGGTGCCGGGAAATCAACTTTTATTAATATACTAGGAGGATTGGTTAAAAAAGATACTGGGAGTGCTTCAATTTGTGGATTAGATATAGATAAGCAATCAAAAAAAAGTAAATTTAAAATTGGAATTGTGCCTCAGGAACTAAATATCGATCCATTTTTTTCTCCAGCTGAGTTACTAGAATTACAGGCAGGTTTATATGGCATACCTAAAAATAAAAGGAAAACTGATGAAATTTTAGAAAATCTAAAATTATTAGATCAAAGAAACTCATATGCAAGAACACTATCAGGAGGAATGAGGAGAAGATTATTAATAGCTAAAGCATTAGTACATAGTCCTGAAATGTTAATTTTAGATGAACCAACTGCCGGTGTAGATATTGATATAAGAACTTCTGTTTGGGATTATATTAGAAAAATTAATAAAGAAGGAACTACCATTTGTTTAACTACGCATTATTTAGAAGAGGCAGAAAATTTATGTGATTTTATTTGTATAATTAATAACGGGAGAATAATTAAAGATGATAAAAAACAGAATTTATTAAATATTATTTCAAATAAAACTGTAAGTTTTACTCTCAGTAAAAACATTAATTTACCAAATGAATTAAAACCATTTAATCCTTCTGTTGAAAAACAAAAATTAACCTTAACATATGATAAAAATTTTATAAATCTTAGAGAGATTATTGAAATTCTTTATAAATATAATATTGAATTTAAAGAGATAAATACATTCGAGAGTGACTTAGAAGACGTTTTCTTAAAACTAATTAAATAAAGATCAAAATAAGTGATTTAATTTTGATTTTGAAAAAAAAATTTTCAGTTTTTTTGACAGAAATAGACCAATCAAAAAAAGTATCAAAAAAGAAATTATTTTAATTATAATATTATCTACAAAGTAAAGACCTAAGGTTGACATAGATAAAATTAAAATTGATGGTATTATGTTTAAATTAATTCCAATTATGCAACCTATTAAAAAAAAAGTTATATTAAAAAAAATATTCAAATTAAGAAAAAAACTTAGAGCTAACATGTATACTGAAGAAAAAATAATAGATAAATTAACTAAATTACTGTTATCGTAAAATCTTGCCTTCATTAGATAATAAAAAGATTTTATGCCGTCTAACCAAGTTATTTTTTTTCCCTGGTCTTTTGTCCGAAAATAATAAGATACACCAAATTCATAAATGAAAAATTTATTCCTAACAATTTGTGATGCTAAATCAATTTCAATACCAAAATCATTTACAGTTAAATTGATTTTTTTTAAAACACTATTATGCAAAATTTTAAGACCACAATGAACATCACTTAGAGATTGAGAAAATAGTATATTAAATATTAATGAATTAAGTTTACCTATTAGATTATTAAAAAAATAATTATTCCTTTTTAATTTCCCAGAAAGATATCTGCTTCCAAAAATACATTTGATTTCATTGTTACTTTGTATCATTTCAAACATTTCAAATGCATCTTTAGTATCCAATTCTAAATCAGCATCTTGTAATAAAATATATTCACCAACACACTCCTTTAGACCAACTTGTAAAGCTTTTCCCTTACCAGAGTTTTTTTCTAGTTTTATTATTTGTAGGTTAAATAAATAATTTTTTTTATCTTTGAAATCTTTTATTATTTTAAAAGAGTTATCTTCAGAACCATCATCAACAAATATTACTTGTGTGTTTGTATTATCGAAGTAAGTTTTTATATCTTTTAGAAGTTTTTCTAGAAAATTTTCTTCATTAAAAACAGGTATTAATATTGATAATTTAATACTACTCTCTTGGTGCATGCTTATTGAGTATTCTTTGAAGTGTTCTTCTGTGCATTCTTAATCTTCTTGCTGTTTCTGAAACATTACGATTACACTGTATAAACACTCTTTGAATGTGTTCCCATCTAATTCTATCCGCGGTCATAGGATTTTCTGGAGGGGGAGGTAGAATTTCTTTAGAATTTGTCAAAGCATCATAAATTTGATCAATTTCAGCCGGTTTTGGTAAATAGTCAATTGCACCTGATTTTATAGCTGCTACCGCTGTAGCTATATTTCCATAGCCAGTTAATAGCAAAGATTTTGTTTCAGGACTAATTTTTTGGATTTCTTTGACTAATTCCAAACCTGATCCATCATCTAATCTCATGTCTACTACGGCATAATCATATCTATTATTCTTAATTTTATTAAGTGTTTCTTTGAAGCTCGGTGAGGATTCTACATCAAAACCTTTCTTTTCCATAGATCTCGATAGTCTTTCTCTAAATGGAAGATCATCATCTACAATAAGTAATTTCATACTCATATCATTAAGATAGAGTTCTCAAAGTTAATTTCAACAACTGCACCGTTTTCTTTAGAATTATAAAAAAGAATTTTTGCACCCATATTTTCAATTAAATTTTTAGCAATAAATATGCCTAGACCCATGCCATGATTGTTTTTTGAAACATATGGCTCACCTAATTTATCAATTATATCTTTTGAAAAACCTTCTCCATCATCAGAGATTTTAATTGTCGTGTTTCTCTTTGTGTTTTGTATATCAACACTAACTGTATTTTTTGAATACATAATTGCATTTTGGATTATATTGCCAAGAGCATACATTATTTCATCTTTAAAGGTAATTTCCGGCTCTTCACTTATAAATTTTTTAATAATTTTTAATTTTTTATCTTTATTAAATTTATCAAAATTAATCTTAATTAAATCAGTTAATTTAACTTTTTGTAAGAACTTGTCTTTCAATTTTAATGGATTTTGTGATAATTTTTGTAAGATTTCCTTACATCTCTCAGCTTGTGATTTTAAAAGTAATATGTCTTTCAATATATTTTTATCATCAGTTAGTTTTTCATCTTTAATTAAATCATTTAATATTAAAAAAATTGTATTTAAAGGAGTGCCTAATTCATGAGCCGCTGCAGCACTAAGAGAGCCTACTTCTGTAATTTTTTTTTGGTTTAATATTTGCATTTTAGAAATTGATAATGCGTTTGAGATCTTTCTAGAAGAATTAGCAAAAAGATAAGCGTATATTGCAATAAATATAATTGTAATTATTAGTGAAGTTAATAATCCAAACTTATATATATAGGGGAGTGTAAAATCATTACCTAAGTCTAAAGGAATGAAAAAAAAGTTTAGTGTCGAAATAATTAATATAGAAATTGAAGAAAGTATTACTGTTAGTAATGCAGGTAAATAAGAGGCAGAGGTAATAACAGGTGCTAGTATTAATATTGAAAAGGGGTTAACTATTCCTCCTGTTAAAAAAAGTAAAAATCCTAACTGTAAAGTATCAAATAGGAGAAACAAAAAAGCTTTTATATTACTTATAGTTTTATTGTTTCTTTCTTCAAAATATGAATAAAAATTAATTATTACTGAAAGAATAATTATTAGTAGGGCTTCATAAAAAGGTATATCGATATTAATCAAAAAATAAACAAAAAAAATTGCAATTAGTTGACCAAAAATGGCTATCCATCTAATCTTAATAAGATTACCAAGTAGTATATTATTCATAAATATTAGACGTCTAGGTTTGACACTTTTAATGAATTTTCAGCAATAAATCTCTTTCTTGCATCTGTTTCACCTCCCATAAGGTCTTCAAAAGCTTTATTAGCAGATGCCACTTCATTAATTTTAACTTTTAATAATACTCGTTCGTTCTTATCCAATGTAGTTTCCCATAATTGTTCAGGATTCATTTCACCTAAACCTTTATATCTATTTATTTGAATTCCAGATTTGCCTATGCTTAAGATTTTGTCTATTAGATCTAAAGGTCCAAAAATATTATATTTTTCTTTTTTGTTTTCAATCACTGCACATCCATTTTCTTTTAATCTATAAAAATTTTCCATTAATTCATCTTTTAATTCATTCAATGCTTTTGCTTCTGGCGTTCCTAAAAATTCTTCATTAATAATATAACTTTCTGTAAATCCTCTAATAGTTCTATCAAACTTTATACTCTTTTCAGCATAACTAACTCTCCAATTTTTTTCTGAAAAATTAGATATTAAATTTAATCTTTGCTCTAGATATTTAGCAATTTCAATGCCAATTTTCTCATTACTTAAATTTTTTAATTCTAATGCCCTAACTATAGCAGCGTGTTCAATTATTTTACTATTATCTATTCTTCGTAATAGCGGTAAAATAAAATTTTTTGTTTTTTTAGCAAGATATATAATTTCCTTCAATTGTGACCCAGCAATTTGATTGTTTTGTGTATTAGTTAAAATTGTATTTCTTAAGCCTTCCTCAATTAAGTATTCTTCTAAATCCATTTCATCTTTTTTATATACCGTTGAGTTACCTTTTTTGATACGATATAAAGGTGGTTGTGCTATGTATAACCGTCCAGAATCAATTAACGGTTTCATGTGTCTATAAAAAAAAGTTAACAACAGTGTTCTAATATGACTTCCATCAACATCAGCATCTGTCATTATTATTATTTTATGATATCTCATTTTTTCAATATCAAATTTTCCTTCAATTTTATCTTGCTTAATATCGTCACTAGGATTACCAACACCAGCACCAATTGCGGTTATTAAAGATCCTATTTCATTGCTTGTTAATACTTGCTTATCATTTGCTCTTTCTACGTTTAATATCTTTCCACGCAGAGGCAATATGGCTTGATTCTTTCTATCTCTGCCTTGTTTGGCAGAGCCACCAGCAGAGTCTCCTTCAACAATAAATAATTCAGAATGCTCAGGATCTTTTTCTTGACAATCTGCTAACTTACCAGGAAGTGAAGTATTTTCTAATCCTGTTTTTCTTCTTGTTAATTCTCTAGCTTTTCTTGCAGCTTCTCTCGCATTTGAAGCTTCTACAATTTTTTCAATTACTTTTTTTATTTCATTTGGATTTTCTTCTATCCATTGCTCAATTTTATCTAAGCAGATTGATTCTACAACTGGTCTTACTTCTGAAGAAACAAGCTTATCTTTTGTTTGGCTTGAGAATTTAGGATCAGGTAGTTTTACAGATATAATGCAAGTTAATCCTTCCCTTGCATCTTCACCAGTTATATTGTTTGAAAATTTAGAATTTTTATTAATGTAATTTACTATTGACCTTGTTAAAGCTCCTCTAAATCCTGCTAGATGAGTGCCCCCATCTCTTTGAACAATGTTATTTGTAAAACATATAGTATTTTCATGATAGCTGTCAGTCCATTGCAATGAGCATTCTATAGACACATTGTTTTTTTCATTACTAAAAGATAAAGGATATTGGTTAATTAAATTTTTGTCTTTATTTAAAAATTTAACATACTCGGTAATACCTCCATCGTACTTAAAATTTATTTTTTTTTCGTTAGTTTGTCTCCTGTCTATTAAGGTGATACTTACACCTGTATTTAAAAAAGCAAGTTCTCTTAATCTTTTTTCTATTAGATTATAATTAAAATTGATATTCTTAAATATGTTTTTGGTTGGTAAAAAAGTTATTGATGTGCCTGTAAAAAATGTACCATTATTTTTTGAAGAATTACCAATAATACTTAATTTCTTTTTAACTGCACCATTATTAAATTCCATATTATAAATTTTACCTTCTCTATTAATTTCAAGAATCAGGAACTCTGATAGAGCGTTGACTACTGATACACCGACGCCGTGTAGTCCACCAGAAACTTTATAACTGTTTTGATCAAACTTACCTCCAGCATGTAATTCAGTCATAATTAGTTGTGCAGCTGGAACCTTTTCAGTCTTATGTAAATCAACTGGAATACCCCTACCATCATCGTTTACTGTGACAGTTCCATCAGAATTTAAAATTACCTCTACATTTGAGCAGTACCCAGCTAATGCTTCATCTATTGAATTATCAAGTACCTCATAAATCATTTGATGCAGACCAGAACCATCGTCAGTATCGCCAATATACATTCCTGGTCTTTTTCTTACTGCATCAAGGCCTTTTAAAACTTTTATCGAGTCTGAAGAATATTCCATAATTATAAATCTGTTATATTATAAAAAGATGTATTTGTTGACATAAAAGAGAATAAAGATTTTTCAGTTCCTGTAAAAAAGAATTGAGCATCAAATTGTTGAGTCATGTTTAATAATATTTTACGATTAGTTGAATCTAGATGTGAACAAATTTCATCAAATAATAAAATTGGCTTTGTTCCTTTTTCATTAATCAAATAACTGCATTGAGCAATTAATATCATAAGTACTAATGTTTTTTGTTGTCCAGTAGACAATTTTGAAGCATCAAATCCTTTATTTATTGTTGCAGTAATATCTGATTTGTGAGGTCCAATCTTAGAGCCACCAAATTTTTTATCGAAGTTTCTACTTTCACTTAAAAATTGAAAATATTCAGTTGTTGTTTGGTTTTTATTAAAATATTTATCTTCTAATTTAAGCTCTATTTCAAAAGGAAAGTTTTCAGATATTTTTATAATCTTTAGATACTTATTTAATATATTAATTTGATGTTCTCTTAAGTTATAAATTTGAATAGCATATTTAGATATTTCTTTTTCAATTATCTCAATCCAATCTTTATCAGTTTTATCTGATATTAATAATTTACTCCTTTCTAGAAGGTTTTTTTTATATAAGTTAATTAACTTATTATAGTCTTTATTGACTGAAAATATTAGTCTATCAATGAAGTTTCTTCTATAATTTGGAGATGCGATAAATAATCTCTCCATTTCTGGTAAAAAGAATAAATAAGTTATAGCAGAGTATATAAAATCCAAAGATGATTTTTTTTTATCGTTGTTAATATGAATTTCTTTTTTAAATCTCAATCCATCCTTTATAGAATTGACTATTAAATCATATTTATTTTCATTCTTTTCAACTTCACCAAAAATTATGAATTTATCTTCATTTTTAAATATCAAATCTGAAATTTTAGAATTCTTGAAACCTCTTCCCTTATATAAAAGTGATATTCCCTCTAAAATATTTGTTTTACCTGAACCATTATCTCCATATAAAATATTACAATTGTTATTAAAAGATAACTCAGTAGAGATGAAATTTCTAAAGTTTTGAAATTTAATTTTATTAATATATGTCAACTTTAACTAAACACGCATGGGCATAAGAACATATACTAAGTCAGAATTTGATTTTTCTTTTGCAGTTATTGGTGAAGACCCATCTTTAAATAATAATGTTACCTTTTCATCCTCAAGGTTATTAATAATATCCATAATATACCTTGAGTTAAAACCTATTTCAAATTCATCACCGGAATAATCGGTATTTATATCTTCGGTTGCGGAGCTATTTTCATTATTTATGGTATTAAGATTAATAAGATTTTGTAGAAGTTTAAATTTTATCACTGGAGATTTTTCATTTGCTATTGTGCTTACTCTATCCACGGCTGATAATAAACTATTCCTATCAATATTTAGAATATTATTGTTATCCTTGGGAATCACCCTTTTATAGTCAGGAAAATTGCCATCAATAAGCTTAGAAATGAAAACTATATCGCCAATATAAAATACTATTTTATTTGAACTAATTATTATCTCAATCTCTTCATTTATGTCTGATAATAATTTGGCAAGTTCATAAATAGTTTTTTTTGGAATTATTACTCCAATTACTTGTTCAATTTTCTGATCTATTGAATGACTAAACTTGGCTAAACGGTGACCATCTGTTCCAACTAATGTAACAGTAGTTTTATCATCTTGTTGATGTAAATTAAAGTAAAGACCGTTAAGAAAATACCTAGTTTCTTCATTTGATATAGCGAACTTAGTTTTATGAATTAATTTATTAAAAATTTCAGAATTTATCTTAATATTTGTCCCTGAATTAGTTTTATCGATGATAGGAAAATCTTCCTTAGGTAAGCAAGCAAGAGAAAACCTAGAGCCACTGGCTCTTAGCGTCATAATTTTTCCATCATTAGCAATCAATTCAACTTCACTTTCATCATCAAGTTTTCTTAAAATATCATAAAAAATTTGTGAATTTATAGTAATTGATCCATTCTCCAGTACGGCACAGTTAATTTTATCAATAATCGAAATATCCATATCAGTTGATGAAAGTGTTATAGTATCATTATCAGCTTCGATTAAAATATTGGCTAAAATTGGGAGAGTGTTTTTTCTATCAACTATTCCCTGAATATTTGAAATACTTCTGAAAATTTTAGATTTTTGAATTCTAAATTTCATAAATTTAGTATAGAATAAAAGATATTAGGAATCTATAAGTCTTTTAAGTAATTCTAAATCTTCATTAAAATTTACATCAGATAATTTAAGTTCTTCTATTTTTTTTACAGCATGCATTACAGTAGTATGATCCCTGCCACCAAACTTTCTTCCAATTTCAGGAAGAGATCTCGATGTTATTGATTTAGCAAGATACATAGCAATTTGTCTTGGTCTTGCAACTGATCTTGATCTTCTAGGAGAATGCATATCAGTTATACGTATATTAAAATGTTCAGCAACTTTCTTTTGAATCTCTTCTATCGTGATTTTTTTATTTGAAGATTTTAGTAGGTCCTGAAGAACTAATTGGGCAGTTTCGATTGAAATAGTAGTACCAACTAAAGTGGCATGAGCGACTAACCTATTTAATGCACCTTCCATTTCTCTTACATTTGATATTATTCTATGTGATAAAAACTCTAATACTTTTGGAGGAATCTCAACTCCTCTTTTTTGAGCTTTTTCTATTAATATACCTAACCTTAGTTCATATGTTGTAGGATGGATATCAGCTACAAGACCGCATCCTAATCTTGATTTTAATCTTTCCTGAACTCCGTCTAAATCTGTTGGAGATTTGTCTGCAGATATTACTATTTGTTTATTTTGTTCTATTAAAGCATTAAATGTATGAAAAAATTCTTCTTGAGTATTATCTTTTCCACTAATAAATTGAACGTCATCAATCATGAGAACATCGATTGATCTAAATTGCTCTTTGAAGGCGGAAGTGTCTTTGTATCTTAAGGCTCTTACAAATTGATACATAAATTTTTCAGCTGAAAGATATATTACTTTTCTCTCAGGTTGCTTTTCTTTAATCTTCCAACCTATGGCATGCATTAAATGGGTTTTACCTAAACCAACACCACCATGAAGAAATAGAGGATTAAATGATATTTTATCTGCTTCTGAAACTCTTTGAGAGGCTGCAAAAGCCAATTCATTTGGCTTACCAACGACAAAATTATCAAAAGTAAATCTCGGATCAAGAGGAGCTCCAAACTCATTAGGATAATTAGCATTTTGACTAGATCGAACGTCAAGTGTCGACTTCCAGTGATTATCTGTACTTTTTATTGTTCTGGTTGTGCCAGGAACTATCCTGCCCCCTGATGGTTTGACTACAAACTTAATAGTGTCAATTGAGTTTAAATATTTTTTTGATACATCTTTAATTTTGTCAGAATAATTATTTACAATCCAAT
>CACNND010000003.1 GCA_902621725.1 uncultured Alphaproteobacteria bacterium | reverse complement strand
AAAATAAAATAATTAACTATTTAAGAAATAATAATGTTGCTTATGTAGATTATTTACCCACAAGTTTTCTTACATTAATATATGATGGTAATAATTTAGACTCAAGTATTTTTTCAAAAAAAAATAATTATTATGAATATTTAGTTTTAAATAAGGATTATCAAAGTTTTTTTAAATTACCAAATTTAGATGTTAATGATAGATATATTCTGAACTACAATGATATTATAAATTCGAATACTGAAAATGTTAAGGCTTTTTTAAATAAATATAATTCATTAAACCTTATATTTATATCTTCTCGTCAAAACAATTTTGAAACTTTATATGAAATTAGGTATTTTTATAAGAACAAATTTTTTGAAATTGATAACTTTATCATGAATAAAAAAGATTATGAATTACTTTTCAACAAGATTAAAGAAGTATCACTAAATGAGTGGAAGAAATATAATTCTATACAGAATGAATATTTGAATTATATAAATTGTAACATTAACTATTTTAATTTATTAGAACTAAAAACTTTAAGAGAAAAATTATTAAATATATCTATTGTAAATCATATTAATCTTAAACTTATTTCTCTTAATAGTAATAATTATGATATTTATTTTTATGGAAATAAAGATATTTTAAAGAACTTACTAAAAATAAATGAAATTAATTTTGATCACTCAAATAATGGTTGTTTTATTTATTTAAAATAATGAAAAATCAAAATTATTTTAAATATTTTTTTTTAAAAAAAGACAAAGATTTTAATTTTTATACAAATATTACTAATATTGATGCTTTTAAAGGAGTAAACAATTATAAAAATTATTTAATATATTTAGTTGGTCCTTCTAAATCTGGTAAATCTAGTCTTGCTAAAATTTGGCAAAATAAAAACAATGCGATTTTATATAATAATAATTTAAGCACAATCTTAGAGAACAAAAAAAATATACTAATTGATGATATAAATAAATCATCTGATCAAAAAAAAATATTTCATCTTATAAATCATGCCATGCTTTTTAAGCTTAAATTGCTAGTAACATCTAGATTTGAAATTAATGAATTAAAGTATTCACTTAAAGATTTGAACTCTAGACTAAAAATATTTGAGTATTTTAAAATATTAAATCCAGATGATGATATGTTGGTTCAGTTACTAACTAAACAATTGATAAAAAAACAATTT
The DNA here is from genome assembly GCA_902621725.1 of uncultured Alphaproteobacteria bacterium. Taxonomy (GTDB): domain Bacteria; phylum Pseudomonadota; class Alphaproteobacteria; order HIMB59; genus CACPNW01. The sequence continues at coordinate 126,318 of CACNND010000003.1, read as the reverse complement.
ATTATAAATTCTAACGAAATTTTTCATTATATCTTGAGAAGAGTGGATCGTAGTTATCAGGGTATTTATGATATTGTTAATAAATTAGAAGATTTATCTCTTGAAAAAAAAAGACAATTAACGATACCATTAATAAAAGAAATACTATAGATGGCATCAAAATGAATAAATATCGTTCTCATCTATGTTCAGATTTATCTATCAATAATTTAGGAGAAAAAGTTACTTTATCAGGATGGGCAGACACAATTAGAGATCACGGTAATTTATTATTTATTGATTTAAGAGATAATTATGGAATTACACAGTGTGTAATTGACGGAACTCACTCCTTATTTGAAGAAATAAGTAAATTAAGTAATGAAAGTGTTCTAACAATTAGTGGTGTAGTCGTTAAAAGATCTGATGAGACAATTAACAAAAATCTTCAAACAGGTGAAATTGAAATAAAAATTCAAGATTACAAAATTTTATCTAAATCTGAAATTCTTCCCTTGCCTGTTAATTCTGATATCGAATATGGTGAAGAAATAAGATTAAAATATAGATTTTTAGATTTAAGAAGAAATAAACTACACAGAAACATTATATTAAGAAGTAAAATAATATCAGGCATTAGAAAGAAAATGATAGATAGAAACTTTGTTGAATTTCAAACTCCCATCCTTACTTCATCATCTCCAGAAGGAGCAAGAGATTATTTAGTCCCATCTAGAATACATCAGGGTAAATTTTATGCTCTTCCTCAAGCACCTCAGCAATTTAAACAATTATTAATGATTGCTGGTTTTGATAAATATTTTCAAATTGCACCATGTTTTAGAGATGAAGACAGTAGAGCAGATCGTTCTCCAGGTGAATTCTATCAACTAGATTTTGAGATGAGCTTTGTGACTCAAGAAGATGTGTTTAACGCTATTGAGCCAGTTTTATTTGAAATATTTGATGAAAATAAGAAAAATAATGAAATTAAGGTAAGCCCGTATCCATTTAAGAGAATACCTTACAATGAGTCGATGGAAGTTTACGGTTCTGATAAGCCTGATTTACGAAATCCACTTGTGATAGATGATTATACAAATGTATTTAAAGGTTCAAATTTTAAAATATTTAGTAATCAAATAGAAAAAGGATCAGTTGTTAAGGGGATAATTGTTAAAAATACTGGCGATCAACCTAGAAGTTTTTTTGATAAATTAAACAATTGGGCTAGAGAAGAGGGTGCAGCTGGATTAGGGTATATTTCATTTACAGAAAATAGTTTTAAAGGCCCTATTGCAAAGAATTTAAATGAAGATCAATTACTATCATTAAAATTAGAAGAAAATGACTCAATATTTTTCATTTGTGATAAATTAAAAGAGGCTCAATTATTTTCTGGTAAAGTAAGAGAAAAAATTTGTAATGATTTAAATTTACTCAATAAAAATTCTTTTGAATTTTGTTGGATAGTTGATTTTCCAATGTATGAAATTGATGAAAAAACTAATAAAATACAATTTAGTCATAATCCATTTTCAATGCCTCAAGGTGAGATGGAAGCTTTAGAAAAAAAAGATCCTCTTGATATCAAAGCATATCAATACGATATTGTCTGTAATGGTGTAGAGTTATCTTCCGGGGCAATTAGAAATCATAAACCAGAAATTATGTATAAAGCCTTTGATATAGCTGGGTATTCGAGAAAAGACTTAGAGGAAAAATTTTCAGGAATGCTTAATGCCCTTAAGTTTGGAGCGCCTCCTCATGGAGGTAGCGCACCAGGTATTGATAGAATTGTTATGTTACTTGCTGATGAGCCAAACATTAGAGAAGTAATAGCATTTCCAATGAATCAACAAGCTATGGATTTAATGATGGATGCTCCTGCGAGTATTGATAAAGAAAGATTAGAAGAATTAGGTATTAAATTAATAGATAAAAATTAATCCTGTTCCAAAAATTGCAATAATTGTTCCCACCCATGCTCCATAAGAGGGTATTTTTTTTGTTAATATCCAAAGAAGAAATAAAATCATTATTGGACTAGTTGAAGATAAGGTTGCAACAATACCTGCATCAGCTTTTTGTAATGCGATTAAAAGTAAACTCATACCTAAGGCCATTCCCAAAAAGCCACTAAGAATTGATTGGTAAATAATTTTTGCTGTAAGATTAACTTTTGTATTAAAAACTTCATAATTTAAAAAAAATGTAAATGATAAAAAAATACATGAAATTGTTGTTCTAATTGCAGCTGAAGCTATTGGATCCGCCCCATCTGACAATATAGGTTTCATCATAACTAACCCAATTGCTTGGCACAAAGCGGCTCCTATGGATAAAATAATTCCTATATAAAGCGGACCTTCTACTTTTTCCCATCTATGCTCAGATCCTTTTTTATCTCCATAGGAAATTGCAAAAACAACACCAAAAAAAACAACAAAACATCCAATAATACTTATGGTTGAGGCAAGTTCATTTAGAAAAAAAATATTAATTACGACAGTAAAAGGAGCAGCTAATGAAAATAAAATATTATTTCTTCTCGGTCCAATTTTTTGTAAAGCAATAAACAATAAAGTATCACCTAAGAATATGCCTACAATTCCTGAAATTATAATAACAGTTAAGTAATCAACACTAATCGTATTCCAAGTATTTATATAAAAGGTGTAAGCAATTAACATTATAGATACAAAAAATAATCTAAGACGATTAAAAGCCAAACCTCCAATAGTTCTTGTAACATCTGCTGATACTAAAGATGCCACTGCCCAACAGAGTGCAGCAGCAATTGCAATAAAGTAATAATAAATCATATTATTTATTAAAATAAACTTAAAATAAATTTAATAGGTATTGATAAATACTCACCTAAAAGATGTTCTTGCAATGCAAATCTTTTAATTAATCCTGTAGCTCTTAATATTGCATATATTACTAAAGCCCATAAATAAATTCCAAAAATAAAATTTATGTATGATATAATTTTTTTAAATTTGTTATAATAATTCATATGAAGCCTAAATATTGGAATAAAGGTAAGATTTATCTATCAAATAAAGATAAAGTTTTGAAGAAATTAATTCAAACTTATAAAAATGAATATTTAAATTTAAATTCTAATTATTTTCATTCATTAATTAATTCAATAATTGGTCAACAAATATCAGTATCAGCAGCTGATTCTATGAAAACTAAATTTTTTAAACTTAAAAGAAATATAACACCACAAACTGTATCTAAATTACGTACTACAGATTTAAGAAAATGTGGTCTTTCAAGACAAAAAATTTTGTATATAAGAAATATTTCTAAATTTTTTTTACAAAACAAGAAATTCATAAAAAATATAAATAAAACCTCTGAAGAAGAAATTTATAATAATTTAATTGAAATAAAAGGAGTAGGGAATTGGACTATTCATATGTTTTTAATGTTTAGTTATGGAAGTTCAAATATTTTTCCAACAGGTGATTTAGGGTTTTTGAAAGCTATTTCAAAACTTTATAAGGTTCAACTTCCTATAAGTGAAAGAAAACTTAAGTTGCTTTATAAAAAATGGAGTCCATATAGTTCACAAGCCACATGGTATTTATGGAGATCATTAGACCCCATTCCAGTTAATTATTGATATTTGCTCCTTGCTCAATCCAAACTTTTAATATCTCTCTTTCATTTTTTGTAATACCAGTAAGATTATTTGGAGGCATAATTTCAGCATCAATAGCCTGAGCTTTTATTAATTTTATATTATTTACAATATCCTGAGCTGTGTCATATACAACTCCCTTTGGTGCCGCTTCAATACCTTCAAAGGTTGGGTATTTAGCATGACATGTTCCACATCTGTATTTAATTATATTTTGTACTTCATTGAAACTGACTAATTCTAAAGAAAGAGATGCATTTGCATCTTTTTTTTCAAATATTGAAAGACTACTTAAAGTCATTAAAAAAAACATGATTAAACCAGCTGATGGTAAAATCCAAAATTTATATTGTTTTTTATTTCTTAAATTAAAGTAATGGCGAGTTAAAATACCAGCTATTGATATAACAGCTAATATTAACCAATTATTTACTGCCCCATACGTAAAAGAAAAATGTGAGCTAATCATGATAAATAAAACAGGGAGGGTAAAATAATTATTATGTATTGATCTGTTTTTTGCTTCTATTGAAAGATTTAAATTTGGCTTTTGATTATTTTCAGCTGATGTAACAAGATTTCTTTGTGCAGGAATAATGACTCTAAAAACATTAGCCGCCATAATGGTACCAATAATTGCTCCAACATGTATATATGCAGCTCTTGATCCATATATTTGGGTTAAAAAATAACTTAATAATACAAATAATAAAACACCAGTTGCAATCAAAGTTTGCTCATTATCTTTTAAAACATTTTTACAAAGATAATCATATAGAAGCCAAGATCCTATAAGTAAGAATATAGATATTAGAATTGCTTGAAAGGGGGTTAATATAATACCGCTTGCTCCCAACATCATAGAGCTTGCATTTAAGTAATAAACTAAAATAAGTAGTACAAAACCACTTATCCAAGTTGCATACGCCTCCCATTTAAACCAATGAAGAACTTTTGGAAGTTTTTTAGGAGGTCCTTTTAATTTTTCAATTCTATAAAACCCACCTGAATGAACAGACCATAAATAACCATCAAGATGTTTAAAATCTGGATCATCTCTTTCCAGTCTACTATCTAGCCAATTAAAATAAAATGATGTTCCAATCCATGCTACACCAACAATTATATGAACCCATCTAACAATTAAATGTAACCACTCAGAATATACTGCAAATAATGTTTCTGTTGGAACGCCCAAATTATAAAAAGCTGCAGTAAAAGATATGACTATAGTTGTTGCAATTACAATATAGAGCCTTTGTTCTTTGGATTTTAAACTTGAAAATGCTCCGAGGATAAAAAATAATAATAAACCTAATAAAGCCGATGCTGGTAGTGACAAAAGTAAATTATGAAAAAAGGTTTGAAAGTCATAAGATTGAACTGGTGCAACAATTTTAAGAAATAATTCCATTTTAATATCTTATTTTATTTTCTTCTTTTTCCCAAATATTAAATGCTTTTATTGCCTCATCACGTGATATTTGACTTATAGGAATTTTTCTCTCTTTTATTTCTACTGATAGTTCATCATAAATAAACTTGTCATCAAATTTAATTTTTGCAGCATCTTCTCTAGAATTACCATAATATACTCTGTCTATATGTGACCAATATATCGCACTCAAGCACATAGGACATGGTTCGCAACTGGAATACAATTCACAACCTTCTAAGTTAAAGGTATTTAATTTTTGACATGCATTTCTAATAGCAACAATTTCAGCATGAGCAGTAGGATCATTGTTAAATGTTACTCTATTTACTCCCTCTGCAATAATTTCATTTTCTTTTACAATTACACATCCAAAAGGACCTCCATTATTTTTAATATTATCAATTGAAAGTAAAATAGCTCTTTTCATAAAATCTATGTTTGTCATATAACTTCTTTAATTTTATTATTTGATAAATGTTTTAATTTATTTTTTATAGATATTATTCTTGTAATTATTGAGAAAGCTATTTCATTCGGATCTTTTGAGTTGCCAATATCAATTCCAATCGGACACTCAATTTTCTCAACTATTGATTTATTGTGACCATTATCAATCAATCTTTTATAAAACCTTTTTTTCTTAGTAAGAGATCCAATTAGACCAACAAAAGTATTATTTTTTTTCAAAATTTCATTTAATATTTTTAAGTCATAATCGTGACTATGAGTTAAGACTATAAAATAAGAATTATCTTCTAGTTTTGATACAATCTCCCAAGGTTTTTTCGAAAGTAAATAATTTACATCTTTGATATTTGTCATTTTTAAATAATCTTCTCTTGAATCAATTATAAAAGTATTAAAATTAATATTTTCTAATTTAGAAATTAACGCTTGACCAATATGTCCTGATCCAAAGATATATAAGTTGGATTTAATATTATTAACAACATATTCATTTTTTAGTGCATCTTTGGAATTATTATGTAAGCTTAATTTAACTTGTACGTATCCACCACAACATTGTCCAATTCCTGGCCCAAGCGGAATATTCATTACTTTATTTGCTATATTATTATCAATTAATTTTCTCGCTTCATCGATAACTAAATATTCTAAGTTTCCGCCACCAATAGTTCCAAAGATAGTATCAGTTGAGATTAATATTATGTCATCTAAACTATTTGGCGATGATCCCTTAACTTCAATAATTTTAGCCTTAACTATTTTACTATTAAAATTTATATTTTCACTTAATTTTTTAAGATACATTTTAATGCAAACTTTTTAATATATTTTCAGCAGTAGCAGGTGCAATTAAATTTTCAGAATTTTTTCCTTTATTGGCATTATATACTGCGTCCTTTAATGCAATAAAACTTGAAATTGCTAGCATAAATGGTGGCTCTCCAACAGCTTTAGAGCGATTAATAACCTTTTCTTTATTAAAACCACGATCATAAATTTCGACATTAAATTTAAATGGTGTCTCACCTGCAGTTGGTATTTTGTAAGTAGAAGGACTATGAGTTGTTAGAACTCCATTTGATTTCCAAGACAGTTCTTCAGTTGTAAGCCAACCTAATCCTTGAATATAACCACCTTCAATTTGCCCTTTATCAATTCTTTTATTAATAGAATTACCAACATCATGAATTATATCAACTTGAAGAATTTTATTTTCACCTGTTAATTTATCAATGATTACTTCTGTTACTGCTGCTCCATAAGTAAAATATAAGAATGGTCTACCTTGAAGTGTTTTTGTATTTACATTAATTTTGTTAGTTTTATAGAAACCCGAAGATGACAATGGGATTCTATTTAAGTAAGCAGTATTTATCAATTCTTTAAAAGATATTTTTCTTTTATCAAAATAAACAAAATTATTTTCATATTTTATTTTGCTATTCGTTTTAAAATAATCATAAATAAATTCATTTAGTCCTGATTTAATATTATTTATAGCATTAACAATTGCTGCTCCATTTATATCAGTTGTAGCTGATGCTGCACTTGCTGATGTGTTAGGCACTTTTTCTGTGTCCGTTGAAGAGATTTTTATATGTTCGTAATTAAGGCCAAATTCATTTGAAGCCACTAAAGCAAGTTTTGTCATTAATCCTTGACCCATTTCAATTCCTCCATGATTTAAATGAATGGATCCATCAGTGTAGATATGAACTAAGGCACCACCTTGGTTTAAATGAGTAGTTGTAAATGATATTCCAAACTTTACAGGTGTTATTGCTATTCCTTTTTTTAAAACTTTATTTTTTTTATTAAAATTATCAATTTCTATTTTTCTTTTTTTGTAATTAGATTTTTTAATTAGTTTATTAAAAATATCTTCAATCACATTGTCAGTAATTTTCATCCCATAATGAGTAGTATTTTTAATTTTATCTTTATAAAAATTAATTTTTCTTATTTCACTTGCTTCTCGATTTAATTTTTGAGCAATGTTTTCAATTATATTTTCAATACAAAACATTCCTTGAGGCCCACCAAATCCACGAAAAGCTGTATTAGAAACAGTATTTGTTTTACATCTATACGAATTAATTTCTATATTTGGTAAGAAGTAGGCATTATCTATATGATAGATGGCTCTATCATTTATAGCTCCTGATAAATCTGGAGAGATACCGCATCTCGATGCCATCATTATTTTTAAAGCAAGTATTTCACCACTATTATTAAAACCTACTTCATAATCAAATAAAAAATCATGCCTTTTTCCTGTCATGATCATATCATCATCTCTATCGACTCTTAACTTTACTGGTTTAGATAACTTTTTTGCTGCAATGCTTGTAATGGCTGCAAATAAAAAAGATTGTGTTTCTTTTCCTCCAAAACCACCACCAATTCTTCTTACTATCACATGAATACTATTGTAATTTTGTTTAAGAACTTTACCGATAATTTGCTGTGTTTCTGATGGATGTTGTGTTGAAGAATAAACTAAAAAATTATTATCTTCTTGTGGAATAGTCATTGCAATTTGACCTTCTAAATAAAAATGATCTTGACCCCCTGAATACAATTTACCTTTTAGAATATTGTCAGATTTTTTAAACCCATCTTTTATATTTCCTCTAGTTAGATGCTTCGGTTTTAAAACAAATGATTTTTTCTTTAATGCTTCTTCAATTGAAACGATCGGTTTAGATATTTTTAAGTCTATTTTTACTTTTAATGCAGCTTTTTTTGCTAAATTATTGGTCTTTGCTATAACTGCAAAAATTGGTTGCCCATAATATTCTATATTTTTTGAAGTAAATATTTTATCTCCCTTAAATATTGGCCCAACATCATTTATACCTTCAATGTCTTTTTCAGTTATAATGTCTACTACACCTTCTGAAGATAAAACATCTTTATAATCAATTTTTTTTATCACCCCTTTACTACAATTACTGTATCCAACTACTGCGTGAAGTAAATTTTTAGGTTCTGATATATCATCAGTATAAATTGCTTTTCCAGTAACATGTTTTACTGCACTTTCATGTTCAATATTTTTAGTAAATATTTTATCCATTAATATAACGTTGATTTAATTTTATTATTTTCATTTAAAAACCTCTCTAAAAGGTTTTGACTAATTTTAGTTCTATAATTTTTTGACGCTCTCATATCATCTATAGGATCAAATTCTTTTTTAATAATTTTCTTTGCTTCATTAATATTTTCTTCATTAAATATTTTATTCAATAAAAATTTTTGTGCTTTTTCAGCTATTTTTGGAGTTTCTGCCAAACCTCCACAAACAATTTTTATTTCTTTAATAATATTTTTTTCAATCCTAGCATTTATAGCCATGAAAACAGAACTTATGTCATCATCTATTCTTTTTGAAATTTTATAACATTTAAGAATATTTTTTTTATAAATGGGTATTATAATTTCTTTAATTATTTCATTAGGTTTTAATTTAGTTTTTCGATAGCTGAGAAAATAATTATCCAATAATAAAGTTTTTTTAACTTTTCCTTGAATTACAATTTTACTATTGAGTGCAATTAACACAGGCAAACTATCACCTATTGGAGATGCGCTTCCAATGTTACCTCCAAGAGATGCAGTATTTCTTATTTGCTCAGATCCGTATCTTTCAAACATTTTAGCAAATGTTGGATAAATATTTTCTAAAATTGGTAATATATCATTTATGGGGGTAGCGGATCCAATGTGTAAATTATTGTTTTTATTTTTAACATAATTTAAATCATTATTTGATCCTAAATAAAAAATATTTTTTAAATCTTTTCTTTTTTTTGTCACTTCAAGTGCGAGATCTGTACCCCCAACTAGTAAATGTCCATTACTAATCTTTTGATAGTCTTTTATTAGAGAATTTAAATTATAATGGATGAAAAACTTAGAATCATTTTTTTTAATAACAATATCAGTTTTCTTAATTGATTTTAATAATCTAATAACTTTACTTTTTGAAAATTTATTACTTTTATAGCTATACATATTCTTAATTGCATTTTTAATTGGAAGATAACCTGTACATCTACATAAATTTCCAGAAAGAAATTTATCTATATTTTCTTCTGTTGGTTTTATTTTGTTTTCGTACATATTATACATTGACATAATAATACCAGGTGTACAAAAACCACATTGAGATCCGTCACTATCAATCATTGATTGTTGAACAGGATGAAGTTTATTTTTTTGTATATGCTCAACTGTTATTAATTGCTTACCATGCAGAGAATACAAAAAAGTAATACACGTGTTTATACTTTTATAAGAAATTTTATTTTCTTTTAATTCTCCTACAACTGCAGTACATGCTCCACAATCACCAGATGCACAACCTTCTTTTGTTCCAGTTAACTCATGATTATTACGAAGATAATTTAGTACCGTTGTATTTGTGTCTAAATCTTTGATAGATATTTTTTCTTCATTAAGAAGAAAATCTATATGCTCTCTAGACACTAGCTTCCTCTATATGTTGAATAACTCCACGGGGTAATAAGAAGAGGAACATGGTAGTGCTCTTCTTTGTTAATTCCAAATCTAATTATTACGTCATCAAGAAAGAATGGTTCATGAAGATTTGTAAATTCCTTAAAATAACTCCCGCAAAGAAATAATAACTCATATTTTCCAAGAATAAAATTCTCTTTACCTAATATAGGTTCATCACACCTGCCATCTTCATTGAGAGTGAAATTTGAAATTTTAACTTTATTTTCACCATCAATTTTAAAAAGAGACCCTTTTATACCAGAACCAGGCTTACCATTATAGGTATCCAAAACATGAGTAGTTAAATATCCTTTAGACATAATACTTATTCGTTTATACAGTATTTAACTAAATATTAAATCAAGCATTTTTATGAAAGACGACAGAAATTATATAGGTTACGGAAAAAATGACTCTAACTTTTATTGGCCTAATAAATCAAAACTCGCTCTTCAATTTGTTCTAAATTATGAGGAAGGTGCTGAAAATTCAATATTGAATGGCGATGAAGGATCAGAAACTTTTTTATCTGAAATAATTAATGCGAAGCAAATAATAGGTGCCAGAAATATGAATATGGAATCAATTTATGAATATGGCTCAAGAAGAGGTTTTTGGAGAATACATAATGAGTTTGAAAAAAGAAAATTACCTCTAACAATATTTGGTGTTGGTATGGCTTTAGAAAAAAATCCTGATGTTTGTGAACAAATAATTAAATCAAAGTATGAAGTAGCTAGCCATGGTTATCGATGGATAGACTATCAAAATATAACTGAGGAAGTTGAAAAAGAACATACTATAAAATGTAACAACATTATTAAAGATATTTTTGGTTATTTTCCGTCTGGTTGGTATACTGGTAGAACAAGTCCAAATACAAGAAATATAATTTTAGAAAATACAAATATTATTTACGATAGTGACTCCTATGCTGATGATTTACCCTACTGGATAAAAGTAAAAAATAAAAAACATCTAATCATTCCATACACTCTAGATAATAATGATATGAGATTTTCTACCTTACAAGGTTTTAACACAGGTGAGGATTTTTATAATTACTTAAAAAACTCATTTGATACATTATACAGAGAAGCAAATGAGTTCAATAAACCAAAAATGATGAGTGTGGGTTTACATTGTCGTTTAATAGCTAGACCTGGAAGATTTATGTCTTTGGTAAAATTTTTGAATTATGTTTCTGATTATAATGATATTTGGATATGCAAAAGAGAGGAAATTGCCAATTATTGGTATGAAAATTTTAGTGATGAAAATTGAAGATATTAATAATTATAATTCTGAAAAATTTATTGATTCTTTTAAAAATATTTATGAAGAATCTAAATTTATAACAGAACATGCTGATAAAAAGCGACCATTTAAAAATAAAAAAGAAATGATATTAATATTTTTAGAGTTGTTTGATAATTTAGATGAAGAAACTAAAATAAATATAATTAAAAAACATCCTGATCTAGCCGATAAAATAAAAATAAATAAAGGTTTGTCTGAATTATCTGATGAAGAACAAAGTAGATCTGGTTTAAAAGATTGTTCAGAACAAGAATTTAACTTATTTAAAGATTTAAATTCAAGATTTAAAAATAAATTTAATATCCCATTTATTTTTGCAGTTAGAAATAAAAATAAAAATGAAATTATAACAGAGTTCAAAAGTAGATTAGACAATAATGATTTAAACTTAGAAATAAAAACTTCAATTTCACAAGTAAAAGAAATTGCAAAATTAAGATTAACAGAATTAATTAATGAATAAGAAATACATTCAAAAAAATTATATAAACTTATGTAGTAAGGTTTTAGGTACAAAAATTCATAGATTTTCTGATCAGTTTTTTGGATCAGCATCCAGATTGCTTAAAGAGGAACAGCCAATTTTCAAAGAAGGAGTTTACGATAAAAATGGGAAATGGATGGATGGATGGGAAACAAGAAGAAAAAGAATTGAAGGAAATGATTATGTTACTATTAAATTAGGCCTTCCTGGTAAAATTAATTTTGCTGAAATAGACACAAGCTATTTTAATGGCAATCAACCTGAATACGCAAGCATTGATGCTTGTTATTTTGAAAAAAATAAATTTAATTGGGTTAATATTTTATCAAAAAGGAAACTTCATCCAAATTATCTTCATGGTTTTAAAACTCAACAGAATAATAAAGTTTTTAACTTCATAAGATTGAACATCTATCCAGATGGAGGAGTTGCAAGATTAAAATTATTAGGAAATCTAGATGTATCAAAATTAAAATTTCCAAATAAAAAATTTGATTTACTTAGCATCCTTAATGGTTCAAAAATTGTGGCATGTAGTGATGAACATTTTGGAAGGGCAGAAAATTTATTACTTCCATTTAAATCTAAAAATATGGGCAATGGTTGGGAAACTAAAAGAAGAAGAGGATCAGGATATGACTGGGTTATAATTAAACTTGGCAAACCTGGTTTAATTGAAAAGTTTAATATTGAAACTCATTATTTTAAAGGTAATTATCCGTCTCTTTGCTCAGTACAAGGTCTTTATTCAATAAAAAATATAAATATAAGCAAATTAATAAATGAAAGCAAAAATTGGAAATTTTTAATAAAAAATAAAAATCTTCAACCTAATTCATCATTAAAAATTAATTCATCTAAACATATTAAAAAAATAAATTATTTGAAGTTAAATATTTATCCTGACGGTGGTATTTCACGGATCAGGGCAATTGGAAAGTTTTTGTGAACTATAAGATAAAGAATATTAGTAAAGAAAATTTCAAAAATTATGGTGATTTAATTACAACATCTAATAAAAATTATGAAAGTATTAATAAAGATACAACCGATAGTTTTTTTGATTTAGCAAATATTCAAATAATTGGTGATGACAAAAGATCTCGATTAAATATTTTTCAGGCAAAGAAAAGAAACTTTCCATTAAAAATTAACATGTTAGAAAATCACCCCTTTAGCTCTCAAGTATTTCTTCCGTTTAATGCTACAGGTTTTTTAGTTTTAGTTGCTCCAATAGGTAACAAACCTAAAATTGATTTAATTGAAATATTCAAAGTAAGTGGTGGTGATGGTATAAATTTTAATCCCAAAGTATGGCATTTTCCTCTAATATCTCTTGAGAATGAAAAATATATTACCATTGATAAAAAAGATGCGGATAATAATATTGAGATTTATAATTTTGAACAATCAGAAATATTTGAATTAAATTATGAGTGATACAATATTAAATATAGAAAATATTACAAAATCTTTTCCAAGAGTAATTGCAAATAAAAAGGTTACTTTTGATATTAAAAAAAATGCAGTTCATGCAATTTTAGGAGAAAATGGAGCAGGGAAATCTACGTTGGTAAAAATTCTATATGGTCTCTTAGAACCAGATGAAGGAAATATTAAATTAAATAATAAGGATTTTAAAGTTAATTCCCCAGCAGAAGCAAGGAAACAAGGAATAGGAATGGTATTTCAGCATTTTTCTTTATTTGATTCTTTATCAGTAAAAGAAAATTTAATTTTAGGAATAGATGAAAAGATGTCTTATTCAGATTTAGAAGATAAGCTAGAAAATATAAGCTCAAGATATAATCTTACCTTAGATTTACATGCTCCAATTACCGCTTTATCGGCTGGAGAAAAACAACGTGTAGAAATTGTAAGAATTTTATTACAAGACCCTCAGATACTTATTATGGATGAACCAACTTCAGTTTTAACACCACAAGAAGTTGAAAGTTTGTTTGTAACATTAAATGCACTCGTCAAAGAAGGTCGTACAATATTATATATCACTCATAAACTCGAAGAAGTAATATCAATATGTGATACAGTTACAATAATGAGAAGTGGTGAAATTATAGACACTTCAAGTACTGCAAATCAAACTGCAAAAACACTTGCAACAAAAATGCTAGGACAAAAATTAGATGACTTAAAAACTAATTATGATCATATAAAAGACGAAGTTAACTTTGAAGTAAAAAATATTTCATGTGATTTTAATGATCCATTTTTAACAGATCTTAAAAATATTTCTTTTCAAGTAAGAGTGGGTGAAATTTATGGCATTGCTGGAGTTGCAGGTAATGGACAATCAGAATTAATGGATATTTTAACAGGAGAAAACATAAATATTAAATCTGGATCAATTACTTTTGATAATAAAAAAATTGAAAAGTATGGGCCGCAAAAAAGAAGAGATTTATCTATTTCTTTTGTTCCGGAGAATAGATTGGGTCATAGTGCGGTACCTGAGTTAAGTTTGTCTGAAAATATTCTTTTGAGTCAATTTCCAAAAAATAATTTTATTAAAAATGGCATAATATTGAAAAATAATGTTGATGATTTTGCTAATAATGTAATTAATGAATTTAAAGTTATTACTCCTGGTAATGATGCTAAAGCATCAAGCTTGTCCGGAGGAAATTTACAAAAATATGTCATTGGTAGAGAAATATCATCTAAGCCAAAAATATTAATTATTTCACATCCAACTTGGGGGATAGATGCTGGTGCTGAGCATTCTATAAGAGAGTCTTTGATAGAATTATCTCAAAATGGAACGTCTATAATTGTTATTTCTCAAGATTTAGATGAGTTAATTGAAATTACTCATAAAATATCTGTTATTTATGATGGTAATTTATCCAAACCTTTTAAAACTAGCGAAATAGAAATAGAAAAATTAGGATTATTGATGGGTGGAAAAAATGAATAGTTTATTTCCATCAATAGTTTCTCGCTCACAGAGTTCGGGTTTAATGAATTTTTTTGTTCCTATAATATCAATAGTTTTAACTTTAATTACAGGTTCAATTATTTTTGTTCTTCTTGGTTTTGATCCAGTTTATGCATTGTATACATTTTTTATTTCACCTATTTCTTCAACCTACGGTATTTCTGAATTGTTTGTAAAAGCAACTCCTTTAGCCTTAATTGCAATTGGTCTTTCATATTGTTTTAAGAATAATATTTATAATATTGGAGCTGAAGGACAACTTACCATGGGTGCAATTTTTGGTGGAGGTATTGGAATATTATTTCATGATACAAATGCTTTCTGGTTGTTGCCATTAATGATTTTTGCAGGAGCAATTGGAGGAGCATTATGGGGTTTAATACCTGCTATTTTAAAAACAAAATTTAATACAAATGAAATTTTAACAAGTTTAATGTTAGTTTATGTTGCTTTATTTATTTTAGATTATTTAGTAGTGGGGCCGTGGAAAGATCCATTTGGTTATAGTTTTCCTAAATCAAGACCATTTAGTGAATCTGGAAGAATGCCTCTATTATTTGATGGTTTAAGGGTGCACTTTGGACTAATTATAACGCTATTTTTAATTTTTGTATCTTGGTTTATATTTTCAAAAACTATTTTTGGCTTTCAATTAAAAGTTTCTGGTTACAGTCCTAAAGCTGCTAGATATGCTGGTTTTAATCAAACAACTTTAGTTTTTTTTGCTTTTGCAATTTGTGGCGCTTTTGCAGGTATTGCAGGTTTAGCTGAAGTATCTGGCCCAATTGGATTATTGTATAGAGATATTTCTCCAAATTATGGATTTACTGCAATTATTGTTGCTTTTTTAGGTAGACTTCACCCAATAGGTATTATTTTTGCTTCTTTAGTTATCGCTCTTACTTATCTTGGTGCTGAAGATGCACAATTGTTTTTACAAATTCCTTCAGCGGTAGGTTTTATATTTCAGGGTTTGGTTTTATTTTATTTATTGGGTGCAGAATTACTAATTAACTATAAATTAACTTACAAAAAATTATTATGAATTTAGATTTAATACTTGGAATATTACAAATTGTTTTAATTGCAACAACACCTCTTGTTTTTGCTGGTATAGGTGAGTTAGTTACAGAAAAATCTGGTGTTTTAAATTTAGGTGTAGAAGGAATGATGTTGGTAGGAGCAGTGTCCGCTTTTATTATCCTAGTAATTACAGGAAGTTATTTTTTAGCTTTTTTTGTATCTATATTATCAGGAATTATTATGTCTGGTTTATTTGCGTTTTTAGTTCTATTTTTAATGTCAAATCAAATTGCAACAGGATTAGCATTAACCATTTTTGGAATAGGTCTTAGTTCGATGCTTGGCAAACAATATATTGGAACACCAATTGATGGTCTATCACCATGGTTTTTTGTTATATTTTCTTTCTTAATTGTTTTTTTGGTTAGTTATTTTTTTTATAAAACTAAAGCTGGTTTGATTTTAAGAGCAGTAGGGGAATCCCATAATTCTGCACATGCTTTAGGATATAGCGTTATTAAAATTAGATTTTTATCAATCTTATTTGGAGGTTCTATGTGCGCACTTGCAGGATCATATATTTCAATTTGTTATGCTCCAATGTGGCAAGAGGGTATGACAGCTGGACGTGGATGGATTGCGTTAGCTTTAGTTGTATTTGCAACTTGGAAACCAGAAAGAGTGCTTATTGGTGCCTATATATTCGGAGGTGTTACTATTCTTCAAATGAATCTCCAGGCTTTAGGTTTAAGATTCCCTGGCCAATTTTTCAGCATGGCTCCATATATTGCAACTATTATAGTTTTAGTGTTAATTTCTAGTAATAAATTAAGAATAAAGCTTAGTGCTCCAGCTTCGTTAACTATACCTTTTTACAAAGGCAGATAAATATCCACTTTTTTTTTTCTATAATCATATACAATTATTGATCAAATCTATTTGTATATATTAAGTATGTGATTGAGTAATCGTTATATTAGCAGGTGAGGTTAAAATGATTAGAATAATAACTTTTTTATCTACTTTTTTGGTATTTGCATTTGGTTCAGTATATGCAGACCCTAAAAAAGTTGGATTTATATACATAGGTCCTCCAGGTGATCATGGTTGGACTTATATGCATGATGTAGGTAGAAAATATATGGAGAGCCAACTTGGTGACTCTATTACTACTACTTATCTTGAAAATATTCCTGAAAATGCAGATGCAGTGAGAGCAATCCGGAAACTAGCAGACTCAGGACATGATTTAATATTTACAACGTCTTTCAATTATATGGATCAGACACATGAAGTAGCTAAGGATTTTCCTGACATAAAATTTGAACATGCTACTGGGTATATCCAAGCAGATAACGTTGCTACGTATTCAGCTAGATTTTACGAAGGTAGAATGATTGAAGGTCATATTGCTGGTCATATGACTGAAACTAATACTATTGGTTATATAGCTTCATTCCCTATTCCAGAAGTTGTAAGAGGAATTAATGCATTTTATCTAGCGGCATCTAAAGTAAATCCAGATATCAAAATGAAAATTATTTGGGTATTTACTTGGTATGACCCAGGTAAAGAAGCTGATGCAGCTAATACATTGATTAATCAAGGAGCTGACATAATTGTTCAGCATACAGATACATATGCTCCTTGCCAAGCCGCTCAAAAAGCAGGTGTTTATGCATTTGGTCAAGCTTCAAACCAAGAGGAATTTTGTCCTGATGCACACTTAACTTCAATTGAAGATATCTGGGGCCCTTACTATGCTGAAAGAGCAAAAGCTGTTGTGGATGGTACTTGGTCTTCAGGTGATACTTGGGATGGTATGGATAAAGGTATGGTTGTAATGTCACCATATAATACTAAACTTATGCCAGCAAGTTTAATTCAAGAAGCTGTAAATATGGAAGTTGGAATTAAAGATGGAACTATCCATCCTTTCACAGGTCCAATTTACAATCAAGCTGGTGAGCTTGTGGTTCCTGAAGGTGAAGTAGCACCTGATGGAATGTTACTTGGAATGAACTTTTATGTTCAAGGTATTGATGGGGAAGTACCACAATAATTAAATCAAATTTACCTCTCTCTACTCTAAGAGAGAGGTATGAAATCTAATTTCAAAAGGAATAGGGAATATTTATGTCTGATCTACACATTAGTTGGGATGAGTATAGAAGTAAAACAGAAAACTTAGCTAAACAAATTCATAAAGATGGATGGGAATTTAATCAGGTAGTATGTATTGCAAAAGGTGGTATGAGAGTAGGTGATGTAATGGCAAGAATATTTGATGTGCCTTTAGCAATCCTATCAGTAGAGTCTTATAAAGGTGAAGGAGTAAAAAACAAAAGGGGTGCTATTACTTTCTCACGAGATTTAGCAAAAACTAGCCCAAATATTGGCTCTAAAGTATTAATAGTTGATGATTTAGCTGACTCTGGTATTACCTTAAAAAAAAGCATTGATTGGTTAAACCATACTTATGGTTTTTATATTGAGGAACCTATTAGAACTGGCGTATTATTTTATAAGGCCGTTTCTTCATTTAAACCTGATTATTATGTAGATTACTTAAAAGATTCTCCATGGATACATATGCCTTATGAGGTATATGAAACAATGAAACCTGAAGAACTTCGTTAAAAAATACTAGAAATCTCGTTAAAATTTTTTTTCTTTTTAGCAAATTTTGGAACTTTAGTATTCTTTTTGGGATAACCTACAATTAACAAAACAAATGGTTTTTCATTAATTGGTCTATTTAAAATTTTATTTAGAAAAGTCATAGGGCTGGGAGTATGTGTTAACATTGCTAAACCACAAAAATGTAAACATGTAATTAAAATACCGGTAGCAATTCCTACAGACTCTTTAACATAATAATTTTTAATTTTTTTATTTTTGGAAATAGAATATTTTTTTTCAAATACTGCAATTAGATAAGGTGCATTTTCAATAAACTTTTTGTTTTCATCAGTACCTAAGGGTTTTAATGCATCTAACCATTCTTTTGGAGCTTTATATTCATAAAAAGTTCTTTCTTCTTTTTCTGCTGCTATTCTAATCTTTTTCTTAATATCTTGATCTTTTATAATAACAAAATGCCATGGTTGAAGATTGGCACCATTTGGTGCAGATCCGGCAGATAAAATTGCATTTTTTATAATTTCTATATCTATTTTTGTTTTATTAAAATCACGTATACTCCGTCTTTCTTTTATTTTTTTATAAAAATTAAAAGAATTAATTTTCATCTCTTTAATAGTTTGATTTGAAAATTTATAATCTTCAGCTATGTATGAATTACTACTATGCATTGGGTAATAATATTATTTGGAATTATTTTAATTTCTATATCATTAAGTAATCCATTTTATAAATTAATAGTTAAAAAAAGAGTAAATTTTAATTTATTTTTTGAAATTTTATTGAGAACTATACTTTTTTTTATTAGCGTTATTATTATTTTTTTTGGTCTTTATATTGAAAGCATAGGTTAATATCTTCTTATATTTCTGTCTATTAATGCTGCCCAAGCATCTATTCCTCCAAGTACATTAACACAATGATTGCAACCTTGAGCTTTTAGCCATTTGCATACTGCTTGACTTCTTGTACCTGTATGACACATAACAAAGATATTCTTATTTTTATCTAATTCTTTATATCTTTCGGCAATTTCAGATAGCTTCATATGTATCGTGCCCTTAATATGAGCATGATCTCTTTCCGTATCTTCTCTTACATCTATAATTTGAATTTTTTTATCATCTTGTTTAAGTTCATTTAATCGATGAACTGTTATTTCACTGCTACTATAAAGATCCATATTTTTATCTTATTATAATTAAGGTTATATTTCTACTATTTTTACATAAAATATATTTTTAAAATTAAATTTGTTTTTTTTGTTATTTTCATGTAATAGCATGATCCTTTATGTCAAAAAAAATTACATTTTCTGCTTTTGGAAGAGACTCTTACTATCATAGAGATTGGTTTAAAAAAAATGGTTTTAAATTTGATAGAAGTTCTAGAAAATGGACAGTAGAAAATTTACCAATTGATAATGCTGAAGAATTTGCAAGTTATTGTCGGAAATATGGTCTTACCTTTGAACGTTCCGACAGGATGATTACTGAATTTGATTATGCAGAATATTTATGGGACGGAAGAAGAGATGAGTTTATGAAAAATGCTGACAATATAGAAATCCCATTACCAAAAAACAAAATCTAGTTTTTGTTAAATAAACTTTCATCTAATAATTTACTTCTTTTAATCATTTTATCAGCTATCTGGGGGTCGTCATTTTTTGTAATTAAAATTTGTTTGTCTAGTTTTACCCCAACAAGTATTGCCTCTTTGAGGTTGATTATTGCATCAATTTTTTTAATTATTCTTTATTATTCATACAATAAAAATCCTAAATTAAATTTTGAATTAATTTTTATTCTTACCTTTATAGGAATCACAGGCAATTTTTTACCCTTTTATCTTATTAGTTGGGCTGAACAATATATACCTTCTTCCACAGCTGGTTTATTAATGTCAGTAGGTCCCTTAATTACATTACTTATGTCTCATATTTTAACATCAGATGATAAATTTACTTGGATTAAATTTTTATCCATTATTATAGGTTTTCTTGGTATAATTTTTATATTAGATATTAGTAAGTTCAATTTTCAAAAAGACAATTACATTAGCACAATCGCAAAAATATTTGTAATTGTAGCAGCATTTGGCTACATGATTTCAAATATTGCTGCATACAATAAATTAAAAAAATTAAGTCCCATTTCAATTACTACTTTTGCTACTTTATTTGGAGCATTAATATCATTACCATTCTTATTCTATGATTTTATAAATTATGAAACTAATATTAATAAAATTTCTATAATTTCTATTATTTACTTAGGTGTTTTCCCAACAGCAATTGCATTTCATATGAGATACCATATAGTTAAACAATCTGGTCCAGTCTTCTTATCTTACGTCGCATATTTAATCCCTGTTTTTGCTTTAATATGGGGATTCATATTTCTTTCTGAGCAAATAGTATTTAGTTCAGTAATTGGGATTATTTTAGTTTTTATTGGCCTTTTTGTGGGTCAAAAAAAATCAATGAGTAAAATATCCGAAAAAAACGTACAATACTAATAACAAAGCTATAAAAATAGACACATTTTTGAAGTTAAAGTATTTCATTTATGGTTGAAATTTAATATTTTATAGTTCAATATACTTTTATTATGAGTGACTCAATTAAATACTTATTAGAAGAAAATAAAGCTCCAAAGTTTTGGTATAATATTAATGCTGACTTACCAAGTCCACCACCACCACCTTTACACCCTGGAACTAAACAACCAGCTGGTCCTGATGACTTCGCACCTTTATTTCCTATGAGTTTAATTATGCAAGAAGTTTCTACTGAAAGAGAAATAGAAATACCTGAACCAGTAAGAGAAGTATATAAACAATGGAGACCTTCTCCATTATTTAGAGCAAGAAGATTGGAAAAGTTTTTAGATACACCAGCTAAAATT
Source organism: uncultured Alphaproteobacteria bacterium (assembly GCA_902621725.1). Classification (GTDB taxonomy): domain Bacteria; phylum Pseudomonadota; class Alphaproteobacteria; order HIMB59; genus CACPNW01. Next base: position 104,910 of record CACNND010000003.1, on the reverse strand, counting down.
TATTATAAATATGAAGGTGTTAGTCCTACTGGAAGTCACAAACCAAATACTGCAGTCCCACAAGCTTTTTTTAATAAAGAAGAGGGAATTAGTAAAATATTTACTGAAACGGGTGCAGGTCAATGGGGAAGTTCTTTAGCTTTTGCAGGTCAGATCTTTGGCATTGATATTGAAGTTTTCATGGTTAAAGTTAGTTTTGATCATAAGCCTTACAGAAAATTAATGATGCAATCATTCGGCGCTAACTGTCACGCTAGTCCATCTAATTTAACTGATTTCGGTAACAAATTATTATCAGAAAATCCTGATAACCCCGGAAGCTTGGGAATAGCTATATCAGAGGCAATAGAAGCAACTGTTAAAAGTGGTGGTAAAGCAAAATACTCACTTGGAAGTGTTTTAGGTCATGTTTTAATGCATCAAACTATAAATGGTAATGAAGCTATTATGCAAATGGAGATGGCTGGAGATTATCCTGATATAATTGTTGGATGTACAGGCGGTGGTAGTAATCTTTCTGGATTAATGTTTCCATTTTTAGGTCAACAATTAAGAGGTGGTCAAAAAATTGATATAATTGGTTGCGAGCCTGCATCATGTCCTTCATTTACTAAGGGTAAGTATGCTTATGATCATGGTGATATGGCAAAAATGACGCCATTAATTAAAATGCACACTCTTGGATCTGATTTCTTACCACCGGCTAATCACTCTGGCGGATTAAGATACCATGGTATGTCTTATCATTTAAGTCATTTATACGAGCTTGGTCTAATGAGAGCAAAGGCTTACGGTCAAAAAGATTGTTTTGAAGCTGGTCTTACTTTTGCAAAACAAGAAGGAATTATTCCTGCACCAGAAGGAAACCATGCAATAAAAGGTGCAATTGATGCAGCATTAGAATGTAAAGAAAAAAGTGAGTCAAAAACTATTCTATTTAATTTATGTGGTCATGGATATTTTGATATGTCAGCTTATGATGATTATCTAAATGGATCAATGGCTGATGATGTTATTGATGATGATGGAATAGGTAAATCCATTTCGCAAATACCAGAAGTAGCGTAATTTAAGTTTAAATTTTTTTTTATTTAATTAAAGGTGTTACTTTATTATGGTTGAAATTAAACCTTTTAAAGGAACACGCCCCTATAACGAAGATGCAAAGAATTTAATTGCTCCTTCTACTGATCATTTAAGCATTGAAAATATAGAAATATTTAAAAAAAATAATTATTGGAATTACTTAAAAATTTTGAATCCCGTTGGACAATTAAAAGAAGCAGATACTCTTTTAGAAGCAAAATTGCATTTTAAGGAAATGAAAGAAAATGAAGTAATCAAAAAAGATGAAGAATTATTTTATTATGTTTATCAAATTGAATTTAAAGGTCATACTCAACTAGGGTTTTTATCTCTTTCTAAAATCTCAGATTTTGTAGATGAAAAAATTAAAGCACATGAAAAAATATATGAGACAAGGATGAGAGAAAGAGCAGAGCAAATGTTAAATATAAAAACACAAATTGGCCCTATCTATGTAGTATATAAAAAAAATAATAAGATAAAATATTTGTTATCCTCTATAATATCAAAAATTCCAGATTATGATTTTGAAAGCTTCGATAAATCTATTCATAAACTTTGGTGTATTTCTGATCAATCTTTTATCAAAAACTTATCTTCTGTTTTTATAAATGAAGTAGAAAATTTTTATATTGCAGATGGACATCATAGAATGGGTGCAATGAAGATTATTGGAGAATTAAATTATAATAAAAATATTTTACAGGAAGATTTCATGATAGCAGCTTTTCCAAGTGATGAGGCTAAAATATTTGACTATAATAGAGTTGTTAAAGATTTAAATGGTTTGAGTGAAGAAAAGTTTTTAAAAATTCTTTCTGAAAACTTTGAAATAAAAAATGAAAAAAATCCATTCAAACCTTTATCAAATAAACAATTTGGAATGTATCATGAAAAAAAGTGGTATTCATTGCATTTTAAAACTGAGTTAAAAACAGATAATTTTGTAGATACACTGGATATTAATATTTTAAACAATTTCATTTTCAAAAAACATTTAAATATTTCTGATGTTAATAATGATGAAAGAATAAGATTTATTGCCGGATGCCATGGTTTGGAAGCATTAGAAAAAAAAGTTGATGAAAATAATGACAGTGTGGCATTTTCTATCTTTCCATCTTCAATAAGTGATGTTATTAAAGTCGCGAATAAAAATTTGACTATGCCTCCTAAATCAACATGGTTTGATCCAAAACCTTTAGATGGCTTAGTAGTTTATGAGTTTGAAAAAAGTATATGAATAAACCTAATACCAAACCTAACAATCCAAACTTTTCAAGTGGCCCAACCTCAAAAAGACCAGGTTGGGACATATCTGTTTTGAGTAATGCTTTAACTGGCAGATCTCATAGATCTGTTGAATGTAAAGCAAGACTAAAAGAAGCAATAGATAAATCTAAAGCAATTCTAAAATTACCTGATGATTATTTGTTGGGTATAATGCCTGGATCAAATACTGGTGCTTTAGAAGCTGCTATGTGGTGCCTATTAGGTAAAACGGGAGTCGATATTCTTGCATGGGAAAATTTTGGTAAAGATTGGGTAATCGATGCAATTAGTGAATTAAAATTAGACAATTTAAATATTCATGAAGAAGATTATGGCAAGCTACCTGACCTTTCCAAAGTCAATTTTGATAATGATGTTATTTTTACATGGAATGGAACAACATCTGGTGTCAAAGTTCCTAATGGAGATTGGATACCTGATGACAGAAAAGGCCTAACGATTTGTGATGCTACTTCAGCAATCTTTGGTATGCCTATAGATTATAACAAATGTGATGTTATAACTTGGTCTTGGCAAAAAATACTTGGAGGAGAAGCCGCTCATGGAATGATTGCAATTTCTCCACGCGTTGTTGAAAGATTAGAAAGTTTTACACCTAGCTGGCCAGTACCAAAATTATTTAGATTGGCTGAAAAACAAAAATTAATAAAAGGTATTTTTGAAGGAAATACAATTAATACGCCATCAATGATATGTGTTGAGGATATTATTGATTCTTTAAACTGGGTTTCTTCTCAAGGAGGATTAAATTCATTAATCTCCAAATCTCAGAACTCTTTACAAAAAATCCGAGAATGGATTAGTGAGAGAGATTGGGTTACTTTTTTATCTGAAATTGAGGATGAGAATTATATTTCAAACACTGGGATAACTTTTAAAATTGTTGAAGATTGGTTTACTGATAAAGATGAAAGTGGTCAAAGAGCTGTAATGGCTGATATTTGCAAATTGCTTTCTGAAAATAATGTTGGATTTGATTGTAATGGATATCCAAAAGCACCACCTTCTTTTAGAATATGGGCTGGAGGCACGGTTCAAACTTCAGATGTAGAATTAGTTTTACCTTGGATAGATTGGGCCTATTCAGAGATTAAATCAAAACATGCCTAAAGTATTAATATCAGATTCATTAGATAACATAGCATCTGAAATTTTAATAAAGAATAACATTTCAGTTGACACAAAAACAAACTTATCTCCTGAAGAATTAAAAAAAATAATTGATAACTATGATGGTTTAATCGTTCGTTCTGCAACTAAAGTGCGAAAAGATTTAATCGATTCTCTTTCAAATTTAAAAATTATAGGTAGGGCAGGGGCAGGAGTAGATAATGTTGATGTGGAAGCTGCTAAAAATAAAAATATTATTGTAATGAATACTCCAGGAGGAAATACAAATGCTACAGCAGAACACACAATTGGTTTAATTTTTGCATTACAAAGAAAAATTACTATGGCCAATGAGACAACTCATAAGGGTCTTTGGGAAAAAAAGAAACTTAAGGGAAATGAAATTAAAGGCAAGAAAATTGGTATCGTAGGTTTTGGTAATGTAGGCAAAAGAGTTGCAGAAATATCGAATGTATTGGGAATGCACGTTTCAATATTTTCTTCATACTTTGAAAAAATTAAGGATAAGTATCCTGAATATTATTCTTGTTCTATCGATGAGATTATTAAAGATTCAGATATAATTTCTTTTCACTGTAAGCCCAATAAGGATGGAGTTCCGATTATTAATAAAAATCATCTATCACTAATGAAAAAAAATTGCATCATTATCAATACTGCTAGAGGTAACTTAGTTGATGAAGATGATCTTAAAAATGCTCTAGAAAAAAAAGAAATTAAAGGTGCTGCATTAGATGTTTTTAAAAATGAGCCTTTAGAAGAAAGTGGGTTTTATAATTTAGATAATATAATTTTAACTCCACACATTGCTGCTTCTACTGATGAAGCACAAATAGTTGTTGCAGAAATGGTTGCTAATCAGTTTGTTGAATTTTTTAATAATAAAAAAATTATAAACTCAGTTACTTAATAAAAATTTCAGTTAAATTTTCTAGGTAAGCAGATGGATTTGAGAGAATGTTACCATCTAATATATTAGCTTGATCTAAAATTAAATTTGAAGCTTTTTTGTGGTCAATTTTTGTTAAATTTTTAGATAAATTTACAATCATCGGATGGTTCGGATTAATTTCAAGTATCTTTTTTGAAACAGGAGTTTTTTGATTATGCATTTTCATCAGTTTTTCCATATTTATATCCATTCCAGTTTCTTCAGCAACAAGTAGAATTGGGCTTTTGGTTAATCTTTCAGATACAATAACATCAGATATAGTTTCTTTTAGCTCTGTTTTAAGAATGTTAATTAAATCATTGATTTTACTATCTATTTCTTTTTTATTTTCATCTTTCTTACTTGATTTTTCACCAACTTTTGAAACATCAACCTTGCCTTTGGTTATTGATTTAAATTCTAAGTCTTTAAATTTATTTACATTTTGTATCCAAAACTCATCTACTGCATCAACCATAAACAATACTGGTATCTTTTTATCAGTGAAAACTTCTAATTGAGGGGAGTTTTTTATATGATCCTTATCAGTATTAGCAAAATAATAAATTTCTTTTTGATCTTTAGCCATTAACTTAGTGTACTCTTCAAGTGATATTTTTTTATCATTTAAAGAATTTTCAAACCTTAGTAGCGGCAGGATTTTTTCATGATGATCATTATGTTCGTATAAACCTTCTTTTAGAACTGGACCAAAATTTTTCCAAAATGTCTCAAATTTATCCTTTTCTTTTTTAGCTAAACTATCAATTTCACTTAAAATTTTGTTTGTAATACCTTTTTTAATTTTTGTAATGATTGGATTATTTTGAAGCATTTCTCTACTTATATTGAGAGAAATATCTTGAGAGTCCACTACTCCTGGAATGAAACGAAGCCAATTAGGAATTATGTCTTCACAATCATCAGTGATAAAAACTTTTTGAACATATAATTTTATTTTATTTTTCCTATCAGCATTGAATAAATCCATAGGTTGATTTGTAGGAAAAAATAGTAAAGCCTTATAACTAATAACACCCTCTGCGTTATAGTGAATAGTTTTTAAGGGATCATCAAAGTTAAATGAAATATTATTATAAAATTGCTTATAGTCTTCTTCTTTTATATCTTTTTTATCTTTTAGCCATAATGGACTACCTTCATTTATTTTTTCTTCTTTTTCTTTATCGTCAAGATCCTTAAGATAAATTGGGAAAGGAATATAATTTGAGTATTTTGTTATAATTGATCTTAAACGAAATGAATCTAAAAATTCATCAGCATCTTTCTTTATACTTAGAGTTATACAAGTACCTCTTTTATCTTTTTTAGCATCTTCTATGGTATAATTTTCTTTTCCATTGGAAGACCAAAGATTTGTTTCTTCATTCTCAGCGTCTTTAGAGAGTACTTCAACATTATCAGCAACCATATATGAGGAATAAAAACCAACACCAAACTGTCCAATTGCAGAAATATCGTTACTCTTTTTATTTTTCATTGTTTCGATAAATTTACTAGTTCCTGATCTCGCTATAGTTCCTAGATTATCAATAAGTTCATTTTTAGACATTCCAATTCCATTATCTTCTATTTCAATAATCTTTTTCTTTTTTGAAACTCTGATGTTAATTTTTAAATCCTTTTCATCTTTCAGAAGATTTTTTTTGGAGAGTGATTGATATCTTAATTTTTCACAGGCATCAGCTGAATTAGATATTAGTTCTCTTAGAAATATTTCCCTTTCGCTATAAAGAGAATTAGCAACAAGATCTAAAAGCTTGCTTACTTCAGCTTGAAAAGTTAAATTTTCTCTATTTTTTTCTGCCATTGTAGAAATTTAAGCATTCATATCTATAATTCAATAGTAAGCAATAATTTTTTGCCACATTTAAGATTATATAAGTAAAAGTTATGGTATTTAAGTTTTTAATGAAAATTGATAATTTTTTAAAAATATTGTGCATTACATTGCTATTTTTATATGCATGTACTTCAAATCAGTTAACAAATACTGCTGATAGTTGCATAATTTTTGATGAAAAGAAAAGATGGTATAAAGCAACTAAAAATTCTTACGATAAATGGAATACCCCAATAGCATTCCAATTAGCAGTTATAAAACAAGAATCATCTTTTACCCAATTTGCAAAACCTAAAAGAAAAAAATTTCTAGGTTTAATTCCAACCTTTAGACCATCAACTGCTTTTGGTTATGCGCAAATAACAAATCCTACTTGGGATTGGTATAAGAATAAAACTGGAAATCAAAATGCATCAAGGGCGAATTTTAAAGATGTAACAGATTTTATTGGTTGGTACACTACACAGTCAGAAAATATGATTGGAATTTCAAAAAATGATTACTATAATCAATATTTAGCATACCATGAAGGTCAAAATGGTTGGTCTAAAGAGACATTTAAAAGTAAAGATTGGTTGATTGATGTTGCTAAAAATGTAGAAAGAAATACTAAGATGTTTAATAAACAACTAAAACAATGTGAAGAAAATCTTAATAAAAAAGGTTTCTTTGGAATACTATAATGCCAATACTCAATAGTATAAATCAAATGCAAGATCAGATGAAAGAATGGCGTCAAGATCTTCATAGAATCCCTGAAATTGGCCTTCAAGAATATGAAACATCTAAATATATTAAAAATAAACTAAAAGAATTTAATATTGATTTTAAAGAAGGATATGCAGGTACGGGTATAGTTGCTTGGGTTGAAAGTGATAATAATAATAGTGATAAAACTATAGGATTGCGAGCTGATTTTGATGCCCTACCAATGACTGAAAAAAATGATTTTGAACACAAATCAACTAATGCTGGTATGATGCATGGTTGTGGTCATGATGGCCATACGACTATGTTGCTTGGAGCTGCTAAATATTTAAGTGAAAACAAAAATTTTAATGGAAAAGTTTATTTTATTTTTCAGCCTGGTGAGGAGGGTTTTGCTGGTGGTAAAAAAATGATTGATGATGGAATGTTTAAAGATTTCAAGATAGACGAAGTTTATGCTCTTCATAACTGGCCAGAAACACCACTAGGAACTTTTGGGGTAAATAATGGCCCCATGATGGCAGCTGTAGATGAGTTTGACATAACTGTGATAGGTAAAGGAGGCCACGCTGCTATGCCTCATTTAACCATAGATCCCATTGTTATTGCCAGTCAAATAATCAATTCAATACAAACAATAGTGAGTAGATCAATTGATCCAGTAGATAAGGCTTTAGTCAGTATAACTAAAATTAATTCAGGTAGTGCTCATAATGTAATAAGTAATGAGGCTACTTTTGGAGGTACTATTAGAACGTTTAAAAAAGAAACAAGATCCTATGTTGAAAAAAGAATTAATGAAATAACAGAAGGTATAGCAAAGGCTCATGGGGCGGATGTCAAAATTAAATTTGATTTAACTAACAAATATCCTCCAACTTATAATTCTAAAAAAGAATCAATCTTTGCATCTCAGGTTGCAAAAAACCTTGTGGGGGAAGATAATGTACAAACTGATATAGATCCTTGTATGGGTGGTGAGGATTTTTCTTATTTATTAGAAGAAAAACCTGGTTCATATTTATTTATAGGTCAGGGAGATGAAGAACATACAGCAAGTCTTCATACAACTAAGTATGATTTTAATGATAAATTACTACCTATTGGTGTGAACTTTTGGGTAGATTTAGTTAAGAAATATTTTTCAAATTAAAAAATTTTTTTTTAATGTTTAACTTAAGTGCAATTTATACAATTGTTGCTTCCAGACTTAGGGAATTTTTTTATGAATATCATTATTCACTATTAGCTCCTCTTACGACAAATCTATTATTTATTTTGGTATTTCTTACTGTAGAGAGCTATTATTCACTATCTATAGATTCTGGATCTTTTGTTGAGTTTATAGCTCCTGGATTAATTATCATGATTGTTGCTCAAGAAAGTTACGATAATTCATCTGCTACTTTAATTCATATGAAACAAATTGGCTCTTTAGATGATTGGTTAATAGCACCTATTTATAGAATAGAAATATTAATATCATTGATATTCACATCACTTATTATTGGAATTATTTTAGCACTATTTAATTTTTTAATATTTACTTTTTTTATAGATATTGAAATTTATAGTTTTTTTTATTTTTTTTATTACATATTTTTAGTAATAATATTTTTCTCATGTTTAGGATGTTTAGTGGGAATAATTTTTAATTCTTGGGACTCTCAAAGTACATTCTCAAGTTTTTTTGTTGCACCTATTAATTTCTTATCAGGAACTTTTTTTTCAATTAATTATCTTCCTGATAATTTTAAGGCAATACTTTTATATAATCCTTACTATTATGTCGTAAGCTTTTTTAGAAACTCATTTAATAATGAATTTTCATTTAATTTAGTTGAAAATATCTTTATAATATTTTTTATTTTGATAACTTTTATTATTACATCATTTATTTTTTTTAAAGGTTTTAAAATTATTAAATGATTGATGTTATTTTTAATTTTTTACTTCAATTTGAATTATTAATTAAAAATAATTTAGAATTATCTTTAATTTTATATTTTTTATTTTCATTTTTGTTTTTTACTTTTTCTCTACCTGGCGGTTTAATAATTATACTAGCATCAAGTTTCTTTTTTGGATTTATTACAGGTTTTATAATTAATATATTAACCATCGTTTTAGGCAGTTTATGTTTTTTTCTTTTTTTTAAAAATATATTTAAAAAATATTTTAATAAACAAATAGAAAAATTTAGTGATAAGCTAAATAAAATTATTAAAAAATCATCTTTTGAATACTTAGTATTATTACGACTAATCTTTGGAGTACCATTATTTGTTCAAAATTTATTTTTATCAACTTTAAATATTTCTAAAACTAAATTTATCATTTCATCTTTTATCGGTTTCTCTCCTTATTTTCTTTTTTTTTCATTTATTGGTGATCAATTTTCTGATCTTATTGAAGTTAAAGAATTTCAGCTTAGTAATATTATATCATTTGAATTAATTTTAATTTTTTTACTATTAATTATTTTTTTATTATTTAGAATTTTTTTTAAATTTAAATAAATAGTTTTTTAAATCTAATTGAAATGAATAGTAAATAAAGAGTAACGATTATTGCTGCATAAATAGTTACATCGATAATTATAACATTATTTGCAGAAAATTCATTTGCTATTCTTGAATATATTAAAGCTGAAGTCTGTATAATGGATGTAATTATAATAACATTTAGTAATCTAATAGAGCCTTTTGTATTCAAGTAGATCATGAAAAGACCAATAAATAAAAGACCTGTTATAGCTCCACCAAGATTTCTAAGCCATGCTATATTGGTACTTTCAGCAGCAGTTAAATTAACAAAACTATATGGAAAAAATAAAAAATATATTCCATAAATTAAAGAAAAAATTGATAAAAATAATATGCTTAATTTGATCATCTACTAAAAACTATTTATTTAGATATAATTAGTATTGCAAATTAATTTTTACTAAATATAGAAAATATATGTTCCGATTGTTAATAGTTTTAATTGTTATAGTAATTATACTATTTATTTTGAGATCAAGAGCTAAATCACAATATAATAATTATGGTAGCTTTTATAGAAATTTAATTCTGATAGTCATAATTGGAGGTATAATCTTCTTTCTTGCAACAACTGGAAAATTCTTGATACCACAGTTATTAAATCTTATTAAAGTTGGTTTACCATTCTTGACAAGATTAATAGGAATATAATGAAATATTTCTCAACAAATGATTTACCCTTAAACGATGAAATGATTAATTTTTGGAATAATAATGGATATTTGGTTATAGAAAATTTCAACACAGATAAAGAATGTGATGAATTGATGGAACGATCATCATATCTTATCGAACATAATAATTTTAATAATCAAAAATCTATTTTTGATACAGTAAATCAAGCTCATAATGATGATAGTTATTTTCTAGAATCAGGAGATAAAATTCGTTTCTTCTTTGAAGAAAAAGCTAATTTAAAAGATGATAACATAAAAGAAAATAAACATTATATTGTAAACAAAATCGGTCATGCTTTGCATGACTTGGATAAAGTTTTTTATAAATTTTCTCATAAACAAAAACTTCAAGATATAGCTTTATCACTTGGTTTCTCAAAACCAAAATTACTTCAGTCTATGTATATTTTTAAACAACCTAAAATAGGTGGTGAAGTAGTTTGTCATCAAGATTCTACCTTTTTATATACCGAGCCAGAAAGTACTATCGGTTTTTGGTTTGCATTAGAAGACGCAAATAAAACAAACGGATGTTTACAGGTTGCAAGTGGAGGTCATAAAGGCCCATTAAGAAAACTTTTTAAAAAAGTAGACGGTAAAATGCAAATGATAGATCTAAATCATGAACCATTTCCTGAAACTGATACTTTTGTAGAAGTAAAAAAAGGATCACTTGTTTTATTACATGGTAGACTCCCTCATTACTCATGTGAGAACACAAGTTTAAAATCAAGACATGCTTACACAATTCATGTAATTGAGAATAACAACGAATATCCTGAATGGAATTGGTTACAAAGGTCTTCAATACCTCTTAAAAGTTTTATTAATGACTAAAAAAATAATTTTAGATTGTGACCCAGGTCATGATGATGCTGTAGCAATAATGTTAGCTTCTTCTTCTAAGGAGATTGACATACTGGGTATCACCTGTGTGGGTGGAAATAGTGGTTTAAATAATACAGTAAATAACGCTCTTAAAGTTTGTACGTTAATTGAAAGAACGGACATTAAAGTTTACTCTGGTGCAAATAAACCTATTCATTATGAATTATTTACAGCTGAATATGTTCACGGAAAAACCGGATTAGATAAAAAAGGTGATCCTATAATAATAGATACAAATTATAAACCTCAAGAAAAACATGCAGTTGATTTCATAGTAGAAACTTGTAAATCTTCAACAGAGCAAATTTATTTATGTCCAACAGGACCTCTTACAAATATTGCCTTAAGTTTAAAAAAAGATCCGTCTATTAAAGAAAATATAAAAGAAATAGTTTTTATGGGTGGGGCTGCTATGTGCTTAGGAAATACTACACCATCAGCTGAATTTAATATTTATGTAGATCCACATGCGGCTAATATTGTTTTAGAATCAGGCATTCCTTTAACAATGATGGGTTTAGATGTTACTCATCAGGTAAATGTAAATTCAAAAATTATCAAATCAATGAATGAAAATAATAATAAAAGTTCTAAGTTTTTTGGAGAACTAATGGAATTTTATACAATATTTCATAAAGAATTATACGAAACTGAGGAAACTCCTTTGCATGACCCATGTGTTATTGCATATTTGTTAGATCCATCTATTTTTAGTGGAAAAAAAGTTAATGTCACAGTTGAAGAAAATTCTGAATTAACAAGAGGGGAGACTGTTGTTGATTGGCTAGGTGTTACTAAAAGACCAGTAAATTGTTTTGTGATGAATGAAGCTAATGATGAAAAATTCTTTCAATTACTTAAAGCTAAATTATCGTTATTACCTTAACTATAAAAACTCTTTGCAATCTTTCCAGCTAAATTCGCATTATTAATTATTAAAGATACATTAGCATTTAGAGTTTCATTTTTTGATTGTTCGTTAATTTCTTTTATGAGAAACGGAGTTAATTCTTTTCCAATAATATTATTTCTATCAGCTTTTATTGTTGCATTATTTATCCATTTTTTTACGTCATTTTTATTAAGTGCTTTTTCTGATGGAACTTTATTAAATATGAGAATTGATTTTTTATTTCCTATATTTTCATTGAGTTTTAAAAAAGAAGAAATTTCATGAATTTCATCAAATTTATTATCGACTTTATTTTCTGTTTCTTCATACCAAAAACCAGGCATATAATTTGTTTGATAACCAATTCTTGTAATTCCTAAAGTTTCAAGAAGTTCATTTGTTTTACTTATATCTAAAATAGATTTAGCACCACTACAGATTACAAAATTTGAATTCTCAGATAGTGCATATAGATCTGCAGATACATCATTGGTATTTTCAGCATTTAGATGCACACCACCAATTCCTCCTGTTGCAAAAAATCTTATTTGAAATTTAGAAGCTATAGCAATTGTACTTGCTACTGTTGTAGCAGCATTTTCTTTATTAAATATTGATAAATTTATATTGTTGTTTGAAACTTTTTGTACATTTTTTTCTTTTGCTAATATTTCAATGTCTTCTTCCGATAATCCTATTTTAACCCTACCTCTAATTATTCCTATTGTTGCAGCAATTGCACCGTTATCTTCAACAGCCTTTATAGACTCATTTGCGACTTTAATATTTTCTGGATAGGGTAATCCATGACTAATCAACGTACTTTCTAAAGCTACTATTGGTTTTTTTCTATTTATTGCTTCTTGAATTTTTTTACTTAAATCAAATATTTCATGCATACTATTGTACACTCACTTTCTTAGAAAGATTTTTAATTTTTAAAAAATCTCTCTTAGTTTTTAGACTTTTACCACTAGCATAATAAGATCCGCATGCTACAGAAGTTTTCAAAATATAATTCATTTTCTCATTTACACTGAACAAATACAGCATCATAGCTGCTAGTGCGTCTCCAGCTCCATTTTCGTTTACTACTTTGATTGATGGGGGTTTTATTTTTTTTATAAATTCATTACTTCCAAAGATTACATTATTTTTTGAATTAGTAGTAATTATTTTTATTTTTTTATTTTGTTTTAATATTTTTTTTACACCTAATATTATATTTGAAGAATTTGTAAGTTTAAGTAACTCTGCTTTATTTAAGAATATAAAATCAATTTTATTTATAATCCTTTTAATTTTAATAACTTTATGCACTGATGTTGCGCACACTATAATTTTATTTGTTTTTGATAGTTTGTTTATTGATTTTTCCAAATAGGTTTTAGAAAAATTTAGATCAAATATTATATTTTTATTCTTGATGTTCGGTATTTTTAAAGATTTATTATTTTCATATTCATCTGTGTTAGCTAATCCTAATAAAAATTTATTATTTTTATCTGATAAAGCTAAATAGTATCTATCTGTATAATTTTTATTCACTTGATGAACATATATTTTTTTTGAGATTTTTTTTCTAATCTCTTCATTGATAGCTAAACTATAAAAATTTACATCAACAAAATTCGAAAGTAATTCTGCAATATTGTACGCCACTCCACCAATTCTGCTTTTTTGTATAATTTGATTAGATCTAAAATTAATAATATTTTTTTTAAGATTTAATAAATAATCGTGGTGAATTGCCCCAATACAAACAAAAATGTTTTTAGATTTCAGCATTATGAATTATACACCTTTTATGTCAGTTTTTGATGTTGATCCACCTATTATTGATAATAAACATTTAATTAAATGGTTAAAGATTAATTTTTCTTTCTTAAGAAATAAATTACTCACAATTAAACAACTTGATAGTGAAAGGGATATAAATTTTATTATATTCATAAATAATAAAAAAAAATATGTATTAAAAATTTCAAACCCATCAGAAAAAATAAATATATTAAAATACCAAGATAGATTAATAAATTATTTACGAACTGATCTTAGTCTTAAATCTTTTATACCAAAAATACACCATTCAAAGATTCTAAAATATTTAGATAAAAAAAATAGAGAATGCTTTGTTAGGATCTTATCTTATATTGATGGGCGAATGTATGGAGATACAAAAAGTAACGATATAATTGAAAATTCTTTAGGTAAGTTGCTTGGAAAAGTATCAACTAAGTTGCAAGCATTTAACGATTTAGATGCTCATAGAAATTTTATTTGGGATCCATCAAATATTAGTTGGATTAAAAAAGATATTAATATTTTTACTGGTTCAAAAAAATTAATTTTATTAAAATGTTTTTCAGAATATGAAAAATTTGTAAAAAATAATTTAAATAAATTAAGATATTCAATAACTCATTCAGATCCAAATAATTATAATATTGTTATTAAAAAAAACAATGTTTGTGGTTTACTAGATTATGGAGATTCTATTTATTCTCCAACAATAAATGATTTAGCTATATGCCTTTCATATGCATTAATGAATAATGATAATATTTATCTTACACTTAAAAATATAATCACAGAGTACAATAAACAATTTTCTATTAATGAAGATGAAATTAATTCATTAATATCATTATGTAAGTCAAGACTTATGATTACTGTTGTAATGGCAAAAAAACAAAGAATTAAATATCCATCAAATCAATATTTAAGTATTAGTGAGAAAGATGCATGGTCTTTATTAGAAAAATTAGACAAAATTCCTATCAATTTTTTAATATATATTGTTCGTGAAATATGCGGCTTTGAGATTATTCACCATCATAATGAAATTATAAATTATATAAATAAATTCAACTTTGATAATATTTTTAAATTTAATATACTTGATAAAAATAAATCTATCTTAAAATTAAGTTCTGATTCACCTTTATTAAAAGGTAACCCAGATAATAGTTTGCTTAAAAAAAGGGTTAATAAAATATTTAAAGAAGATAATTCTCGTATAGGAATAGGTTTATACAATGAAAAAAGAAAAGTTTATAAGGGACCTAACTTTATTTCTGAATTAAAAACGAATGAAAGACGTAATATTCATTTAGGCGTAGATATCTTTATTGACCAAGGAACAGATTTATTTGCGCCAATAGATGGTAAAATTATAATTTTAAAAAATAACAATTTTAAATATGACTATGGTCCCACTCTAGTTTTAGAACATAGTTTTAAAAAATATAAATTTTATACTCTATACGGTCATTTATCCAAAATAATGTTTCAAAAACTAAAAATTGGAAAAAAAATTAAGAAAGGCGAATGGATTGGTAAAATTGGTAATTCTAATGAAAATGGAAAATGGTTACCACATTTACATTTTCAAATTATTTTAGATTTATTAGGATATGATAACAATTTTCCAGGAGTAGGTGAAGAATTTTTATTCAATATTTGGAATAAAATTTCACCTGATCCAAATTTAATTCTACGAATTCCAAAATCTTTTTATTCTAATAATAATGATTTTAAAGATACTTTAAAAAAAAGAAGAAAAAATATTTCTGATAATTTATCAATTTCTTACAAGAAACCTCTTTATATGCTTGAAGCTAAAGATCAGTATTTTTTTGATAGATATGGCAGGAGATACTTAGATTGTGTAAATAATATTTCCCATGTTGGGCATTCAAATTCCTATGTCCATGAAGCTATGATTAAACAAAATTTAAAACTTAATACTAATACGAGATATCTATACGATACAATTAACGATTATAGTGAATTACTTTTAAGTAAGTTTCCAAAGAAATTAAATAAGATATTTTTTGTATGTACAGGATCTGAAGCTAATGATTTAGCTTATAGAATAGCTCAAACTTATACTAGTGCGAAAGATGTCTTTGTGATGGACAATGCTTATCACGGGCATACCAATGCTTTAATTGATCTAAGTCCATACAAATTTAATAGTAAGGGTGGTTTAGGTAAAAAAGATTATGTTCATGTATTAGATATGCCTGATCCTTTAAGAGGTAAGTGGAAATATCAAAATTCAAATTGGATTCAAAAATATATAGATGAAGCTAAAACAGTAATTAGAAATAAAATTAAAGAAACAAAAATTGCATGTTTTTTTACAGAAAGTATACTTGGTTGCGGTGGTCAAGTAATTCTTCCAAAAAATTATTTAAAAGAAATATTTTCAGAAATTAGAAGAAACAATGCATTATGTATTGTTGATGAAGTACAAACTGGTTTTGGACGCGTTGGAAGAAATTTTTGGTCATTTGAAGAGCATGATGTCGTTCCTGATATAGTAACCTTGGGCAAACCTATGGGTAATGGTCACCCTATAGCTGCTGTTATAACTACAGAAAAAATAGCTTCAACTTTTAATAATGGGATGGAATATTTTAATTCATTCGGTGGTAATCCCGTTTCCTGCGCTATCGGTAAAGCAGTATTAGAGACTATTGATAATAATAAATTACAAAAAAATGCCTTGTTAGTTGGTAATTATTTTTTAAAAGAATTAAAAAAAATCAAACTTAAATATAAAAAATATATTAGTGAAGTTAGGGGTAGGGGGCTTTTTTTAGGAATAGATATTATTCAAAATAGTAATGTGTCTAAACCAAACAAAAAATTAGCTAAATTGCTTATTAATTATATGAGGAATCAAGGTATTTTGTTGAGCACTGATGGCCCTTATGACAATGTTATTAAAATAAAACCACCTCTTGTATTTACAAAATTAAATGTTGATCAGGTATGTAAAAACTTAGAAACTTTCTTTAAAAAATTATAAAATATATCCCATAACTAATCATTAGCATGCCAATGGTTAGATCAATCCAAAACCAAGTTTTATTTGAATAAATATATTTTGATATGAACTTTGACATATATCCCAAAGAAAAGAAAAACAAAAAACTAGCTGAAATTGCTCCAATACCAAATGAAAATTGATCATTAAAATTTGTTGATAATGATCCAAGCAAAATAATTGTATCTATATAAACATGAGGATTTGCGTATGTAATAAGAAGCAAGGTAATTAATATTTTACCGAATTCGTTAATTATATTTAATTCTTTATTTATATTTTTAAATTTATTTAATTTTATAATTTTATTTAATCCATAAGATATAAGCCAAATTCCACCTAATACTTTTATTATTCCTATAATACTTGGATTAATTTGAACAATATAATTAGATAAATATATTCCAATTATAATTAGTAAACTGTCTGATAGACTGCAAAATAAAGTAACTGTAAAAACATAAGATTTTTTAAGCCCTTGCTGTATTACAAATAAATTTTGAGGTCCTATGGCTATAATTAATGTTCCTCCAATTATTAATCCTTGGATAAAATCATAAATATACATATTGCCTTAAATTGTAATTACACTATTTTAAAAATATGCACAAAATTATATTGTTTAGTTTGTTTATTTTATTATCAAAAAATGTTTATGGAGAAATGATAAAACCAGACCCTTCAATTGGCCCTAAAGAAGTTATTTCAATTCAATTAAAAGCACTACAAAAAAATAATTTACCTTTTGACGATGCCGGTATTGAACAAACTTGGGAATTTGCACATCCTAATAATAGAATGTATACAGGTCCTCTAGACAATTTTATTAGGATGATTAAAAATCCATCTTACGCAATGATGATTGATCACTTAGAACACAATATAATTCCTGTTCAGGAACAAGAAAAAAGCTCATATTACTTTGTAGAACTTACAGATAGTAATGGAAAAAAATTTGGTTTCGAATGGACAGTAGAAAAAGTAGAGCAAAACGGTGAGTTTAAAGATTGCTGGATGACTGTCGGTGTTTCTAGACCAATGCCTTTATCACAAGCATCATAGTGTGCGGAAGATTTACAAGCACTGAAGATAAAGAAAAAATTACAAAACTATTTCCTAACTCAGAAGTTTTAAATTACGCACATAAGTCATATAATATATCGCCTTCTAATATCGTTAATATTATTTATGAAAATAATCATAAACTTTTAATAGATACTTTTATTTGGAGTTATAGTTTTTTTAGTAAACAAAATAATGTTACTCAATTTGTTATTAATGCAAGAATTGAAACGATTAATGATAAATATTTATTTAAAGAATCATTTACTAAAAGAAAATGTCTTATTATTGCAAATGGATATTATGAATGGAAAAATATAAATAATCAAAAACAACCCTATTTAATATCAATTCCTAGAAATGAATTATTATTTTTTGGGGGAATTTGGAGGGAAGAAATAAGAGATAATAAAAAAATGAATGTTGTCTGCATCATTACTAAGGAGGCAAATGAAAATCTTTCCCATATACATAATAGAATGCCTCTTATTATGTCTCATAATGAGGGTCTTGATTTTCTTAATGATAATGAAAATGAATTTCTACATAAAAACAAAAGTGTTATCGAGGATGATTTAGACTTTTATCCAGTATCAAAAATTGTAAATAATCCAAAAAATAATGATGAAAATTGCCTTAAAGAAATATCTTTATAATATTTAAATTTTTTTATCGCTTTTATAATATTAATCAAATATATAATTTTTCTCTAATGAGCCATTTATTTTATAAACCTGCAAAATCTAGATTACACAGAAGTGAATTGGCGGTTCCAGGCTCTAATCCAAGGATGTTTGAAAAAGCATTAAAATCAAATGCCGATTATATTTTTTTAGATTTAGAAGATGCAGTATCTCCAAATGATAAAATTGATGCAAGAAAAAATGTTATAAATGCAATAAAAGAATACAATTGGAGAGAAGAAGGTAAAACAATCTCTATAAGAATTAACGGTTTGGATACACACTATATGTATCGTGATGTGATTGAAATTATAGAAGAGGTCGGTGATAAGATTGATACATTATTAATTCCAAAAGTAGGCTCATCATCTGATGTATATATGGTTGATTGTATGCTCAATCAAATTGAACAAAATAAAAAATTTGAAAATAGAATAGGTTTAGAATGTTTAATTGAAACAGCGCTAGGAATGTCTAACATCCAATCAATTGCAACATCAAGTTCTAGGCTAGAAGCATTACACTTTGGAGTTGCAGATTATGCTGCAAGTATGCGAGCAAGAACTGTTGTCATAGGAGGTTTAAATCCTGATTACCCTGGTGATCAATGGCATCATGGCTTATCAACTTTAGTAATGACCTGTAGATCATATGGCTTAAGAGCAATAGACGGACCTTTTGGAGATTTTAATGACAAACAAGGATATCTTGATGCAGCAAAAAGAGCGGCAGCAATTGGTTTTGAGGGTAAATGGGCAATACATCCATCGCAAATAGATTTAGCTAATGAAGTTTTTTCTCCACCCAAAGAAGAAATAGATAAAGCAAAAAGAATATTATTAGAATTAGAAAAAGCAGCTGCTGAAGGAAAGGGCGCTGCTCAGCTTGATGGAAGAATGATAGATGCTGCATCTGCTAGAATGGCTGAAAATGTTGTAAATATTAATAAGTTAATTGAAAGTAAGTAATGGACATACACGAATATCAAGCAAAAAAAATATTGTCCGATTTTGGAGTTAAAATTCCCACTGGCGGTATTGTTTATAGTCCAGAAAATGCAGAAAATAAAGCGAGAGAAATTGGTGGTTCAAAATGGGTTGTAAAAGCACAAGTTCACTCTGGTGCTAGAGGTAAAGCGGGAGGAATTATAATATGTAATTCTCCGTTAGAAGTTGCTGATGCAACTGATAAATTGTTAGGTAAAAAATTAATTACAAACCAAACTGGTCCAGAGGGTAAGATAATAAATAGAATTTATATTGAAGAAGCAACTGATATCAAACATGAATTATATTTAGGTTTAGTGTTTGATAGATCTTCAGAAAGTATAATGGTTGTAGCCTCAACAGAAGGTGGAATGAGTGTCGAAGAAATTTCAAAAGAAAAACCTGAAACAATTATACGATCTAAAATAGAAGTAGCAGTTGGAATTCAACAATTTCAAGCAAGAGAAATAGCTTTTGGTTTAGGAATTGAATCCAAATTGATCTCAAGAGCAGCAAATACAATTATTGGTTGTTATAAAGCTTTTAGTGAGCTTGATGCGACAATGGTTGAAGTTAACCCATTAGTTGTATCACAACAAGATGAAATACTAGCATTAGATTGTAAAATGAGTTTTGATAATAATGCAATGTTTAGAAGAGATGAAATTTCAGAACTTAGAGATAAAACACAAGAAAATTCAAATGAAGTTTATGCTTCTGACAGAGGAATGAATTATGTAAGTCTAGATGGGAATATTGGTAATATTATTAATGGTGCAGGCTTAGCAATGGCTTCAATGGATATGATAAAACTTGCTGGTGGTGAACCTGCAAATTTTTTAGATGTTGGCGGAGGTGCAACACCTGAAAAAATAGTTAAAGCTTTTAAATTAATCTCTATGGACACAAAAGTTAAGGTGATATTAGTTAATATCTTTGCAGGGATTAACAGATGTGATTGGGTTGCAGAAGGAATTGTTCAAGCTTTATCAAAAATTGAAATTAAACATCCTTTAGTTATACGTTTAGCTGGAACTAACGTCGAAAAGGGAAATGAAATACTTAAAAAAAGCAATATAAATTACATTGAAGCATCAACTTTAGAAGATGCAGCAAATAAAGCAGTGAAGGCTCTTGGATAATCATGTCTATAATCATTCACAAAAATACAAAGATTTTAGTCCAAGGTTTCACTGGAAAAATTGGAAGTTTTCATGCTGAAGAAATGATTAAGTATGGTTCTAACGTTGTTGGCGGGGTAACGCCTGGTAAGGGTGGCATGACTCATTTAAATCTTCCTGTTTTTAATACTGTTAAAGAAGCTGTAGATCAAACTGGAGCATCAACATCAATTTTATTTGTTCCACCAGCCTTTGCAGCTGACTCAGCAATGGAAGCTGCTGATGCAGGTATTAAGACCTGTGTGGCTATTACTGACGGTATTCCTTCTCATGATATGGTTAAAATAAAAAGATACATGAGAAGATATCCAAAAGATAAAAAAATGGGATTAGTAGGTCCAAATTGTGCAGGAATAATTAGCCCTGGTAAATCTATGTTAGGTATTATGCCTGGCCACATTTACAAAGAAGGTAAAATAGGAATAGTTAGTAGATCTGGCACTTTGGGATATGAAGCTGCACAACAACTTAAAGATTTGGAAATTGGTGTTTCAACAAGTGTAGGTATAGGAGGCGATCCAATAAATGGAAGTTCTTTTAGGGATATAATTGAAAAGTTTGAAAATGATGATGAAACTATTGCAGTTTTAATGATAGGTGAAATAGGTGGTCCACAAGAAGTTGAAGCTGGACAATTTGCTAGAGAAAATATGAGTAAACCGGTCATTGCGTATATAGCAGGACTAACTGCACCTAAAGGTCGTGTTATGGGCCATGCTGGCGCAATTGTTTCTGCTTATGGTGAAAGCGCAATAGAAAAAGTAGAACTTCTTAAAGAGTGTGGAGTTACAATTTCCAAAAACCCTTCTGTAATGGGTGAAACTGTTAAAAAAGTATTAGTAGAAAATAATTTGAATTAATATAATTAAAAAATAATGAAATTTTTATATAAAAATGAATTCTGGATGTTAATATTTTCTCTAGGTGTTCTTTATTGGTTATTTAATCCATCAGTCTTAACAACTTTAGTTATGATTGTGCCATTGCTATTGGCCGTTTCTTCCCGTAAATAAAGCTAAGTTTTATACTTACTGATGCATGATCGTTTATCGTATTTATAGTTAAAAAATGAAATTATATCTTATTAGACATGCAGAGTCAGAAGCTAATGCAGCATCAGATTTAGATAATCCAACTTATTATTATGATGCAAGAATTACTCAAAGAGGAGTTGAGCAAGCAAAAAAATTAAATAATAGAATTAAAAATATCAAATTTGATAATTATTTTTGCTCCCCCTTAACAAGAACTTTGGAAACATTCTCTATTGTTTTTCCATCAAATAAACCTGTAATTGAACCATTAATAAGAGAACATTTGTACCATTCATGTGATGTAGGAAGACAACCAAAAAAATTAAAAAAAGAATTTAATGATTTTGATTTTAATAATTTAAATGATTTTTGGTGGAATAATAACAAACCTATTAATGAAAAAAAAATTATACAAGAGTCTCACAATGATATTAAAATAAGATTAAGGTCTTTTCTACTATCTATCAAAAAACTTAATTTACAAAAAATTGTATTAGTCAGTCATGGTACATTCTTAAGTCAAATAACTGAATATATGCTGGATAACTGTGAGGTATATGATTGTGAGTACAATGAGGTATACGAAAAATTTTTTTAATTTAATTCTTAATAAATAAAAATCTAAAACATCTCATTTATTATTTTATTTAATTTTTGTGTTACTCTATCAATTATTTTTTTTCCTATCTCTGCATTGGATTTTCTAGGATCTCCAATAATTCCACTTTTACTTAATTCTTTAGTTACCCAAGCTTTCTTAATATTTTTCTCATAAGAAATGGTTTTAGATGATAAATAATCGGGAGATAATCTATGTTTGGAAATTTTAGATTGTCTAACTAAGTTTGGAAATAAATATAACATAATAGATGTTTCAAATTCTCCACCGTGATAACCAAAGTCTTTTTCTTTACTTGATATAATCCCTTTAAATTGATCAAATAAAAAATATGTGCCTTTTACTATGTTTATCTTAAATTCTGATTTCAATTCTTTAGCAATAATATCTATATGACTAATTTGTCCACCATGACTATTTAAAAGTAATATATTTTTAAATTTCAATTTACATATATTTTCTAAAATTGATAAAGAGTGCGATATAAATTCCAATGAATCAATACTTATAGTTCCATCAAAATCTGTATGTTCAGCAGCTGAACCAAAATATATTTCAGGCATAATTAAATATTTATTTGAATTATATTTTTTATTGAATTCTAATAATATTCCTTCAAGAATTTTTTTATCAGTATTTAATGGAAGGTGCGTACCATGTTGTTCTATTGATGAAAATGGGAAAATTAAAACTGTTTTTCTATTTATTTTTTTAATTTCATTTGTTGTTAATTCTTCCCAAAAGTTTGTTAGCATTTTTTTATTATACATTTATAAGTAAATTATGAAATCTTATTCTTTATGGATTGATAAAAAAAAACAAGCTAAAATTTATCAAAAAAAACTTGTTTACAATAAAAATAACAAAACAGTTTTAGTTAAAACTATTTACTCAGGTATTAGTAAGGGAACTGAAAAATTAGTTTCATCTAAAAGCGTAAGTAAGGATCAATTTGAATTAATGAAAGCCCCATTTCAAGAGGGTTCTTTTAATTTACCTATAAAATACGGTTATATAAATGTTGGGAATATTATCGATGGTCCAGGTAAATATATAAATAAAAAAATATTTAGCCTTTATCCCCATCAAGATTTATATGAAATTTCTATTCAAAATTTAATTTTTCTTCCAACCGGAAATTTGAGAAAATATATTCTTACTGCAAATATGGAAACAGCAATTAATATCTTTTGGGACGCTCAATCTAAAAGTAATCACAAAATTCTAATTGTAGGACTTGGCTCTGTAGGATTATTAACTGCATTTTTTTTTAAAATTAATGGATATAAAGATGTTTATGTTTTTGATAATAATAAAAATAAAAGAAAAATTGCTAATTATTTAGGATTAAATTTTATTGACATAAGAAAGATTGAGAAAATAGATGTAGCAATAAACACTACAGCTAATTATAAAGTTTTAAATTCTTTAATGGAAAAATTATCTATCGAAGGAAAAATAGTAGAAGCTAGTTGGTATGGTAAAAATAAAGGAGAAGTTTCCCTAGGCGGGTATTTTCATTCTAAAAGATTAAAAATAATCAGCTCACAGGTATCTAAAATACCAAAATACATGAAAAATAAATATGATTTTGATGGGAGATTAAAATTAGCAATTAAATCTTTAAAAAATTCAAAATTAGAAAAATTAATTACTAGTGAAAGTAATTTTTTTGATTTAGAAAAAGATTACTATAAAATTCTTCAAAATAAGGATACAATAATGCATCTAATTAAATATTAATAATGTATTCTATAAAAGTAAGAGAAAATATTCTAATAGCTCATTCTTTACCTGGAGAAGTATTTGGACCAGCTCAAAATATGCATGGAGCTACATATTTAGTAGATGCAGAATTTTTCACTGATAAACTTAATAAATACAATATAATTATGGATTTAGGAATAGTGTCCACGACTTTAAAAGATATTCTTAAAATATATAATTATCAAAATTTAGATGAAATTGATGAATTTAAGGGAAAAATTACCTCAACAGAGTTTTTAGCAGAGGATATCTGCAATAAGATCTTGAATAGACTAAGAAATGAATTCTCTGAAGATTATAAATCTTTAAAAAAAATTAAAATAACCTTGCAAGAATCAAATGTTGCATGGGCATCATATGAAAAAGAGGTTATCTAAAAATAAATCTGATATCTATTTTGTTTATCCAGGAAATATTAATGCAAAAACTGGAGGATATATTTATGAAAAAAATATCCTAGAATATGCAAAGATAAGAAATATAAATATTAGACCAATTGCTCTAAGTGAAAATTATCCTTTTCCTACAAATAACGATATAAAATATTTTCTAAAAATTTTAGATAAAATTGATCCTGACTCTAAAATTATCATAGATGGATTAGCTTTAGAAGGAATGTATTCCATTTTTAAAAAAATACTTACTTATAATGTTATCGCCCTAATACATCATCCTTTATATCTTGAATTTAAAAGTCATAGGTCAAAAAAATTCTTACGATTAGAAAAAGAAAATTTCAAAAAAATAAATAAATTTATTGTTACTTCTAAAAATACAAAAAATTTATTAATAAATGAATTTAAGGTACTAAATAATAAAATTTCTGTAGTTGAACCTGGTATAGAAAGACTTTCAAAATATAATTTTAAAAATAATAGTAAAATTCATTTTTTAACATGTGGAAGTATAATAAATAGAAAAAATTATCTTTTTTTATTAAAAGTTTTAAAGCCTTTAGATAATTTTATTTTAGAAATTGTTGGTGATACTACAAGAGATATAAGTTATTACAAAAAACTCAAAAAATTTATTTCTAAAAATTCAATGAACAGAAAAATAATATTCCATGGTACTATTTCAGATACAAAATTAGCTAAATTATATTCTAAAACAGATTGTTACATTTCGGTAAGTAAATATGAAGGTTTTGGTATGTCTTTAGCAAATGCATTAATAATTAAAAAGCCAATTATAACCTTTTTCACTAATACTATCTTAAATACACTAGGAAAAAAGGGTGTTATTTATTTCAAAAAATTTGAAGTAAATGATCTTAGAAATATAATTATTAAAAATATATTAAATAAAAAAAATTTTAAAAAACTAAATATTGATATTCATAAAAATAAAAGATATCTTCTTACTCCTCTAGAGTCAGCTAAGAAATTTGTTAATTTAATTTAATATGCATGAATTTCAAAATAAATGGTTAAATCTTAGAGAAACTGTCGATAGGAATTCAAGAAACAAAAGAATACTATATTTAATTAATAAATTATTTAAAAATAAAAAAAATATTAGAATAGTTGACTTAGGTTCAGGTGCTGGATCTAATTATAGATTTCTTAAATCAAGATTATTAAATAATCAACATTGGTCTTTTGTAGATATATCACATCAATCAACAAATTATTTTAAAAAAAATATAAAATTATCATCTAAAATAAAAAAAACTAAATTTAAAATTGTTGATGTAATTAATAATCTAGAAAAAATAAATTTTAATGATTATAATTTAGTTACAGGATCTGCTTTTTTAGATATTCTTCCAAGAACATGGTTTAAAAATTTTCATAAATTAAATGTTGATACAGAAATTGTCTACTTTGCCTTAAATTATAACGGTAATTTTAAATTTATTCCAAAACACAAGGATGATAAAAAAATTCTTAATATTTTTAATAAAGATCAAAAATCTGACAAAGGAATAGGTGAAGTGGCCGTTGGACCAGATTGTACTGAATTAATAAATAAAGTATTTAAAAGGTCTCATAACACATATGTTTTAGACTCTACATGGGATGTTAGTAAAAATTATGAATTTCAAATTTATTTCTTAAATTTTTGTAGAGAAATTATTCAAAAAAATAAACTTAACTTTGATGATTGGTTAAAATTTCGTTTAAAATGTATTAAAGAAAAAAATTCTAGATTTATTTTAAATAATACAGATTTTTTAGCTATTAAGAAATAAATTAACAATAATTTCATTTTCTAATTCATTAAAATTATGTTTTGGTCTGATAGCTTTATTGAGATTTGAAATTACTTTTAAATTTAATGAATTAATTCCGGAACCTATTAATATTGGGGCAATCATAAATTGAAGAATATCAATATATTTATTATTTATTAATTCTGAAATAGTTTTTGATCCTCCCTCTACTAAAATATTTTTATATTTAAGTTTTTTTATTTGCGTAATTAAATTTTTAGTAAAATTTTTTTCTTTTAATCTTATTATTGTTGAATTATTCAATCTAATATTTTTATTACTTTTTGTAAAAATTATATTTTCATTACCGTCATTAAATATTTTATATTTGTTATTTAGAGAAAGACTGCCATCGATAATAATTCTTTTTGGATTTGTGCCCTTTATTTTTCTTGTTGTTAATAGGGGGTCGTCTTTTTTAATGGTATTTGAGCCTACAATAATTGCATCACTGATACTTCTTAAACAATGTAGATAAATTATACTCTTAGGATTATTTATGTAGTGAGAATTTCCATTATTTAATGCAATTCTACCATCAATACTTTGTCCTATCTGAGCTATAACTAATTTTTTGTTTTTTCTTAATATCGGGAGAAGGATATTTAAGATAGATTGATAATATTTACTTATATTAATTTTAGATTCCAGATTATTATTTCTTATGTAAAAATTACTTTTTCTTTTTGATGATAAAGAAATACTATTTTTTTTAACCAATAAATATAAATCATTATTCTTTTTAGAATTTTTTATAAAATCTAGTAAAATTCCTATATTTTTTGATGTAATCATTTGTTTTTATTACAATTATATCTATATAAAGTTTTAATGAGTTTCAAATCTAATACAGGAACTATAATAGACAGGGCAATTAACGAACTCAGGACCGGAAGACCCTTAATAATTCAGAATAACAAGGAATATTGGATGTTCTTTAATATAGAGCATTCCCAAAGTAAAATTTTTAATCAATTCAATAAGCACTTATTTGATAAAAAATACTTACTTATTACTAAACAAAAAGCTCAATCAATTTTTAATAAGAATATTAAAAGTAATATTTATTTTGAGATAAATCCCAAAACAGATGTAAATCAAATAATAAATTTATTTGTCAATCCTCTTAGCAATAATAAAGTAATTAAATTTACCAATATTAAAAAATTCAAAGCTAAAAATTTTCATAATGTTTGTATTGATCTTTCCAAAAATGCTAAAATGATACCATCTCTAGTTTTTAAAAAAATTAATAAAAAAAATTACAAAAATATAAATGAATTTGGATTTAAAAATGGAATTTTAATATTTGATTACAAAGATTTATTGAAGCAAAATGAATTAATTTGTGAAAGTATCAAATTAGTTTCTAGTGCAAAAGTTCCACTACCAAAAAATGAAAATTCTAATTTTAAAATATTCAAATCATATATTGGATCTGATAAACATGTAGCGATAATTGTTAATCCAAAAAAAATAAATAAAAAATCTGTTAATTTAAGAATACATTCAGCTTGTTTTACAGGTGATATTTTTCATTCTTTAAAATGTGATTGCGGTGAACAGTTAAATCAATCAATCAATTACATGGTTAGAAATAATGGTGGAATTATATTATATTTAGAACAAGAAGGTAGAGGAATAGGATTAGCTAATAAAATGAGAGCCTATTCTCTTCAAGCAAGGGGTATGGATACAATAGACGCCGATCATAATATTGGTTTTTTAGATGATGAAAGAGATTTTAATATTGCAGCTAGAATACTCAAATTATTAAAAATAAATAAAGTTAATCTTATTACAAATAATAAAAATAAAATAAATTCTATTAAGAAAGCTGGAATTAAAGTTGTAAATCAAATAAATACAAAGCCAACCTTAAATAAATTTAATAAAAATTATTTTAAAACAAGAGTAAAAAAAGCCGGTTACGGTCTTAAACTAGTAGTATAATTATGAAAAAAATTCCTAAAATAAAACTACAATTAACAAACGACAAAGAGTTTGATTCATCTAAATTAAAGAATAAAACAGTATTATTCTTTTACCCTAAGGCGTTAACTGGTGGATGCTCAGTAGAAGTTGCAGATTTTCAGAAATATTTAACAAAATTTAATAACATTGGCTTTGATGTAATAGGAGCTTCTAAAGATCCTGTTGATCGGAATAAAAAATTTTCAGATAAGTATAAATTGAAATACCCACTTGGTTCGGATGAAGGAAAAAATTGTGATAAACTTGGTATTTGGATAGAAAAATCTATGTACGGTAGAAAATATTTTGGGATAGATAGATCTACATTTGTAATGGATAAAAATGGAAAAATTCTAAATTCCTGGAGTAAAGTTAAAGTTAAAGGTCATGTTGAAGAAGTTTATAATTTTTGTAAGGATCAGTAAATTTTTATTTAATTTTACCTATTTCTTTTTCTCTTTTGATTACAAATAAACCACTTAATGTAATAATGATTGCACCTACAATCATATTATAAGTTGGAGTTTCACCTAGTATTAAATACCCAAAAATCATACCAAATATAATCACACTGTATCTTGCAGAGGCCGTTAAAGAGAGTGGTGCATAAAAAACTGTTAATACTGAAAATAAATATCCAAATAAAACAAATATACTAGAAACAAGAATATAATTTACATCTTCACTGCTTACTTGATAACCAAAAATTATTGAACCCAACCCTGCAAACCCAGTAATCAACAAAGCAGTCACAAATGTAATTTCAACACTATTTGAATTAGTTGCTAAGCTCTTGGTAGCAATATCTCTAATAGTTAAAAAAATAGCAGCTAAAATAGGTAATAGTAAAAGATAATTAAATTGAAAATTTTGTGGATTTACAACAACTAGCACACCTATGAAACCAATAATAACTGCACACCATCTTCTTATTCCAACTTTCTCTCCCAAAAAAAGAAAAGCAAAAATTGTGACAAAGAAAGGATTAGTCATTAAAAGTGTATAAACCTCAGATATTGGTAGTAATATTAATCCAACCAAAAAAAATAATGCTGTTAATACTTCATACAAACCCCTGACATGAAAACTTTTGATTGAAAGTATTTTAATTAAATTCTTTTTTTCAAAAAATATTAAATATAAACCTAATAAGCTAGAGGTAAATAAACCTCTTATAAAAATTACAGAATATAATGAATTGTCATTACCAATATTTTTTACAATAAGTTTGACATAGCTATCATTTATAGAGAATGATAGTTGGCCAGCCATCATAAAAATTACACCTATCGTCCCAACTGAAAATAAAATCTTGCTTTTCATAATAAAAAAAAATATTTAACTGATATGTTACAAAGAAATATTTCAAGCCATTTATACGGATTTACTGATCTTAAGTCATTAAATGAAAGAGGTCCATTAGTTATTTCTTATGGAAAAGGAATATATGTTTACGATACTAAAGGTAATAAATATCTAGATGGGAATTCTGGTCTATGGAATCAGTGTGCTGGTTTTGATCATCCTGGCTTAATTGAAGTTGCAAAAAAACAATATGAAAAATTTGCTGGCTATCATTCTTTATTTGGAAGATTGTCTGAAGAAACGTTGCAGTTATCTGAAAAAATTATTGAAGTATCACCTTTTGATCAAGGTCGTGTATTCTTTTGTAATTCAGGGTCTGAAGCAAATGACACCATGGTCAAAATGTTATGGATGTTAAATGCAAGAATTGGAAAGCCAAATAGACGAAAAATTATAACAAGAATTAATGGATATCATGGCGTTACTTTAGGAGCTTCTTCAATGACAGCCAAACCATATAATAAAGAGTTTGGTTTACCATCTGAAGAATTTATTCATATTGAATGTCCTCATTATTGGAAATATGGATTAGAGAATGAAACGGAAGAAGAATTTTCTCTTAGGATGGCCAAAAATTTAGAAGAAAAAATCATCAAAGAAGATCCTGAAACTATTGCAGGTTTTGTTGCAGAACCTGTTCAAGGTGCAGGAGGTTGTATACCTCCTTCAAAATCGTATTTTGATTTAGTTCAGCCTATATTAAAAAAATATAATATTCCTTTTATCGCAGATGAAGTAATTTGTGGATTTGGTAGAACTGGAAATTTATGGGGTTGTGAAACTTACAATATCAAACCAGATATAATTATCTCATCTAAATGTTTAACTGCTGGATACTTTCCTATGGGAGCAGTTATAGTTAATAAAGAATTTTCAGATAAATTTGTTGAAGTATCAGAAGAAGCAGAAGAATTTCCACATGGTTTTACAGCTGGGGGTCATCCTGTTGGATGTGCAATTGCTTTGAAAGCAATAGATGTAATTATGAATGAAGGTTTATTAGATAATGTAAAGTTGATGGAACCCTATTTTTTTGAGAGATTAAATGAATTTAATGATTATGAGCACATTGGAGAAACTAGAGGAATAGGTCTTATGGCTGCATTAGAGATGGTAAGAAATAAAGATACAAAAGAACCATTTGAAGGATATCTTAACATGGGTGATAAAGTTGCTAATTTGTCAATTGATAATGGATTAATTTGCAGACCTCTAGGACCTGCAATTGTTTTATGTCCTCAGTTTATAATTACTAAAAATCAGATTGATGAAATATTTGACTCTCTTCATAAAACTATAAAGCAAGTTTTTAATTAAGTTTCGTATTTAACTATAAAACCTGAATACTTGACATTGCTAATTATACTATTTGGAATAACTCCTTCAACTAGAGCAAGTGATGGCCCATCTTTGGCTTTTTCAGTAATAGATAGTATACTCTTCATATCTCCTTGAATTATAGCCTCTACCTCATCTTTACTTTCTTTATTTTGAATATATCCATTTAATCCCAAAGATATTGCTAGATCACTAAACCAATGTCTGAAGCCTACTCCTTGAACTTTTCCTTTAATAATAAGTCGATAAGTTTTTATTTCGTTTGTATTCATTGTAGTATCAATATAAGTACTTTTTTTTATCATACAATCCTTCAATTCATTATATGAAAAAAAGTATAATTTATTCTTCAATTCTTTTATTTTTTGCTGGAATTTTTTTTGTAACAAATGATGCAATAATAAACTATTTATCTCAAACAGATGTAAAATTTTATCATTTCATCTTCTATGGAATACCAATTTTTTTATGTTTCCCGTTATATTTATTTTTTAATGGAACTTTAAAAAAAAATATAAAATGTACTAATTATTTTCCACCTGTTTTCAGAGGTTTTTTAAATATTCCTCTGCCTTTTATTGCCTTTATTACACTTGAACAAATTAAACTTCCAGAATTCACAACATTAAATATGACTGCTCCATTGATGGGAACAATATTTGCTATTTTTTTTCTAAATGAAAAATTGAATTTTTTAACATATATATCCTTGTTAATTGGTTTTTTAGGCGTACTATTTATTATACAGCCAGGATTTGAAAGCTTTAATATTTATTACCTAATTGTGCTTATTGGGGTATTATTAATTACAATTACAACATTTGTTGTAAATAAATATAATCATGTAACTACAAATATTGGATACTTTCTTTATGGTGGTTTCTTTGTTCACTTAATTTCAATACCTTTATTTTTAATGAATCCATTAAAAGTAACTTTTTTTGAATTTTTTTTAATATCAACTGCTGCATTATTTATTAATTCAGCAATGTTTTTTGCAACTACTGCATTTAAGATTGCACAAAAACATTATGCGTCAGTATTTAGTTTAGTTTACCTTCAGGTTTTGTGGTCATCATTGGTTGGAATATTTATATTTAATGAATATATGAATTTATATGCATATATTGGAGCAATATTGATAGTTTTAAGTGGAATTGTTTCATTGCCATCGCAAATTAAACAATTAAAGGAAGCTAATTGATGGTAAAGATTTTTTTATTTTTATTTATTTGTATCTTAAGCTTCAAATCTTTTTCTAACGAAGTAAAAATTTTAAATGAAACTATAGGAAATGGTTTAGAAGTAAAAAATCACTCAAAATTATCTGTTCATTACATTGGTAAACTAGAAGATAATACTATTTTTGATAATTCCTACGATAGGGGGCAATTGTTTGATTTTCAAATAGGGGTAAGGCAAGTAATCTTAGGTTGGGAGACTGGATTGCTTGGGATGAAAGAAGGAGGTAAAAGAACAATTTTTATTCCATATGAGTTAGCATATGGTGAAAGTGGTGCAGGTAATTTAATCCCTCCAAAATCAAATCTTATTTTTGAAATTGAAGTAATAAAAGTTATTCCGCCAGGGTATAAAGAAATAGATGGTTATCAACTAAAATTAGCAATGACTGATGATTTTAAAATTATAGATATTAGAAATAAGGATGAAATCATTAATTCAAACAAAATACCTGGTGCTATTCAAATAACTGCATTTGATAAAAATGGAAATTTTTTCCCCAATTTTTTTGATAAGTATAAAGAGAATGTACAAATTGGAGAAAAAGTTATTTTTGTAAGCCAGAACGGAGATATATCATCAATCTTAGCGAATGGATTTGTTGAACAGCTAAATCAGATTAATATCTATCATTTAAAAGATGGTGTTTCTGGCCTAGAAAAAATAAATTTTGATTTTGAATAAATTAAAAATCTATTTTTTTATTTTGCTCAGCTGCATAATTAATAATAAATTGCCACGCTGATCTACCTGTTCTATTACCTCTTTGTATACTCCATCTAATTGCATCTTTTTCTATATTTTCATTAAATGGTAAATTAAATTTTTCACAATATTTACCTATAATCTTTATAAAATCACTTTGAGAAATATTATGAAAACCAATCCATAAACCAAATCGATCACTTAAACTTATTTTTTCCTCAACACTTTCATCTGTATGAATTGCTGAAGATCTTTCATTTTCTATCATATCCCTTGGCATCAAATGTCTTCTATTTGAGGTAACGTATAAAATAATATTCTTAGGTTGATTTTGAACACTACCATCCAAAGTAGATTTAATTATTTTATAGTCACTATCTATTTTTTCAAATGATAAATCATCAATAAAAATTATAAAATTAAAATTTTTTAAATTTGCATAATTTTCATAAATTATTTCAATATCAAAAATATTGTTTTTATTTAATTGTATTAATTTCAAGTTTTTATTTTTTTTATTTACTTCATTAAAAACAGATTTAATTAGAGAACTTTTACCATTACCCCTAGATCCCCATAGTAAAGCATTATTTGTAAAATTACCCTCTGAAAAATTTATAGTATTATTTAATATAGTTTTTTTCTGTCTTTCGAGTCCAATCAGAAGATCTAAATCCAAACATCTAAAATTTGATAATATTTTGAGATTTTTTATTTTACTATCCCAAATAAATGCACTTCCCCTTGAGACAGTAAGATTTGATAAAAAATTATTTAAAAACATAATGAATACTTTATTTGATTTTTCTTATTACACAGTATAATAAATCACTCAAATTAATTCATCATAGGTACTATTATGGAAGCTTTTGGAACTTTTTTACCACTTATCTTAATATTCGTAGTTTTTTATTTTTTACTAATTAGACCCCAACAAAGAAAAGTTAAACAGCATAAAGAGATGCTTGCTAATTTAAAAAGAGGGGATAAAATAGTAACATCAGGTGGAATTATTGGAACCATAAATAAGGTTGCAGATAATAGAGAAATAACTTTAGAAGTGGCAGAAAATGTTGAAATTAAGATAGCGACAGGAATGGTTGCTGATTTATACGCAATGCCCGAAATTCAAAAAAAAGAACCACCAAGGGAAGATAATAAAGGTAAATCTGGATTCTCTTTATTTTCTAGAAAAAAATAATTTTTTTATTAATGAAAAATTATCCTATCTGGAAATCACTCACTGTTCTATCATTAGTTTTGTTAGGAATAATTTTTGCAATACCTTCAATTATATATGATGAAAATTCTGAAAATTGGTTTTTAAAAAATAAAATTAATCTAGGTTTAGATTTGCAGGGTGGATCATATCTATTATTAGAAGTTCAACTTGATGTTTTATATAAAGAGGAATTAGAAAATTTTGCTGATAGTGTCCGTTTAATATCAAGAGATAATGCCACAAAAATTGAAAAAATAGTCATTGAAGAAAACGAGGTCATAGTTACTTTTACCGATAATAATAAAATCAAAGAAATTAGGGATAGTTTTTTTCAAATGTATAGAGGAGTAACTTTAAAAATTAATAATAATAAACTTAATATAAAGTTAAATGATGAATATAAAAAAATTATACAAGATTCAGCAATAAAACAATCACTTGAAATAGTTAGAAAAAGAATTGATGAATCTGGAACTAAAGAACCTTTAATTCAAAGATCTGGCAAGAAAAGAATTCTTTTACAATTACCAGGTGTAAAAGATCCTGAAAGAATAAAAGATTTATTAGGTAAAACTGCTAAACTTACTTTTCATATTGTTGATGATGAAAATACATCTGCTTTGCAAAATAATTTAACACCTTTTGGTAAAATTATTGTTTCAGATATCTATGATGAAAATATAAAATATTTATTAGAAAAAAGATCGGTCGTTGGTGGAGAAAATTTAGTAGATGCTAAAGGATCATTTGATCAAACAGAAGGACATGCTGTATCTTTTCGTTTTGACACAGAGGGTGCTCAAAAATTTGGAAAAGTAACAACAAATAATATTGGAAAAAGAATGGCCGTTCTTTTGGATGGAGTTGTTATTACTGCACCAAGAATTAATAGTGCAATTACTGGTGGATCTGGAATTATAACAGGAAATTTTAATGCTCAGGAAGCAGCAGATCTAGCAGTACTATTAAGAGCTGGAGCATTACCAGCTCCTCTAGAAATAGTGGAAGAAAGATCAGTTGGTGCAGGTTTGGGTGCTGATTCTATAGCAGCAGGTCAAATTGCTGCTATTATTGGTATGGTTTTAGTATGCGTATTTATGATATTAATATATGGAATTTTTGGTGCTCTTGCTAATATTTCATTAATAGTAAATTTATTTATAATTATTTCTTTGTTAGGAACAATTGGTGCAACGTTAACATTGCCAGGTATAGCTGGA
Organism: uncultured Alphaproteobacteria bacterium; assembly: GCA_902621725.1. Lineage (GTDB taxonomy): Bacteria > Pseudomonadota > Alphaproteobacteria > HIMB59 > CACPNW01. The sequence goes on along the minus strand of CACNND010000003.1, from coordinate 69,444 downwards.
ATTGTGTTAACAATTGGTATGGCAGTAGATGCAAATGTTCTAATATTTGAAAGAATAAAGGAAGAGAGCTCAAAACAAAAAAAAATTTATCAGATTGTAAAAAATGGTTTTGACCGAGCTATGTCAACTATACTTGATGCTAATATTACTACACTGATTGCAGCAGTTTTATTATTTGCTTTTGGCTCAGGTCCGATAAGAGGTTTTTCTATCACATTATCTCTAGGTGTAATAGCATCTATGTTTACTGCTTTAATGCTAACAAATTTTTTAGTATATTTATATTTATCATTTGCAAATAAAAAGGAATTAAATTTATAATGTTTGGTTTAAACAAGATTATTCCTGTTGAGCCTAATTTTAATTTTTTAGGTTTAAGAAGAAATTTTTTAATTGTCTCTGTTATAGCAATATTAATTTCGATTGGCTTATTAAGCATAAAAGGTTTAAATTTAGGTATCGATTTTAAGGGTGGTACATTAATTGAGGTAAGTACAAAAAATACTTCTATTGGAGAATTAAGAGAAATTTTATCATCTTCTTATAGCGATGTATCTTTACAAGAATTTGGTAGTGAAAATATAATTTTAATTAGACTCCAAAATAAAAGTAACCAAGAAAGTATTGAAACAGTAAATTCTGTTAAAAGTTTAATACAAGATAAAGTTGTTGAATTTAGAAGATCTGAATTTGTTGGTCCGACAATTAGTTCAGAACTTTTGTTTAGAGGTTTCCAAGCTGTTTCATTTGCATTAATTGCTATCTTAATTTATATTTGGTTACGTTTTGAGTGGCAATTTGGTTTTGGTGCTGTAGTTGCCTTAACTCATGATGTATTATTTACTCTTGGATTACTTTCTATTTTAAATATCGAATTTTCTCTTGCAACAATAGCTGCAATTCTTACGATTGCTGGTTATTCCATTAATGATACCGTTGTAATTTTTGATAGAGTTCGTGAAAATTTGAGAAAATATAAAAAGTTAGAGTTAGTAGATCTATTTAACTTATCAGTTAATAACACTTTATCTAGAACGATAATGACAAGTTTAACAACACTTCTAGCATTAGTATCTTTATTTATATTTGGAGGAGAGGTTATAAGACCTTTTGCTTTAACAATGATTATTGGTGTAATAATTGGAACTTACTCTTCTGTTTTTATTGCGGTCCCAACTTTGTTAATCTTTAAGTTCAGACCGCAAGATGAAGATGATTAAGCTTTATTTAAATTTTCTGTAACTTTTTCCCAATTAACTAAATTATCTATAAATGCTTTTAAATAATCGGGTCTTCTATTTCTATAATCAACATAGTACGAGTGTTCCCAAACATCACATCCAAGTAGAGGGATATGACCATGAACAATTGGGTTTTCTCCATTAGGTGTTTTGGTAATTTCTAATTTTCCATTATTTAAAACTAACCAGCACCAACCTGATCCAAATTGCCCAATACCTGCGTTTATAAAATCTTCTTTCATTTTTTCAACTGAGCCAATATCTGCGTTTATCTTATTTTCGAGCTCTGAGGGAATTTTGCCATCTGGATTATTTTTCATTATTTCCCAAAAATGAACATGATTTATATGTTGTGCTACATTGTTAAATACTGGAGCATTTTTTTGATAAGAGTTGATTACAATATCATTAACATTATCATCTGCTATATTTTGTTCTTTAATAAACTTATTTCCATTAGTAATGTAAGCCATATGATGCTTATCATGATGCAACTCTAAAGTTTCAGCCGACATATACGGCATTAGAGCATCTTTACTATAGGGTAGATCTGGTAACTCTAGATTTATCATTTTATTTCCTTTTATTTATAAAATTTTCTTTAAAAATTCACCTGTATAGCTTTTTTTATTATTTGCAATATCTTCAGGTGTTCCTGTTCCAACAATTTGACCACCATTCACACCTCCTAGTGGTCCAAGATCAATTATGTGGTCAGCTGTTTTAATTACATCAAGATTATGCTCAATAACAATTACTGTGTTTCCTTCATCAACAAGTGTATGAAGTATTTTAAGTAATTTTTTAACATCATCAAAATGAAGACCGGTTGTTGGTTCATCAAGAATATATAATGTTTTTCCTGTAGATCTTTTTGATAATTCTTTTGATAATTTTATTCTCTGTGCCTCACCACCTGATAAAGTAGTAGCTGATTGACCTATTTTTATATAATCTAATCCAACATCCATCAAAGTTTGTAATTTTTGCTTTATTGAAGGAATTTTATCAAAGAATTTATAACCTTCTTCAACAGTCATTTCCAAAACATCAGAAATTGATTTATCCTTATATTTTACCTCTAAAGTTTCTCTATTGTACCTTTTGCCTTTGCAGATATCACACTCGACATAAACATCTGCTAAAAAATGCATTTCTATTTTTTTTACTCCATCACCTTCACATGATTCACATCTACCACCTTTAACATTAAATGAAAAACGACCTGGTTTGTAACCTCTAGCACTTGACTCATTTAAGTTTGCGAACCAATCTCTTATAGGAGTAAAGCATCCTGTGTATGTTGCTGGATTTGATCTAGGTGTTCTTCCAATAGGAGATTGATCTATATCAATCACTTTGTCGATATGATTAATACCTTTAAAGTTAAATCGACTTTCATCTTTATTTAAAGATTTATTAAAATATTCATCTAGTCTTTGATACAATGTATCAATAATCAATGAAGATTTACCACTTCCAGATACACCTGTGACAGTGATAAAATTTCCTAAGGGTAAAGTGATATTAAGGTTATCTAAATTATTGGTCTTTATTTTATTTAGTTTGAAAACTTTATTTTTATTAAATTTTCTTCTATTTTTAGGGACTTCAATTTCTAGTGACTTATTTAAATATTTTGCTGTCAAACTTTTATTATTTTTTAATATTTTTTTAAGATCTCCCTCTGCAATTATGTGACCTCCATTAACTCCAGCTTTAACACCTATATCAATTATATGATCAGATTGTTTAATTGCATCCTCGTCATGTTCAACAACAATCACTGTATTTCCTAAATCTCTCAATCTAAATAAAGTTTCAATTAGTTGTTGATTATCTTTTTGATGTAATCCAATAGATGGTTCATCCAAAACATACAAAACTCCTGTTAAACCTGAACCAATTTGACTTGCTAATCTAATTCTCTGACTTTCTCCTCCAGATAATGTTTTACTAGCTCTTGCCAATGATAGATAATCTAAACCAACTCTATTTAGAAAAACTAATCTATCTTTTATTTCTTTAATTACTCCTTCAGCAATTTTTTTATTATTTTTATCAAGCTTATTCTCAAGTGACGAAAACCAATTTAAACACTCGCTTATTGATTTTTTAGTAATATTACCAATATGATTTTCATCTATTCTTATGGCTAAAGCTTTCTCATTAAGACGGTAACCATTGCAAACTTCACAATCTCTTTCAGATAAATATTTTTCTAACTCATATTGAAGCCACCATCTTTCAGTTTCCTCATATTTACGATCAATAAAATTTATTATTCCCTCAAAATCGTATAAAAAATTTAATTCGCTATTCTCATCTCCATAAAGAATAATATTCTTTACTTTTTTTGGAATTTTGCTCCATGGAACATTTTTCTTTACTTTAAATTGTTTTAAAATTTTATCTATTGTTTCAACAAAATATTTTTTTTGATAACCAAATACTTTGGTTTCCCAGGGTTTAATAGCTCCATCAGAAATTGATCTAGTTTCATCAGGTACAATCTTGTATTCATCGAAATATTTTTCAACTCCTAGTCCATCACATTCAGAACAAGCACCTTGTGGTGCATTAAAACTAAATAATCTAGGTTCAATTTCTTCAATACTAAATCCAGATACAGGACATGCAAATTTTGATGAGAATATGGATATTTTATTAGTATCTAGATTTTCTAAATATAATAAACCATCTGATAGTGTTAATGCAACTTCTATACTCTCACTCAATCTTTGTTGGATATTTTTTTTTACAACAAGTCTGTCAATCACAACATCAATATTATGTTTAAAATTTTTTTTAAGTGAAGGCACTTCATCAATATCATAGACAATATTATCTACTTTAAGACGTTGATAACCTCTTTTTTTTAAATCCTCTATTTCTTTTCTATATTCACCTTTTCGATCTCTGACTATCGGAGATAAAATATAAATTCTTTTATCAATATTATTTTTAATTATAAGATCAGTCATTTCACTTACTGATTGTGATTTAATTGGCTTACCTGTAGTTGGAGAGTAGGGAACACCAACTCTAGCATACAACACTCTTAGGTAATCGTAGATTTCAGTTACTGTTCCTACGGTACTTCTTGGATTTTTTTGTGTAGTTTTTTGTTCTATTGAAATCGCTGGTGATAAACCATCAATGCTATCTACATCTGGTTTATTCATCATTTGAAGAAATTGTCTTGCATATGCAGAAAGGCTTTCAACATATTTTCTTTGTCCCTCAGAATAAATCGTGTCAAATGCTAAAGTAGATTTTCCTGAGCCACTTACACCAGTTATTACTACCAGTTTATTCTTTGGTATTTCTAAATTTATATTTTTAAGATTGTGCTCTCTTGCACCTTTTATAACAATTTTATCTAAATTCATGAATATTAGTGTTATTTAATAACGTTTATATGTTATATGGATATATATAGAATTCTTATGGTTGGTAGTGTTAATAAAACAATTTTATTGGGAAACTTGGGAAGGGATCCTGAGATTAGGTCGATGCAGTCTGGAGCTAAAATGGCTTCATTTTCAATTGCAACTTCAAAAAGGTGGAAAGATAGAAACACACAAGAGCAAAAAGAAAAAACTTCTTGGCATAACATAGTAGTATTTGGAGACGGCTTAGTCGATATAGTAGAAAAATATGTAAAAAAGGGTTCAAAAATTTATGTTGAAGGAGAACTTCAAACAAGGAAATGGCAAGATAAAGATGGAAATGATAGATACACTACAGAGGTCATTTTACAGGGATATAATTGCAATTTAACCCTCTTAGACAGTAGAAATAGTAATTCTCAAATATCAGATAATTCTCAAGAAATGGATCAATCTAAGCCAATTGAAGACAATTCATTTGGAAATCAATCAGGTGATTCTGATGATTTAGATGAAGATATCCCTTTTTAAATTTTCATATTAGATATTATTATTTACTTATTGAAAAATAAAGTTTTTTTTATATAATTTAATTATTTATTTATATTGGTTTAAATTAAGCTTTTTGATATAAAAAATGCTTAATTTTTCTTAGAAAACTAGGATTTTTTTAGTGCCCGACGATATAGATACATCAAATAACGACAATCTAGAACCTGCTAATATACCTTCAGTAAGTCTAGAACAAGAAATGCAAAAATCTTACCTGGATTATGCAATGTCTGTAATAGTTAGTAGGGCACTTCCAGACTGTAGAGATGGATTAAAGCCAGTTCATAGAAGAATATTGTACTCTATGAGTGAGTCAGGGTACAATTTTAACAAACCATATAAAAAATCTGCAAGAATAGTTGGGGATGTAATGGGTAAATATCATCCTCACGGAGATTCAGCTATTTACAATTCTATGGTTAGAATGGCACAAGATTTTTCTATGAGATTAGAGTTAGTTGACGGTCAAGGTAATTTTGGATCTTTAGATGGAGATCCTCCTGCAGCAATGAGATACACCGAGGCACGACTCGCTAAGGTATCTGAAAAGCTTGTTGAAGATATTGATAAAAATACTGTTACTTTTCAGTCTAATTATGATGACACAACTAAAGAACCCTCAGTTTTACCATCACAATTTCCTAACCTTCTAGTAAATGGAGCATCAGGTATCGCTGTTGGGATGGCAACTAATATTGCTCCACATAATTTAGGAGAAGTTATTGATGCATCATTGTATCTTATTAAAAATCCTAATTGCACTGTATCAGATCTTCAAAAATATATTTTTGGTCCAGATTTTCCAACAGGTGGTCAGATAATTGGTAAAAAAGGTATTTCTGAGACTTTTGAAACTGGTAAAGGTGGCTCTGTAGTAAGATCAAAGACTAGTATTGAAAATTTTAAGAAAGATAGAGAGGCAATAATTCTTCATGAAATACCTTACCAAGTTAATAAATCAAAATTACTAGAAAGAATTGCAGAAATTGTAAAAAATGGAATTGTAGAAGGTATATCAGATTTAAGAGATGAGTCAGATAGAAATGGAGTTCGAGTAGTAATTGAGTTAAAAAAAGATGTAGATTCTAATATTATACTAAACCAATTATATAAACATACACTTATCCAAACAACATTTAATTCTAATATGCTTGCTTTAAACAAGGGTAAGCCTGAGCAAATGAATTTGAAAGAAATTTTATCTTCATTTTTAGAATTTAGAGAAGAAGTAATTACTAAAAGAACTATATACGACTTGAACAGAGCTAGAGATAAAGCTCATATTTTAGTAGGATTGGTTGTTACAAATGAGCATATTGATGAAATTATAGAATTAATAAAAAGTTCAAAAGACACAAAAGAAGCAAAGGAAAAATTAATTAAAAAAAATTGGAAAGTATCTAAACAAAATCTTAATTTTATTAAATTAGTTGAGGATAATACTGTAGAGTTAAAAAACAACATTTTCAATTTTTCTGATGCACAGGCTAAAGCTATTTTAGAATTAAGACTACAAAAATTGACCGCTTTAGAAAGAGAAGATATACAAAAAGATTTAGAAAGTTTAATTTTAGAGATTAAAAATTACTTATCTATACTTAATTCAAGGGATATTCTATTAAAAGAAATAGAAAATGAATTAACTGAAATAAAAAAAGAATTTGCAACTGAAAGACGCAGTGAAATTATTGATCAAGAATATGAGCAAGTAGATGATTTAAGGTATATTCAACAAGAAGATATAGTTTTAACTATTTCTAATAATGGATACATAAAAAGATCATTATTATCTAATTATCGTTCTCAAAATAGAGGAGGTAAAGGTAAAACTGGTATGTCAACAAGAGAAGAAGATTTTGTAAAAGAAATTCATTTTGCAGATACTCATACTAAACTTTTAGTCTTTTCATCATTAGGCAAAGTCTATTCACTCAAATCCCACGATGTTCCTGAAGCCAGCTTAAAGGCTAGGGGAAAGCCAATAGTAAATTTACTACCGTTCAAATCATCTGAAAAAATCTCTACTTTCCTTCCATTACCTCAGGATGAAAATCAATGGGATAAGTTCTTTGTTATTTTTGCAACAAAAAATGGGATGGTAAGAAAAAATAAATTAATTGATGTTGCTAAAAGTGGGAAAAGAGAATTACGTGACTCAGGTAAGTTATCAATTAAACTTGATGAAAAAGATGAATTAATTGGTGTTAAACTTTGCACTGTAAATGATGATATTCTACTTTCTTCATCAAATGGTAAATGTTTACGTTTTCCAGTTGAAAAACTTAGACTATTTTCTGGTTTAAACTCATCTGGAGTGAGAGGTATAAAATTAGACAAGGGTAATGCAATTATTTCTCTAGCAATTTTAAAACATTCATTGATTGATATGAGTATACGACAAGAATACTTAAAAGCAGCTTCCGAAAGCAGAAAAGAAACATCTTCTCTTAAAAATGGTTTCGAGGAATTAAACAAAAACGAAGAATTTCTTCTGGCTATAACATCAAAAGGTTTTGGTAAACGATCATCTGCTTATGAGTATAGAATTTCAAATAGAGGAGGGAAAGGAATTACAGGAATATTAACATCTGAAAAAAATGGTGAGGTTGTTGATTGTTTTGTCGTTAAAAATAATGACGAGATCATTCTTGTAAGTGATAAAGGTCAAATAATTAGAGTAAATGTAAATCAAATAAGAATAGCTGGAAGGTCAACAAAAGGTGTAAGTATTTTTAAGATACCAGAAAGTGATAGAATTGTTTCAGTTTCTAGAATACAAGAATATGAAGACAATGAATAAAATTGGAATATATCCAGGCACATTTGATCCTATGACTGCTGGTCATATGGACATTATTAAAAGATCATTAAGAATAGTAGATAATTTAGTAATAGCGGTCGCTAATAATATTAATAAAGATTCATTATTTAGTGTTCAAGAAAGAATTAATATAATCAAAAATAATATTAGTTCTGTAAATGAATTAAATTCGAAAATTAATGTTATGGAATTATCTGGATTGCTTACAACATTTGCTAAAGATCAAAATGCCACATGTATAATACGTGGTTTAAGAGCAGTATCTGATTTCGAGTATGAATTTCAAATGACAGGGATGAATTATCAACTTAACCCTGATATTGAGACAATATTTCTTATGACTTCTGAAAAAAACTCATTCATTTCATCTAATTTTGTCAAAGAAGTTCATAAACTAGGTGGAGATGTTTCAAATTTTGTTTCTAAAGATACTTTAGAACAACTTAATAAAAAAAACTCTTAGTTAATCCCTTGCGCTTACAATATTTGAACTATATAGAATACAAATTCGATGGGCCCTTAGCTCAGTTGGTAGAGCAATTCCCTTTTAAGGAATGGGTCGCAGGTTCGAATCCTGCAGGGCTCACCATCCAAAATGAAAAAAGCAAAAATTAAAAATATCACTTCTGGCATTGAAAAAAATTGCGATATTTTAAGAAAAAATGATAACATTCTTGAAGTAGTTCTTGAAGGAACAACAATAAAGATATTACTAAAAAAAAAGACTAATAAATATATTGGATATTTTAAAGAAATGGAATTTGAGTCTGATGGTTAATCTTTATTCCTAATATTTAATTCGTTTTCATAATCAATTTCTACTTGTTTTAAAATTTCTTTCTTTGTTTTTATTTTACCTTTACCTATGCCAGGGCAATTTTTAGCAATATCATTATTCCAAGTTTTTGTATTCATATTTTCAGGCCAAAAAGGCCAGGTTCTACATTGTGTAGGTCTCGACTTATAAACAGTGCATTTGTTATCTTTCAAAAATATGCAATTTCCATTATTTTTTTTTAGTTCCTTTAAGTGAATGAAACCATTAGTTTTTTGACAATAGTTTTTTACAAAGTTTTGTTCTGTTGTTTTAAATCCAATTGACAATTTTTTAATATCTTTCTTACTTAAATAAACAAAACCATAATTACCTCTTGAAACACAACAATTTCCTGAACCCTGACATTCAAATCTTATACCCTTTTCTATATCCATAGCTATTACCCGGCAGTCAGTGTTAAAATTGCTGCATCCCTTTCTTGAAGATATAATAAATTTCGAAGATTTTCTCCTTCAATATTTTCCAATTTTGGATTTTTGGATAATATATCTTCTACCATAATTTTAGCATCTTCTAATAGATCATAATCAAAACTAAGATCAGCTACATAAAAAGATGGGCTACCAGATTGTTTTTTCCCTAAAATTTCTCCTGGACCTCTTATTTTTAAATCTTCTTCAGCAATTTTAAAACCATCATTTGTTTGTTTCATTATATCAATTCTTTTTTTAGAAATTTCTCCAATATTGTCTTTATGTAAAAGTATACAATATGATTGAATATCATTTCTACCAACACGACCTCTTAATTGATGAAGTTGAGCTAAACCAAATCTTTCTGCATGTTCAATTACAATTGTTGTTGCAGAAGGAATATCTACACCAACTTCAATAACAGTTGTTGAAACCAAAATTTTATAATCCTCATTTTTAAACTTTGTCATTATTTCTTCTTTTTCTATTTCACTTAAACGTCCATGCATTAAAAGAACTTTATTTTTGAAATATTTTTTTAAAATTTTGTATCTTTCTTCTGCAGCTTTTAGATCTAATTCTTCAGATTCTTCTATTAAAGGGCATACCCAGTAAAATTTTGATGATGAATTTTTTATTTTTTCTTTTATTCTATCAACAAGTTGAATTTCTTTTTTTAATGACAAAGAACTAGTTATAATTGGTTTACGACCTAAAGGTTTTTCAATTAATTTACTTTCTTTCATATCTCCATATGCTGCTAAAGTTAATGTTCTTGGAATGGGAGTCGCACTCATTACCAAAATATTTGGTTTATGATTTTTATGGTTAAATACCATCCTTTGATAAACACCAAATCTATGCTGTTCATCAATAACTGCTAAACCTAAATTGTTAAATTTTACAGTATCTTGTATTAAAGCATGAGTCCCAATTATAATATCTGCATCCCCATTTTTAATTTTATCTAATTTTTCATTTCTTTCCTTACCTTTATCCTTTCCAGTAAGAACAAGAACCTTTATTTTTGAATCTTTTAATAAATTTAATATATTTTCATAATGCTGAAATGCCAGAATTGTAGTGGGTACCATTAAAGCAGATTGAAAATTGCTTTCAAATACCTTTATCATTGATATTAAAGCTACAATAGTTTTTCCAGATCCAACATCTCCTTGCAACAATCTGATCATTTGATTGGAACTTGCTAAGTCCTGAAGTATTTCTTTGATTACATTATTTTGTGAATTTGTAAGTTGAAAATCTAAATTACTATAAAATTTATTTAATGTTTTATTTTCACTAGTAATTTTTAGACCTTTTTTCTTTTGATTAAAATTTCGCATAATGCCTATAGCTAATTGATGAGATAATAATTCATCAAATGCTAGTCTTCTTCTGAGTAAATTTTTATTTTTTATATTATCATCACTTGGATTATGAAGATTTTTAACTACTTCATTCCATCTTTTAAATTTATATTTATTTATTATTGAAGTTTCTATCCATTCATTAAAATTTGGTAAATTATTTAATATTTGATCTGTTAATTTATTCATTATTTTTTGATTGAGCCCACTAGTTAAACTGTAAACTGCCTCTTTACTTTTGATGATTTTATTATTGTTTAAAGCACTTACATGACTAGGGTGTGTTATTTGAAAAGTGTTTCTAAAATATTCTAATTTGCCAGATATTAATCTATTTTCATTTGTTGGAAGCATTTGTCTCAACATAGGATGTCTTGCATTAAAATATACTAAATCAATATTTGTATCTCCGCAGATACATTTAATTTTGTAAGGCTGTCTTTTAAACCTCGAAGGCTCATGTTTAATAATTTTTAAATTTAATGTTACTAAAGAATTAATTTCTGCATCATGAATATTTTCATAGAATTTTCTTTCCAGAATATTATTTGGTATGTTCCAAACAAAATGAATATTCTTATAAATACCTAATTTATTAATAATCAGTTCTAACTTTGGACCAACTCCTCTGAGAGAAGATATAGAGGATAATATATAATTTAATTTTTCTGGTCTCATAGATTTTTATAAAATTATAAACTATATTCTATATTCAATTTTTATGTCATTCAATTCACTAAAAAAAACTATAAAATATAGGGTTTCTTACTCTGGAACAAAAGAGACTGATATTTTATACAAAAGATATTTTATAAATCAGTTAGATAAATTTAGTGAAAAAGATCTTGAGCAAATCAAATTATTATTTAATCAATTCTCTGATAACGAGATTTATGATTTTCTTACTTCTAAGGTAACTATTCCATTGGGATTTAAGGAAATATTTAAAAAAATACTTAATGATAAATAAAAATACTATCGGTCCATCAATTCATAATGTTGAACCCTTTTTCATTTCGCAGTTTTATCAAAATTCCAATAAATCAATTTTATACATCGGAAAAGATGAAAGAGAAATATCATCTATGGAAGAAAAAATTAAATGGTTATTACCAGATGTTGAGATTTTATTATTTAAATCTTGGGATCAAATACCCTACGATAATGTATCACCCTCAAAAGAAATTCAAATCGAAAGATTAAAAACTCTTAAAATTTTATCAAATTCTAATGCAAAAAGAATAATACTTACAACAATTAATTCAATAACACAAAAAATAATTCCTAAATCAATTATAAATTCACAACTTTTTAAAATTTCAAAAAAACAAAAATTTAAACTAGAGGATATTATAAATAACCTTGTACTTTTAGGCTTCCAAAGAACTTCTTTAGTTCGTGATAAATCTGAATTTTCAGTTAGAGGATCAATTTTAGATATTTTTCCAAATGATAGATCAAAGCCAATAAGAATAGATTTTTTTGATGAAGAAATAGAGACAATTTTTGAATTTGATCCAATTACTCAAAAAAGATTAAAAGAAATAAATAGTGATTTAGAGTTTAATATTGTTAATGAATTAATTCTTAATGAAGATAATCTGAACTTATTTAGAAAAAATTTTAGGGAAATATTTCCCGATTATAGGAATAGTCAAGTTTATAATCTTTTTTCTGAAAAAATTATTCCATCTGGCGGCGAACAATTTATCCCTTTATTTTACGATAATCTTGAAACATTGTTTGATTATATTGCAGAATATACAATATTACTAAACGATGAATTTAATAACATTTTTGAAAATAGATTAGAAAACATAAATGATTTTTATTTAGCAAGAAAAAATAATAAAGAAAGTTTTTTTCTACCTCCTGAATATTTTTATTTGAATAAAGAAATATTTAAAAAATGTTTAGAAAATAATGAGCACTTTTACTTCAATACATTCGATAAAAATAATCATATAAATATTGATGTAAATATTATTCATAATTTATCATCTATTAAAAAGGAAATAGATTTTAGTTTTATAAATCAATTTTTTACAGCTAATTCTAAAGATAATATAATTTATATATGTTGTCGTAGTAAAGGAAGTTTAGAAAGGGTATCTAAGATATTAGAAAATAATTTAAGCTTAAAATTAAATGATGTAACAAGTTTTAATCATTCATTCACAGATAATATACTTTTAACTATACTAGATATTGAGGAGTCATTTAAACTAAATAAATATATTTTTATTAATGAAAAATCCTTATTTGGTTATTTTTTTAACACGCAAATATCTAAATCACGTAAACAAACTATATTTTTTGAAGAATTAAATAAATTATCTATTGATTCTATTCTGGTTCATTCTGAGTACGGTCTTTGTAAGTTTAATAATATTAGAAAAATTGAATTAAATGATTCAATTCATGAGTGTTTAGAATTAGAATTTTTTGAAAATCAAAAACTTTTTTTACCAGTTGAAAATTTAAGTTATGTATCAAAATACAGTGATGATACTGATGGAAACATTATTTTAGATAAACTCGGTGCTTCACATTGGCAAAAAAGGAAAGCAGATGCAAAAAAGAAAATTAGAGACGCTGCAAAAAAACTTATTTCAATAGCTTCTAAGAGACTTCAATCTCAATCTTATGAAATTAATACAAATATACCTGAATACGATAAATTTGTTAGTACTTTCCCATATGTTGAAACTGATGATCAATTGAATGCAATTCAAGATGTGATTAATGATTTTTCTAAAATGATACCATCTGATAGATTAATTGTAGGCGATGTAGCATTTGGTAAAACAGAAGTAATTTTGAGAGCTATTTTTCTAGCAGCAAAATCAAATTTACAATCTGTAGTTTTAGTTCCAACTACCATTTTATCTAGACAGCATTTTATTAATTTCAAAAAAAGATTATCTATTTTTGGTATTAATATTGCAGAAATTTCTAGATTAGTATCATTAAAAGATAAAAAAGAAATTTTTGAAAAATGTAATTCTGGTAAAATCGATGTATTAGTTGGAACTCATGCATTATTAAATGATAAATTAAAATTTAACAGGCTTGGTCTAATAGTTTACGATGAAGAGCAAAAACTAGGCACAATTCAAAAAGAAAAATTTAAAGAAATTGCACCAAAAGCGCATTGTATCTCACTTAGTGCAACACCTATTCCAAGAACTTTAAGCATGTCTCTTTCAGGAATAAGAGATCTAAGTCTAATTCTTACAGCACCATTTGAAAGAATGGCAGTTAGGACTTACGTTTCACCTTTTGATTCTTTGACTATCACAGAAGCTATAAAAAGAGAAATATATGGCAGAAAAAATGGGGTTTATTTTGTTGTTCCAAGAAAAAAAGACTTAACTTTTGTTGAGCAATTTTTAAATGTTAATTTACCAGAAATTAAATATGTAATTACTCACGGTCAACTTAGTCCTAAATTATTAGAAAGTAGAATATCAAAGTTTTATAACCAAGAAGTACCTTTAATGTTAAGCACAAATATTATTGAAAATGGTTTAGATTTGCCTCATGTAAATACAATTATTGTTTACCGATCAAATATATTTTCTTTAGCGGCTTTGTATCAATTGAAGGGAAGGGTAGGTAGATCTTCCAAACGTGGATACGCATACATTACATATAAAGAGAGCGAACTAATAGATAATGGTAGAAAAAGATTATCAATAATAAACTCTTCCGATCATCTCGGAGCAGGTTTTAATATAGCCTCTCAAGATCTTGATCTTAGAGGTGGTGGTTCTATTATTGGAGAAGAACAGAGTGGTTTCATAAAAGAAATAGGAACCGAGCTTTATCATCAGATGCTTGAAGAAGAGATAAATTTACAAAAAAGTAAAATTAATTCTGACTTTGTAAAAAAAGATAATTTTCAACCAATTATAAAAATCCCTGTTGAAATTTATATACCTGAAGATTTTATAAATGATGTTGATCTAAGATTGTCCATTTATAAAAGAATCTCAAATATAAATAATAATAAAGAAATTGAAGATATAAAAATAGAATTAATAGACAGATTTGGCAAATTGCCTATTCAATTAATTAATTTATTAAAATTAGTAGAAATAAAAATTATTTGTTTAAATAATAAAATTGAAAAATTTGAGTTTAGTAGAAAAGGTATATTAATCAGTTTTTTTCAAAATAAACCAAAAAATCCAGAAAAATTATTACAACTTTCATTATCTAATAAAAATTCTCTAATTTTAAGACCGGATCAAAAAATATTTTATGATTTTGGTGGTAATTTAATTGGTGATAGATTTGAATTATCAAAAAAAATTATTAATTTATTAAAATGAGATTTTTTGTAAATTTATCTATTGTAACTATTTTCTTAATATTCAACAAGAATGTTTATTCTTTAAGTAATGATTATAAATTATCAATATTAAAAAAAGATCTAGATCAGCCTTGGAGCATTTCATTTATTAATAAAAATGAAATATTGATTAGTGAGAAAACAGGTAAAATAAAATTATTTAATCAAACCAATGGAAGTATTTTTGAGATAAAACATAATTTAAATTTTATTGAAGATATAAACTCTCAAGGTGGTTTGCTAGAAATTTTATATCATGATGATCATGTTTATATTACCTACTCTGAGAAAAGAGGTGAATTTAAATTATATGGACCATCATCTACGTCAATTGCAAAAGCTAAATTCAATAAAGAAAAACTAAATTTTAATAATATATTTAGATCTGAGCCCCCAATAAGATCACCTTATCATTTTGGTTCTAGAATAGTAATTAAAGATAATTATTTGTTTGCTTCTTTAGGTGAAAGAGGAAAAGGAATGATTGCTCAAGAAGTAGATAAACATCCAGGTAGTATTATTAGAATTAATTTAGATGGTTCAGTACCAAAAGATAACCCACATTTTAAAGACCAACCTTTATGGCTTCCTGAAATTTTTCAAATTGGCGTCAGAAATCCTCAAGGAATGGCAATATCTTCTTTTGATAATAAATTATACATTAGTAATCACGGTGCTAAAGGTGGTGATTGGATTGGTGAAGTAAAGAAAGGTGAAAACTATGGATGGAAAATACTAGGTTGGGGTGGAACAAATTATAATAATACAAAAATAGGACCTAAATGGTTACCTGGTTATACAAGAGCAATTCATTACTGGATACCTTCAATAGCTGTAAGTGCAATCACTATATATGATGGAGAAGAATTTCCAGAATTTGAAGGACTAGCACTTGTAACATCTTTAAAAGATCAATCTTTACGCTCATTAGATTTTTCTAACTTAGATAATGTAGAAGAAGATATTATTTTTAAGAACAAAATAGGAAGAATAAGAGATATTAAAATCCATCCAGAAAACGGTAAACTATTCTTTTTAGCTCAAGATAAATTATGGAAATTTGAAAAAAAATAACATCTTCATATGTTTGAGAAATATTCTTTTTGATTTATAGTAAGTATATGTTTGAATTTTTAGCTTTTTTAGTCGGTGTTATGATAATGGGACCGATAGTATATATTTATTTTTTAGTTCAAGATTTAAAAAAAAGAGTTGATAAGCTAGAAGATAAAAATTAACTTTTTATTAGTTTTAATGTTTTAAAGGAATTTTGGCGGAGAGAGTGAGATTCGAACTCACGAACGAGTTGCCCCGTTGCCGGTTTTCAAGACCGGTGCTTTCAACCGCTCAGCCATCTCTCCGTTTAAATGCTTACTATAGTTTCAACATAAAAAAGTCAAAATATTAAGTATATAACGTTTCCTAATTAACGATAGTTTTGGTAATTTTATATAATGATTTTTAGGATTGTATTAATATTTTTATTTATATCATTTCATGCTTACTCAACTGAATGTGAAAAACCAAAAATGCCAACTGATGATGAGTGGGGTAACTGGCTTTTAACTATTAAAAAAGAAGCTCTAGATTTAGGTATAAGTCAAAATACTATCTCAAAACATTTAAATAATGTTAAGCCACAAAGTAAAATTATTATGCGTGATCGATGTCAGCCGGCATCTACAATGACTTTAGATGAATATTTATTTTATACTATTACAAAAGATAAAATATTTGCTGGGAAAAATTTTTTAAAAAAACATAAAGATATATTAAAAGAAATTGGAGATTATTTTAAAATACAACCCAGATTTATAGTGGCTGTATTAGGTATGGAAAGTTATTATGGAAGAAATCAAGGAAAAATAAATTCCATAATTGCAATAACTACTTTAGCTTTTGATAGAAGAAGAAGTGATTTTTATAAAAAACAACTATTTGCTGCTCTTGAAATATTAGATAAAAATCTTGTACCTAATGGTGAACTTAAAGGAAGTTGGGGTGGAGCTGTTGGTATGACTCAGATGATACCAACAACTTTTTTAGAAACAGCATACGACTGGGATGGCGATGGAATAGATATATGGAATAGTTATGCAGATGCTTTTGCTAGTACTGCAAATTATCTAACATCATTAGATAAAAATCCATGGTCTTATGATAGTACATGGGGAAGAGAAATACTCCCTCCAAAAAATATTTCTTCATCATTTTTTGATTCTATAAAGCAAATTAACCCCAAAGGTTGTGGAGCAGTAAAACGTAGATCAATTCCAAAAACTCTATCAGAATGGTCAAATTTAGGTTTTACCAAAATTAATGGAGATCCTTTACCAATAAGAGATGATTTAGAAGCTAGATTAATAATGCCAGATGGGATAGATGGAAGGATGTTCATAGTTTATCCAAATTATAAAAATATTCTTTATTATAACTGTTCATCTTATTATGCAGTTTCAGTAGGTCTTTTAAGTGATAAAATATCTAACTAGTATAATTTTTCTTTTCTTTTTATTCTCTTGTAATGAATTAAATCTTGATAATGTTTCTGATGTTGTAGAAAATAGTACAAACAAAATAGAAGAAATAATTGAAAATAAAAAAGAAGATAAAAAGAAAAAAAATCAATCAATAAATAAACAAACAAATGATAGTATTTTTTATTATATCGGTGAGCCTTATTTTATTGAAGGAGTTAGTTATATTCCAGAGGAGGATTATAATTATTCTGAAATTGGTCTTTCTTCTTTCTATGGTAAGGAATTACATAATATTAAAACTGTAAATAATGATACAAATAAAGTTACAGAATTACTTGGTAGGCATAAAACACTGCCTATTCCAAGTATGGTCAAGGTTACCAATTTAAATAGTGGTCTTTCAATAAATGTTAAAATTATAGATAGACATGATGATAATGCAGTTATTATTCAGGTTTCAAGAAAAGTTGCTCAACTTCTTGGATTTTATAAATCTAAAATAGCTACTGTAAGAGTAGAAATACTTTCTGATGCTAGTAAGCAATGGAAGAGTGTAGCAAATTCATTAAATGAAGAAAATTTTGATGAAACTATCTCTTCAGCACCAACAGATATTGTATCTATTGAAGAAATTGATGATATTTTAGAATCTAATGATGATACAAATACAATTTCAGAGGAACCAATTGAGCTAAAATCAGAAAAAATAACTGATTTCAAATTATATTTAAGAGTAATAGGATTTGAAAATTATGACAGTATTCGATCAGTATTAGATAATTATCAAAATGATCTAAAATATACTTCTGAAAAAAATAATTCTAAATATGACGTAATTATTGGTCCTTTAGAAAATACAGAAGCAAATAATTTGGTTTCATACTTTATCTCAAAAGGTTATAAGGAAACTGAAATTCTTATTGAATAACAAATAAAGGTCATAATTAAGAATTATTAATATTTATGGTAAAAATTTTTAGCTTTTTTTTATTTTTTATAATTTCTTTAAAACTTTACGCCATCGATACAAAGGCAGAGCAAGCAGTTGTTATTGATTTTGATACAAATGAAGTTCTTTTTGAAAAAAATTCTAATGCAAAAGTTGTACCGGCCTCAATGACCAAAATCATGACTGTTTACGTTGCTTTTGATAGAATAAAGAATACAAATTTTGCGATTTCTAATGAATGTAGAGTTTCTCCTAAAGCATATAAAAAGGGAGGTTCCAGAACATTTTTAGAAATAGATGATAATGTATCAGTTGATGATTTATTAAAAGGTATAATTGTTCAATCTGGCAATGATGCTTCTATAGCTCTAGCAGAATGTTTAGGTGGAACCGAAGAAGACTTTGCTAAACTTATGAATGTTTATGCAGAACGCCTAGGAATGACAAACACAAACTTTGTTAATTCATCTGGCTGGCCTGATGATAATCATTATTCCACTGTCTATGATCTCGGCATTCTTTCAAATGCGATAATTAGAGATTTCCCTGAACTTTATATGTATTTCAAAATGGAAGAATTTACTTATAATGATATTACTCAGCCAAATAGAAATAAACTTTTATATCAAGTCCAAGGAGCTGATGGATTAAAAACAGGTTTTACAAAAGAATCTGGGTGGGGAATAGCTGCAACAGCATTAAGAAATAACAGAAGGATTACAGTTGTTATAAATGGTACAAATAGCTCTAGATCAAGATTAAATGAATCTTCTAATTTAATAAATTGGGCATTTAACCAAACCTCACAACAGACATTAGTTGAAAAAGATCAATTTATTAAAGAAGTAGATGTTTGGCAAGGTAGAGAGAGTACTGTAAATTTAATTAGTGCTCAAAAATTAGTTTCAACATTATCATTTGATCAAATTCAGTTAATGAATTCTTCTATTACATATACAAAACCGATATCCGCTCCAATTAAAAAAGGCGATGTATTAGGAAAGTTAATAATAAATATAGATGGAAAGCCAACTATACAAATACCTCTTGTTGCCGAAAAAGATGTAACTGAAGTAAATCCTTTATTTAAAATTTTCGCTGCAGCAAAATATTTAATTTTTGGAAGAAGCTTAGATGAAATTAAATAAAGGTTTATTCATAAGTTTTGAAGGACCTGAGGCAAGTGGAAAATCATCTCAAATATTACTTTTATCAAAATACTTAAAAAAAAAGAAAATTCCTTTTATCATATCAAGAGAACCGGGAGGAACTGGTTTTGCAGAAAAATTAAGAAAATTAATTTTAGATAATAAATCTACAATTAGTAATTTGGAAGAATTGCTTCTTCTTATGGCAGCTAGGTCTAACCATATCAATGAAATAATAATTCCTAATCTTAAAAAAGGTAAGATTGTGATTTCAGATCGATATGCAGACTCCTCATTTGTCTACCAAGGATATGTAAATAAATTTGGTATAAAAAGAGCACAAAAACTTCATAAAGAACTTCTAAAAAATTTCTTTCCTGATTACACTTTTATTTTCAAAGTCAATCCAAAAGAAATAATCAAAAGATTAAAACAGAGAAAAGTTAAAAATAAATATGATAAATTTAACTTATTATTTCATCAAAAAGTAATTCAAGGATATAAAAAAATATCGAATTCCAAAAGATATATAACAGTAAATGCTAGTTTATCTAAAGAGATTATTCATAAAAATATTATTAAAAAATTAAATTTATAACAAATGACTAAACTAATTGGTTTTGATAAAGAATATAGCGATCTTCTTAATAGATATAAATCTAATAATCTTCCAAATTCAATTTTAATTCATGGATTAAATGGAATAGGTAAAAGAACTTTTCTTAATAAATTTGTCATAGATATTCTGAATATTGAATTCAAAGATGATAATTTTAATCATCATTTAAATTTATTTAATAATAATACACATCCAAATATAAAAATAATTGAGAAAGAAATTGATAGTAAAACAGGGAAAATTAAATCCAACATAGCTATTGATCAAATTAGAATACTAAAAACATTTTTAAATTCAACATCAGTATTTCAACATTCTTCTAAAATAGTTATTGTTGATACTGCAGATTATTTAAACATTAATTCTGCAAATAGTATGCTCAAGATATTAGAAGAACCAAAAGAAAACACATATATCTTTTTAATATCAAATCAGATTTCATTACTTTTGCCAACAATCAGATCAAGATGTTTAAAAATTAAATTTAATACTCATAATTTGACTAATTTTACTAATATTATTAAAGATCAAATAGATGAAATATCTAATGAAGAAATAAACTTCTACTTTGAATTAACGTACGGATCACCAGGAACAACTATTCTTTATTATAATAATGATTTCTTGGATATTTTCCAATTATCAATTAAATGTCTTTTATCCAATGACCTAGATGATGATAAAATAAATTTATCAAATATGTTATCAAAACTTACCAATGATGAATTTAATAATTATTTATCAATGCTTAAATTTATCCTAATTGTTGTTAATAAGCTAAAAGTAAACAGAGATGATAAAATCTTTGTTAATATGCCTAATTATCTAGAGTTAGAGTCTTTATCTGAAAATCTTACCCAAAAAAAAATCTTATTGATAGATTTGATTATTTAACTAATAACCAAAAAGAATTATTTAGTTTAAATCTTGATAAGAAAATATTTATATTAAATTTTTTAACTCAATAAAATGAATTTTTATATAACTACACCAATTTACTACACTAATGATATTCCTCATATAGGTCATGCTTATACTAGTATAGCTTGTGATATTATTGCGAGATATAATAAATTATTAGGAAACAATGTATTCTTTTTAACAGGAACAGACGAACATGGGCAAAAAGTAGAAAAAGCTGCTATTAATTCAAACTTAAAACCTAAAGAATTTGTCGATAAACTTTCAGTCAATTTTATTAACTTAATACCTTTTTTAGGATGTGAAATAGATGATTTTATAAGAACTACTGAAGAAAGACATATTAAAGCATCACAAGAACTTTGGAAACAATTAGAAAAAAATAATCAAATATATCTTTCAAATTATGAAGGTTGGTACTCAGTTAGAGATGAAGCATTTTATTTAGAAAATGAATTGAAAAAGGTTGATGGTAAATATGTTACCGATAATGGATCACCTGTAGAATGGGTAAAGGAGGAAAGTTATTTTTTTAAACTTTCACAATGGCAAGATAAGTTGATCAATTATTATGAAAAAAATCCAGAAACAATATTACCAAAAACAAGATACAATGAAGTATTAAGTTTTATAAAAGGTGGATTAAAAGATCTGTCTATTTCAAGAACAACTTTTAACTGGGGAGTACCAGTTCCAAATAATTCTAGGCATGTTATGTATGTTTGGATTGATGCATTATGTAACTACTTAACTGCAATTGGTTATCCAGATACAAATAATAAAAATTATAAGAAATTTTGGCCCGCAACACACATTGTAGGAAAAGATATATTAAGATTTCATGCAGTATATTGGCCAGCTTTTTTAATGGCTGCGGGTATCGAGCCTCCTAAAAGAATATTTGCGCATGGTTGGTGGACTAATGAAGGGCAAAAAATTTCTAAATCACTTGGTAATGTCATTGATCCTTACGAAATTATTAATGAATATGGGTTAGATCAAATTAGGTTTTTTTTATTTAGAGAAGTACCATTTGGGAATGATGGAGATTTTTCAAAAAAAGCAATCGCAAATAGAATTAACGCAGATTTATCCAATAATTTTGGTAATTTAGTACAAAGGATTTCATCATTTGCTGTAAAAAATAATGATTCCTTACTAAAACCAGTCGAAAATTTAACTAATGAAGATCAGGATTTAATTAATATTCTTCAAAATAAATTTGATGAGTATTGTAAATTTATGAATAATCAACAAATTGATAGAGCAATTAAGTCTGTCTTAGAACTAATATCTGCTGGTAACGCATATGTTGACATTCAAGCACCATGGACACTGAAAAAAACAAATAAAATTAGAATGGAAGAAGTTTTATATATTGTTACAAATATAATTATTAAGTCAGCTATTATGCTCTATCCAATAATACCAACTAGTTCAAAAAGAATTCTTAATATTTTTAATTATAATGTGGACAATAATAAATTTGAGAATTTTACTAAACTAATCAATCAAAATATAAAAATAAATAATCCAGAACCAATATTTCCAAGAATATTGAATGATTGACTCACATTGTCATTTAAATTTTAAAAAATTATCAGAAAATTTTGAGAATATCATTAATAATTCCAAAAAAAATAATATAAGCTCAATATTATCAATCAATACCAAACCTGAAGATTTCCAAGATCATTTAAATCTAATAAAAAATTATAATTCTATTTATCTCTCATATGGACTTCACCCCAGTGATGTTAAATCAATGAACCAAATTGAATTACAAAACTTTGAACAATACTGTAATAATGAAAAAGTAATAGGGATAGGTGAAACAGGCATTGACCTGTATCATAATGATCAATTTCTAAAAGAACAAACACAAGTATTTGAAACCCATATTGAGGCTTCCATAAAGCATTCACTACCAATTATTATTCATCAAAGAAATTCTGAAAAAGAAATAGTAGATATTTTAAAAAATTATGAATCAAATAATTTAAAATTAATTTTCCACTGTTTTACAGGTTCAAATCAACTACTAAATTTTTGTTTAGAGAATAATTACTACATTTCTATTTCTGGAATAATAACATTTAAAAATGCATCAAATTTAAGAGATATAATTAAAGATGCTCCTTTAGATTCTATACTTATAGAAACTGATAGTCCTTTTCTGGCACCCGAGCCAATGAGAGGTAAAGTTAATGAGCCATCTTTTGTAAAATATACAGCTGAATATTTGGCAAAATTTTTTAAATTATCCTTTGAAGAATTTGAAAAAATCACTGATAATAATTTTTTTAATTTGTTTACAAAAGCTAAAAGAGATAATTATCTATAATGAAAATAACAATTTTAGGCTGTGGAGGATCTTTTGGATCACCTTTAGCTTGGAATAGACATGGAGATATTGATCTTGAAAATAAAAGAAATTTTCGAACAAGATCATCTGTACTTATTGAATATAAAAATACAAATATTTTAATTGATACTAGTCCAGATCTTAGACAGCAACTTTATGATGCTAAATGTACAAATATTGATGCGGTACTTTATACTCATATTCATTCTGATCATACATCAGGAGTGCCAGATATGAGAGCAATGTCTTTGATAAATAAAAAAATTATTCCTGCATATATGCCAAAAGAAATGATTCCTGAGATGGAGACAAATTATAAATATATTTTTAAAGGAGAAAAAGATTACTTACCATTTATGGAAATTAAAGAATTAGATTCCAGTATCAATTTTCAGAATTTAAATATTGAAACATTTAAACATAATCATGGTTCTATAGATGTGCAAACATACAAGATTGGAAAATTTGCTTATTCTACAGATTTAAAAAAATTTTATAATAAAGATATTGATAAATTAAAAAATCTAGATCTATGGATAGTTGGTTTGTTAAGAGATGATTCACATCCTTCACACGCTGGATTTGATCAAATAATGGATTTTATTTCTTATATTAAACCTAAACAAACTATTTTTACTCATATGACAGCTTTATTAGATGAAAAAAAATTAATTTCAAAATGTCCACCTAATGTTAGACCTGGATATGATGGTATGTCTATTGAATTATGAAATCAGAATCTATTGGTTTCATAGGTATAGGAAACGTTGGTTCAAACCTTGCAAATAATTTATTAAAATCTAATAACAATGTATTTGTTTTTGATAAGAATAAAAAATCTTATTCAAGATTAAAAAAATTAAAAAACAAACCTTGTAAGACTTTAGATGAATTAGTAGAAAAAAGTAATATTATAATAACTTGCCTACCTTCTCCCAAATCAGTTAATAATGTCATTGAAACTTTATTAAAATATTTAACAAAAAAAAATATTTGGATTGAAATGAGTACAACAGATAAAGATGAAATGATTAGATTGTCAAAAAAGGTAAATTCTAAAGGTGCTAACGTATTAGAATGCCCAATTACTGGGGGGGAGCATAGAGCTAAATCAGGCAATATATCTATTTTAGCTGCTGGCAAAAAATCAACTTTCAAAAAATGTTTCCCAATTTTATCATTACTTGGTCATGAAATTTTATACTGTGGAAAAATTGGAAATGCCTCAATATTAAAAGTAATTACAAATTATTTAGCATCATTACATTTAGTAGGTATAGGTGAAGCACTGAGTGTTGCAAAAAAAAATAAAATTGATTTAGGTTTAACGTATAAAGCTATAAAAATAAGTTCTGGAAATAGTTTTGTTAATGAAACTGAAACTAAGGTTATACTTGGGGGTAGTTATGATGTTGGATTTACAATGGATCTAGTCAATAAAGATATAAATCTTTTTAATAAACTTGGAAAAAATATAAAATTAGAACTGGGAAACTATCTAAGTAAAAAATTTAAACTTGGTATTAAAAATTTAGGTGAAAGATCATTTAGTACTAGTATTATTAAATTAATTGAAAAAGATGCAAAAATTAAATTAAGAGCAAAAAATTTCCCAAAACAATTAATTGATAAACAAAAAAAACAAACAGGTATAGAAGTATAATATGTCAGATAAAAAATTATTACCTGCAGATTTAGATCCGAGAAATCCAAGTTATGCTTATAAAAATAAATATAATGAACATGTAGAAAATACTGATCAATTCAATAACTATGTAAAGTCTAATGAAGTTAAAAAAGTTTTTTCTGGAATGTTATGGGGAGAAGGGCCAGCTTATATTCCTCATTTAGATACATTAGTCTGGAGCGATATTCCGAATAATAGGATGTTAAAGTTATCAAATGATTTAGTATCTGAATATAAAAATCCCTCCAATTATTGTAATGGAAATACTATTGATAAAGAAGAGAATGTAATTTCTTGTTCACATGGAGGAAGATGTATCTATAAAACTAATGATAATTTAGAAGTGGAAGTCTTAGTTGATAGTTATAATGGTAAGAAACTTAACTCTCCAAATGACTTATTTGTTAAATCCGATAATACAATTTGGTTTACAGATCCACCTTATGGTATTCTATCAGATTATGAGGGATATCCTGGCGAGCAAGAATATGGTGGTTGTAATGTGTTTTCTTTTAATCCCAAACTTAATACTTTAAAGGTTATGATTGACGATCTTGATAGACCAAATGGAATTGCCATTTCTCCAGAC
The DNA here is from genome assembly GCA_902621725.1 of uncultured Alphaproteobacteria bacterium. Classification (GTDB taxonomy): domain Bacteria; phylum Pseudomonadota; class Alphaproteobacteria; order HIMB59; genus CACPNW01. The sequence continues at coordinate 43,702 of CACNND010000003.1, read as the reverse complement.
GAAAAAAAATTATATGTTGCAGATACTGGAGAAAATATCAAACATTTGTATGTTTATGATATGATTGACGGATTACCCATTAACAGAAAATTAATTTATGATTTTAAACCTTTTTTCTCCGATGGTTTTAGATGTGATAAAGATGGTAATGTTTGGACAAGTGCAGGAAAAGCAATTAAATGCTTTAATCCTCAAAACGAATTAATTGGGCAACTTATAATCCCTGAATTAGTATCAAATTTAGAATTTGGAGGACTGGAAGGAAATATCTTGTACATAACAGCTACAACTACTTTATATTCAATTGAATTAAATCAACAAGGTGCCAGATTTTATGAATAAACCTTTATCTTCAGGAAAGTGCGAACCATGCACTGGGAACACTCCTAAATTAGATTATCAAGAAATTAGTAAATTTTTATCTGAACTTAATGAATGGTCAGTCAATGACAATCAAGAAATGATTTTCAAAAAATTTAAATTTAGCAATTTTAAAAAAGCTATATCATTTGCAAATGAAGTAGGAGAAGTAGCAGAAAAAGAAGGTCATCATCCCGATATATCAATAGGATGGGGTTATTGTTTAGTTATGGTCCATACTCACGCAATAGAGGGATTATCAGTTAATGATTTTATATTAGCTTCCAAAATTGATTTAATTAAAAGTTAAATTAATGAAAAAAAAAATTTTTATTTGCGGTATTAGTACTGAATGCTGCTCTTATTCAACATTAATACAAAATAAAAAAGATTTTGAAGTTTTAAGTGGAAAAAAACTTTTAAAATATATAAATTTTTCATATTCAAAACATAATAATGTAAAATTTATACCAAATAAATTTTATAAAAGTTTACCTGGCGGGCCTGTAGATAAAAAATTTTTTATAAAAACAATTAACAATATCACAAATGATTTAATAAAATCAAAACCTATTGATGGTATTTTGCTAATCATGCATGGTGCGATGTATGTCAAAGGTATTAGTGATCCCGAAGGTTTTTTTATTAAAAAAATTCGCTCTAAAGTATCTAAAAACTGTAAAATATCATTATCTTATGATCTTCATGGGCAGATGACTGATTCAATTATAAAAAATATAGATTATTTTGCAGCTTATAAAACTGCCCCACATATCGACGTTAAGCAAACTTATTCAAGGTCATTGAAAATGTTAATTGATGGAATATTAAAAAATAAAAAAAATCATATTATTTGGGAAAAAATACCAGTTTTAGTTTCAGGTGAAATGTCATCTACAACGGTTGAGCCATGTAAAAAAATTTATAAAAATATTAATATTTTTAATAAATTAAATGGCATTAATGATTGTAATTTACTTATAGGATATGTTTGGGCTGATACTAAGAGGGCAACAGCTTCTGCAATTGTAAATTGTACAGATGTTAATATTGGTAAAAAAATTTGTAAGAAAATAGCACTAAGTTATTGGAATAATAGATTTAAATTAGTTTATGATATGAAATCTTATAAGTTAAATAAGATTTTTCATATAGTTAATAAAAAAAAATTTACAATTTTAGCCGATAGTGGAGACAATCCAACAGCTGGGGGAGTAGGTAATAGAATTGATGTATTAGAGCACGTATTTAAAAACAAGATAGAAAACACACTATTTGCAGGAATTTATAATGAAGAAATTTTTAGAGAACTAAAAAATAAAAAAAACAAAATTATCATAAAAGATAGTATTTCAAAAAAGAAAATTTTTATTTCGATTGATAAATTTTATCTAAAAAATGATAATGTGATTGTAACCTCAAATAATAATACGATAATTTTTACTAAGTACAGAAAACCTTTTCATTATCTGAGTGATTTTAAGGAATTAAATATAAATTTAAAAAAATATAAAATATTAGTTGTAAAATCAGGATATCTTTCACCGGAACTTAAAAAACTTAAAGCAGATAATTTTATGATTTTAACAGATGGATTTGTTACCCAAGATTTTAAAAGAATTAAAAATTTATTTAGGGAAAAACCAATTTATCCTTTCCAAAAAAATTTTAGCTATAATATAGCTATTTAATTAAGTACCACAAAAAGTTTCAAAAACTTTTTCACTTTCAAGAGGTGGGGTAATATATTTTTTATTTTCTATATTCTCATAAGGATTTTTTAGTAATTTTTCGAATTCATATAATTGAGCATAATCATTACTATATACCTCATTAATTATTTGCTCAATAATATGATTTCTAGGTATAATTTTAGGATTAATATTTTTAAATTTTTTTAATTTGTTTTTTTTATATTTTTCTTCCCAATTTTTAAATATACTCTTATCAAGAGTATTATTTTCTAAATCTAAAAATGTATTTGTATAATCAAGTTTATAAATATGCATCAAATCTAAAAAATCTTTAACAATTTCTTCGTTATTATTATTATTATTATCTAAATTTAATTTCATAGACATCATTCTTAACCAAGATTGATCAAACAATTTTTTATATTTATTTAATATATTTTCGATTTTTTTAATTGCTGTTTTTTCATTTGAATCAATTAAATGAAGAAAAGTTTCAGCAAATCTTGCTAAATTCCACAACGTTATTTTTGATTGATTTTCAAAAGAATATCTTCCCATTTTATCAATTGAGCTAAAAACTTTTTTTGGATTATACTCATCCAAATATGCTGCCGGACCATAATCTATAGTTTCACCAGATAAAGACATATTATCGGTATTCATAACACCATGAATAAAACCAACTCTCATCCAATTTACGACTAACTTAATTTGCAAATCACAGATTGTCTCAAAAAATTTTAAATATTTATCATTATTATTATCTATATCAGGATACAGCCTTGAAATTGTATAAGATATAAAGTTTTGAAATTCTTCTCTATTTTTTAAAAGACTTCCAAATTGAAAGGTTCCTACTCTAATATGCGATTTTGCAACTCTAATTAAAATTGCACCAGGCTCTAATCTATCACGAAATACATTTTCACCTGTAGTAATAACTGCAAGTGCTCTGGTTGATGATATACCAAGATTATGCATAGCTTCACTCAATATATATTCCCTTATCATTGGACCTAATGCAGCTTTTCCATCTCCATTTCTAGAGTAGGGTGTTTGACCTGAACCTTTTAACTGTATATCTAGCCTTTGTTTATTATTAGTAATATGTTCACCAATAATTACAGCTCTACCATCACCTAAAATTGTAAAATTTCCAAATTGATGTCCAGCATAAGCTTGAGAAAAGTAATTTTTATCTAATTTATTTTTTCCCAAAAGAATATTACACTTTTCATCATCATCATATTTACTAAAATCTAAATTTAAGCTCTTCGCAAGATCACTGTTAAATAAAACTAATTTTTTATTACTAAAATTTTCAGGATTAACTTTACTATAAAAAATACTAGGTAATTTCGTATAACTATCTTGAAAATTCCAAACCATTTTGAATAAATATATATAAATTTTTTAAATTTAACATCTACAACTTTAGTATATAAGTATTAAGTCAACAATGAATACCATAATTGATATAGTTAATCAGTCAAAACATCCAATAGATAGCAATGAATATATTCAATATTGCAACGATGAAATTAAAAAAAATTCTATACTAATATTAAATGATTTTTTAACCAATGACTGCTTAAGTGAATTAATTTTTGAAGCACATGAATTACAAGATCAAGCATTCTATTGTTCTCAAAATCATACTATCTTACTTAATAAACAAGATAAATTAAGTGACTTGAATGATCCTTTAAATAGAGAGGTCGTTAGTGATAAAGGTTGTGTTCCTCATGATTTGTTAAATGAGCAATCAAAATTAAATATTTTATATCAATCAAAGATTTTTAAAAATTTTTTAAAAGGTGTCTTAAATTTAAAAAATATTTATCCATACAGTGATGCTTTATCTTCCATAAATTATAATTATTATCAAAAATCACAACAGCTAGGATGGCATTTTGATAATGCATCATTTGCTATCACTTTAATGATACAATCATCAGATAAAGGTGGTCAATTTGAATATGTTAGTAAAGGTAGAAATTTTTCAGAAAACTATATCGATAAATCATATATTAAAGATATTTTAGATAGAAAAATTTTACCACAAAAAGCAGATGTTGATGCCGGTACTCTGATATTATTTTATGGTAGAAATTATTTGCATCGTGTTACACCAGTAGAGTCAGAAAAACCAAGAATATTGGTAACACTAAATTATAATGAAGAGGAAGGTACAATGCTCTCAGAAAATGCAAGATTAACCTTTTTTGGAAGAATTAACTAATTATAATTAAAGAAAAATAATTGTTTTCCATTTACTCGATAATTATTAATCAATTTTTTTGCTTCATCTGATGTAATCCAATCAATATATTTTTTAGCCTCTTCAATATTTAAATTATTATTTATCTTATTGCTTACTAAAATTATTCCATATTGATTAAATAATGGCGGTAAATTTTCACAAACAATTTGTAAATTTTCTTTTTTATTAAAAGCTATCCAAGTGCTACGATCACTAAGAGTGTAGGCATTTTTTTGGTTAGCTATTAATAATGTTGATCCCATTCCCTGACCAACACTGAGATACCAATTTTCTTCAAATGGTTCTCTTATATTTGATAATTCCCAAAGTTCTTTTTCTTTTTTATGCGTGCCACTCTCATCACCTCTAGATACAAATAACAATTTTGATTTTTTAATTTCAATCATTTTATTTTCAATTGAAGAGCATGTTTTTTTATCTTTTTTCGGTCCTATCAAGACAAAATCATTATACATCAAATCATGTCTAAGAATTCCATACCCATTATTCATAAATTCTAGTTCTGATTTTTTATGATGAACTAATAAAATTTCAACATTTCCATCCATTGCAACTTTAATTGCCTGCCCTGTTCCAAGAGATAATGCTCTAACTTTTGTCTGATATTTATTTTCAAATTTTTTGTTAATATATTCTAATAAACCCGTATCATGAGTAGAAGTTGTGCTAGCTATGGTTATATATTTATTAGCAAATGCATTCTTAATCAAAAATATTAAAATGAATATTAGAAAAACTCTAATCATAAAACTTGATACATCTTATAGTACTTACTAAATATATTTATATATTTTGAAAGGATAGTTATGAAAATTATTAAAGTTTTAGAAAAAACTGAATTAGTTATAGTCGATTTAGAGGTAAATCTAGGTAAAGAAAAAAGAAATGGCTTAACATTATGCGTTAAATATAAAGGTGATTATTACCCATTAAATACTGCACATGATGGAAGGCCGATTTTAATGAATAAAGAGAATATTATTAAAAATTAAAGTTAAATTTTTTAATTATAAACATAAAAATTGCATAAGCTATTGCAGTACTGATTATTGAAACAATTAGTGAAAAAACAAAATTTTGTTTAAATTTCAGAAGAATAGGTAAAACAATAAAAAAAACAAAAGAAGGAATACTCATAACAAGTGTACTATAAGATAACTCAATTACTTTTTGATAATCTTTTGTGTCCCAATATAACCATATAAAAGCTAATAAAGATGTAAGTGGTAAGGAAACAATTATTGCAGCAGTCCAAGTATATTTTTTTGCTATTTCAGATACTGCAACAATTATAATAGCACTTATTATAGCTTTAATAAAAAAATACATTATTTATTCACATTTGTTCTTGTAGCTATATAGACACCAAATGTACAAATTAATAGTCCAATAATATCAATTATAAATAATTTTTCATCTAAAACAAACCAAGCCATTAAAGCAGTAGTTGGAGGAACAAGGAAAAAAAGACTGCTAGTTTTAGAAGCTGTTCCATTTTTTATTAGATACATAAGTATTGCGTACGCTCCAAAAGACACCATAATGATTTGCCACGATATTGATAAAATAAAACGTGTATCAAAATTAATAAATGATATTTCAAAAAATAATGAAATTATAAATAAAAATATTCCAGCACTTAATGCTTGATAAAAATTATTAACTGAAAGACTTATCTCATGGGTAAATTTTTTTTGCCAAATAGTAGCTGAAGTTGCTCCTAAAAGTGCGACTATAGAAGCAATAACACCTATTGTTGGGATTTCTGTTCCAATATCATAACCTATAACTAATATAGTACCTAAAAAACCAAAAAATATTCCTACCCATTGGGTAACAGTAACTTTTTCTTTTAAAATTGGTCCACTTAGAATATTTGTTAAAATTGGTTGAAGGCATACAATTAATGCAGATAATGTTGCAGTTAGTCCCATTGAATAAGAAAAAAATACCCCACCTAAATAAAATCCATGAAAAAGAATTCCAGTAATCATAGCTTGAAATATTAAATTTTGATTTATTCTTATTCTTTCCCTAAAAATAATAGAAAAAATTAAAAAAAATGCACTTACAATACAAAACCTAAAACATAGTGCTGCAAAAGGGCTTGCTGATTGCACAATAAATTGACCACTTATAAAAGCACTACTCCAAAAAAAGATAAATAGATATGAAAGATAAAGGTTCATTATAAATAATAATTTTATTCTTAATTTATAAATGTTATGAAAATTTATTCATAGAATAAAATGCTTAGCAATAAAATCAATTTTTTTTGTCCAAATTGTAATTCAGATAAATATATTGGTAAAACTACGATAGGAAAAAACTATAAAGATGAACCATATAAAAATGTAACATCTGAAATACAATGTGCTAAGTGTTTTATGGATATTCCATCAATTATTTCAGAAAATATTTCCCCTGATAAGCAAAATGAAATGTCCAAACTTTGGAATGAATTATATAAACCATCTCATAAAGAAAATGCTGCACAATGTTCAAAATGTTTTAGGTATTATTGGGAAATAGAAAAATATTTATCTGAAAATAATATTTCTATAAAAGATATTTTCTATCAAACTTACAATCCTAAAAAATCTATTGGAGATTTAATTTGTAAGATTTGTGATCCATCATCTTTTATGACAAATTAATGTTAGCATATATTTTAAATATATCAGGTTGGTTATTACTACCCTTTATGGATGGGATTGCAAAATATTTATCTTCAGAAATACATTTCATACAAGTAATTTGGGGAAGATATTTTTTTATGCTTTTAGTTAGTTTCCCATTTGTATTTATATTTTTTAGAAAAGAAATTAGTTTTCCAAAAACTATTTCAATACAACTATTTAGAAGTTTTTTTTTATTTTTATCTACCGTTTTTTTCTTTTATGCAATTTCAATTATATCATTAGCTGAAGCTTTAACCCTTGCCTTTATATCTCCAATAATAGTGACAATATTATCTATTTTTTATTTAAAAGAAAAAGTTGGAATTCATCGATGGATTGCAGTTTTGATCGGTTTTTTTGGAGTTATGATAATTATAAGACCAGGTTTTGTAGAAATTAATTTTGCATCTTTTTCAGCTATTGCTGCAGGAATTTCATATGCTTTTTATATAATTTATACTCGAAAATTATCTTTTACAGATAGTGCTGTTGTAACTTTACTTTTTACAGGTATCGTAGGTTGTATTTTTATATCTCTTATTGTTCCTTTTTACTGGATAAATTTAGATTTAAGACAATTATTATTACTCATCTCATTAGCTTCAATTGGAACTTTAGGGCATTTTTTAATAATTCTTTCTTTAAGACTTGGTGAAGCTTCAAAACTAGCTCCGTTAGGTTATTTTGAGATCTCTACAAATATACTTGTTGGTTATGCTTTCTTTGGTGATTTACCTGATATTTGGATTTATTTAGGACTAACTTTGATTGTTGTTAGTGGGATTTATATTTTCGTTAGAGAAAGTAAATCAGTTAATAACACTAATTAGTTTTTTTAGTTGTTTGATATGTAAATATTGTCACTGATCCAAGTAAGAGGGCTCCGCCAATGATTGTGTTTATAGGTGGAATTTCATTTATAACAAACCAAACCCAAGCGGTACCTAAAACACTTTCTAATAAAAAAATTAATGCAACTTCATGAGCAGGAGTAAATTTTGGAGAAATTGCTAAAATAATAAATGGTATTGGTAATATTATAAAACACATCAATAAAAGTAAATATATCTGATTGATGTTTAATTGAAAATTAATTCCAAAAGGAAGTACATATAGAGCTGATAATAAACAACCAATTAAACAAGCAGGAACAAAATCTTTATTTTTGAATAATCGAACAAGTACCATACTAAATCCCATACCAACAGCTACAATTAAAGCCATTAGATCTCCATATAATCCTGAAGTTGTAAAACTACCTATACCAATGATGATCATAGCAAACATTGCAATTAAAATTACTATCCACGTAAAAAAACTTGGAATTTCTTTAAGTATGAAAACTGAAAATAAAGCAGCAAAAATGGGTGCTGATGCAATGAGAACTAATGTATTTGCTACGGCAGTATTTTGAATTGAGTATACAAAACAAATATGAGTTATAGCATAAAGAATAGCATAGATGATACCTGGTAAACCAATTAGATAAAATGATTTAAGAAAAGATTTTTGGTAAGCATAAATGAGAAATATTAATATAGAAACAGCCGGTAAAGCACTTCTATAAAATATTAAACTAAAATCATCTAAATTTACTAGTCTAATTAATAAACTATCAGGACTAAGTATTAAAACTCCAATAAATGATAGAATAAGCCCCTTATTTCTTGTCTGCATAAATATTTGAAAATAAATAGATAATTAATATATCTATCAGTATCATACTTTAAATTACACTTATTTTTATGAAAAAATTACTTTTTTTATGTTTAATTTTTACATCTATAAATACTAATGCCATAGATACTAATAAATTAATAAATCTTAACGATTTAAATATTCTTTTTGATTTTAAAAAAAATGAATGGAATGAAACTGTTCTTTTCCTGATAAAAAAGAATTCATTTTCTAAAGTAGATAATCGTTCAGATACATTTTATTTAAAATCAATATTTAATGATGGTGAAATAATTACAATGCCGATATTTTTTAATAACATTGTAGAAAAAATCAAATTTGAATACATTTTTAATAATAAAGAATATAATTTAAAAATTATAGAGGGTCATTTTAATTCATTTAAAAATTTTTGTATTGAATATTTCCAAAATGATAGGTCTATAGAGGTAGATGTATCTAAATGTAATTAATTAAAAACCATTGATGTAGCTTTAAAAATTAAACTATGTCTTTTAGCTAACTCTAATTTATCATTTGAATACCCACCACCAATAACTGTTGCAATAGGAATTGATTTATTTTTAAAAAATTCTAACACTTTAATGTCTCTTTTTAACAATCCTTTAGTTGTTATTTTTAAATTTCCTAATTTATCATTTTTGTGAATATCAACTCCTGTATCAAAAATTACTAATTCAGGATTAAATTTTTTTAAACAACTATTAAGTGTTTGATTTAATATTTCTAAATACTCGTCATCTTCTAAATTATCATCTAATTCAACATCCATGTCACTTATTGATTTTCTAAACGGAAAATTATTTTTACAATGAATAGAGCATGTAAAAATTTCATTATTACCTTTAAGGATTGAAGCTGTTCCATCTCCTTGATGTACGTCAGTATCAAAAATTAATATTTTTTTTACTATTCTCTCTCTTATCAAGTGTAATGATGCATAAGCCATATCGTTAAAAACACAATATCCAGAACCAAAATCCCTATGACTATGATGTGTGCCACCAGCTAAATGATTTGCTATTCCATTCTTAATTGCTTCTTTGCATGTTAATAGAGTTCCATTAACTGCTAAAAATGAACGATTAGAAAGTGTTTCTGACCATTTAAAGCCCAATCTTCTTATTTCTTTATCGGATAAACTACCATTTTTTATTTTTAATACATAATCTAAATCATGGCATATAGAAACCTCGTCAACACTTGCCTTTTGAGGACTTAGAATGTTTGCACGATGATAATAATCTGAAATTTTTAATTCATTATATAAATCTGAAAACTTACTGGCAGTAAATTTATGATTTTCAGGCAAAGGAATGTCATAATCTTTATGTGTTACCCAACTGATTTTTTTCATAAATTTGCCTTTTTTTAACTCAATTTATGCCTAAATTAATTTGTACATAGATTATGTGGCACTAATCTACCAATATATATTTAGTGAGTAAATGTATTCTATCCATAAAGATTTAGTGTCACAACCAATATGGAATTTGTTTTGATATTTGATTTATTAATTATTTGTTTAGTTGGTTTCTTTATTGTTTATTTTTATTGAATAAATAACCAATTTTAATAATATTTAAATAATGAAAGATTTTTATGAACGGAATGGTTATTTCTCACCATTGAAAATTTACAATGCAAAAGAAGTAAATTTTTTTAGAAGTAAATTAGAAGACACAGAAAAAAAACTAGGTAAACTTCATTATATTGTAAAAACTTATACAATAATGAAATGGGTGTATGAAATAGCTACTAATAAAATTTTGCTTGATTTTGTTGAAGAAATAATTGGTAAAAATATATTATTATATAATGCAACTTTTATAATAAAAGAACCAAATACAAAAACACATGTAAGTTGGCATCAAGATCTTACCTATTGGGGTTTTGATAATAATGAAAAACAAGTTAGTGCATGGCTTGCTTTATCAAATGCTAATGATCAAAGTGGGTGTATGAAAATGATACCAGGTTCTCATAAAAATGGTTTTTTTGAACATCATTCAACTGAAGATAAAAATAATGTTTTACTCAGAGGTCAAACTGTAAAAGATATTGATATAGATAATGCAGTATCATGTCCGTTAGAACCCGGTGAAGTTTCTTTTCATCATGGTTTAACATTACACGCATCTCAACCTAATTTTAGTAATGATAGAAGAATAGGTTTAAATTTTCAATTTATTTCCACTGATATGAAACAATTAAAAAGCAAAAATGATAGTGCTATTTGTGTAAGGGGAATAGATATGTACAATAATTTTAAAAAAGATAAAGTAGCAAAAGATGACTTTGACCATGAAGCTTATCAATATCTTATTGAATTGAATAATCATTATAACGAAACAATAAGAAAAAATTAATATTTATTTATTAGAATCTGAAATAAGAGATCTAAAATTAATTTCTATTTAATTAAATCATATGAATGTTTTATCTGGAATTAGTATCGGATTTATTGGTTACACGATATTTGTAATTTTAGATACAATAATTAAAAAATACCTAGTTAATGAATATTCTGTTTTTCAAATAAATTTTTATATTTGTCTTTTTAGTTTTATACCAACATTATTAACTCTTTATTTTTTAAACAAATGGAGTTCACTAAAAAATGATATTATTCATATTCAACTTCTTAGAGGATTATTTGGTTTAATTTCTGGAGCTTTAGTGGTTTATTCATTTAGAGAACATGCATTTAGTGAAATTTACCCAATATTATTTAGTGCTCCATTAATGATAACAATGTTATCTCATTTTTTTTTAGATGAAAAAGTTGGTATCAGAAGATGGTCAGCGGTAACAATTGGATTTATAGGTGTATTAATAGTTAGTAGACCTGGTACTATTCATTTTTCATTAAGTCTATTTGGTTTGTTTTTTTCTGCATTACTGATGGCGATAAATATTACTTTAGTAAGAAAGTATTCAAATAATCAATCATCAATAGCATTTACTTTTTATGCTTTTTTATCTGCAACTATTTTAAATGGTATGCTTAGTTTTAATAATCACATCGCATTATCTTATAATGATTTAATGATTCTTGTTTTTTGTGGTATTATTTGTGGAATAGGGGGTAATTGTTTAACAATCGCTTCAAAATTTTTAGAGTCTAGTGTTTTTGCTCCTATTCAATATACACAATTAATATCTGGAGCAATTTTAGGTTATTTATTTTTTGCTGATATTCCAGATATTTATGAAATTATAGGATCATTAATAATTGTTAGTAGTGGAATTTATATAATAATTAGAGAAACAAAAATAGGTGTTAGACCATATATTAAAGAAGGTTCAAGATTTCGTGATCAATTTAATAGAGGTCACTAAATTAATAATTATAAATCAAAACTTTGTGATAATATTTTAAGAACATAAAATTATTATGAAAAATTTATTAAATAATAAAAATCCAATAACTTTACTAATTTTATCATCAATAGCCATGCCTATCGCTTTTAGTACTTGGATGGTTTTATTAAATAATTTCTCAGTCGAAAAAGCAAGTTTTACTGGAGTCGAAATTGGAATACTTCAAAGTATCAGAGAGATACCTGGCTTTTTAGCGTTTACTATTATTTTTTTACTGTTCTATTTTAAAGAACAATATTTTGCAATTTTTTCTTTAGCCTTAACTGGTTTTGGAGTTGCAATTACAGGTTTCTTACCAACTGTTTATGGTTTGTATTTTACAACAATTATTATGAGTACTGGTTTTCATTATTGTGAAACAGCAAAAAATTCTTTGAGTTTACAATGGCTTTCAAAAGAGGAAGCTCCACCAGTTTTAGGAAAATTAATAGCTGTTAGCTCAATTACGTCCTTATTTTTGTATTGTATTATTTGGAGTTTATTAGAAATCTTTAATTTAGATTATAAGTTTATATTTTTAATTGCAGGATTAATTTGTATTCTTATTTCTATACAACTTTTTATCTCCTTTCCTTTTTTTGAAATCAAAAATAAGCAACATAAAAAAATAATTCTCAAAAAAGAATATTCTCTTTACTATATCTTAATTTTTTTATCAGGTGCTAGAAGACAAATTTTTGTAGTTTTTGCAGCTTTTTTAATGGTAGAAAAATTTGAGTATTCAGCATCGCAAGTTACTTTACTATTTTTGGTTAATTATATTTTTAATTGGTTTTTTGCAGAACGTATTGGAAAGTTAATAAATATATTTGGTGAGAAAAAATGTCTTATATTTGAATATATTGGACTCGTAATTGTTTTTACATCTTATGCATTTGTGACTAATGCTTATGTTGCAGCAGGTTTATATATTATTGATCATATGTTTTTTGCATTAGCTATTGCAATTAATACATATTTTCAAAAAATTGCTGATCCAAAAGATATTGCAAGTACTGCAGGTATTTCATTTACTATCAATCATATAGCTGCAGTATGTATCCCAGTAATTTTAGGATTTGTTTGGATTAATTCTCATTCAATAGTTTTTTTAATTGGTTCTTTGTTTGCTCTACTATCTTTAATCGCTTCATTTTTTTTACCTAATAATTTATCAAAGATTATTTTAGATGAAAGTAATTTAAAAAAAGTAAGATTATAATTTACTCACCTAAATAACTAAGAATTATTTTTCTTTTGTATTTACTATACCTGTGTTCAATTAAATATATTCCTTGCCACACACCTAATTGTAATTCTTTATTGTGTATAGGGATTGTTAAAGAAGTTTGTGTAAGCATAGATTTTATATGAGCAGGCATATCATCATCTCCTTCATAACCGTGTTTATATAATGAAGAATCTTCAGGAACAATTTTTTGAAAAAAAGAATTAATATCTTCCAAAACATCGGAGCTAGCATTTTCCATAATTGTTAATGAAGCGGAGGTGTGTTGTATAAATAAATTTAGCTGACCTTTAATAATATTATTTTTTACTATCCAATCATGAACATTATTTGTAATTTCATGCATTCCTTGTCCATTATTAGAAATTATCAATTCATCTTGTAAGTTTAACATTTTCTAATATTAAAATGAAGTTGTGGCACCTACAAGGAGAATTATAATAAAAATTAATGTTATGAAAAAAAGAACTATTCTATAGATAAGTGCCACGTCTTTTTAAATACTGTTAAAATATGTTTTAATAGAGATACAAATAAGGAAAAACTATGATACATTATTTTAAATAAATATTTAGGATGTTTTTGAGTAATAATTATTTTCATTATTGGGTTGATAGCAAGAAGGATGAAGAAATTGAGAAATTTCAAGAATGTATTGATTCATATATTTATTTTAAGAAAGATTCATTGCTCATAACTAATCAATTAATACGAGAGAATAGAAATTTTCAGGCTCCAAAATTGCTGAAAACTTTTTTATTACTTTTTTCAAGAGATATAAATAAATTAACATTAGCTAAAGACACCATAAAATCTATTTCAGTTGATAATATCAATAATCACTTTCATAAATATTTAGAAATAGCAAAACTTTGGATTAATAATGATTTAAAAAATTTATTAAATAAATTAGAATTAATTATAAAAGAAAATCCCAAAGATATTTTTGCTATCAGATTATTTCATTTTAATAATATTTTCTTAGGTATTGATGGTAAATTTTTAGATAAACATGAAGAAATACTGAGTAAGTGGTCAGAAAATGATCAACATTACAATTTACTATTAGGTATGACTAGCTATGCTTATGAAGAAAATAATTTAATTGATAAAGCTAAGTTTCTAGCCGTAAATTCACTAAAACAATCATCCAATGATTTATGGAGTTGGCATGCTCTTTTGCATGTACACGATAATGAAAATAATGACTCGATTAACAAAAATAATAATTTTAATAAAATCAATTGGTCAATATATGGACCAATAAAAAGACATATATGGTGGCATCAATCATTAATATTATTCTATAATCAAGAATATGAAAAAAGCTTAAAACTATTTGATGAATATTTCTCTTCTTCACAAATTTTTTATTTAGATTTTTGTAATGCTTGTTCTTTCTTATTAAGACTTAATTACAAGGGAGTAGATGTTAGGGATAGAATGGATAAATTAAAAGATTATGCTGAATATTTTAAAAATCAACACATACTTCCTTTCATCGATTTTCATCTTATTTTTTATTACTCATACTATGATGATCAAGGTTATTTTGAGCAACTTGAAAAGAAAATGGAAGATAATTATTTAAAAAATTCTTTTAAAGAAAATTATATAAATTTTTTAAAGCCAATTATTAAAAATATGAAAACTCATGAATTATTAAATGAAAATATAATTAAATCGAAATTTAAATACCTTGGGGGTAGTTTTGCACAACGAGAACTTATTTTTTTGAGTTTAATTCAAAATACAAAATATGAAAAAAATAAATCAAATTTAATATCAGAATATAATAATTATAAATCAGTATCAAAATTATATGTATAACTCTAAATTATTGGAAGAAAAGTTTATTAAAAAATCAAATAATAATTTTACTATATTTAAAGATAATCTTTTTTTTCGAAATATAACTTTTCAAAATCTACAAATTTTAAAAATGATATCATTCTTGGTAAGAGACAAAAATTGGAATAATTATGATCCTAAAATTCTAAATTATGAAGAAAACTTTGATTCATCTCTAGAATATATATTTGATTTAGAATATGGAAATACTGAAATTCTTAAAACAAAAAATACTATATTATTTTCTGAAAATTCTATAACTCTATCTTCTAAAGGAAAATTCTTAACTGATTTTTGGACCAATAGAATAGGTTTTAATTTATTAATTCCATTACAAAGTCATGTTGGTTCAAATATTATTGCAACAAAAGAAGACGGGGGCAAAAGAGGAAAAAAAATTTCCTGAATTTTTAACGCCTGATCAACCATTTTTTAAATTTAAAAAGTTAGCTTACACCTTAGACGATAGCTTGCTAGTTAATATAAATTTTAAAGGTATTATATTTGAAATGGAGGATCAAAGAAACTGGGGAGATGCTTCTTTCAAAATATATAGCGGCTCTTTATTAGATCCTTTTCCATACTTAGAAAAAGAAGGGTCTAATTTTTCTCAAGCTGTAAAAATAGATATAGTAAATAAAAAACAAAGATCATTTCCCTCTAAGAATATTGTAAAAATTGATCATACTACTTCTTATAAATTTCCTAAAATTGGCATAAAAATTGATTCTTTAATTCTTCCTGATGATAATTTAATAAGTAACTTTGATTATTATTACTATCTTATTGATTTTACTAAAGATTATAAAAGTGTAACTACAAGATATCAAAACAAGGTGTTTCTTGTAGCATTGGTTGATCATATTAATGATCCTGAAAAAGAATTAACTAAAATTTATAATTTTATAACTGAAAATAATATTAATTTAGATAAAATTTTAATTTGTCCAAAAATATATTTGAATAGTTTTCAACCAGCTGGTGAATGGCCTAAAGTTCCAGAATTAAATGAATACTATAAAATTGCGAAAAAGATGTTTTCTAATAGTCAAATTGTTTCAGGAATGGTCACTAATTTTACAGAATTAAATAGAAAGAGGCCAAAAATGTTTTATGATTTAGTTAGTTTTTCCTTCACTCCAATTATTCATGATTCTAGTGATTATGGTGTGTTAAATACACCCGAAACTATACCTTATATCCTAAAAACTCTAAAAAATTTTTCTAATAGTTCGGATGTCCATATTGGCCCAATTTCTATTGGAATGTATTTCAATCCTTATGGTGAAAGTCTTGTAAAGAATAAAAAGAAGATAAGATTAGAAATGGCTGATAGCGATCCAAGACATGATCAATTATTTTCACTAACTTGGACACTGGCAATTTTTATTCAATCAATAAATAAAGAGTCAAAATTTTTTACTTTTAATTCCATTTATGGGCATCACGGAATATTAAATAAAGATAATACCAAAAGACCATTGTATCATTTAAATAATTTTCTTATTTCATTATCAAATTCAGAAATTTATAAATTTAATCCAATTAATGAAGTATATGGTTTAAAAGTTATATTAAAAAATAAAAAGTATTATTTATTTGTAAATTCTTCAAAACAAAAGAAAGAAATTAATATTTCTGAATTAAATTTTAGCTATCAATATAAGCTTAATTTAAAAAATTTTACTGATATTTTTAAGAATGATTTTTCTTTTTTTAATTTTAAAAAAGATATAAATCCATATACGTTTGAACAATTAGAAATAAAATTTATAGAAGATAAATGAAAAAATTAAAAGGCGCATTAATCGGTTGCGGTTTTTTTGCTGAAAATCATATTTTAGCTTGGAAAGAATTAAAAAATATTCAAATAATATGTGTTTGCGATTTGAATATAAAAAAAGCTAATAAATTTAAATCTAAATTTAAAATTATGCATTCTTATTCATCAATAGAATTAATGTTAAAAAATCATAAAATTGACTTTGTTGATGTTGTAACAACAATGGAAACACATTTAAATATTGGTAAAATTTTATCTAAGTATAAAATTCCAACTTCTATACAAAAGCCATTTGCTGAAAATTTATCAAATGCAAAAAAAATTGTTTCTTTATATAAAAAAAGCAAAACACCACTTATGGTTCATGAGAATTTTAGATGGCAAAGCCCTTTATTAAAATTAAAACAAATTATAAATAAAGAGAATTTAACTAAACCACATTATGCTAAGATATCTTTTAGACATGCAAATCCTGTTGGATATACAAATCAAAAATATTTATACGATTTAAAAGAGTATTTAACTTTAGACGTAGGGATTCATTTATTTGATTTAAGTAGATTTTTTATGGGAGAAGCTAAAAGTATTTATACTGTAAATCAAAATACAAATAAAAAATTTAAAGGTGAAACAGATTTTATATCACTTATAAGAAATAAAAATAATAGTATTACAATCGTTGATGCATCTATTTCTTCAATAAAAAAACCTGATAGATTTGCTCAAACACTTGTTAATTTAGAATTCTCTAATGGCTCAATAGATTTGGATTATAATTACAAAATTACTTTATATAAAAATAATAAAAAGAAGATTTATTATGGAAAACCAAATAAATATAAGTGGATTTCAAAGCCTTGGGATCAAATTCAAGAAAGTGTAATCAATACACATAAACATTTTATTGATTCACTAATAAAAAAGATTGAACACGACACCAGTGGCGATGATAATATAAAGAGTTTATCATTAGTCTTCAATTCCTATAAATCTGATAAGCTAAGAAAAGAAATTAAAATTTAATTTATTTAAAGTTTAAATTATAAATTTTGATATTTCATCTCTTATTAACTTACTTAAGAGACTGTAACCAAGTACATTCATGTGTAGAGGATCTTCTGAATAAAATTTTTCAAACCCAGCATCAAGCATAGGAGAACAAAGATCAATATAACGCCATTGACTAAAATTTTCAATTTTGTTTTTAATCCGTTCATTTGCATCAAGAATTGTATTTAAATAATTATTCCTGAATACACTTGGTTTAATGGATACAAAAAAACATAATGTATGCGGTAATTTTTCATTAACCTCAGAAGCAAATAATAAAAATTCATTTTCTAAATCTTCAGCACTCATTCCGCTACCTATATCATTATCTCCAGCATAGAAAATCATCTTATCAGGGTTATTAGGGACTACTATTCTGTTAAAATATGTACGGCATGATACTAATGTGGAGCCCCCAAATCCTAAATTTAATAAACTATCAAATGACAAATCAGTTTTTGCATTTTCCCAATCTTTAAAAGTTGAGCTTCCAAATAAGACTATTTTGTTATTTATATATTGATCTGAATGTAATTTATTTTCTAATTCTCTCACGTCTGCTTCAAATTCTTCTTCAATAGGGCTAACTAAATTTAAGTTACTTACTACATCTTCATTATTAATTTTATTTTTTGATGCTGATTTAGCTAATTCAATTGCTTCTTCAACATAAGATCTAAATGTTTTTCTATATTTAGATAGGAAAATTTCTAACTCTTTTTTATTTTTCATATCATTTACAAAATCTTTTATTTTGATTGGTTCTTTAATAACTGCAGAATAAATAGTATCAGAAATTGAATAATCAAAATTTGCTAACGCTATTGGAACAAGAAGTGGTTCGGGTTTTAATTGGTCTGCTAATAAAAATGCTCCTGGTTTTAATGGACCTGGAGAATTTGGAGTTAAATTATCTTCAGTTTCAGATGTCCCCTCTGGCGCAATAACTAAAGGTCTGTTTTGGTCAAAAATATTTTGAGTTTCGATAAATAATTTATTTTTTCTCTTCTTTTTTTGTTCTTTAGTTTCATTTAAATAGTCTGATTCTGGTGTATGAACGAAAATATAATCTAAATTCTCATAATAATTATATCTCCAAAATTCTGCATTTCTAGAATATCGAGCTATTCTTTGACCACCATCACCATATTTTGGAAATAAAATTTTTGCACTAATAAAATGACTATCTATACTAAATTGATGTCCATTAGCTAAACCATTTTCTTCAATACTTGCCAAATGATTATAAAAAAATATGTTTGTAGGCTCGTCAGGTAAATTCTCCATACCTTTAATAACATAAGGTACTTGATCAAATGCTTTTATAAAATCTGAATTTGTTAATTTTTGTAAAGCTTGTTTATTTATTGAATCATACGAAGTTGCTACTCTGTTATATATTTTATTAAGCTGTTTAAAAAATCTATTTTTTCTCTCTATACCACTCAATGTATCAATCATTAAACTAGCTATAGATTTTTCATCATCGTTACCTGTAATTATTAAATCATAAATTGTATCGAATGCCAAAGAATGAGTTAAATGATTTTCTAATAAATGAGGTATTGTATAAAGTTTTGAATTACTAGGTATTGTTGCAGAATTATCATCTAATAAATATTGAAAAAACTCTTTTTCATTTTTAGCTGGATACGTTGTTAAACCTGTTGAGCTTTGAATATAGCGACCTAATTGCCATAATTGTCTTTTAAAAAATTTGATTGCTAATTCTGAATTAGTTTTGATTAAATTATCAATAAACTCATTTGAAAATTTTAAAATTGTTGTATCTCTTGTTGATTTCAATGAATAAGGCGACTCAATATCATGCAAACCTGCAGATAAGGATAACGCTACTCCTGGTCTAGCTATTGATCTTGAGTTATTTTCTATCTGATCATCTTTTAAATTTGTAAAAGAAGCTTCAACTTTACCTTTTAACAAAATATTTATTCCATCTGATTTTGTGCCTTCTAGCGTTATATATTCACCCGCAGAAAATAGCCTAACATTTGCATAGTTTATTAATTCATCTAAATCGTTATCATCAAGAAAAGCTAAAAATGCAGAATTTTTAATTCTTTTTGTATTTACAATATCTCCACCAGTTTCAACACCATCTGCTAAATTAATATTTTTTTGTTGAATGGGTTTTTCCAAATTGCGTGATGACCAAATTAAATTAATAGATTCAAATAATAAATAAGAATAAAAAAAACTTGCATAGTCAGGATCTATTTCTTCTAATTCTTTTAATTTTTCTACTTTAAAAGAGATATACTCTGAATTACCTTTAATAAATATATCTGACATATATCTACCTGGTGCATTTAAGCCTGAAATGCCAAGAGGTGATCCAGAATTTTTTAGTGTTGCTAGATTATAAAAAACATTATTATGATACTTTACGAATTCTGCTTCACCTTTCAAAAGAATAAAAATTTGATCTGCAATACCATGCTGTTCAGCAATTTTGATATCTTCATTATTTTTATGTAATTCTGCACCAGAATTGATTAATTCTTCAGTATTTTTTTTTGGAGATAAAGAAAAACCTTTATCTACTAGTATTAAAGATATTTTTTCACTTAAATTCATTAATTATATAGCTTAATAAATTTCCCTTTTTATTTAAAGAGAAAAATATTATCTTCTTATAATTGATTTGAAAATATTAATAAAAGATAACAGTATTATTTTTAATCTAAATATACTTACAATGGATTGAGCTAAATATGTCAATGCAGCAGCTTTTAAAACAGATTTACACTGGTACATATTCTCTTTAGGAACATATCTTTTAAGTATAGGTAAAGCTCTTTTAAAACTTGCATCAAATTCTACGGGAAGCGTAATTAAATGGATCAATACATTTGTAGATAAACATCCCATTATTATTATTGCAGCAATAAATGTTATAAAAGGACTTTTTGTAAAAGCAAAAATTGATGGTAATCCTATAATTAATAGAAATGACCCAATTCTTTGGAAAATCATTGTTCTTTCAATTAATGATTGTCTGAGGAGTAGTGGTTTATATTTCTCTTTATCTTGAATTGCATGTCCAATTTCATGAGCAACAACTGCAATACTTGTAATACTTTTCTTATCAAGTTTGTCAGTGGCGATATGTATTTTTTTTTCTTTGGGATTATAATGATCTATTTGTTTGATAGGATTTATTGAAACATTATTAATTCCTTCTTCTTCAAGTATTTTTTTTCCTAGTTCTCTACCAGTGAAGGGCATATCAGATAATATCTTATTATATTTTTTTAAAACATAATTTACCCATAAACTAGGCAGGAAAAGTGCAATAAAAGGTAAAAAATAGTAAAATAATTTAATCACACTATAAAAATAGGAATAATATTAGTAAAAATCAATTATATTTAAAATCACAAAATCATAAAATCTTAATATAATGAGATAATTTTTCGCCTGCATCCCAGGCATCACTTAGACTTTTTCCTATAACCCAGTCTCCACTTAAAAATATTTTTTTATCTTTTGAATTAATCCAATTTTTTTTTGAGATAGTATTATAACTCAATTTTGTTTGCGCATATAACCACCTGTGTGATTTAATAAAACTTATTTCATTCTTTATATCAAATGTTTCTTCAAATATTGATTGAGCATATTTTTCTAATTCAGTCTTATCTATATCAATATTATTATTTGTATATTCAGAGCTCATATTTAATACCCAACAATCATGAGATAGTTCATTAAATTTAATATTTTGATTCATAAAGAAACTAATATCTTTATGAAGATTTAATCCAGCTTTAATATCAATATTGTTATTATCTTTATAGCTTAACATTACAGTATGTATTGGATCATAAGATGGCTCGCTAATAATCTGACTAAAATCAATCAAATCTTTTGAAAGTTCTTTCGATTGTAAATAAGGTATACAAATTAACACATAATCAAAATCTTTAAATTCTTCCTTTTCAGAAAATAGTGAGAAGAGATCATTACTATTTTTTGAAATTTTAACTATCTTTGAATTTAAATAACTATTTATTTTAATATTATCAAAAATAGACTTTGGAATAGAATTTATTCCACTTTGACCAATAATAATTTTTTTTCTAGTTTTTTTATTTTTTAAATAATCTGTTGCAAAATCTATTTCTATTATTTGACCTGAGTTATATTTACTTATTACTTCATTTAATTGATTTACAGAATGATTTGTTGATAGATAATGTGCACCATGATCAAAAAGATAATTATCATGCTTTCTAGTAGAAACTCTTCCGCCTGGTCTCCATGATTTATCAAAAATAGTAATATTATGTTCTTGAAGATTATAAGCAAGAGACAAGCCGGTCATCCCAGCTCCAATTATTGCAATATTTTTCACTTAATTAATGTTAATTATTTGAAAATTTTTTTTACCTGAAGATTTAATTTTTTTTAAACCAAATTTACTGCATAGATTTTTGTATCTCTGCTTTGCAGGTAAGTTAATTGTTTTAAAATGTATATTATCGTGGCCAAACATCATTTTCTGACCATTTATTTCATACAATTTTTTATAAATACTAGATTTTCTTCTGATAACCATAATTTAATAGAAAAAATATATAGTTAAATTTAAAGCAGCAAAGATAAATACTATCGCAATAGCTGCATATAAATTTCTTTTGTTCATAGCTATTTATAGATAAAATTATACTTAAAAGTCAAGATGCTAATTTAATTTAACATTAATGATTTTAAGAAATCTAAGTTTTCAATTAATTGTCTTAATTCTTCTGGATCTAATCCTTTTAAATTTTCTTTAAATAAATTTTGATAGTCTAATGTATCAATACGATCAGTATATATTTCTTTCAAAGAAATTGTATTTGAATTATCATAATCATAATTTCCAATTAATATTTTTGATAAAGCAGGAAATATTAGTGATGTAGTTGTATAAGTTGCAAATCCTATGTCTCTGTCTTCGTCTTGTCTTTTGTCAATAAAAGTAAAATAAATAGCTATTCTTGCTGCACGTGTTAATTCTGCAACGGATAATTCGTCATCTTGTGATACATCTAAAAATGCAAAAGTTTCATTAATACAATTTGCAGGATTACTATCATTATTGCATGTTTCAATTAATTGAGAATTCATTAAGTTAATAATTTCACCATAAATAATTTGAAAGACACTAGGGATTGATTCACATTTTTCATAAAGGGAATAATCTGATGAATTTAAAAAAGAATAATCTATACCATCCCAATCATCAGGAGCAGTAACCTCAAGTAAATTATCGCCATCTTTTTTTAAAAAATAATAATAACTTCCATCTAGTTCACCCCATTTGTAAGCTGACCAATCTTCTACCTTTGATGTTTTTGATACATTAAATCCAACATATGTCTCGTCAATCCACATACTTGTATTATTTGAAATTATGAATACTTGATATTCTGCATCACAATCATCACTCCAAATACCATGCATATCTTTTGGAAAATTATCTTCAAATATTAATTCTGCAGAAAGGTGGAAAGAGGAAAATAAAAGTATACTAAAAATGAACTTTACTAAATTATTCTTCATAGGGCATTACTCTTATTACATCTCCGTAAATAATTACAACTCTTTGACCATTCGGAAGAGCATTATCATCTCCTTGCACAAAAGCTTTTTCTTGATCATTTTGACAATTAGAAATGTCATTACCACATTTATCAATATTCACTATGTATTGGAAACCATCGTGATTACCAATTTTAGCTTGTATTACCGAGCCCATAGCAGCTCCTCCAATAGTTCCATATACTATTGCAATATCTTGACACTTAGTTCCCAATATTTCTTCTTCTCCACATATTTGAGATGCTAAAAGACCACCTATCATCGCTCCTGCAGTTGCGCCAATCCAATCACTTTCACCTTCTATTTTTACTGGAAGAGAGGTCTTGATTGTTCCATATTCTATATTAGTTACCTTTTGAGCATCAGACTTTTTAACTTTGTTTGGAGATGTAGTATTGCAGGAAATTAGTACAAAACTAATTATTGATGGAAACAAAAAAAATTTTATTAATTTAACCATTAATTATCAATTATTATAATTAAAAAATTGTCTAAAATAAGCAATTAAATTTAATAAATTATATAAATTTTCTAATAACTTACTATTTATATATCGTGAAAAGTCTATTTTTAATTCTAGGAAATCAATTATTCCCTCAAAAATACCTAAGTAAACATAAAGACTCAACTATTTTTATGTGTGAAAGTTTTGATCTTTGTACTTTTCAAAAACATCATAAATTAAAACTCATTCTTTTTCTATCCTCAATGAGATCTTATGCTGATGAATTAAAAAAAAATAAATTTAAAGTAAATTATGTTGATTTAAAAAAAGATTTTAAAATATCATATGAAAAAAAATTAGAAAATTTTATAAAAGAAAATAAATTCGAAGAAATGATTTCATTTGAGATTGAAGATAAATTTTTTGAAAAAAAAATAAGCACCTTATGCAAAAAAAATAAGATTAAATTAACTTTTATACAATCACCCATGTTTTTAAATTCAAGAGATGAATTTAAAAATTACTTAAGTAAAACAAAAAAACCTTTTATGGCAAATTTTTATAAAATTGTCCGTGCTAAAATAGATATTTTGATGGAAAATAATAAGCCAAAAGGTGGTAAATGGAGCTTTGATGAAGATAACAGAAAAAAACTCCCTAAAGATATTAAAATACCAGAAATGATTACTGCAAAAGAAACAAAGCATACAAAAGTTTTAAAACAACAAATAAACACAATTTTTAAAAATCACCCAGGCCAAGTTGATAATTTTTGGTTACCTACAACTTATGATGATGCTGTTAAATGGTTAGATTATTTTATTATTAAAAAATTTAATTTATTTGGTGATTACGAAGATGCAGTTGATACCAATAATAACTTTTTATTTCACAGTGTTCTAAGCCCCATGATTAATTTAGGTTTATTAACACCAGAACTAATTATTGATAGAGTAAGAAAAGTTGAAAATAAAATTAATATTAATTCTTATGAAGGTTATATAAGGCAAATTATTGGATGGAGAGAATTCATTAGGGGGATATATCAAAATTATGATCAACAATTAGAAAAAAATAATTTCTTTAAGCATAAAAATTCTCTTACTAAAAAATGGTATGATGGTACAACCGGATTAGATCCTTTAGATCACTCAATTAGAAATGCGCAAAAATATGGATACACGCATCATATTGAGAGGTTAATGATTTTATGCAACATTATGAACTTGTGTGAAATTAAACCTAATGAGGTTTATAACTGGTTTATGGAAATGTTTGTTGATAGTTCTGATTGGGTAATGTCACCTAATGTTTATGGAATGGGATTGTTTAGTGATGGAGGAATATTTAGCACTAAACCGTATATTTGTGGTTCAAGTTATTTTATGAAAATGATGAATTTTAAAAAAGGAAATTGGAATGATATTATGGATGGATTGTATTGGCGTTTTATTAATAAAAATAGAAAATTTTTTCAATCTAATCCACGTTTAAATATGATGGTTAATATCTATGATAAAATGAATATAGAGAGGAAAAATAATATAATAAAAAAAGCAAATCAGTTTATTCGTGATAATACTAGTTAATGGATAAATTCAATGTTGTTGCAGCAATAATTATAAAAGATAATAGATTTTTTATTGCGCAAAGAAATAGAAATAAACACATGGGATTAAGCTGGGAATTTCCTGGAGGTAAAGTAGAGCAAGATGAAAGTTTTGAAAAAGCATTAAAAAGAGAAATAAAAGAAGAGCTTAATATCGAAATAAATATTAAAAAAAAATTAGGTGAAGAAAATTATCAAGATGACAAAATAAATGTTAATCTACATTATTTTATATGTTCTCATGCTAGTGGTGAAATTTATTTAAATGAACACGAGGACTCAGCTTGGGTTACAAAAAATGAATTTAAAAATTACAATTTTGCTGAAGGTGACAGTGATATTATAAAATTATTATAAGTCCAATTTTATAATCCCTAAAAACCCTAATTTTTTAATCTTTTTTTGTAAAATTTTATTTTATTTAATTTTAGTGATAAAGACCAAAATTATTTATGAAAGTTGATAAAGATCAAATATCTGCATGGAGTGTTCATGCTTTTACCGGATCAGGAGCCATACTTGGATTTCTTGCATTAATATCAATATTAAATAATGATCAAGCTGGTAGTTTTTTATGGCTTGGCATGGCCTTACTTGTTGATGGTGTAGATGGAACATTAGCTCGGAAGGTTGGAGTTGAAGAAAAAGCACCAAATCTAGATGGAATCATTTTAGATTCTATTATTGATTATCTAAATTATGTTATCAACCCAGCTTTAATGATTTACTGGTTTCAGATGGTGCCATCTAGCTTTGAAATGATTATGCCGGCTCTTATTTTTGGAGTTTCATTGTATACATTTATTAATGTTAATATGAAAACGGATGATTATTATTTCCAGGGTTTTCCTGCAGTCTGGAATATTGTGGTTTTATATTTTTTTATATTAAATACAAATGAATGGATAAATCTTGTTGTTATAATAATTTTATCAATATTAACATTTGTTCCATGGAAGTTTGTTCATCCATTAAGAGTGAAATCATTTAGAAATTTAACAATTTTTTTTACTGTTGTTTGGGCCGCAACAACACTACGACTAGTAACAAAAACAGAAATAAACTTAATCATAAATGATACTATTGTTCTTTTAATTTGGTTAATTTGTACGGGTTATTTTATTTATATTTGTTTTCTTAGATCAATAAAAGACTATTAAAAGTGTAAGTAATTCAATATTATTTTGTATATGCAAAAAATGCATATCAAATAAGTATGAAATTCATTTTTAAAAATAAATAAATTTTATTATTAAAATTTCATCGTTCATTTTGAATAATTCAAAACGGAAGTAAACGAAAGTTGAAGGAACGCATGCAAGTTATTAAACCGTTCAATCTGTGATAACAGATCGGAAGTAGGCTAAAGCTGAAGGAACGCGGATCTTATTATTAATTTCCATAGCTAAGCATGAATTATAACGGATAAGAAAGGTTTGTTATAACTATGGTCAAAAAGTTAGATAATAAAAAGATATTCTATTCAAATCTCAAGAGGTTTGCCCCTTAATGTTTAATGAAATGTATCAATCTGAGTCAGTTATAAGAAATCATTATAATAATATTAATGATTGGTTAGATCAAATGACTTCAAAAGTCATTTTTGAAAAGAATGCTGAAGCTGAAACTCATTTTAGAAATATTGGAATTACATTTTCTACAAATAATGAAACTGCAAGAGAAAGAATTATTCCGTTTGATTTAATTCCAAGGATATTTACATATACTGAATGGTTAAGATTAGAAAGAGGAGTAATTCAAAGAGCTAAAGCACTTAATGCTTTTCTTGCTGATATTTATAATCAAGGTGAAATAATAAAAGCCAATATAATTCCTAAAGAAATTATTTACAAAAAAAAATCATTTGAACCATCAATGTTTGGTTTTTCACCTCCTAGAGATATCTATAGTCCTATAATTGGTATTGATTTAGTAAGAACAGGTCCCAATGATTATTTTGTTTTAGAAGATAATTGTCGAACGCCAAGTGGTGTTTCTTACATGCTAGAAAATAGAGAAATAATGATGCGAATGTTTCCTGATTTATTTCATAACAACAGAGTAACACCAATAGATGACTACCCAACAAGACTTTTGCAAACATTGATGAGTTTAGCTCCTATTAAATGTGAAAATCCAGAACCAGTATGTGTGTTACTTACACCTGGTCCTTTAAATAGCGCTTATTACGAACATAGTTTTTTATCAGATCAAATGGGTATTGAAATGGTTGAATCAACAGATTTATTTGTTGAAGGAAAATATCTTTATATGAAAACAGTTGATGGTCCAAGAAGAGTAGATGTTGTTTATAGAAGAATAGATGACGATTTTTTAGATCCTCTATGTTTTAACCCTCAATCTGTGATTGGTATTCCAGGAATTATGGATGTTTATAGAACAGGTGGTGTCAATATCTGTTCAGCACCTGGGGCAGGTATAGCTGATGACAAAGCAATTTATATTTATGTACCTGAGATGATCAAATTTTATTTAGGTGAACAACCAATCTTAGATAACGTTGAAACATGGAATTGCGAAAAGGAACAAGAATTAAAATATGTTTTAGATAATATTAATGAACTTGTCGTAAAAGAAGTTGATGGATCCGGAGGTTATGGGATGTTAATAGGTCCAAAATCTTCTAAATCCTCTATAGATGAATTTAAAACAAAACTCTCAACAAATCCAAAAGGATATATAGCTCAACCTTTACTTGATCTTTCATTTTCACCAACACTTATCAAAAATGAAGTTAAGGGAAGAAGGGTAGATTTACGACCATTTTGTTTAATTGGAGAGCAGGCTCAATTAAGTTCTGGCGGTTTAACTAGAGTTGCAATGAATGAAGGTTCGTTTGTTGTAAATTCTAGCCAAGGAGGCGGTGTGAAAGACACATGGGTATTAGCTGAATGAGGAATAAAAATGTTAAGTAGAACTGCTGAATATCTATATTGGATCAGTCGTTATATGGAAAGAGCTGAAACAACAGCAAGGCTCTTGGACGTTGGTTATAGAATGTCTCTTTTTCCAAATCCAAGTGGTTATAATAATGAATGGGAATCAGTTTTATCCGCTGCTGGAGCAATTGAGGGATATAAAAATAAATATGATACAATTGAACAGAAAAATGTCGAAGATTATTTATTTTTTGATGAAAGTAATCCTTCATCTGTTTACAATTGTATTCTTAATGCACGAAATAATGCATTAGTAGTTAGAACTTCATTTACTCCTGAGTCTTGGTTAGCAATTAACAAAACTTATCAAGAGATACTAAACTTAAAAGAAAAAAAATTTATAAAATCTGATTTACCTGATCTGACAGAGTGGACAATAGAACAAGTAAACTTATTCAGAGGATCATTAAGTTCTTTGCTTAGAAATGATGGTTATAATTTTCTTTTTCTTGGTTTATTTATTGAGAGAGCAGATAATTCTGCGAGATTATTAGATGTAAAGTATTTTGTTTTATTACCAAAACCTCAATATGTAGGAGGCAATATCGATAATATGCAATGGAGTATATTGCTTCGTTCTCTATCATCTTTTAGAGCTTTTAGATGGGCATACGATGGCAATATTACTGCAACTAAAATTGCTGATTTTTTAGTTTTAAATAATAATTGTCCTAGATCTTTAAGTTTTTGTATTCAAAATATTGTCAAACATTTAACTAATCTAACATGCAGTCCAGAAAAAGTTGGAAGAATTTATAATAATTTAAAAGATCTAAATACTAAAATTCAAGAAGAAAAAATAGAAACTATTGTTGAATATGGTCTTCATCAATTTGTAACACAATTTATTAGAAAAATATCTAGTGTTGATAACGAAATACATAAGGAGTTTTTTAATTAATATGGAGCTAATAATTGAACATACAACTAAATATGAATATAAAAATCCAGTTGCGGGATTAATTCAAACCACTAAATTGCATCCTTCAGAGTATAATGGTCTTAAAATTCTAGAGTGGAATGTCCATAACGACTCAGCCAAAAAATCAAAAATTTATCAGGATGGTGAAGCTAATAATATTCAAAGTTTTACAAATACAAATAAAGTAAAAAAAATACAATTTACAGTTCTTGGAAAAGTCGAAACATTTGATACAAAAGGAATTTACCAGAGTGCTTCTGATAAAATAGATCCATTAGTTTACTTAAGAGAATCAAATT
Organism: uncultured Alphaproteobacteria bacterium; assembly: GCA_902621725.1. Lineage (GTDB taxonomy): Bacteria > Pseudomonadota > Alphaproteobacteria > HIMB59 > CACPNW01. Next base: position 13,844 of record CACNND010000003.1, on the reverse strand, counting down.
TAACAAAAGCAAATGCGGATATAAAAAATTTAGCTATCGAAGCTAAAAATGGTTTTAATGAAAATGAAAATCTAGAAACATCTCATAATCTGATGAATCTAGTAGCTGAAAAAATTGAATACAAACCTTTAACGACAAATAATCAAACAACAGCCATTGAAGCATTTAATCAGAAAAAGGGAGTCTGTCAGGATCAAGCACATATAATGATTGCCGCAGCAAAAACTTTAGGAATACCTGCTAGATACGTAAATGGTTATATGCATAACAATTCCCATTCTTCAGAATTTCAATCCACACATGCCTGGGCAGAATTTTATATCAATGACTTAGGTTGGGTGGGATTTGATCCTACAAATAAGTGCAGTCCAGATGAAAGATACGTACGTGTTTCTTGTGGACTTGATGCAAGTTACGCATCACCTATTAAAGGTGTTTTTTATGGAAATATTAATAATGATGCTGTGATAGAAAACTTAGATATTCATGTACAAACATTAGAAAATAATTCTCAACAATAATTTATTTGAAAGATTTTGTTAACTAATTAGTATTATTACAAAAAAGGAGGAAATATGTTTCAAAATAAAAAACAACTTCAGTATTTATGGATTTTTAAACCTGAACTTATAGATATCGCAAATAGAATTGCAGAAGATCATACAAAATGGATGAATGAAACACATACAAAGGAGGGTGATAAAGCACTTCTAATGCTGAATTGGTCTATAGGTCCCGAATTCAAGGATGGAAATAAAACAGGTAATATGTCTCTAATCTTAACAGAGGTTTATGAAAATCAAGCTGGAATAGATGATCATTTTGAGCAAGCACAAAAAAATGGTGCAACTTTTAGAGATGATTTCAGTGATTTTGAAAGTAAATGTGAAAATTTAGTAAAAATTAATAGTTCAGATATTATCCATTCAATGTGGTAAATATAATTTTTAATATCTAATTTATTTTTAAATAGATTTTAATAATCTTATTGTAATATTTAAACTACATATCTAAGTTAAATACCCTATTTATTTGAATTTATATCTATTATGGAAATTGAAAAGATTTTTAAAAATTTAATTCTAGCAGATTTTATCGTTATAATTTTAATGGTTATATCATCTATGTATCAACCATCGGAAATTTCTAATCTTTATGAAAATTTAAATGATGGATTATTATCTAATTTTGAAAATTTTTCTCGAATAGTATCTATTAGTTTATTCTTTTTATATCTATTTACTTTAAATTTACTTTATAGATTTATCTCTTACGGCAAACCATTGTATTTATTTTTAGTAGTAGCCGGTATAGTTCTAAATTATTTTAGTGGTTCTGTTATCTATACTGCTTTTAGTGGTATGCTTGATCAAATTGGTGGATTAATAAGTGGCGCAATTTTGATTCTTTTATATTTTTCTCCAATTAAAGATAACTTTAGATAAGAAATAACTTAGTTTTCTGCAATCAAATCAAAATTTATGTATTTTTTATTAAAATTTAGTTAAAATAAACAAATAGGTTGGTCAAAACCCTAGTAAAAAAAAGGCCATAAATTGATTATGGTAAAAACTTTAGCTAAAATTATCATTGGTTTATTAAGCTTATGGGCTGTAGCATTTATAATTGCAGAGATTATGGGTGTAACTATCTATTTTCCTTTCACTATAGTTGAAAAACAAGAAATACCATATCATAGAATTACTTCAGTCAGATTAGCTGTCTTTCTTACTTTTGCTTACTTTGGATTTAGATATATTTTCCTTCAATCAGATAAACTTTATCCTATTCAGTTTTTAGAAATTTATATTAAATCATTTACAATTTGTTGTTTATTTGTTTTTTATACTACTCAAGTTGAATTAAGAGAATACTATTTTGTTTTTTTCTTATTTATAGTTTCATTAATCTTACATTTTGCTTCAAGAAAAAAAATAAGAAGTTATTTTAATTAAAGGCGATCAAAACAACCGCCTTTAAAAAATTTCTGTTAAGTGGTTATCAATTTTAAAGCTACCAGTATTAAACCGATTAACGGAAACATTAATCCTCTAATATTTGGTTTAAAACCATAATTATTCACAAAATTGAAATATCTTAAAACTCCATTTATTGTAGCAAATAAAAAGAGTATTGCTAAAAATGAATACCAGAATTCATACTGAATAACATTCTCTTCATAAGTATTTTCTGTAACATCAAAGGTTAAAAGAATAGACATTAAAAGTATAGCTAAAAAAATTACTCCAAAATTACCTCTGAAAATAGTTTTCGGTTCTTCATTTGAAAAACCAAGTTCATCAAAAAATTTATTATTAAAAAAGAATTGATAAATTACAAAGACATTAAATAACATAAATAAAACATGAAAGATAAAAGGTAATGTTCCACCTGCTTCAAGAATATGTTGTGACATAAAAAAAATCTCCTATTTAATAAAACATATCAAATAATAAATGATTCTTCTTAAAAGTTTTTTTAATTAATATTGTTTAATTTTAATATAATTAACTTAATTACTACTTGATTTTGCCCAAAGATTAATATTTTCTTCCCTAGCGTACTTATTTATTTGTCTTAATTCTTTTGATGAGAAATTCATATTTTTTTGACTATCCAAACATTCATCAAGTTGTTTTACAGTTCTTGCACCAATTAAAGCTGAAGTCATCGTTGGGTGTCTTAATACCCATGATAAAGCCATTTGAGGTAATGACTGACCTCTTTTTTTGGCAATTTTTGTTAATTCTTTAATCTTCAATAGATAATTTTTTGTAATCATTTTTTTATCTAATGAAGAATTATCTGATATTCTAGATATTTTGGGAATAGATTTTAAATATTTTCCTGAAAGCATACCCTGAGCAAGTGGGGAAAAGGCTATACATCCTATTTCAAGTTTTTTTAATGTAGATAATAAATCTTTTTCTACCCATCTATTGATCATTGAATAAGAGGGTTGATGAATAAGGCACCTGACTCCTCTTTCTTTTAATAGTTTATTCATTTTAATTGTTTGCTTTGAACTATAAGAAGAAATACCAACATATAAAGCTTTACCGCTTCTAATTGATTGAGTTAAAGCATCAGCAGTTTCTTCTAGAGGAGTTAATGGGTCAAAACGATGTGAATAAAATATATCAACATATTCTAAATTCATCCTTTTCAAACTTTGATCAAGACTTGCAGTTAAATATTTTTTTGAACCCCATTCTCCATATGGGCCAGGCCACATATCGTAACCAGCTTTAGTTGATATAATTAATTCATCTCTATATTTATTTAAATCTGACTTCATCAATTGACCAAAATTAGTTTCAGCCGAACCATAAGGAGGGCCATAATTATTAGCTAAATCAAAATGAGTTACACCTCTATCAAATGCTCTAAAAAGCATTTTTTTAGATTCATTAGGCATAGATTTTTTTCCACCAAAATTATGCCAAAGACCAAGCGTAATGGGGGGTAAAAGCAATCCGCTATTTCCACATCTTCTGTAGGTTAATTTTTCATATCTTTTTGTGCTAGCTTTATACGGCATACTTAAAAATAATTATAAAATTTTATATAATAATATATAAAATAAATAAATGACTGACTTGCAATGGTATGCTTATTTAGGAGGATTTGTAGCTTTTGCAATTGGATGTTACGTATATTATCTTTCTAGAAATAAAGAACTAAATGATCAACAGATTAGAAATAGAAAAAGAGTTATGAATTTTTTTTTAATTATAGCTTTAGTTTGTGTTGGTTACTCGTGGTTGTAAATATAAGAGATAACTTTTGAAATATTATATTGCAATTGATGCTGGAACTTCAGTAATAAAGACTGTTATTTTCAATACTAATTTCAAACAAATAAATTCTTATAGTGTAAAAAATCCAGTATTAACTGACAAATTTGGCAAGTCTGAAATTGAAATGGAAAAATTTTGGTTACTTACTGCTAAATGCATTAAACTTTTAATAAAAAAATCTAAACTTCAGACACAATCAATTGTTGGTTTAGGAATAACTGGAAATATGGTTGGGTTTTGGTCTATTAATAATAAAAATAAACCAGTAAGAAATGCAATTTTGTGGAATGACACAAGAAGTAAAAAAATTTTCACTGATAAAAAAGTATTTGATCAAATTTATAAAATTACAGGCTCTATTGCACAATATGGCTGTACTATACCTATTTTAAAGTGGATGACTATATTTGAAAAAGAAAATTTAAAAAAAATTAAATACATTTTAACTTGTAAAGATTGGTTAAGATTTAAATTAACAGGCAATATAAATAATGATGAAACAGAAGTTTCCGTATATCCAGGAGATATAAAAAATAGAAAATTGTCAAAAAAAATATTCAAAATATTTAAATTAAACACAAAATATTTTAAACTTTTCCCAGATATAAAAAAATCAAATGAATTAGGTGGATATGTAACTAAAAGTTCATCAAAATTAACAAGTTTAAAAGTTGGCACACCTGTTATTATAGGATGTGGAGACGTAATAGCTTCTATATTGGGTGCTGGAGGAATTAATCATAACAAAAAAATAAGTATAATCGGAACTACATGTCATAATATAATAGTTAAAAATAATTCAAAAATTTCTAAAGATGGTTCAGGGTTATTTTTTGCTTCTTTAAATAATACATGGCTGGAGACTAAAATAAACGTCGCAGGAACAACTAATATTGATTGGGTCATTGATAATTTTTACAAAAATTCAAAAAAATATTCAGATAAGATTAAAATAATTAATAATTTTGAAAAAAAATATTTAACTTTTAATTATCCAGAAAATTCATTGATATTTCTTCCTTATATAAATTATGGAGGATCAATATCGCCATTTGTAAATTTTAATTCTAAAGCTGAAATTTTTGGAATTTTACCACATCATAACAATTTTGATATTATGATTGCTTGTTATGAAGGATTAGCATTATCAATAAAGGATTGTTATATGAATAAAATTAAATCTAAAGACAGTCTTTATCTTGCAGGAGGTGCATCAAAAAGTAAAATTTTACCTCAATTAATTTCAAATGTTTTAAATATTAAAGTTAAAATTTTAACAAATTCAGAACTAGGTGCTCTAGGTATTTCATTCTTAATTGACAGTTACTTGCATAATAAAGATTTAAAAAAATTAATAAATGATTACGAGAATATTGGTCATATTTACACACCCCAAAGAAAACAATCTAAATATCTTAACAATAAATATCAAAAATATAAAAAATTAAGAGAGTCATTGAATAATATTTGGTGAAAGTCTCAAATTTAGTTGATAATATTAGTATATTGATATTAAAATATTAATCATAAATTAAGTGAGGAAAAATGAATAAAATATTACTATTTTTTATTACAATTCTACTTTCTTTGAACGCTTATGCTGTAACAAATGTTACTTTTTGGCATATGGAAGGTGTTCCACATAGAGTAGATAGAATTCAAACATTAATAGATGAATTTAATTCTGCAAATCCAGATATTAATGTAACACAAGAAGTTCAAAACTGGGGAGAAATTTATGCAAAAGCTCCTGCCTCTGTTGCGGCTGGCACTGCACCAGAAATATTAGTTGGTATTCCAGATTTTACTCCTATTCTTGCTGATATGGGTGCAGCACAACCCGTTGAGGATTTTGTTGCTGAACTAGATGCAAAATATGGTTTTTACCAAAAAGCACTCGATCAATATACTTACAATGGTCATACCTGGGCTGTTCCTTTATGGAACATGGGTTTATCACTTTGGTATAGAAAAAGTGATTTTGAAGCGGCTGGAATTGAACCTCCAAAAACTTGGTCTGATTTAAAGAAAGCTGCTAAAGCTCTAACTAAAGATGGAGTTTATGGAATAGGTCTTCCAGGTAACAAGCAACTTTATACTGACCAAACTATCTATAGTTTTATGGTTAACTCAGGTGCAGAAGAAATTTATAATTCTGATGGTACTCTAAGATTTGATAATCCTCAAACTGTAGCAGCATACGATGTTTATAAAGAATTATATCAATATTCAGCTCCAGATGCTGCAAACTGGACTTGGGGAGAAGCAGAAGCTTGTTTTGCAAGTAAAGGTTGTGCAATGATTTTACAGTTTACTGTTATATCTACTTACGACTCACAAGCTGGTGGGGATGCGAGTGACTTAGGTGTTATTCAAATACCTTATGCAAATGGTAAAGCTCACAGAGCAGGTACTGTTTCATATGTTAACTCTGCAATGATAATGACTGCTGATGAAGCAAAGATGGAAGCATCTAAAAAGTTTCTAAGTTTCCTAATGGAACCTGGTAACTACGGCAGATTTATTAATATGGAACCGGGATTATTTTTACCAATAACTGAAGCTGGAAGTCAAGATTCAACTTATTGGGATGATCCAGTTGTTATAAAATATAAATCACAAGTAGAAACTATGTTAGACAATTCAACTAGAGGAAGTTTATTTGGTTTCACGAATGGTAATACTTTTACAAGTATATCATCAATATCAGCTCAGAATTTATTAGCTCAAACACTTCAACTAACTTTAATCGATGGTAAAAGTGCTAAAGATGCAGTTAGTGAAGGTATGGAAATAATGACTGAAGCTATTGAATAAGTTAATAATCTTTTCAGCATCTCTATATAAGAGGTGCTGTTAATTCTGTGAAAAAAAATAATATTGAAGGTTGGTTATTTGTATCTCCATTAGTTATTTGGATATCCCTAATTATTTTAGTTCCAATTTATATAGCATTTGAATTAAGCTTATTTAATGTAAAGATTATTGGTACATCAGGAAAATTTATCGGTGTTGATAATTATGTTAAATTATTAGGTAAATCAAAATTTTTAAATGCCTCATTAAATAGTTTCTACTGGATAATTGGCAATGCAATCTGTCAGACATTTTTTGCTTTTACTATCGCTTTAACCATTAATTATAAATTTCCTGGTAAAAAGATTATGGCTAATTGGATTATTTTATCATTTATTATTCCAACAGTAGTTGTTGTTGTAATTTGGAAATTAATGCTGAGTAGTAGTAGTGGAGTGATAAATTCAGTTTTAATTGATATTGGATTATTTGATGAGGCAACAGGTTTCTTTAGTTCTCCTAATAAAGCATTTATAAGCTTAGTTCTAATAAACTCATGGCGTTGGAGTCCTTTTTTAGCATTAATTATTCTTTCTGGACTTAATTCCATAAATCGGGAAATGTATGATGCATCTAAAGTTGATGGAGCGAATTTTATTCAACAATTTCTTTTCATTACATTTCCAAACCTTAAAAGTGTTCTTTTTGTATTAGGTCTAGTTGGTACATTATTATCATTTAATATATTTGACATTATATGGTTAATTACAAAGGGTGGACCCTCGAGTGCTACAACTACCTTACCATTATTAATTTATGAAACAGCTTTTACTAAATTTAGAATTAGTCAAGCTGCGACCTTATCAATAGTTACTAGCTTTTTGTTATTACTATTCTCAATAATATTTATCAAATCCATGGCGCCAAAAGAAGATGATTAAAGAAAATAATATCAAACTTATATTTTTAAGCTTATCTTTATTATTAATAATACTTATTTTTTTCTTTCCTTTTTTTTGGATAATCACATCATCTTTTAAAAGCCCTGAAGAAATTATTGCTACATCTACAACTATTATTCCAAGATCTTTTACTTTAGAACATTATAATAAAATATTATTTAACTCAGATTTTTTTATATATTTAAAAAATAGTTTAATAGTTTCATTTTCTTCTATGATAATTTCCATCATTTTATCTGTATCGGCAGCTTATGGCTTACATAAACTTAAATTTTATGGAAATAAATTTGTAGAATACTCTCTTCTAGTTACTTATGCTTTTCCGGGAGTAATTCTATTAGTACCTATTTATTTATTGTTTGCAAAAGTAAATCTACTTAACAGTTATTTAGCTTTGATTGTTGTTAATGTTTTATTTGCTACTCCATTTGCGGTTTGGATGTTAAAAGCTTTCTTTAAATTAATTCCTAATGAGATAGAGGAGGCGGCGTATATTGATGGCGCATCTAGATATATCGTAATTTCTAGAATTATTGTTCCTCTAGCTGCCCCAGGTATAGCGAGTGTAGCAATTTTTTGCTTTATTATTTCTTGGACAGAATATCTTTTTGCGTCAATATTAATAAGTGGCGATGATCTAAAAACCTTACCTGTTGGTTTAGCTGGAATTGTTGGTCAATATCAAATTGATTGGGGTTTTTTATTATCTGGAGCTGTTCTTGCAAGTTTACCAGTGATATTATTATTTGTATTTATTGGAAAATATTTTGTATCTGGTTTAACTGAAGGAGCAGTTAAATAATTGAATAAAATGAAGGAGGAAAAATGACAGTAGCAAGAATAACAACAATTAATTTTAAATCTAAAGAAGATGCTGATGAATCTATTAAAGATTATTCAGTAAAAGCACCAAGTGAATTTCCTGAAGCAAAACAATTATTACAAATACGCGCAAGTGATACAACTGTAATGGCTGTATCTTTATATGCTGATAATGATGCAATGGAGCGTGCTTCTGCAGCTAGAGCGAAAAGAATGAGTAATAATGAAAAAACTTTTGATGTTGTTGACACAAAGACTGGTGAAGTAACATTAAATCATAAAAATTAAAAAAGGAGTGCCCGTAGCTCAGTAGGATAGAGCACCAGATTCCTAATCTGGGGGCCGCATGTTCGAATCATGCCGGGCACGCCAATGATGACATATAAATTTACAAATGCAATTGTTAGAAAACCAAATAAGAGTATAAATAATGCATTGAGTTCTCAGTATTTACATCCAAGTTATGAAAAAATATTAGAGATACATGATAACTATATCAATTCAATTGAAGAAGCAGGACTAAATATAATTTTATTAGAAAGATTAGAACAATACCCCGACAGTATTTTTGTTGAAGATCCTGCTCTCATCTTCAAAAATAATATTATTGTATTAAATCCAAGTGATGTTACACGAAAAGGTGAGGCAAAAATAATTAAAAACGAAATAAGTAAATACTTTGAAAACATATTTGTTATTGAAAAAGGGAAAATAGAAGGTGGGGATATATTAAATATTAATAATCATTTTATTATAGGTTTATCAAATAGAACTAATAAATTAGGGGCAGAAAATTTATCTAATATACTAATCTCACTTGGTGCTACTGTAGAAGTATGTCAAACACCAAAAGATATTCTTCATTTTAAGTCTGAATGCAGTTTATTAGATGATGATTTAATTTTAGTAAGTAATAAAATGTCTAAATTAGATTATTTAAAAAAAAATTATAATTTAATCGAATTACCATTTGGTGAAGAAAATGCAGCAAACTGTATTCGAATTAATAATAAATTATTAATTCCAGATGGTTTCAATCAAACTGAGGAAATTTTATCTAAAAATTTTAATATCATAAAAATTAATGTTGATGAGATATCAAAGGTTGATGCAGGGTTAAGCTGTATGAGTCTCAGATGGTAAAAACGTTTATTCATATATTAAGACTTAAAGAAATACCCAAATTATCCTGGAGCTCTCATTTCGAATACAATCTAAAGCCTAAAAAAATTACAATTTTTTATTTAATTTTAGGACTTATACTGTTTGGCATTGGTGAAGCATTATTAATTACTGCAAATTTAGGAGTTTCACCTTGGTTTGTGTTACATCAGGGATTAGCATTTAAAACTGGTTACACAATAGGTATTACAACATTTTTTGTAAGTGTTGCGGTATTGTTACTTTGGTTGCCACTAAAACAAAAACCAGGCATTGGAACAATATTAAATGCTATTTTAATTTCTGTTATTTTGGATCTTACATTGATCTATCTTCCTTATCCAAAAGAATTCTTATTTCAATTTTTCCAAGTATTAATTGGTATTTTCATAATAGGTATTGGAAGTGGTTTTTATTTAGCTGCAAATTTAGGACCTGGTCCAAGAGATGGATTGATGACTGGCTTAAATAAACAAACTAATTTTTCAATTTCATTTATTAGAACATTACTTGAACTATCTGCAGTGGGTATAGGATTTTTTTTAGGTGGAAAAGTTGGAATAGGGACATTGATATATGCAATAGGAATAGGTTTTTCAGTATCTTTAGGTTTATTTTTCGTTGTTAAAATTTATAGGAAAAATTAAATTTAACTATTATTTATTAATAATTTTTAATCTTAAACTATTAAGTATTTTATTTTCTTAAATTTTCTTTCGATTATACTTAATTAAACAATAATGGACAAACTACTCCAAAGATCAAATGGAAAAATAGATATAGAATTATTAGATAATGATTTTTCAAAATTTTTTCAAAGTGGTTGTTGTAAAATCTTAAATCCAAAAAATTATAATGAATTTAAAGAATTAGTTTTAATTAATACTTCTGGAGGCATTACTTGTAATGATAATATTGAAATTAATGCTCTTATTAATAATTCTCAATTGAGTGTTTGTACTCAAGCTGCAGAAAAAATTTATGCAGGAATTGGAGACCCAGCTAGAGTAGAAATAAATATTAATTTAAATAATTCTACTATGTATTGGTTACCAAAAGAATTAATTTTATTTGATAATTCAAAATTAAGAAGAAATATCAATATTAATCTATCAGATAATTCTAATTTGATTTTTTGTGAAACAACAATTTTTGGAAGAAAAGCTATGTCTGAAAAAATTAAAAATATTTCTTTTTCTGATCAATGGAAAATTTATTCAAATTCTTCCATAAAGCATTTTGAAGCAATTAATATTAAAGGATCAACGATTAATAATTTCAACAACAATTACACTTTTTCTAATCAATCATCTTTATCAACAATTTTAATTTTTGGTGATATTGTTCATCAATTAGAGTCTGTATTAAGACAAGTTAAAAAAAACTTAGCAAATCACTATTGTGAAATGACAAAATTTGATGATAAAATTATCATTAGATGCTTAGCAGATGATAATTATGATCTAAAAAAAACACTAAATATTATTATGAAAAATGTAATAAATGATAAACTACCAAAAAGTTGGGATCTATAAATGAAATTAACGCCAAGAGAAAAAGATAAGTTGATGGTCAGTATGGCAGCTAACGTTGCTAGAAAACGTCTAGAAAGAGGTGTTAAACTTAACTACCCAGAAGCTATAGCCTTGATAACAGATTTTGTTATAGAAGGTGCAAGAGATGGAAAAATGGTATCAGAATTAATGGAAACAGGAGCTCACGTAGTAAAAAAAGAAGATTGTATGGATGGTATTCCAGATATGATTCCAGAAGTACAGGTTGAAGCTACATTTCCAGATGGAACAAAATTAGTAACAGTACATAAACCGATTAGATAATGAAACCTGGAGAAATAATAACAAAGCAAAATAGTGATATTAATTTGAACGATGAAAGACAATCAATAACTTTAAAAGTTTCAAATAGTGGAGATCGACCAATTCAAGTTGGTAGTCATTATCATTTTGCAGAAACAAATGAATATTTAAAATTTGATAGAGAAAAATCAAATGGTATGCGTTTAGATATACCATCTGGCACAGCTGTTCGGTTTGAACCTGGTCAATCAAAAGATGTAGAATTAATTCAAATTTCAGGAAATAGAAAGATATTTGGTTTTAATAAAAAAGTTATGGGTCAATTGTAATGAAAAAAATAAAAAGAGAAGCTTATGCCGATATGTATGGGCCAACAACTGGTGATAAGGTTAGACTTGCTGACACTGAATTATTTATTGAAGTGGAAAAAGATTTAACAACGTATGGAGAAGAAGTAAAATTTGGTGGTGGTAAAGTTATTCGAGATGGAATGGGACAATCTCAAGTATCTCGTAAAGATGGTGCAGTTGATACAGTTATAACAAATGCCTTAATAGTAGATGTAAATGGAATTTATAAAGCTGATATTGGTCTTAAGGATGGATTAATTTATGAAATTGGAAAAGCAGGTAATCCAGATACACAACCCAATGTAAATATTATTATTGGACCTGGAACAGAAATAATTGCTGGTGAAGGCAAAATTATAACTGCTGGTGGATTTGACAGTCATATACATTTTATTTGTCCACAGCAAATAGATGATGCACTTCATTCAGGTATTACAACTATGTTGGGAGGAGGAACTGGTCCTGCACATGGTACTTTAGCTACAACAGTTACACCTGGACCATGGCATATAGAAAGAATGATACAATCAGCAGATGCTTTTTCTATGAACTTGGCATTTGCTGGTAAAGGAAATAGTTCATTGCCTCAAGCACTTGAAGAACAAGTAATTGCTGGTGCAAGCTCACTAAAATTACATGAAGATTGGGGTACAACCCCAGCAGCAATAGATAATTGTTTAAATGTAGCTGATGAACATGACATTCAAGTAATGATTCATACAGATACATTAAATGAAAGTGGATTTGTCGAAAGTACAATTAAAGCAATTAATGGACGAACAATTCACGCTTTTCATACTGAAGGTGCTGGTGGTGGTCATGCACCTGATATTATAAAAGTTTGTGGTGAACAATATGTTATTCCTTCTTCTACTAACCCAACAAGACCCTATACAGTTAATACAGTTGAAGAACATTTAGATATGTTAATGGTTTGTCATCACTTAGATAAATCAATACCTGAAGATGTTGCTTTTGCTGAAAGTCGTATTCGAAAAGAAACAATTGCTGCTGAAGATATACTGCATGATATGGGTGCATTTTCAATTATTGCTTCTGATAGTCAAGCCATGGGTCGTGTTGGCGAGGTTATTATTAGAACATGGCAAACAGCACATAAAATGAAAGTTCAACGGGGACAATTAAAAGAAGAGCAGGGTAATAACGACAATGTAAGAGTTAAAAGATACATTGCTAAATATACAATTAATCCTGCAATTGCCCATGGTATTTCCGAACATATTGGAAGTATTGAAAAAAATAAACGTGCTGATATTGTTATTTGGGATACTGCCTTTTTTGGTGTTAAACCTGAAATGGTTTTACAAGGCGGAAGTATTGCTTGCTCACAAATGGGTGATCCTAATGCATCTATACCGACACCACAACCAGTATACTCAAGACCAATGTTTTCTTCCTTTGGAAAATCATTAGAAAAATCTACCACAACATTTGTAAGTAAAGCATCTCTTGATAAAAATTCATTCAAAAATTCTGGAATTAGTAAATCTTTATTGCCAGTTAAAAATATTAGAAAAATTTCAAAAAAAGATATGATATTAAATGATTACTGTCCAAAAATCGAAGTGAATCCAGAAACTTATGAAGTTTTAGCAGATGGTGAATTAATTACTTGTGAGCCAGCTGAAACACTACCTTTAGCTCAACGTTATTTTATGTACTAAAATGGATACTTCATTCAAAATTATTCATCACAATAATGATAAAGAAGCATTTGATGAAATTTCACTATCTTATGAAGAAAGATTTATTCGTAGAAAAAAACTTATAGCAAATAATGGTACTGAATTTTTAGTTAATCTTGAAGAAACCGTCAGTGTTGATGAAAATCATTATTTTGAATTAGACAATGGAAAATTAATTAAAGTTATTTCTAAAGAAGAAAATCTAATTGAAATAACGGGTGATAATTTAAAGCAAATCATATGGCACATAGGAAATAGACATCTACCATGTCAAATTGAAGAAAACAGAATTCTTATTCAAGATGATGCTGTAATTTTTGATATGGTTTTAAAATTGCATGGGAATGTAAAAAAAGTTTTTGAAAAATTTAAACCAGAGGGTGGTGCTTATGGTATGGGCAGAACACATAACCACAAACATTAATATGAA
>CACNND010000002.1 GCA_902621725.1 uncultured Alphaproteobacteria bacterium | reverse complement strand
GTCTGAGATACAGGTTACAGGTGAAGAATTTTTTTTTACTGATAATCAGTTTGCTGAAATATTTAATTTGGCAAAAAAAGGGGTTAGCGAAATAATCAAACATCAAAAAAAAGCTTTAGAGTAAATTGGATAAGATTGTCTTTGCGTCGAGTAATATAGATAAATTGAATGAAATAATTCTTTTTTTTAGAAAATTAAAAACAAAAGTTTATCTGCCTAAGGATTTTAAAATCTTTAATGAACCAAATGAGTCAGGTAAAAGTTTTGTTGAAAATGCTAAAATAAAATCTTCATTTGGATATCAAAAGACGCTTTTACCATGCTTTGCTGATGACTCAGGAATTTGTATTGAAGCTTTAAATTGGGGGCCAGGGATCAAATCTAAAAGATTTCTTGATAAATTTAAGAACAAAAAAAAATGCTTTGAATTTATAATCGACAAAACCAGAAAAACTAAAAAAAATAGAGCTTTTTTTCAAACATCTATATGCCTAACTTTAAAAGAAAATTATCATATAGTTTTTGAGGGAACACTCAAGGGAACTATTTCTAACAAAGTTTTGGGCAAACATGGTTTTGGGTATGATCCCATTTTTATCCCAAATAAAGAAACTAAAACGTTAGCACAAATGAATAAATATAAGAAAAATGAGATTAGTCACAGATCAATGGCAATTACAAAATTAGTTAATTTTCTATCTTATTAGTTTTTTTGCCTTACCTCGCGAAATTTTTAAAACCTGTAAATTTCTCTCGATGATATTATTTTTAAAATAAAATTTCCCATCAATACCATCAAATTTTATTTTTTTATTATTTAGAAGTTCTATAGCCTCAAGATAATTTAAATCATTAGAGTAGATATAGTTCAACAGGCCAACCAAATCATATGGAAGCGTTGAAATTCTTAACATATTTTCATCATATATATTAGAATATTCCTCTAATAATTTAATTCTTTTAGATTTTTCAATTCCTGGAAATATTGCACCTTCTAAAGAAGGTTCTAAAAAAAAGTTTTCATCATCTATTACACCAGTGCCCATAAACTGAATAACATTTGGGTCTATGTCATAGTACGGGAGGAGTGGTGCAACTTGAAGTAAATTTAATCCATAATCGGCAATTAAAATATGTGTAAAATCATAATCATTTGTGGTTTTAAACTTTTCTAATTTTTTTAGTCTATTTAATGATTTCTCATCATTTTTTGATGATAATAATTTTTTTTGTCTTTCAAGTTCATATTTTCTAAGTTCATATTTTCCCAATTCTTTAATTGCATCTCTAACATTTGATAAATCTTTTTTATAAGAAGCTCTATTTACAAGAACTGCTTTACTGTTGTTGGTAACGCTATCAATGAGTATGTTAATGTTATACCCATAATTATTTTCAGGATATAAAAGAGCAACTTTCGCTTCATTACTTAAAGATGAAAAAAGTTGCTCCAGTTCATTCATAGGAAAGAAGTTCAAAAGATAAATACATTCTTTTGCTAGACTTGAATCAGAGGAAAAAGAAAAAAATATTAATTGGTTGTCGCAAAATTTATTTGTTATTTTTGTATAATTAGATTCAATGGGGCCTATATAAATAGTTCCATTTTTTTTAGTTTGCTCAATAATTTCTTCTAACTCTTTATCATCATTAAAATAATTAATATTAAATGAAACTTCCTTAAAATCTTTATTATATATAGCTAATTCTAAGACATTGATAAATTGTTTTGATAGCTTCATGTTATTATTAGAAAATAAAACAATGATTTCTTTATTTAACTTATAATTTAATTTTCTATTTATTTTTTTTTTATTTTGTTGCTCATCTTTTTCAATAGGCTTAAAAATGTTTAACTTTTCATCACTTGCACTATTTGTTTTTTGAATTTTTTTAGGATCTTCTGTTATAGTTTTTAAATTTATTTGAGTGCATGAAGAAATACATGTAAAAATAATAATAATGAATAATGATGATAATGGTTTATACATAGTAGCTACACCGATAGGCAATCTAGGTGACATTTCTGAAAGAGCTATTAAATCTCTTGAAGCTTGTAATTTTATTATTTGTGAAAACCCAAAACATTCTCTTAAATTACTTAATAAATTGGGCATAAAAAAGAAATTAATTTCTATGCATGATCATAATGAAGAGTTGGTTATACAAAAGTTATCAACAAAACTTAAAAGTGAAAAAGTTGTTTTAATTTCTGATGCTGGTTCTCCGCTAATATCAGATCCTGGTTTCAAATTGATACGGCATTGCATAAAAAATGAAGTAATGGTTACATCAATTCCGGGACCAACTTCGATAATCCCTGCTTTACAGCTATCTGGCGTATCAATTAATAAATTTTATTTTGCTGGATTTTTTCCAAAAACAAATGGAAAAATAAATGATTTTGTTGATAAAATTAATAAAAATGAGGTAACCTCAGTATTTTTTGTATCTCCTCATAAAATAACACGGTGTTTAGAAATTCTAAGTTTTGAGTTTCAGGATAGACTTATAAGCATATCTAAAGAATTAACAAAATTTAATGAAAAAACGATAAGAGGTAAAGGGTCTGATTTTAAAAAATTTGCTTCTATTAATAAAAACACTAAAGGCGAATTTGTTGTTGTTGTTGAAGGGGTTTCTTCAATACTAAAAGAGGAAGTTAATATTAAAGATTATTCAAAAGAAGTTGAAAAATTACTTTTAAAATTTTCTTTGACCGACGTCGTTCAAATAGTACATAAATTGACAGGAATAAATAAAAATAGAGTTTACAAATGGGTTTTAAATTTCAAAAAATCAAAAAACTAATCATCTCTTACATATCTGTTATATTTTTTGTATTTCTTTACGCTTGCTCACCATCAGGTATATTAGCCACAGGAGGAAGTACAGCAATGGTAGTTGCTGAAGGCGATCGTTCACTTGGAGTAGTTGTTGATGATGCAACTATAAAAGTAAATGTCGCAGCAAAATTTCTTAATGCAGGCAATAATTTATTCATAGATATTAATACATCAGTTCTAGAAGGAAGAGTCTTGTTAACTGGT
Organism: uncultured Alphaproteobacteria bacterium; assembly: GCA_902621725.1. Taxonomy (GTDB): domain Bacteria; phylum Pseudomonadota; class Alphaproteobacteria; order HIMB59; genus CACPNW01. Next base: position 125,298 of record CACNND010000002.1, on the reverse strand, counting down.
CTAGTAGACAATCAAGAGGTAAGAATTGATGCAGTTAGAATTGTTTGGGAGGTTGAGGGTGTCAAAGAGGTTGTAAATGAAATAGAGATTGGAAACAGGGACACACTTAAAGATTATGCAGGTGATTTGTGGATCAGCACACAAGCTAGGGCGGTAGCAGCAAAAGCAATTGGGTTAAGATCTGTTGCTTATAATTTTGAAACCATTAAAGGTAAAATTTATGTTGCAGGAATAACAACTAGGCCTGAACAAATGGAAAATTTAATTGCATCTTTGAAAACTATTAAGGGTGTTAAAGAAATAGTAAATTACGTTATAATTAAAGAATAAAATACATCATCTTAGTCTGCCAATTTTTTCTCCTGCTAAAATATGTATATGAAAATGTGGTACTTCCTGTCCACCATCTTCACCTGAATTAGTAATTAATCTATATCCGTTTTTTTCAATATTTAAATCTTTTATAACAATTTGCACACTTTTAAAAAAAGATGAGATATTTTTATTATCTGCATTTTTCAGAAAATCTGAAAAAGTAGTACAAGGAAACTTTGGAATTCCTAAGATATGAATTTTAGCTTGAGGATTGATATCTTTAAAAAATAAACTGAATTCATCTTCATAAACTTTATCACATGGAATTTCTTTTCTTAATATTTTGGCAAAAATATTGTTTTCATTGTACATCAAATTATTTTCTTTTTTCTAGTTCTTTATAAATGTCATTCATGGTAATTTTTTTTGACTTTAGTAAAACGAGAAGATGATAAATTACATCTACAGCTTCTTCAATTGTTCTTTTTTTTGAGCCTTTTAAAAAATCAATTATTAACTCTGAGGCTTCCTCTCCAAACTTTTGAGCTATTTTTTTTGGGCCTAACTTTAATAGCTTATTTGTATATGAGTTTTTTTTTCTTGTTTTTACTCTATTGTTTATAATTTCGTTTAAATCTTCAATTTTCATAAACTTTAAACTCTAACATTTATATTTTTATCCTTTAAATATGTCTTTACTTCTTTAATGCTAATTTCATTAAAATGAAAGACTGAGGCTGCTAATAATGCATCAGCTTTACCTTTAGCTACACCATCATAAAAATGATCTAGAGTTCCAACTCCCCCACTAGCTATAACTGGAATCTTTATAAATTCTGATACTTTACTCAGCAGTTCATTATCAAAACCAGATTTTGTTCCATCCTTATCCATTGATGTCAAAAGAATTTCACCAGCTCCAAGTTTTTGGGCTTTTTCTATCCAACCTAAAGCAAATAAATCAGTTTTTTTAGTCCCACCATGAGAATAAACAAACCAATCATTATTGTGTTTTTTTGCATCAACGGCCACAACAATGCATTGGTTTCCAAAATATTCAGAAGCCTCTTTAATGATATTAGGATTTTTAATTGCTGCAGAGTTAATAGAAACTTTGTCGGCACCAGCTTTAAGTAAGGCTTGTATATTTTCTATTGATGAAATTCCGCCACCAACTGTAAGGGGGATAAAAACTTCGTTTGCAGTTTTTTTAACTACATTGATCATAGTATCTCTATTTTCTAATGATGCACTAATATCTAAAAAACATATTTCATCAGCCCCATTATCAGAATAGTGTTTTGCTTGTTCAACAGGATCTCCTGCATCAATTAAATTTAAAAAATTGATACCCTTTACAACCCTTCCATCTTTAACGTCTAAACATGGGATGATTCTTATTTTTACCATTTTAGTTTAGTATTTTTTGCGCTTCTACTAGATCAATCTTTCCTTCATAGAAAGATTTACCTGAGATTATTCCTTCAATATTTTTTGTGTTTAGCTTTTTTAAATTTATTAGATCAGAGTAATCTGTTAAACCGCCAGCAATTATAATTTTTTTATTAAATTTTTTAATTAAGTTTGTCTTTTTTATAAAATTAGTAACAAAATCTAAGTTTAAACCTTTTAGCATTCCATCATTTTGAATATCTGTAATTACATATCCTTTAATTTTTGAGTTAGTATAAATATCAAGAATATCTTGTGTTTTTTTTCCTGAATTTTTATCCCACCCTTTTATCATTATGTTATCTTCAAGAATATCTAATGATATATATACTTTATCTGCATAAATATTTGATAAAATTATTACTTCATTTGGTTTTTCAACAGACATTGATCCAATAATCAAATTATTTATTCCAACTTCAAAATATTTTTTGGCTAAATCTAGACTTCGAACTCCACCCCCTAATTGTATTGGTATTGAGATTGATTTTCTAATTTTCTTTATTGTTTCAAAATTAACATTTGATCTGCCAAAAGCAGCATCTAAGTCAACCAAGTGAAGTTTTTTACAACCAATTTGTTCAAAGTAGATAGCTTGTTTTTCTGGGTCTTCATTGTAAACAACACTGGTATTATCTTTACCTTTAGAAAGTCTAACACATTTATTATCTTTTAAATCAATGGCTGGTATAATTTGCACTACAGATTTTTATAGTAATAGTAACCCTTAATAAAACTTCCGTTAATGTAAGCATAGTATGGGTTTTCACCCCACTTTATGTAACTTTTACCTGTAAATAGTTTTATTGCTGCATCTTGTGTTTCTCTTACAGCTAACTGCAATGATTTAATATTATCTTCTTTGGCAATTTTTTCAGTGTGATCAATCATTGTTTTAGCCAAACCATAACCCCTTGCCCATGGAGCAACAAACTGTCTTCTTATGCGTGCAATATTTTTCCTAGACTCAATATTCGGTGCCTCATATGCAAGTTGAAGAGTTCCAGCTATAACACCGTTTAATCTACCAACAATAAGTTTAATATATTTATCATTGGTTCTTTTAGTCCAGTAATCTATTAAAATATCTCTTGTGGGAACTCTTAACCAACCAAACCCCCCTCCAGCTTTTATTGCTTGTTCTGTAATATTACAAAGGTCTGCTAAATCTACATCCGTAAGTTTTTCAATGCTGTCGACTGAAATATTAATTTTCTCTTTTAGTTGTGTAGACATGTTCATACTCTAATAAATTCACTTAGTAAGTTTAATCCTTGGGAGGAACTTTTTTCAGGATGAAACTGAACGCCATATATATTTTCTTTTCCAACAATTGAAGCAAAATTTGTTCCGTACTTAGTTTCTGCCAAAATATTGTCTTTATCAGCACATTCGAAATAATAAGAGTGAACGAAGTAATAGTCATTTTTAGTTGAGATTAATTTATTATATTGTGAATTAGTCGGTATTGCCAGGTTCCATCCCATATGAGGAAGTTTTAAGGTGTCTCCGGGTAATAGTTTAATTTGCCCGTCTATCCAACCTAATCCTTCATGAACTCCATTTTCTTCACTCATGTTAGCTAACATTTGCATACCGACACATATCCCCAAAAATGGTTTCTTTTTTATTAACGCAAACTCACAAAGCTCATCAATTAAGCCGTCAGTTTTTTTTAAACCATTCATGCATGTAGAAAAAGCTCCTTGACCAGGCAACACAATATGAGTTGAATCTTTTACATCGTTTAGTTTTTTTGAAATTAAAACATCAGCCTCAATATTGTTATCTTTTGCTATCTTAATAAAAGATTTTTGTGCAGATAAAACATTGCCTGAGCCGTAATCGACAATAGTGATCTTTTTCATTAAAAATTAAAGAGTGCCTTTTGATGATGGTATGTTGTCTTTTCTTCTGTTATCTATTTCGATAGCAAATCTTAAACTTTTAGCAAATGCTTTAAAGCATGATTCAATGATATGGTGATTGTTTTTTCCATATAGGTTTTCAATATGTAAATTACATTTTGATTCATTTGAAAATGCTTTGAAAAATTCATGGAACAACTCTGTATCCATTTCACCAATTTTTTTTAAACCAAGATTAACATTCCATACAAGCTCTGGCCTTCCACTTAAATCAATAACACATCTTGATAAACACTCATCCATAGGAACATATGAAAAACCATATCTGTTTATTCCCTTCTTATCATCTAGTGCTTTGTTTATAGCTAAAGCAATTGCGTAAGCTGTATCTTCAACTGAATGATGAAGATCAACATTAGTATCTCCTTCACATTTCAAGTCTATATCTATCAAGCTGTGATGAGATAATAATTCAAGCATGTGATCAAAAAAACCAATTTGTGTTGAAATATTAGATTGACCAGCGCCATCTAAGTTAACTTCACAACTTATCTTGGTTTCTTTAGTGTTTCTCTCCACTTTACCTTTTCGCATTTTTGCCTAATATCAGTGAAATATGATTTATTCTAGGTAAATTACTTGATAAAAATAATTAAATAGCCATCTTAAGAATTAATGGAAAAAAATATTATTAAATCAACAACTATTGTAGGAATTAGAAAAGACAACTTAGTCGTTATTGCAGGTGATGGTCAGGCTAGTCTTGGTAATACCGTAATGAAATCCAATGTTAAAAAAATTAGAAGACTTGGAACTGATGAAACAGTTATCTCTGGATTTGCAGGGTCTACTGCAGATGCATTTGCTTTATTTGAAAGATTAGAGGGAAAGTTAGATCAATATAAGAACCAGCTTAAAAGAGCTTGCGTAGAATTGGCTAAAGATTGGAGAACGGATAGATATCTAAGAAGACTAGAAGCAATGATGATTGTAGCTGATAAAGATGTAAGTTTATTGTTATCAGGTACAGGTGATGTAATTGAATCCGATGACGGAATACTTGCAATAGGTTCTGGTGGTCCATACGCAAATAGCGCTGCTAAAGCATTGATGAAAAATACAAAAATGAATGCCAAAGAAATTGCTTTAGAATCTCTTAATATAGCCGCAGATATTTGTATTTATACAAACCATAATATCATCTCGGAAACAATCGAGCTTTAAATATGGAATCTAGTTTTAGCCCAAGAGAAATTGTTTCTGAACTAGATAAGTTTATCATTGGTCAGAACAATGCAAAAAAAGCTGTTGCGGTTGCTTTAAGAAATAGATGGAGAAGAAAACAACTTGATGATTCTTTAAAAGAAGAAATTGTACCAAAAAATATTTTAATGGTTGGTCCAACAGGTTGTGGTAAAACAGAAATCTCACGAAGACTTGCTAAGCTAGCAAACGCACCTTTTGTAAAAGTTGAGGCGACTAAGTTTACAGAGGTTGGATATGTTGGAAGAGATGTTGAGCAAATAATAAGAGATCTTATTGAAATAAGCATTACAAAAACAAAAATACAAATGGGTCAAGAGGTGAAGGCAAAAGCAGAAAAAAATGCAGAAGAAAGAATTTTAGATGTTTTGGTTTCTAAAAGTTCAACGCCATCTACTCGAGATAATTTTAGGAAAAAACTAAGATCAGGTGAACTAAATGATAATGAAGTTGAAATTCCAGTTTCAGCTAATCCAAATTTAAGTTTACCAACTATGGACATACCTGGCATGCCTGGTTCTCAAATGGGTATGATTAATTTAGGTGATGTATTTGGAAAAGGTTTTGGCAATCAAAAGAAAATGAAAAAAATGAGTGTCAAAGATTCTCATGCATATTTGTTAAATGAAGAAACCGATAAACTATTAGACAAAGATAAAATAAACTCAAGAGCATTGGATGATGTAGAGCAAAATGGCATCGTTTTTATAGATGAAATAGATAAAATTACTTCTAGAGCTGATAGAAGTGGTGCGGATGTTTCAAGAGAAGGTGTTCAAAGAGATTTATTACCACTCATTGAGGGAACTGCGGTTACTACAAAATATGGTGTTGTAAAAACAGATTATATTTTGTTCATTGCCTCCGGGGCATTTCACTTGTCAAAACCATCAGACATGCTACCTGAGCTTCAAGGTAGATTACCAATTAGAGTCGAGCTTGATAGTCTTAGTAAAAAAGATTTTAAACTTATTCTTACTGAAACACAAAATAGTTTGATTAAGCAGTATCAAGGACTTCTTGGAACAGAGAAGGTTGATTTGAAATTTGAAGAAGATGGAATTGATACCATCGCTTCTCTATCTACAGAGATAAATCAGAACGTAGAAAATATAGGCGCTAGAAGGCTCCATACTGTAATGGAAAAACTACTTGAAGAGGTTAGTTATACGGCCTCAGATATAGGCCCTACAGAAATAATAATTAATAAAGAATACGTTGAAAATAGTTTAGGAGAGCTTATTAAAAGTCAGGACTTGTCAAAGTTTATATTGTAAAGCTCATTAAATTTTTTAATAGTTGTAAAATGAGCATTTTTAAAAGCATCAAATTTGAATTACTTATTTTAGTATTAATTACTTTAAGTATTTTTGCTTCTTTTGATTTAGATCTTTTTTTTTATAATTTTTTTATAAACCTAAGTGATTGGGCAAATGGAGTTTTTCTAAAAGAATTTTTTTCAGAAATAACAAAACTTGGTAGTTCGTCTTGGTATTTTTCTATTACAATAATAGGCTTTATTGTTTTTTATATTAACAACAGACTTCAAATCATAAAAACTAAATCAGCAAAAAATCTTTCTAATTTTTTTATTTCTTCCTTTGTATATATTTTGACAGTTGGAATAATTACTCAAATTATAAAACATGTTGTGGGAAGACCCAGACCAAATCATACTAATTTCGAAGACGTTTTTAGTTTTAAATATTTTACCATGGAATCAAATTTTCATTCTTTTCCCTCTGGACACTCTTCTACGATATTTATCGTTTGCTTTATTTTGGTTTCTATTCTTCCAAGATTAAAATATTTTTTTTATTTTTTAGCTTCAATTGTTGCTTTTAGTAGAGTTATTGTAAGTGCACATTTTTTTACAGATGTCGTTGCTGGAGCAATTTTAGCTTTAATATTATTTAAGATTTTAAATAAATTAATAGAGAACAAATATAATAAATACAAATTATCAAATTTAATTCCTGAAAAAAATTCTAAGGTTTTTTATTTCATTCTAATTTTGTTTTTTAGTTGTGTGTTTGTGACTGCCGGTCCATCCTTAGATTTATATGTATCATCTTTGTTTTATAAGGGTGCATCACAATTTGAACTACAAAGTTTTGATTTAACTTCAATATTGTTTCGAGATATTTTATTACCACTAATACTTATTTATATTTTAATTTTACCAATAGTTGGGAGTTTCTTTAAAATTGATAAAATTTTTTTTAATTATAAATTTTCTATTAGGGAAATAGCTTTCTTATGGATTTCTCAAATTATTAGCGTTTTAATATTTATAAATCTTATACTTAAAAATTTTTGGGGTAGGGCAAGACCAAACGATGTAGTGGAGTTGGGTGGAAAAGAGTCTTTTTCCCCGTGGTTTGAAATAACCAATGCTTGTGAAACAAACTGCTCCTTTGTTTCAGGCGATGCTTCTGTTGGGTTTTCAATTATAATTTTATATTTAATTACAAAAAAAATAATTTTTCTCTATGCAAGTGTTGTTCTTGGTTTAGTGCTTGGTTTAATTAGAATAATGGCTGGTGGTCATTTTTTAAGTGACATTTTGTTTGCTGGCTTTTTTATTCTTATTTTAAATATAATTTTATTTGAATTGTATAAAAAATATTATGCTAAATAGAGTTCTATTGCCATCATTTATTGTTTTACTTTTATTAAAAATAGGCGCCTTAAATTTTACTACTTTTAATTTGTTTGGCGATGAAGCACAGTATTGGCTATGGTCAAAAGATATTGACTTTGGTTATTTTTCGAAGCCCCCTTTTTTGTCATGGATAATCAGAGTTTATACAGAAATATTAGGCAGTAGTTTTGTTTCATTAAAACTTCTCCCATCGTTTGTCTATTTATTGATTGCTTGGAGCATTTATAACCTTTTATTTAACTCTGGGCTAAATACAAAAGATTCATTTACGGGTTGTTTAATTTTTTTATTTATACCCGCTGTTTCTTTTTCATCTTTTATAATTAGTACTGATCTTTTTTTATTATTATTTTGGACACTTTCACTAAATGAATTAATTAAGATCAATAGTGAACAAGGCTTAAAAAATTTTATATTATTAGGTATTTTTCTGGGGTTAGCTTTTTTATCAAAATATGCGGCTATATATTTTGTGATTTGTTTATTTGTTTTAATTTTATTTGATAAAAGATTTAGAAAAATTTTTTTGGACAATTTATTAGGTTTTAGTCTTACTTTTTTATGTATATTTGTAATTATTTTACCAAATATTGTTTGGAATTTTAATAATGACTGGATAACACTTCAGCATACTTCGGATAATGCAAATTTTGCAAATATTGAAATAGATTTCATTAGGGGTTTAGAATTTTTATTAATTCAAATTTTAATGTTGGGTCCATTTATATTTTTGGGTGGATTATTTGGATTTAACAAATGGAACTATATTCAAAAAATTTTTTTGATATTTTCAATACCTATAATTCTAATTGTTTTGATAGAAGCCATTCTTGTCAGAGCTAATGCAAATTGGGCTGCTCCAGCTTTAATTTCTTTGTTTGCTCTTTTATATATTAGAATTAATAATTTTTTTTTAAAGATGGCTAATTACATATTTAATTTTACTGTCTGTTTTATTCTTTTTGTTATGATTGGAACAAGTTATCCCTCTAAAATTTTTGACCGAGTAAGTGGTATAAATGATTATGCTCTAAAAATTTATAGTGGTTCTTCAGGTGGTGTCGTAAAAAATATAGTGGTTTCTGATCGGCTTTTATTTTCAAGCCTTAATTTTGAATTAAGAGATAAGGATATTAATTTCTATATGCCACATAAAGAAGGTAGTGAAATAACAAACCACTTTAAAATAACATCTCCTCTTAATAAAAACATAAATGAAAACTTTACTTTAATTGGGAGCCCCTCAGATATTAATTATTTAGAGAATGAATATAAGGTGTTAAAAATAAATTCACCTGATCAGAAATTTACAAAAAGAAAACTTGATGTTTACGAGGTCGTGTTTGAATAAATTTCTAATATTTTTTATTATATTTGTAATTAAAACATCATATGCAAATAGTTTTAGTGCAGAATATAGGGTCAGCACAGCAGGAATTAAAATTGGTAATTTTAGTTGGTCATTAAATATTAATGATAATATTTATCAAACAGAAATTAATTTGAAAAATTCTGGTATTTTTTCACCTTTATATAAATTTGAAGGAAGCTATCTTTCAACAGGGGTTATTGAAAACAACATATTTAAAACTCAGAATTATAAACAGTTTTGGAAAACTAAGAAGAAAACAAAAATAGTTAAAATGTCTTTTGACGATAATTTAATTGAATTAAAACAAGAGCCTATAGAAGAAGAAATAGCTAGGGTAGACCTAGAAGACTTATATTTATATTTTGACCCAATCACCTCTTTTATAAATATTTTACACGGAGAAAATGAGGCAAAAACAATTGATGGGAGAAGAATTTACACACTTAAACAAAACGAAAGTGAGGATGGAAATATAATTTTAGAAATTGAAGACTATGTAAATATTTGGGCTGATCATAAAAGAAATGATTTAAAAAAAATTGAATTTTTAGTTAAAGATGATTTGCTTCCATATGAAATTCTTATTCATTTCAAAAAAAGGGTATTTAAGTTAGAAAGAATTTAAAACTTTTTTTTTCTTAAATAAACAAAAAGAGCTCCGTCACCCCCATGTTCAAAACCCGCATCTTGATATGTTAAGATATATTTCCTAAGATCGTCTTCGTTTATCCAGTTTATTATTGAGTTTTTAATCTTTCCATAGAAAAGTTTAGGGCTTGTGTCTTGCTCATTTTCAATTTTTTTATGAACACCCTTTCCGGTAATTATAAGCAAACATCTTTTATTCTTGTTATAATTTTTTTTTACCTCACTTATAAATTTTTCATGCGCTTCGACTAAACCATAACCATGAAGATCAATTCTTCTATCTATATTAATTTTTCCACGCTTAAGCTCTTTGTTCACCTCGCCAAACGACAGTTTAAACTCTGAGCTACTAACCTTGTGTTCAGTTATTGTTTTTTTACTGGTATTTTTAGTATTAGTTTTTTCATCTAATTTGACATTTTTTTTATTAGTTGTTTTTGTTTTAACTATGGGGGTATCTTTTTTAAAAGGTTTTACACCCTTCATGTTTTTTAGAAAAAAATCTTCTTCCATTATTTTTTTGTATAGTGTTTAATTAAATTCTTAACCCTTTCAGGTGTTTGCAGATACCACAAACTGTCTAACATCTCTAGTGATGCCATGAATTTTTGTTTTTTGTTTAAAAAATAAAGCATTTTCTTAAATTTAGAGACGCCTTTTGCTCCAAGTTGAAAAATCATTTCTATTAATAATTCTTTCTCTGAAGTTGTGTGATCTTTTTTAAAAAATTTTTTTTTGTATTGTTCGTGTGCTTTTTTAAAGTCTTTCTCAAACAATTCTTCAAAATATTTTTTTTTAAATTTTTTAATATAATATTTATTTTCTTTTTCTGTTATAAAATGACCATAACCAATAGTATAAAACCCTAATTGATCTTGATAGGGTTTATCAGAATAGCCCTCGTTTTTTTTAATTCGGTCTTTGAGTTCTTTAAAGGACAAATATTAAGTTTGAGTTAATATCCATATAGGACTAGAAGAGTTTATTGGTTTTTCAAAAGTCCAAGTGTCTTTATTTTTAACAATAGAACCCTCATCATTATTTAACATCTGCTCACTAGTAAAATTGACCGATATTGATATTGTGTCATTTTCTACTTTTGCATCTGCGATGCCCTCTACAATAAGTGAATAAAATTGTGATTCTGGATTGTTTGTTTTTTCATCAATCGCTTTTTCAAAAGCAGAATAAACATCTTTAGACACAAGATTTTTCAGTGTTTTTTTATCTCCATTGTTGAAAGATGAAATTATGATTTCAAATGCTTTTTTGGCACCGTCAAGAAATTCTCGGTGATTAAAATTATTTACTTTTTTATATACGGCCTCAAACTTTGTCTCATTATCCATTAAAGAAGGTATGTTTTGAAAATCCTCTTGTTTTTTGGTTTTTTGAGGTTTTGGCTCTGAAATATTTTTTTGAAACCCTGTTCTTTTCCCTAGAACACTCCTCAGTCTATAAATAATAAATCCAGCAATAGCAGCAAAAATTAGAATATCAAAAAATTGAAGGTCGCCGTAAATCATTTGATTTTAATATAATAACTTTTTTAAATATTAATAGTTAAATTTTTTCCAAAGGGGGTTTTTTAGTTTTTTTAACATTTCTTTATGGGCAAGATAATCTTCTTTATTAACTTCTATTATTTTGGTTTTTGTTTCGTTTTTGTTGTTAATTTGTGTGTTTTTTTCGTCAATGTTTGAATTCAGCTCCATAGAAAATTGCTTACCCCCTCTAAGCTCTAAATAAACTGCTGCTAAAAGCTGGGAGTCAAGCAAAGCTCCGTGGAATGATCTGTCTGATAAATCAATATTAAATCTTCTGCACAAATAGTCGAGGTTAGCTATTCTGGTGTTTAAAACCTCTCTTGCAAGAGAAACGGTATCCACCACTGGATTTTCTAAAGGGGATAAACCTAGGATTGATAATTCATTATTTATAAACCCCAAATCAAATGATGCATTGTGAATTATTAATGTGTCACTTTTCAAAAAACTCAAAAGCTCTTTGAGGTTTTCTTTAAATGGTTTTTGTTGATTAAGAAAATCATCTGAAAGACCCACAATGTTTTTTGCCCCTTCGCTTATACTTCTGTCTGGTTTGCAATAAAATTGGAGTGTGTTTCCTGTAGGAACATAGTTTTTGAGTTCCACACAACCAACTTCTATTATTCTGTCACCGGTTTTATAATCAAGGCCTGTGGTTTCTGTATCAATTACTATTTCTCTCATTGTTTTAACTAAAGCTTACTTATTAGCTTATTAATCTTAATTTTATAATCATTTAATGTCGAGTTGTTATAAATAACATAATCAGATTTCTTTTTTCTTATAACATCTGATGTTTGAGATCGAGTTATATTCTTAAACTGGTTTTCAGTCATTTTTCTCGTTTTTTTTAATCTTTTTAATCTTACTCTTTTGGAGGCTATTATCGATATTACTTTGTTGAACTGTTTCTCTAAATTGTTTTCAAACAATAATGGTATATCAATAAATATTAATCTTGTTTTTTTTTGTTTTTCTTGTTTTATAAAATCAGACCTCTTTTTTCTAACTATTTTAAATATGTATAACTCGAGCTTTTTTCTTATCTGTTTATCTTCAAAAATAATCTTTGATATAATTTTTTTATCTATTTTTTTTTTTGAAACAGACTTAGACAAACCTATGGTACGTAAATAAGTAACAAATTTTTTTTCAGGGTTTTTATATATTTTGGCCACCTGTTCATCTGAGCTGTGAATTTTAAAACCTCTTTCTTTTAATTTACTACAAAAGGTTGATTTACCTGATCCTATACCACCTGTTATCGCTATGGTTTTTGTCATTAAATTTTTTTATAAATAGCGTTAAGCATTTTTGTATCTACAGACGGGTTTTTACCAAACCAAATTTTAAAACATGGTTTGGCCTGTTCTATCAACATTGATATTCCATAAATCTTTTTATTCTTCGGAAACTGTTTGAGAAATGAAGTGTTTTTTGGAGTGTAAACAATGTCGCTTATAATTGTGGATTTGGTAATAAGTTTTAAGTGTTTTTTCAACATAGGGTTTATTGGTGTAGTATTAATTATTAAAAAAACTCCCTCAAGGTGTGTTTCAAGATCACTATATTTTTTTGTATATTCAGTGTTTTTTGAATACTTAATTTTTTTCTTAGACCTGTTGAAAATTAAAATATCCTTAAACCCCTTCTTTTTTAAAACATAGTGAATGGCGTGTGATGCACCTCCATAACCCAGAATAATAACTTTCCTGTTTTTAGTTTGTTTTATATTTGGTAGGGTTTTGTAATATCCTGTCCAATCAGTATTGGTTCCATTAATAGTTTTTTTATTTGTTACACAGTTTACAGCGCCAATTTTTTTTGCATGGGCGTCTATTTTGCCAAGATGTTTCATAATTTTGTTTTTAAATGGAATGGTGACATTTAGACCAAGGGTATCTTTTTTTTCTAAAACATCTTTTATTTTATTATGAAAGTTTTTTTCTGTAAGCTCTAAATATCCATAACTTGCTTTAATGTTATATTTTCTAAACCAATAGTTAAATATTGTTGGTGAAAGACTTTTAGATGCTTTGTTCCCAACTACGTAAAGTTTTTTCATTTTTTTGAATATAAATAATCTAGCAAATTAAATAAAGGCAATCCCATAACATTAAAATAATCTCCTTTTATGCTCTCAATAATATTGGGCCCCAAGCTCTCTATTTGATAACATCCAACAGAGCTTAGTATTTGTTTACCTGTTTTTTTTAGATATGTATTTATTTCGCTGTTATTAAGCTTTCTTATTTTAACATGAGTTTTCTCGTAGTTTTCCCAAACCTTAGATCCATTTAAACAAATAGTTAGTCCAGATACTATTAGGTGTGTCTTTCCTGATAGAGATCTAATTTTTTTTTTGGCTTTCTCAACAGAGTTTACTTTATCTAAAATTTTTCCGTTGTGATAAATGACGGTATCACAGCCTAAGACAATTTTGTTGGTATAAGGTTTTTGTTTACTTACACTTCTTGCTTTTTCATAAGAAAGTTTTTTTGCAAAAATCTCAGGCCTTGTTTTTCTATCAATGGTTTTTTTAATATCCTCTTCGTTGCAATTTGGTTTTTTTTGTGTGAAATTTAATCCTGCATTTTTTAATATTTTGTATCTAGATTTGCTTGAACTAGCTAATATAAATTTTTGGTGCATAAGTATGTTAATAAAAATTATAGTTATAAACACTATTAAATATAATTTGAATTTAAGAAATAGTTCTTTTGTTTTAAAAATGTGTTGTTAACAACTTAATAACTTGTCTTAATATTATAGGGTGGGTGTTAATATATTTATTATACAAAATTAATAACAAGTTATTAGAAATTTATTGCACTGCAAATTATTTAAAAATAATAATTTTTTTTAAATATTCTTTAAATTAACATGTTTGTTAGATTTATTATTCATATGTTGGTAAATAATGTATGATGCGATAATAAAGGAATAATTAAGCTTTTTAACCTTACAACTAATACTACAATTAAATATATAAATTATATATTTATTATTATTTTGACATTAACTTCAATTTTGATTATTAAAATATTTCATTTCTAAACTACCCCAACAACATTATGAATTTACAGGAATTAAAAGGAAAAGAACCTCAAGAGCTTTTAAAACAAGCTGACAAGCTTGGTATAGAAAACCCTTCTTCTCTTAGAAAGCAAGATTTGATGTTTGCAATTTTGAAAACAATTGCTGAAGAAGGTGAAATTATTACTGGTTTAGGGGTTATTGAAATTATGCAAGATGGTTTCGGTTTTTTAAGGTCTTCAGAGTCAAATTACCTTCCAGGACCGGATGATATCTATATTTCTCCATCTCAAATTAAAAAATTTAGTTTAAGAACGGGGGATAGTGTTGAAGGTGAAATTAGATCTCCAAAGCAAGGAGAAAGATATTTTGCTATAACAAAAATTAACAAAATCAATGGTCAAGAAACTGATTTAGTTAAGAACAGGGTTAACTTTGAAGATTTAACACCATTGTATCCTGAAGCTAGGTTCAAACTTGAACAAGAAAAACCTATGCCGGATAATACAGAAAGAATAATTGATATTATTGCACCTCTTGGAAAAGGGCAAAGACAATTAATTGTTGCACAACCTTTCACTGGTAAAACAATAATTATGCAAAAAATTGCTAATGCCATAACTGCTAATAGCCCAGACGCTAAACTGATTGTTCTGTTAATTGATGAAAGACCAGAAGAAGTTACTGATATGCAAAGATCAGTTAAAGGTGAAGTAATTAGTTCAACCTTTGATGAACCTGCTTCACGCCACGTTCAGGTTGCTGAAATGGTAATTGAAAAAGCTAAAAGACTGGTTGAATATAAACATGATGTTGTAATCCTACTTGATTCAATCACCAGACTTGGAAGAGCTTATAATACTGTTGTTCCATCTAGTGGAAAGGTATTAACAGGCGGTGTTGATGCCAATGCATTACAAAGACCAAAAAGATTTTTCGGAGCTGCAAGGAACGTAGAAAAAGGCGGATCACTTACAATTATTGCCACTGCTTTAATAGATACAGGAAGCAGAATGGATGAAGTTATATTCGAAGAATTTAAAGGCACTGGTAATAGTGAAATGGTCCTAGATAGAAAACTTAGCCAAAAAAGAACCTACCCAGCTTTTGATATTGGTAAGTCAGGAACAAGAAAAGAAGAATTATTGCTTGATAAAGACGAGCTTGGAAAAATCTTTATTTTAAGAAAAATACTAGCCCCAATGGGAAGTACAGAAGCCATGGAGTTCTTGTTAGATAAAATGAAAAATACAAAAACTAACAACGAATTCTTCCAAAGCATGGGAACTAAATAAATATAAATTTTTTTATAATCTTTCTTATTTACTTAATATCATCTTGGGTTTAATTCCCAAAAAATGAAAGCTTCCAAAGAGACAATTTTTGCTCTTGCTACACAAAGAGGTAAATCAGGTATAGCTGTTTTTAGGGTTTCGGGAAAAGATTCTCACACAATAATTAAATCAATATCTTCTAAAAAAAAATTTAAAACAAACTTTGCTACATTAAACAATTTATTAGATGGTAAGAGCGTTGTAGATCAGACACTAACAACTTTTTTTAAATCACCAAAAAGCTATACAGGAGAGGATATGGTGGAAATATCTTGTCATGGAAGCATTTCAATAATTAACAAAATAACCAAAACACTATTAAAAAAACAGATCAGACTTGCTGAGCCTGGGGAGTTTACCAAAAGGGCTCTAATGAATGATAAGCTTAGTGTTTTAGAAGCTGAAACAATTAATGATTTAGTTAATGCAGAAACTGAAAATCAAAGAAAGACAGCCATTGGTAATTTAGGTGGAAATTTAGATAAATTAGTTAATGAAATATCAAATAAACAAAAAAAACTTCTAGCAGATATAGAGGCCATAATTGATTTTGCTGATGAAGACCTTCCTAAAGAAATATATAAAAACATAAGAGAACAAAATAAGAACATATATAAACAAATTGAAAATATTATCGAAAGATCAACTTTATCTAAACAAATACATAACGGTTTTAAAATAACTATTATTGGAAAACCAAATACAGGAAAATCTTCCTTTATTAATTATATTAATAACAAGGAGGTTTCTATAGTTACTAACATACCAGGAACCACAACAGATTTAGTAAGCTCCACGCTAGATATACAAGGAGATAAATACACATTTATTGATACAGCTGGAATAAGAAAATATAAGAACTTAATTGAAAAAATAGGTATAGAAAGATCCTTAGAGAGCGCTCAAAAGTCTGATTTAAATATAGTTTTTCTTAAAAATAATGAAAAGAAAAACTATAATAAAATCAAATCAAAAATATTTGTTAAATCAAAATATGATACAAATAAAAAGAAAATTAATGGGGTATATAGTATTTCATCAGTATCTGGTTATGGAATTGAGCGTCTTATTAAAACCATATCTTTAAAATTAAAGAAAAAACCAATTTCTGGACCAGTCTTTTCACGTGAAAGACATATGGAAAGCCTAAAAAAATCCCTTACATTACTTAAAAAACTAGATTTAAAAGAAATAGATATTGCTGCTGAAAATGTTAGAAGATCAATTATGTATATTGATGGAATTAATCAAAAATTTGATATTGAGAAAATTTTAGATATAATATTTAGTGATTTTTGTATTGGTAAGTAATTTCACGTGAAAAGAGACATGAACAATAAATTTGATGTAATTGTAATTGGTGGTGGGCATGCAGGCGTAGAAGCAGCATGCTCATCTGCAAGAACTGGATCAAAAACAGCTTTAATTACCCATAAAATAGATAAAATAGGAGAAATGTCTTGTAATCCTGCAATTGGGGGCCTTGGAAAAGGGCATCTTGTAAAAGAAATAGATGCTCTAGATGGAATAATGGCCAAAGCTACAGACAGATCCTGTATACAATTTAGAATGTTAAATTCTAGTAGAGGTGCTGCTGTAAGGGGCCCAAGGGCTCAAACAGACCGAATTTTATATAAAAATGCTATAAATGAGATCGTATCTGACCAAAAAAACCTTCAAATTATCGAAGGATCAGTAGAGGACTTGGTTGTTTCAAATAATCAGGTAATGGGAGTTGTTTTAGGGGATAATAAAAAAATATCCTCTGAATCTGTAGTTTTAACAACAGGAACTTTTTTACAAGGGCTAATAAGAATTGGTTCAGAAAAACAAGAAGCAGGAAGAGTTGGAGATAAGCCCTCAATAAAGCTTGCAAGAAGGCTTAAAGATCTAAAGTTTTCAATAGGCAGATTGAAAACAGGAACACCCCCAAGATTACTTAAAAAAACTATAAATTTCAATGACTTAGATGAACAACACCCAGATAAAAAGCTCATTCCATTTTCTTTTATCAACAGAGATATCCACATTCCTCAAATATCTTGTTTTATTACTCATACTAATAAAAATACTCATGAAATAATCGCTAAGAACTTAAACCTATCACCAATGTATTCGGGAGAAGCACAATCAATGGGAGCTAGGTATTGCCCATCTATTGAAGATAAAATTCATAAATTCAAAAGTAAGTCATCACATCAGATATTTCTTGAGCCAGAAGGATTAGATAGCGATTTAATATATCCTAATGGAATATCTTCTTCACTTCCAACTGAAATTCAAGAGCAATTTGTTAAAACGATTAAAGGTTTAGAGAATGTTACAATTACACAACCTGCTTATGCAATTGAATATGATTTTGTTGACCCACAAGAACTAACACACACACTTGAAACAAAAAAAATTAAAAATTTATTTTTTGCAGGACAAATTAATGGAACAACTGGATACGAAGAAGCGGCTGCACAAGGTATAATGGCTGGGATAAATGCATCACTTAAAACAACATCTAATAAAGAATTTATAATACCTAGATCGTCGGGATATATAGGTGTTTTGATAGATGATTTAGTTACAAAAGGAACTAAAGAGCCATATAGAATGTTTACTTCAAGGTCTGAATACAGACTTTTACTTCGGGCCGATAATGCAGATTTAAGACTTACCCCCCTAGGAATTGATATAGGTTGTGTTGATATAGATAGGCAAAGAATGTTTGAAAAAAAATCCAGAAGAATAAAAGAAGGCTTTAGGTTTGTAAAAGACCAGAAGTTCTCACCAGATGCGCTTCTAAAAAAAGGGATAAAAATAAACAGAGATGGAAAGAAAAGAAACATTATAGATCTCTTATCATTTTCTAATATTACAACTCCTAAGCTCAAAAAAATTCTTCCAGAACTAAATAATTTAGCAGATGATGTAATTGAACAAATAGAAATTGAAGCTAGGTATGCAGGTTATCTTGATAGACAAAGGATGGATATAGAAGATTTTGAAAGAGAAGAAAATTTAAAAATTCCTAAATCAACCAATTATAAATTAGTTGGGAGCCTGTCTAATGAGATAGTTGAAAAATTATCAAAAATAAAACCCCCAACACTTGGAGCAGCTTCAAGGATATCAGGTGTAACACCAGCTGCTATTATAGCTTTACTTAGATATATTAAAAAAAACAAAAACAAAAAAGCAGCATAGTTTGGATAAAAATACTTTAATTAAGAATTATAATCTCAACAAAACACAAGTTGATTTAATTGATAACTACTTAAAAAAACTAAAAGATAACAATAAAATACATAACCTAGTAGGCCCATCTACAATTAATGTTGCTTGGGATAGGCATGTTAATGACTCATTACAGCTGTCTAAATTTATTTTGAAAAGGACTTCATCAATAATAGATTTTGGAACCGGTGCAGGCTTGCCCGGATTAATTTTGTATATTTTTGGTTATACAAATATATTATTGATAGACTCAAAGATGAAAAAAATTAACTTTATTAAAGATTTTGCCAACGAGCAAGGTCTTGAAATTAAAACTATTTGTACAAGGATTGAAAAAATCAAAAATCAAAAATTTGACTTTATTATTTGCAGAGCTTTTGCCCCATTAATAAAATTATTGGATTATTCACGTTTTTTTACAAAAAAAAATACATCATTACTTTTTCTTAAAGGAAGAAATGTTAAGAAAGAAATTGATGATGCTAAAAAATCCTTTAACTTTGTTTATGATCTATATCCGAGCAAAAGTGAGGGTGATGGTTTTGTGTTAAAAATAAGTAAATATAAAAAATTGTGAAAAAAATCATTTCTATTTCGAATCAAAAAGGTGGTGTTGGTAAAACTACAACCACAATAAATTTAGCAACTTCATTAGCCGCTGTGAAAAAAAATGTGCTAATCGTTGACGCAGATCCACAAGGAAATGCAAGCACAGGACTGGGCATTGCTTATAATGAAAGAAAACCATCAATTTATGAAATGATTCACGAAAAAAAACTTTTAACAGAGGGTATAAAGGAAACACTAATTCCAGGCCTAAAAATTATTGGTGCAAATACTGATCTAGCTGCAGCAGAGGTGGAGTTGACAAATTTTGAAAACAGAGAGTTTATTTTGAAATCAATATTTGCTGAAATAAATGATTTTGACTTTATTTTTATAGACTGCCCCCCAGCACTTGGTTTACTGACAATTAATTCACTGGTTGCTTCTGACACCACTCTTATTCCCCTTCAATCTGAATTTTTTGCACTTGAGGGGCTTTCTGCATTAATGCAAACAATAAAACTAATTCAGCAAAATTTTAATAAAGATTTAAAAATTGAAGGTATATTACTTACAATGCTTGATAAAAGAAATTCTTTAAGCTCATTAGTTGAGGAAGATGTCAGACAACACTTTGGTGATCAAGTTTATAAAACCACCATTCCTAGAAATGTGAAAATATCAGAAGCCCCTAGTCATGGAAAACCAGCATTGTTATATGATACACAAGCCGCAGGCTCCTTGGCTTATATTGAGCTTGCAAAAGAAGTCATTTTAAATCAAAATAAAAACTATGAATAAAGAAAATAAACTAGGAATGGGCCTAGGCGCTCTGTTATCAACAACAACTGCTAAAGATGAACAATATGAAGCGGTTAAAAAAATTAATATTTCTCAAATTCTACCAAACCCATCACAACCAAGAAAAAATTTTAAAGATGAAGAGTTAAAAGAGTTAGCTGCTTCAATTAAAAACCAAGGCCTCATCCAACCCATCGTTGTTAAAGCTTTGGATAATCAACAGTTTCAAATTATTGCAGGCGAAAGAAGATGGAGGGCCTGTCAACTAGTTGGGCTACACGAATTAGATTGTGTAGTTAAAGATCTAGATAATACAAACACACTAGAAGCAGCACTGATTGAAAATATACAGAGAGAGGACCTAAATGTTATTGAAGAAGCTAATGCTTACAAAGGGTTAATTGATATTAAAAAAATTAATAAAGATAGTCTTGCTAAGCTAGTGGGTAAAAGTTCAAGCCATATTTCTAATATTTTACGACTTTTAGATTTAGATGAAAAAATACAACAAATGGTTATTGATACTGAAATAACAATGGGTCACGCAAGGGCTTTGATTGGTGTTCCCAATGCTCTAGAAAAAGCTAAAGAAATAATTAATAAAAAACTTAGTGTTAGGGATGTTGAAAGATCAACATCCAAATTTAAAAAAACAAGGAAAAACAATAACACGAAAGACCCCAATATAGTTGATTTAGAAAGAGAGCTGTCAGATAAAATTGGTTTAAAAACATCAATACAATTTAACGAGAATGGGTCATCAGGATCTTTAACTTTGTTTTATTCTGATTTAAACCAATTAGATGAACTAATGAAAAGACTTAAGAAGTAACCAGCCTTTTAAAATTTATTAAAAATCTTAAACCAATAATTATAGACAGTTTTTCTTCAGATCTAATACTTCTTTCGGTTTTGTGTAATAAATTTAATAACAAGGTCTTCTTTTTATTATTAAACCTATTAAATAAACTTATCATAAAAGACCTTTGTTTAAATAAATATTTAGGAATACCAGCTTTAAAATCATTTTCATTTTCACTGTCAATTATTAAAAAACAAAACCTTTTAAATGAATAAAAAAACTCATTTAGCTCAGCTGAGTTAGTAACTTTGTTATTATATATTTCAGTAATTTTGCTGTTATTTTTTAAAACTTCAAAAAAAATATCATTAACTCCGCCAATTTTTTTTGAAACAATAGTTTTAATTTGTTCTGTATTTATTATGTTATTTGAAAAACATTCTAATTTATCTAATTCTTTTTCAAAGAAAAAATATTTATCAGCAAGGCTTTCAACTAATTCCCAATATGTTTCATTTTCTGTTGAAATTTTATTTTTAGTCAAATATATTTTTAACAATTCTTGTTTATCTTCTTTAGAAAGCTCATAACAATCAACCATCCATGTATCTTTTCTTTTTATAAATATGTTTTTTATTGTTTTTATTTTAGGGCTGTTCTCATTTATAAATATAAAAATTTCATTACTGTTTATCAAATCTTCAATTTTGCTTTCACTTAAACCCCTAACATCATTGATTATATAAATGTTATTTTTCTCAAAAAGACTTTTCTCAAATTGACATTCTTCGATGTTCTTTATTTTATTAATAGCAAATGAGCCTTTATTTTTAAAATAGTCTATAATAGACATTTTAATTTTCTCGATAAGCGTAATTTCATTTCCTGATAGAAAAAATATGCTATTTTGTGCAATTTTAATACGATCAGATAAAATAGAAATAGGGCTAACCCTCATTTAAACACTCTAGTTTATCTGCTTCATTACTTAAATTAATTAATTGCTGAAATGTTTCGTTAGATGACAAATCATAAAGTCTAACCAAATTTTCATCTGAAGCAAAATTCAAACCCCCAGATTTTGGTGTATACGTAAAGCTTGAGCTTATACCTATATTTGATAAGACACACCTCTCTTCGATATTATATAAACTAAATTTATATGAAATTTCATGATCATAAATATCAACAACTTGGTTGTCTAGTACTGAGCGCTTAGTTTTTTTATCTGACACATCTATAACTAATTCATAAATAGATAATTCGGCATTTCCTAAATAACTATAAGCGTTTGTTTTTAACATTGGTAATTCATCTCCTGTGAATTGAAAAATTGTCTTATTGTAGAGAGGGTTTGTTTCTTTCGTATCGTTATAAACAAAATCAATGTTGTTGCAGGAATGTAGAAGTAATATTAATTTTAAAAATAAGATTTTTCTGAACATCAAACTACCAAGTTAAGTATCTTTCCTGGAACATAAATTTCCTTTATAATATCTTTATTTTTTAAATATTTATTAATTTTTTTATTACCCAGTGCCAATTCTACGATTTCTTTTTTATCTATATTTTCTTTTAACTCTAAAATATCTCTAGTTTTCCCATTTATTTGTATTGCTATTTTAACACTAATATCTTTTTGAGAAACTTGTTCTACAGGCCATATTTGATTAACACAAAAACCTTTTTGATTAGTTGCTAACCAAATTTCTTCACTTATATGAGGAACAAACGGTTGTAAAATCAATGCTAATTTTTGAATAGCCCATTTTAAATCATCTTTATTTATATTTTTGTTTAATATCGCGTTATTTAAAATATTTGTAAACTCATAAATTTTAGCTACAGATTTATTAAATTGAAATTTTTCAATAAATGATGAAACATTATTAATTATTATTTTTAATTCATTACACACTTTTTTTGATTGTGTGTTATCAGGTTTAGGGTTTGAATAGTTTTTTTGTTTTTCTACAAAATCCCACAATTTATTTATAAATTTATAAGAAGCAATTATTCCCTTTTCAGTCCACTGTAAGTCTCTCTCTGGGGGGCTATCTGATAACATAAACCATCTAGCCGTGTCAGCACCATAAGAATTAATTATGTCATTAGGGTCTATTACATTTTTTTTTGATTTACTCATTTTTTCAATTTTACCAACCTTAACATTATTGTTGTTCCTATCATAAAAAACACCATCAAGTTCTTTAACTTCTTTTGGCTCTACCCATTCCTTTTTTTCATTTTGAAATGTCTGATGGGTCACCATTCCTTGAGTAAACAAACCTTTAAATGGTTCATCTAATTTAAAATAACCCAAATCTCTTAAAGCCTTTGTAAAAAATCTTGAATACAACAAATGAAGGATTGCGTGTTCTATACCGCCTATGTATTGATCTACTGGTAACCAATATGAAATATCTTCTTTATCAAATGGTGTGTTGAGCCTAGCATTACAATATCTAAAGTAATACCAAGAAGACTCAAAAAAAGTATCAAAGGTATCTGTCTCTCTTACAGCCTTCATTCCAGTTTTTGAACATGTTGTCTCGCTCCATCCTTCAATATTTTTTAAAGTAGTGTTTTTTTCACTAAATTTTTCATTAGGTAGTTTTATTGGTAATTGTTCTTCTTCAACAGGTAGAATTTCCCCATCTTCTCTATAAATAATGGGAATTGGACAACCCCAAAACCGCTGCCTTGATATGCCCCAATCTCTTAATTTATAATTTGTTTTTTTATAACCAATTTTCTTTTTTGTAATTGACTCTATTATTTTAACCTTTGCTTCATCTATATATAGGTCATTTAAAAAATCAGAGTTAATAATAATACCATCACCCTCATAAGCTTCATTTTTTACAGAAAAATTTTCATCATTATTTTCTTTTGGTTTTACGACTGTTATTATTTCTAAACCATATTTTTTTGCAAAATCAAAATCTCTTTGGTCATGGGCAGGACAACCGTAAATTGCCCCTAAACCGTACTCAGTTAAAACAAAATTAGCTATATATACAGGCAGTTTTTTGCCGTCTATAAACGGATGATTAACAAATAGGCCCGTATTAAAACCCATTTTTACTTTATCTGAGTTTTCTTTCATACAATCTTTAATAAAAGCATTTGCCTGTTTATTGGTTTTAGCTAACTCTTCTGAAACCGGGTGATTTGTTGATAAAGCAATAAACGTTGCCCCGAAAATTGTGTCAGGACGTGTTGTGAAAATTTTTATATACTGATCTTTGTCTGTAAGATTAAAGTTAATTTCAGCACCAATAGATTTACCAATCCAGTTTGATTGCATGATTTTAACCTTGTTAGGCCATTGGTCTAATTTGTCTAAATCTTTTAAAAGCTCTTCTGAATACTTACTTATTTTAAGAAACCATTGTGATAGCTTTTTCTTTTCTACTTCTGCTCCAGATCTCCAACCCTTTCCATCTATAACTTGTTCATTTGCTAAAACAGTTTTATCCACTGGGTCCCAATTTACCTCAGATTCTTTTTTATATGCAAGACCGGCCTTAAACATATCGATAAAAAACTTTTGTTCATGTTTGTAGTATTCGGGATGGCATGTTGCTATCTCTCTTTTCCAATCTAGCGACAAACCCATTTTTAATAGTTGATCTTTCATAGTTTTTATATTTTGATAAGTCCAT
This sequence comes from uncultured Alphaproteobacteria bacterium, assembly GCA_902621725.1. Taxonomy (GTDB): domain Bacteria; phylum Pseudomonadota; class Alphaproteobacteria; order HIMB59; genus CACPNW01. Next base: position 100,756 of record CACNND010000002.1, on the reverse strand, counting down.
TTTTCAGGGTGTTTCTTTTCAGTCATTGCTGCATTTTCAGCTGGCAAACCGAAAGCATCCCAGCCCATTGGATGCATAACGTTATATCCATTCATTTTTTTATATCTTGCTACAACATCACCAAGGGTATAATTTCGAACGTGACCCATATGTATTTTTCCCGAAGGATAAGGAAACATCTCTAATACATAATATTTTTTCTTTTTCGTGTTTGTTTCTACTGAAAATAAATTATTTTTAGACCAAAGATTTTGCCACTTCTCTTCTACTATTTTATGATTGTATCTCGATGACACTATCTTAACTTGAGCTTAGTTTTAATTTTTTCGCTTTGTTTAATATAGCATTCTCTATTTTAATATTATTTGATGCATCAACATTTCGTGCAATCCATCTATTATTCTTGAACACTTCACAAAATGATGTGACTTTTAGATTTTGAGTTTTCAGTTCTGAACCAGATATAAATATATTTAATTTGCATCTCTCATCTTCATTATTTTCAGACGTATACCAATCTGTAATTATGGTTCCACCAATAGGATCTGCAGAGGACAATGGCATAAAACTAATAGTTTCAAGAGACCCTCTCCACAAGTATTGATTTATCGGCATACCATATGTAGCTACTTGCTGATTATTATTTGTTTGATTTATAATTCCATCAACATCTAAACCTTTACCAAAAAGACCACCACCTGTTTGAAGTCTTGTTTCAGCATCTTGTAGAGCTAGATCTTTATTTGTGGCTGAATTAAATTTTGTGCCTGATCTATCTATTATAGCTCCGGTCGTTTGTGCTTTACTCCACATTTCTTTTTTTTCCTTATCACTAAGATTTTGATTACACGAGTAAACAAACAATAATAAAGCAATTGTTATCAATCTTAATAAATACATAAATCTTTAATTATTGCATAGATTGGAAAAAGTAAAACATAAAAAAAACGGCACTAATTATAGTGCCGTTTTTATTAAAATAAATTATCTGATTAATTAAAATGCCATGTTGGCACCAATGTACCAAGCAGAACCATCTTTAGTATCAGAAGAATTCTCGTTTTGAGATTCAACATCAGTATATCCTAGGATAGCAGTTACACCAGATGCAACAGCATAAGATACACTTGCTGAAACTTTATCAACTGAGTCTGTTTCAGTAGTCGTACCACCGAAAGCGTTATCAGTAGCTTCACCAGATACAGCACCTACGTTGAAAGTTAAATCGCCAGTTACATATTTAACACCAGCTTTTACAACTTCACCGTCGATTTCTCTATCTGCAGTACCAGCAGTAGTTGATCCAACGTCATCACCATCACCAAATCCGATAGCAACAGTTAAATCACCAGTTACAGCACTCACACCAAAGTGAACACCACCTTCATCAGAGCTAGGACCAGTTCCAGTCATACCAAAACTTGAGTCAGTTACACCAGCACCAATTGTTACAGTAGTATCACCAGCAGTTGTTACATATGTTGCACCAAGACCCCAGTGATTGTCTACTTTATAAGTAGCAGATGAGTTTGCACCGTTATCAGTTGAGATTGAAGCTGACATTTTTAAACCATCAACTAAGAAATCTTCAGCAGTATGGTATTCAACACCAAATACAGTTGAAGCAGCAGCAAAATCAAGTCCAGTTGGAGCATTGTTTGCAGTAGTTAATGTAATACCTTCAGAGCCTGCAGATCCAGGAACAGAGATATCATGTCCAGCCATTGCGTTACCAGCATTGAGGATATCAAGCTTAGATCCATCAGTGAAAGCTAGAGTAAATCCAGCATCAAGATCACCAGCAGATCCATTTTCATTCATAAGCATGAAGCTAGAAGAAATAGTAACACCACCGTCAGTAGTTTCAGATAATGAAACAGTAAAGTTGTTATCATTAATCTGTGATCTAGTATCTCCACCAGAATCAGGTGATTCTTGCTCGACACCAGTTTTATGGTTACCGCTCATAGTAGCTGTTACTGCTTCTGCAACTGATGCTGCACCAAGCGTAGATACTAAGGCTGTACCGATTAATAGTTCTTTTTTCATAATTACTCCTTTTGAGTTAATGAATATTCATTAAATGTAGAAACTATTCTACATTGGGGAGGTAAATATAAACAAATTGATTAAATTTCAAAAAAAGCTTACTAATTATAGAAAATTTTTATTAAGTGTTGTTTTTTTACAACAGTTCTAAAATATGTTCGATAATAAAAAATACCTAGAAATCAACGAATTTTTAATAAAACATAGCAAATCAACCAAAATAGTTGCGATTTCCAAAAATCACCCCAAAGATAGCGTTATAGATGCTATAAAATACGGTGTAGAAACATTTGGTGAAAACAGGGTTAATGAAGCTAAAAAGAAGTTTGAGGATATAAAAAATGCTAATCCATTAGTTAAATTACACCTTACAGGCCCTCTTCAATCAAATAAAGTCAAAGATGCAGCCAAACTGTTTGATGTCTTTCATACGCTAGATAGAGAAAAAATAGCAATCGAATTCAATAAAAATCTTTTATATTTACAAAATAAAGAAATATTTATTCAAGTAAATACAGGCAAGGAAGAAACTAAAAGCGGTATTTTCCCTGCAGATGTAAGTGAGTTTATTAATTATTGCATTAACGACATGCAACTAAATATCATAGGTCTTATGTGCATACCTCCTGTAAATGATAATCCAGATGATCATTTTAGTTTGCTTTCTGAATTAGCTAATCGAAATAATCTACACAATTTAAGCATAGGAATGAGTAGTGATTATAAAAAGGCAATAAAATTTAAACCTAAATACATCAGACTGGGCACAATTTTATTTGGCAAAAGAAATGATTAATAAAATCACTATTTTTTCTGAAATTTCTTACACTAAATTCTTTGAAGATTTATTACCTGACTACAATTTAATATTTTATAGTTTGGATGAATTATTTAACAATTTTCAGTCTAAAGAGGGTGGAATAATTTTTCTTAGTAGCAAATATACAAAAAAATATGATTTAGAAAAAATATCAAAACCACATATTCTTTTGTCTGATAAAAAGATTTTTACAAATCATAATTTAGTTGTTCTAAAAACTCCCATTGAGCCAGACAGACTTAGAAAAGAAATAAATAATTTTCTTTCAATGAAAACAATAGGGTTTTGCGACATCAAAATAAAAGACAGAAAAATGACAAACATATCAAATAAATTATCTTGCACCATAACTGATATAGAAAAAAATATTTTAATATATTTAATTGATAAAAAAACATGTGAAAAAAAATTCTTAAAAGAGAAAGTACTTGGTATTAAAAGAGACATAATTACTAATTCATTAGACAGTCACTTGACAAGAATAAGAAAAAAATTTGATAAAATTAAAGCTACTGTCAAAATTAAAACAAAAAATGACTTTGTTCAAATTACTTAGCCTTAAAAAACTTGGGATTAATAAGTTTAAAGTGATTTTTTTTAAAAACTCTATCAAATTGATGATTAAAAAGTGACAAAGATATATCATTTCCATCAAATTCTACTTCAATTTTACGAATTACAGTCGGCATTTCTTCAAACGAAACTTTTATTGAAAATTCTATATCATCAAAATAACCATCTTTTTTAATAATATAATTTTTGTTTTTAATTTCAATTTTTGCATCTAAAAAAAAATCAGGATTTTTAAATAATTCTATAAAAAACCAAGCTAAACTATCTTTAGGATTAAAAAATTCATCTTCGTCCAACTCAAAATTGTAATACATTGCTTTATTATCACTCAATATTATTAATATTTGTGAGGGCAAGTTATACTCCACTCTTATTCTGTCTTGACCTATAAAAATATTCCCTTCAGATATTTCATAATTATTATTTTGAACAAACGAAGCTGAAAAGTTATTAAGATTATTTAGATAATCAATACTGTCAATCAATCTACTTTCTTTTGAGTGAGTAGAGAATGAAAATAATAAAATTAAACAAAAAAAAACAAATAACTTATTCTTTTTTAAGCACATGTCTTTTTCCAGCATTATTTGGTTCTGTGATTACACCATCCTCTTCCATTTTTTCAACAATTCTTGCGGCTCTGTTATAACCAATTTGGAGATATCTTTGAATATAACTAGTTGATACTTTTTGCTGTTTAATTACTATTTCAACAGCCTTTCCATAAAGCTCATCAGTGTTGTCAGTCATAAGGTCTAGATTATCAGAACTTGAAACTTCATTCTCAACTAAGTCGATTTGTTTATTTTGGTCAAATATTACTTGGCTTTTAATTGCAGAAACAACATTTTCAACCTCACTTTCAGAAACAAACCCTCCGTGCAGTCTTTTTATTACCGCACCATTTTCTAAGAACAACATATCTCCACTTCCTAATAATTGTTCGGATCCCATTTCATTTAATATTGTTCGGCTATCAAATTTACTAGCAACTTTATAACTTATCCGACTTGGAAAATTTGCCTTTATAGTGCCTGTTATAACATCAACACTTGGTCTTTGAGTCGCTGTAATTAAATGAATACCTGAGGCCCTTGCCATTTGTGCTAACCTTTGAATTAGTGATTCTACTTCTTTTCCAGCAACCATCATTAGGTCTGCCATCTCATCAATAACAACTACTATATAAGGAAGATTTTCTAAAACTATTTCTTTTTTTTCAATGATTGGCATCCTCGTATTATTATCTATGCCTGTTTGTACTTCTCTGTATAATTTTCTGCCAGCATTAATGTATTGTCCAACCTTTTTATTATAAGAAACTATATTTTTAACATTTATTGAGCTCATTAATTTATATCTATTTTCCATTTCTCTCACTACCCATTTGAGTGCAAAAACTGCTTTTTTAGGATCTGTAACAACTGGTGTTAGTAGATGGGGAATATCTTCATAAATACTTAATTCAAGCATTTTAGGATCAATTAAAATTAATTTACATTCATTAGGTTTGAACTTAAATAACAAACTTAAGATCATGGTATTAATACCCACTGACTTTCCTGACCCAGTTGTTCCTGCAATAAGTAAGTGTGGCATTTTTTCTAAATCAGCATAAACTTTTTCACCAGCTATATTTTTTCCTAGAGCTAGTGTTAGAGAGTTATTATTTAATTCAAACTTATCATCATCAACTAAATCTCCAAACATAACACTTTCTCTTTTTGCATTAGGTATTTCAATTCCTAGACTGGTTTTGCCTGGTTGAGATGATATCCTTGCAGAGTAAGATGACATTGCTCTTGCTATATCATCAGACAAGCCTATTATTTTACTAGATTTAATACCCGCACTTGGGATAAACTCAAACAAGGTAACAATTGGACCTGTTTTAAAATCAACAATACTTCCCTCAACACCATACTCAGCAAGTGTTTTTTCAAGCTTAATTGCACGTTCTTTATTGATTTTGCTTGTTTCCCTATCAATTACATTTTTATTTTTAGATTTAACAAGAAGTCGATTATCTGGAAGCTTAAATTTAAAACCACCCATCTCATTAGGTTTTGTTTGACTTGATAAATTCTCACTTTCCTTAAAATTATATGATTGTCTATTTTTATTTATAGTCGGTTCACTTTTTTTTAAAACTCTTTTTTTTCTTAATGGTTTTAAATTTTTAGAACCAACAATTATTAATTTAAAAGGGTTGAAATATTTAAGATACTTAAAAAAACCTAAAAAAATAAATATCTTTTTGAAAAATTTTATTTTTAGAGAAAATGAATAAGTAATTAAATAAATTGAAAAAATTAGCAAAATAAGATTTATAATTAATAGTAGTAATTTATTTTGTACTAAACTACCAACCAAGCTATAAGCAAGACCATTAACAATTATGGATATAAATCCAATTTCTATAAAATTTATATCAAAGTATCTCATTGACGAACTCAGTAAAACAATACCACTTATGTTGGAGATAAATTTTATAAAAATATGTTTAGTATCTAATCCTAACATTAACTTCACACTTATGATTAATATAAAGAGACTAAATATGTATGATAGATAACCTAATGAACTTATCAAATAGCTCGCTGTATATGCCCCAAAACCACCAAAGTAATTCAGTATTTGTATTTTTGATGTACTATCTACTAAATTATTAAAGCCTGGATCACTTGAATCATAGGACAGTAAGCTTCCTAAAAATAAAATAGATATTGCGAAAATTAGTAAACCAACTGTAAATTTTATTAAAAAAAATCTAATTGACCCATATTTGAACATATAGTTAAATTGTATTACATATAGATTATGGTAATTCGAAGAAAATTATGAAGGAAATTCATTCTGATATCAATATAGTTGGTGGAGGCCTTATAGGCTCTATAACAGCACTCTGTTTATCAAAGCTTGGCTTTAAAGTTACGATATTGGAAAAAAAACCAAACTTTAATTGTAAAAATTATAAAGATCAAAGAACTATAGCAATATCTGAGGGAACTAAAATTTTTTTTGATAAAATAGGCCTTTGGAATGAAATGAAATCTTTGTGTCAATTTATAGAAAAAATAAAAGTAATTGATAGAGACTTATCAAATCAATTAGAGTTTGATAATGCCAGAAGAAAATCAAATTTAGGATATATTATAAAAAATATAGATCTTTTAAATTTAATTTATTTAAAAATAAAAAAAAATAGAAATATTAAAGTAATAAATAATATTCATATAAAAGATATTCAATTTGATTCTGAAAAAATAATTATTTGTTCTGAAAGTATTAAAATTATTTCTGACCTTAACATTGCAGCAGATGGAAAGTTCAGCAAAGTAAGAAAAATATTTAAAACTCCATATTATTCAAAAAATTATAATAAAAATGCGCTTGTATTAACTTTCACACATAGCAAAGATCACAAAAGTACAGCATTTGAGTTTTTTTATAAAAATGGTCCATTAGCTATTTTACCTATGAAAAAAACCACTAAAAATTTTTCTAGTTCAATTGTGTGGACACATAATAGTGAGTACCTAGAATTTTTACTTGAATTGGAAAACAAAAAACTCAAAACTATTTTAAATGAGAAAACACAAGATTGTGTTGGTTCAATCAACAAAATAATAAGTAAACAAATATTTCCTCTAAACGCACATTTAAATACAAGATTTTTTGAAAAAAGAACTGTTTATATTGGTGATTCTGCACATTCTTTTCACCCAATCGCTGGCCAAGGCTGGAATCTAGGAATCAATGATCTTAATAACCTATATGAAATTATTAAAAAATATAAATCTCTTGGTATAGAGCTTGGTAACAAATCTTTTTGTAAAGAATATCAAAATAAAAATTTTTATAACTCATACACGCTCTATCAAGTCACTGACAAACTTGATAGCATTTTTAAATTACAATATCCTTTTATAGAAAAACTAAGATTCTTTGGTATTAGCAATATTAATAATTTTAAAAAATTAAAAAATAAAATAAGTGATTTTGCTATGAGGGTTAATTAATAGTTTTATTTGTTAGGTCTCCAACTAATTCTATTTCAATTATTGATAATAATTTATTGTAAAATTCATTAAGATTAGAAGTTTCTAATAAAACTTGTTTATCTTCATCTTTAAACGGTGAGATCATTGCAATAAATTTGACAATTTGTGAAATATCTATTTTTTTTACTTCTTCTAAACTAATATTCATCTTTTTTATTTTTGCATAGTCTTCGTATTTTTTAAGTAATTTTACTTTTTTCTCATCGCTTAACTTTTCAACATTATGATAATTTTTTATTAGTTTAGCGTCTACTAATCTAAACTTAAAATCTTTATAGACTTCTTTATTTACTTTAAAGCAATCAGTTCCTTCTAGGCTAATTAAGTATCTACCATCATTTGTTTCGCTAAAACTGTTAATTTTTCCAACGCATCCTATACTATATAATTCTTGATTTCGATTAGTTTGAATCATTCCTATAAATCTCTTTTTTGACAATGAATAATCAACCATTTGAAGATATCTTTCTTCAAAGATATTTAGTGGCAAGTTTGTACCTGGAAATAAAACAGCACCATTTAAAGGAAAAATTGGTAATTCCATTTTAAGAAAACATTATTTGTGAGAGTTTTTTTCTATATCTTACGGTGATCTCATCATTGTTACCCAGTACACCAAAGAACTCTAACATTTTATTTTTTACCTTATCCTTATTGCTTGGATAATTTTTTAAAAGCAAATCCATTCCAATTTCATATTCTTTGATTGAAAAATATCTATCAGATAATTCTAAAACCAAATCTATGTTAGTTGGTTCTTTTTCAAGTTTATTTTGTAATTCATCAATATCAGGTCCAGATGAATTCTTCTTTACAATTTCTATTTTTTTTAAAACTTGTTTAATCTCGTCTTTTTCTTTCATTTCTTTATCTAATGAATCAATAAAACTCTCAATCTCTTCAAACTGTTTCAGTTCGATAAGACATTCTAAATACAAATAAATGCCCATTATTTCATTTGAGTTTTTAGAAATAAAGTCTAGCAGTACGTCTTTGGTTTCCTGATATTTATTTTCAGACATCGCATTTTTTACATCATTATAAAAATCAGTAAAATCTTTGTTAATTTTAGACCCTAAACATTTTTCTATAAATTCAATTATCTTATTCTCTGGGATTACACCCTGAAAAGCATTAACAATTTGTTTATCTTTGAATGCATAAACTGTGGGAATTGATTGAATTCTTAGTTGAGCTGCTATTTGTTGATTCTCATCAATATTAATTTTTACTAATGTTACTTTATCACTTGATTTAGATATTATTTTTTCTAAAATTGGTGTTAGTTGTTTGCAAGGACCACACCATGGAGCCCAAAAATCTACAACAATTAATTTATTTTGACTTGCCTCAATTACTTGATCATTAAACTCTGTTTCATTTACGTCGATTATATTGCTAATTTCATTCATAAAACTTTACTTATACTATAGCTATCAAGAGAAAAAATATGAATTTTTTTATTATTTTCAAGAAGGAAGTCAATAAACAATGAAGTTTTAATACTTATTGTTGTAGTATTAATTAGAGGATGAAAATTAATTACCTCACTTTTATAAAGCTCTTCATCTAAATAAAACTTAACAACATTTTTAATGTCATTAAGAAGTGCAAATGGAGAAACAGACCCAGGTTTTATGCCTAAATATTTTTTTAAATATTCTTCGTTGGCAAAAGATAAATTTTTAGCATCAATTGATTTGGAGAATAGTTTTAAATCAACTTTTGCATTTTCATTACAACTAAAAAGAAAAAAGTTATTTTTTTTATTTTTTAGAAATAAATTCTTTGTATGTGCACCACTAATTTCTCCTCTAAGTTTTTCAGAGTCCTCTACTGTAAATAAAGGATCGTGCTCATGAATTTGAAAATCTTTATTTTTTACACTAAGTAATTCAAATAAATCTGTCTTTGTCAGCATAAATAATATTATAATTATTAAGAAATAAGGTATTTAAATACAATTACTAAATAAACAATGGAAAAAAAAGCAGTAGTAATCGGAAGTGGTTTTGGCGGCATAGCTATAAGCTTAAGACTAAAGAAACTTGGCTACGATACAACAATTATAGAAAAGCTAGACGATATTGGTGGTAGAGCAAGAGTTTTCGAAGTAAATGGATTTAAGCATGACGCAGGACCAACGGTTATAACAGCCCCATTTCTTTTTGATGAATTATTCAGTTTGTTTGGAAGAAAAAGAGAAGACTATCTAAACTTTGTTCCTCTTGAACCATGGTATAGATATTATTTTCATGATGGTAAAACATTTGATTATTGTTCTACAGTGGAAAAAACAAATGCTGAAATAAGTAAATTTAATAAAGATGACATTGCAGGATATTCTAAACTCTTAAACCAATCTAAAAAAATATTTGATGTAGGGTTTACACAACTAGCTGATAAACCATTTATTTCTTTTTTTAAAATGTTAGGTGTTATTCCTAATTTAATAATTTTGAAAAGTTATTTTACTGTGTCTCAACTTGTGAACAGTTATTTAAAAAATCCTTATCTTAGAAAAGCATTTTCAATTCATCCACTTTTAGTTGGAGGTGACCCACACACAACAACATCCATCTACGCTTTAATTCATTATTTAGAGAGAAAATGGGGAGTATTTTTTTGCATGGGTGGAACCGGTAAAATTGTATCTGAGTTAAAAAAATTAATGATAGATTCTGGTATCAACATCAAAACAAATACTGAGGCAAAAGAGATTATTGTAGAAAATAATAAGATAACAAAAATATTAACTAATAATGAAGAATTTAGCAATTTAGATTTGGTTGTTTGTAATGCTGATCCACCTATGGTTTACTCTAAACTTTTAAAAAAACAGAAATTAAGCAGACCTGTTTTAAGAGAAAAAAACTTACTGTATTCAATGGGTCTGTTTGTACTTTTCTTTGGTACTAAAAAACAATATCATAATGTTGCTCATCATACTATTTGGATGACTGAAAGATTTAAGTCTTTACTTCATGATATATTTAAAAATAAAATTTTATCTGATGATTTCTCATTGTACATTCATAGACCTACCGCAACAGATAAGTCTTTTGCTCCAGAGGGTTGTGATAGTTTTTATGTTTTGTGTCCAGTACCTAATTTGCAAGGAAAAATTGATTGGGATATTAAATCAGAAAATCTTAAAAATAAAATAGTTAAAGAATTATCACAAACAATTATGCCAGATTTAGAAAAGAACATTACAGATGTTTTTTGGATGAACCCAAAAGATTTTAAAAATGATTATAATTCTATGCATGGAGCTGGTTTTTCTATAGCTCCCATCTTTACGCAGTCAGCTTGGTTTAGATATCACAATAAAGATAAAAAAATTAAAAACCTATATTTTTCCGCAGCAGGTTCACATCCAGGCGCTGGAATACCAGGCGTTCTTTCATCAGCTAAGGTGGTTGAAAATATTATTAAAACTGAATTAAAATTAAAATGATTGATTTAGAGCTTAATTCATTAACTGATTTGAAAAGAGAAGGAAAAAGTTTTTACTGGGCAAGTTTTTTTCTACCAAAAAGTTCTAAAAAAAATGCAGGCACACTCTATTCAATTTGTAGATATTTTGATGATATTGCTGATAAATATAGTGAAGATCAAACTATCTATCTTAAAAATTCAATCAAAGAAATTAAGTACAATAAAAAAAATAAAGTAAGTATTTTTTTACAAAGAAATAAAATTAACAATTTAATTTTTATAGATTTAATAGAAGGATTAATTCTGGATCAAAAAAAAATTAGAATTCAAAATAAAGAAGAACTTATAAAATATTCTTATCATGTAGCAGGCACTGTTGGATTAATGATGTCTAAAATTATAGGAGTAAAAAATAAAAAGGCAGCACAATCTGCAATCGACCTAGGAATTGGAATGCAGCTGACAAATATAGCGCGTGATGTTTATGAAGATTCTAAAATGAAAAGAATATATTTACCTGCCAATTGGATACCTAATATATCATTAAAAAACTTGAATGATACTCATCCAACAAGTTCAGCAAAAGATGAAAAAATATCAAATGCAATTCATCAAGTAATAAGCCTTTCAGATAAGTTTTATGAAAATGGTTTTGCTGGTTTAAAATATGTCCCAGTATCAACCAGGCTAGGAGTATTCGTTGCAGCTAATATTTACAGAGGTATTGGGATTAAAATCAAATCCAATAAAAAAAAATATTTTAGAGAAAGGGTCTATTTAAACTTTTTAGAAAAATTTTTAATTACAATTAAATCAATTTTACTTTTTACTTTTATCCCTTTTATGAATTATCAGTATCAAAAAATAAGAGATAATCTACCTAATGAAAATTTATAAAGCAGCGATAATTGGCTTAGGTCCTAGTGGTTTAGCAGTAAATAAAATTCTTTATGGAGATAGACCAAATGAAATTATTGCGTTTGAAAATGAAGATATAAATAATAGAGATAATATCTTTGGTTTTTGGTTAACAGACTGGATGAGACCTTTTGAAAGTATTATTGAAAAAAAATGGTTTAAGTGGACTATTAGAAATAATAATACTGAGGTAGTACACACAAATACAGATAAACCATATTGTGTCATTAGTTTTAAGGCTTGGAAAAAATTCTGCTTAGAAACAAATAATAATTTAGAAATAAAAAATAAACAGGTTGTTCGATATTTACCAGAACAAAATTTTTTTAAAATAATAACAGCTGATAAAAAAGAATATTATGCTGAAAAAATATATGATTCACGATCATTAAAAGAAAAAAAAGGTGAATTACTCCAACATTTTTTAGGAATAAATATCACTGTGGCGGACAATACTTTTGACGATAAAAAACTAACTTTAATGCACTTTACGGAAGAAAATAATGTATTACATTTCATGTATATTTTACCATTCAGTCACAATAAAGCACTAGTTGAATCTACGGTTTTCTCAAAAGAGGTTTTCCCCAGTGCTTGGTACAGAGAAAAAATAAATGATTACTTGAAGAAAAATAATATCACTGAATATAATGAAAAGAGTTCAGAAAAAGGAGTAATACCAATGTTTTTTGCAGAAGAAAAAAGATCAGCTAATTCTAATATTTTCAATATTGGTATTAGGGGAGGCGCTTGTAAGCCCTCAACTGGATACGCCTTTTCATTTATAATAAAACATATCCAATTGTTAAAAAATTCTAATACAAACTATGTAAATGTTCATAAGTTTTTAGAAAGAAAAATGGATAAAATTTTTATTAAATTTTTAAAAAACAATAAAGAAAATGGGCACTCTTTTATAAAACTTGCATCTAATCTTAATGGTAATGAATTCCAAAGTTTTATGATGGGTGAATCAAGTTTACTAACTAAGCTTAAAATTATAAAAAGTATGCCCAAGCTTCCTTTTATTAAAGAACTATTCAAATAATATGTTGGCTGATCTTACAATTTTAAATATTATTTCTTTTTTTTTAATCTTTTTCATTGGCCTTCCACACGGATCGTTTGACGGCGCAGTCGCTTCACTTGTAGGTTTTAATAATAGAGTTCAATTTCTAAAATTTATATTTTACTACCTTGTTTTGTTTTTTCTAGTAATCTTATTTTGGTTATACTTTCCAATTTTTGGCCTATCTATTTTTATTATTATGACAATTATTCATTTTGGATTATGTGATTGGACAAATTTTAAAATAAATCAATATAAATACTCTGTAAGTTTTACTTATGGAATGACTATTATTTTTGGAATTATATTTTTTAATGAAAATCAATCTTTTTTAATATTTAAATATTTGACTAATGATAAAATATATATTTTTCAAAAATATTTTTTCATTCCTTATTTTTTAACTTTTTTATCAATAATACATTTCATTTACTTATCATTATTTGAAAAAAAATTAAGAAAAGGGGTTGTTGAAATTTTGTTTTTTTTGTTAATTTTTTATTTATTTGATCCACTTTTAAGTTTTGCAATATATTTTTGTTTTTTCCATACTTACAAACATTTAAAACATTTGATCAAAAATATATATCTAAACCTAAATAATAAAAAATTTGTTATTTACTCAACACTTGTGTTTACAGTAATTTCTTGGGCAGGTGGTTTAGGGATAGTTTATTATCTATTTCAAAACCTATCATTATATGAGTCATTTTTAAAAGTAATTTTCATTGGACTTGCTGCACTAACCTTACCTCACATGTTGCTAGTTGATGTTGTATATAGAAAAAGATTTCAATAAATCATTTTCTCAAATATTGACTTATAAAATCAAAGTGGTAATTGTGTACTTTATGCGGGCGTAGCTCAGGGGTAGAGCGCAACCTTGCCAAGGTTGAAGTCGAGGGTTCGAATCCCTTCGCCCGCTCCAAAAATTAAACATCCCAAGAAATAAGTAGCCCTAGAGTAGCCATTAGCCTTATTCTTTATAATTATTTTTGAGTAAATCTTTTCAGAGTATCAAAAACAACACCATGCTTTTCAGCCTCATTTCTTACTTCTTCAGAGCCAAGTACTTTGTCCATTTCTTGTTCATCTAAAACATTATAACATATTGAAACATAATTTGATTTTTCAGTATCTACAAAATCAACAATGTTATCAGCAAACTTTGAGAAAGTTTTCACTCTTTCATCGTTAAAAGATAACCATACATCAACATCTTTTACTTCGTGACTAATTATTTGTAACATTTTACCCCCTTGTGATTTAATAAAATTACCAAATCAAATAATTATAAAAAAGCGTAATATTTAATATTATAATAAATAAGTATTTTTTTACGTAGCCTCCAAGTAGCCCTTTGGATTCAAATATATTTATTTTTTACAAATATTGTTCCAATATTCGGTAAATAATAAGCAAACGATGTATTCGGCAACCTTGCCATGGTTGAGTTCGAGGGTTCGAAACTCCTCGCCCGCTCCAAATATAAATAATACTTTTTTGTAAAACTTTCTTAATATGTTACTCAAAAGAGTGATTTTTTTTAACAAAGATAAATTAGATTATTGTTTTATACATATCCCAAAGACAGCCGGTACAAGTTTCCAGAACACAATTAAAAAAAACAGTTTAGATAATAAAAAATATAATAGTTCATACATACATTTCATGGAAAATTATGGCTGTAAGCATGATCACGTTCCATTTAATTTTATAAAAACATATATTAAACCACTTTTAAAAATTGAAAAGAAAATGCATTACCTAACGATCATTAGAAATCCCTGGGAGAGATTAGCTAGTCTTTTTGAACAAGAATTACTTAGAGATGAGGTCGGCTTACATAAAATTAAAAATAAAGATATAAGAAATATATTGAACTCAAAATATGATAATACAACAAACGAGATTTTGAATTCACTTGATCTATTTAACAAAAAAAATAGGAAAAATTTATTTAAATTTTGGCTTTATTATTTAGGTTCTAATAGAAAAGTTTTACCAAGTTTGAATCCAAACTTTACAATTTGTTCTCAATCTTGGTGGTTTGTTGATTATTATACATTAGAAAAAATTCAAAATATTTTTAAATTTGAGAAACTGTCAGAACTTGAAAAAAAATTTGATATTTCATTGTCACATGATAATTTTAAAAAAAATAAGTTTAAATATCAGGACTACTATGACCAAGAAACAATAGATTATGTGTATAATTTAGATAAGTCTGTTATAGACAATTTTAATTATAATTTTTAATTTTAAATTAATTGTGAATTTTTATTAATATTAATATATTATTTTAAAAATGTCAGGCTCCTCAATAGATTTACCAACTGTAGTTTATACGGATCATATTATGAACAGAACCCTATGTTATTCTTTTGCAAAGGGCTCAAGTTCAATGATGATCCATGTAAATAATTTTAAAGATTATGAAAAAACAATAGTTACCTATGGATATCTTAGGGGTACTGGAGATATAATAAAAAAAGTTAAAAATTTTTACTATATTGATCATGGATATTTTAGACAATCTGAAAGAAGTTTTGATAAAAACAAAACAAAAATTGAAAATCTAAACGGTTATTTCAGAGTAGTTTATAATAATTTCTGGCACAGTGGTCTTGGAAACAAAAAATCTGATAGATTAGATAAACTTAATCTTCAGTTTAAAAAAATTAATAATTCAGGAGAATATATTATTTTATCAGAACCAACTCTAGAAGCAAAAGTTTATTACAATCTCCAAAATTGGACTCAAACTACAATAAATAAATTAAAAAAATATACAGATAGAAAAGTTATAGTACACAACAGAACATCTAAAATTAAACTTGAGTTTTTACTTGAAAATGCATGGGCATTTGTAAGTGATCATTCTAGTGCTGGTTTTAAATCTATGCTGTCTGGAGTCCCAGCATATTTCACCAACGAAACCTTAAGTAATATTGGGAGCATAGAAAATATTGAAAAACATGACATAAATTATAATATTTTTAATAATTTAGCATATGAACAATGGTCTATAGATGAAATTAAAAATGGTGAATGTTGGAATTATTTATCAGAATTAGCTCATGAAAAAAAATAAACCAAAAACTTTATCAGTCGGATTGATACCAGTAAGGTTGAATTCATCCAGATTATTTAAAAAAGCACTTTTAGAAATAGATAAAATGCCTATGGTTGTACATACATATAAAAGGGCAGTTTTGTCCAAATCGTTAGAAAAAGTATTTATTTGTACTGATAGCAATGAAATATCTAGGGTTGCTAAAAGATTTAGATGTAATGTAATAAAAACTGGAGCTGCAAATACTGGAACAGACAGAATTAGCGAAGCAGCTGAAAAATTAAAAAAAAATTACGACCTTTATGTTGATATACAAGGTGATGAACCATTGATTAATCCTAAACATATAGATAAAGTTATTGAATGGCATTCAAAAAATATGGATTACGATATTGTTGTGCCATCTCTTAGCTTGCGTGATGCTAATAATCCAAATATTGTAAAGATTGTAGAATCGAAAAATAAAGTACTTTATTTTTCAAGAGCTACTGTTCCTTATCCATACAATAAAAAAAATAATTATTACTCAAAACATCTTTCAGTAATATCCTTTAAACCAAAAAGTTTAAAACAATTTAGAAAACTTCCTAGAGGTAAAATTGAAAAAATTGAAGGAATTGAATTAATGAGAGCTCTTGAGAACAATATGAAAATTGGAACATTTAGATTAAATGGCTCAAGTTTTTCTGTCGACACAAATGATGATTTTATTAAAGCTTTAAAGTTTATGAATATTGACAAAATTAGGAAAAAATATTGAAAAAACTTTCTAAAAAAATCTTAATTTTCGATCTTGATGGAGTCATAATAGATTCAAAAAAAAATATGCAAATCTCATGGGCTGAAGTACAAAAAAAATTTTTTTTAAACCAAATTAATTTTGAAACATATTTTAAAAATATAGGCAAACCATTTTATGAAATATTAAAAAGTTTGGGTTTAAAAAATAATTTTTCAAGTATCGCAAAAGTTTACCAAAAAACTTCATTAAAAAATCAAAAACAAATTACTTATTATAAAAATACTATTGAGGTTTTAAAGGAATTAAAAAAAAAAAAATTTGTTTTAAGTATTCTTACATCTAAAGACCTAAAAAGAACAAAAAATTTTCTAAAAAACAACTTAAGTTTATTTAAATATATACAATGTGATGATAAAAGATCTAAAGGAAAACCACATCCTGACAAAATATATAAGATTATTAAATTATTAAATGTGAAAAAAGAAGATTGCGTTTATATAGGTGATACACATGTCGATTATTTAACGGCAAAAAACTCAGGAATTGATTTTGTCTTTGCAAGTTGGGGATATGGAAAGAATTTAAACTATAAACATAAATGTAGATCAATAAGAGATCTAAAAAAATTATTTAAGTAAGTTTAAATGTTCAATTTAGAATTAAATTAATATTAAAGCTTATTACGATTCTTTCTTCATCAGATAGATTTTTATCAACTGAATGTTCTAGATAGCTAGGAAATAAAACAAGCACACCCTCTTTAGGTGTGATTGAATTGACCATTGCATTAAGATTATTAGGTTTTTTTGACAATGGGTGAAAATATATTGGTGCAGGTCTAGGATCATAAAAAACAATATTACCAGAATTTTCTGGAGCTCTAACATAGTAGGCAGCACTTATAGAACTATTACCATGGTGATGTTTTGAATTAGAAGCACCACCTTTATTAATTATAGACCACATGCTTGAAATTTTAGTTGATTGTTTCGATAAGTCCCAATCCATATCGATAAGCATCTGATTAATATAAGGTGATATTAAATTAATAAAATTTTTGGGCTCTTTATCATTCATATTGAAAACGTTTGAGTGCCAACCCAAAACATTACTTTTCTTTACACCACTCTGATCAATTTTATTTAATTCTTTTATATAATTATATATTTCTTCATTAGTTTCTTTATAATTATCTATTTCTGATACCCATACAGGAGTAGAAAAAAAAAGATTAGGATTTTGCATATATGTAAAATTTAATTTACTTTAAAATAATTTTAATTTGAAAACCAGTTAAATATTCATGAATGATAAAATTCAAACTTCATATGATGATCTAGTAGAGAAAGGTATTTATTATGCTAAGAAATCAGAATTAAAAAGAGCAATAAACAATTTCTTGAAAGCAGCAGATTTAGAAAAATCTCGGCCAGAAGCGCACATTAATTTATCAAATATTTATATATTAAGTAAAAATTATAATAGAGCATTTAAAATATTGCAAAATTATGGATTTAAATACGAGATATCAATTCTAGATCATTTGTGGAAATTATCTATTAATTACAATCTAGAAAAAAACTTATTTAATTATTTATTGAAATTAAAAAAGTTAGACAAAAGTAAATACCAAAATAGATATTTTTTGTTTTTCTTAATAGGAAAACTCTATGTTAGATCTTCAAACTTACCTAAGGCAATAGATTATTTTAAAAAAAGTATTAATTTAAATAGAAAGAGTATTCAAAGCTATATAAACATGCTTGATTGTCTTGAAAGACTTAATAAAATAAGTGATTTAAAAAAATATATAGATTTATGTGAAGAAAACCTAAACACAAAAGACCCAAAATTAATTTTTTTTCAAAGTTTGTATTTAAATAGAATTAAAGAATTTAAAAAATCTGAGGAAATAATAATTAATCATAAATTAGAAAAAAATTTAGTTAATGAAAGTTATTATTATCCAAGAATTTTAAATCTTAAATGCAATAACAATGAAAAATTAGAAAATTATTCAAAGTCTTTTGAATTAATAGAAAAAAGAAATAGCTATCTTTCTAATTTAGAAGAAAATAAAAGAATTAAAAAAGAAAATTATTCCGAATTAGTTCAAAAATACAAGAGTGTTTATACAAGTAAAAATTTATATTTAGCATTAGATCAATCTGATAAATCTAAAAATAATAATATAAGCCTGTCTTTTTTAGTTGGTTTTCCAAGATCTGGTACGACTTTATTAGATACAATTTTAAGAACAAGTTCAGAAACAATAGTTTTGGAAGAAAAGCCTTTTCTTCCTAATTTATGGAATAAATACTTTGACAATAAAAATAGAAATTTAAATTCAATAAGCAATATAACAGCTGATGAAATTATTGATTTACGTAAATATTATTTTGATCAAATCAACATAAGTGAAAAAAATAAAAATAAATTAATTGTTGATAAAATACCACTCACACTTGCTGAGTTAGCATTTGTTAAAATCATTTTTCCTGAGTCTAAAATAATTCTTGCGTTAAGACATCCCTGCGACGTAGTTTTAAGTTGTTTTTTTACATCATTTAAAATGAATGAAGCAATGATTAATTTTTTGGATTGGGAGGATACAATAAATTTTTATAATAATGTTTTTGAGCTATTTGAATTTTATGAACAACAGCTACAATTAAATTATATAAAAATTAAATATGAAAATGTTATTCACGACTTCACAAATGAGGTTTACAAATTATTTAACTTTCTGAATTTAAAATATGAAAAAAATATAGAAAATTTCCACAAAGTTGCACAAAATAGAAAATCGATTTCTACTCCTAGTTATAATCAAGTTGTCAATCCTCTTTATAGTAACTCAATAGGTAGATGGAAAAAATACAAAAAATATATTAACTTAGAATCTAAATTAAAAAAATGGATAATCAAATTTAATTATTAGTATTTTTAAAATATTTACTAATTAATTTAATAGTTCTCTTTATTCTTAATTTATAAAATTTAAAATTTTTCCTACCACTAGCAATTTTAGGGTTTTTTTTAATTAATTCATCAATGTATTTTTCAGTTATATTTTTCAATGTTTAAACAGTCTATTTTTAGCAAAGTATAATGGCATCTTATGTTTAATTGAATAATTAATTACTTTATAATCGTTCCTTGAACCAGAAGGTTGAGTTATGGCATTGCACCCACTTCTTCTTAATAACTTAATACTGTCAACAAAAGGAAAAAAACCATCAGATGCACAAACAAAATTCTTTGTAAAAATTGATTTTTTCATTCTAGATAAGGCATTTTTAACGGCGTCAACCCTATTAGTTTCTCCACATCCAATACCTACTGTTTGCTTATTTTTTGATAACACAATAGCATTAGATTTTAAATGTTTAACGATTTTTAATGAAAAAATTAAATCATCAATTGTTTTTACTGAATTTGTTTTTATTGACATTGGTTTAATAAAATTTTTATTTATTACAGTATTATCTTTGTCTTGATATAAATTTCCAAATAAAGTTGATTTAAATTCAATATTGTTTTTTTTATATTTTTTAATTTTTAATAATATTAAATTTTTTTTAATTGATAATATCTTTTTTGCTACATTAGTAAAATCAGGTGCAACAATTATTTCAAAGAAATTTTTTGATAAGATATGCGCCAAAGATGAATCGATTTTTCTATTAACTAAAACTATCCCACCAAACGCACTTTTACTGTCACTTAAATAAGCTTTTTCAAATGCATCTAAAATTTTACCAGATGAAGCAGCACCACACATATTAGTGTGTTTAACAATAATACATGTAGGCTCACTAAATTCATATAAACAATTTAAACCACTATCCACATCAATTATATTATTATAACTTATTTGTTTCCCAGATATTTGAAAATTAAAAATTGAATTTTTATTTTTACTAACATAATAAGATTTTTGAGAAGGATTCTCACCATACCTTAAACTAATTCTTTTCTCATATTTATTTTCACCCTTAAACCACTCAAATATTTTTTTGTCATATTCTGAAGTTAATAAAAAATTTTTTTTTGCTAAATTTCTTCTAAAATTTAAATCTGTATAACCATTATTTTTTTTTAAATTTTTAATTAATCTTTCATAATCTCCAATATCAGATACTGCAGTTACAAATTCATAATTTTTACTTGCAGCACGAACCATACTGGGTCCACCTATATCTATCATTTCTATCTTAGTATCTTTATCAGCTTTATTTGAAATTTTTTCGAAAGGGTATAAGTTTACTATGACCATATTTATTTCAGGAAATTTTAAACTTTTAAATTCTTTTTTATGCTCTTTATTTTTTCTTAAGTGGAGAATTGAACCAAAAACTTTTGGATTCAATGTTTTAACTCTTCCATCTAAAATCTCTTTTGTTTTAGATAGTTTAGAAATTTCATAACAATCATATCCTAAGCTTTTAATTTTTTTAAAAGTTGATCCTGTAGAAATAATTTTATAATTATATTTTTTAAGACTCTTACACAAGATTTGCAATTTACGTTTGTTGTATACTGAAACTAAAGCATATTTTTTTTTTAAATTTTTTCTATTGACCATTTTTTTATTATTTTATTATTTCCAATTATACCTTTAATAACTATTTGTTTAGTCGATTTTGTTTTATTATTATCAACTAAAATACTGTCTTCAATTAATAATTCTTCATTACTTTTAAATATCCATATATTATTATTTTTAGATCTTAATATTATATTTTTCTTACTATTGGTAAAATTAAATGAGATACCATCAACAAGATGAAATCTTATATGGTATACAACTTTTAATTTATTAACCTTGGTTGCTATAATAGAATCTTCACCTATTATTTTGGTATTGTTTTTATCAATAAATATCTTTCTTTTAATTATTTTATTAAATTTTTTGCTATAACCATTGTGAGATCCTTCAAAGATCACCCCGTTATCTGAAGAAATATTTTCAAAAGTTACTGACTGCGGATAGTTTAAATGGGGATTATTTTCTTTTATTTCACTAATATTTGTATTTTGAAGAATTATTGTTGAGTGAGCTGCACTATACCTCAAATATCCAGGATTTTTACCAAAAATATCAGAAGCTCCACAATTTGTAATTATTTTTTCACCATCGCTACTTAGTTCTAAAGACAAAGTACCTGCACTAAGATTATTATTAATCTCTTCATTTTTTGGTTGAACAACATCAAAAAATAATTTCTTTTTTCTATCTGCATAGAGAGCAATTCCATTTTTTATATCTTGAAAATTTCTTACTTTAAAAAAATCATCCTTATTTAGAGAGTCATAAATAATTTTAGTGAAAATATTATTTGCACCATTAAATAGAGGAATAGATCCATCTAAGTGAAAATACTGATTTTGAACTGTTTTCATCTTAATTATTTGCTCATTTATTTCTTCTGGAAAAGGATAATCAAAATATAAAAAAATATTTTTTAGTTCATTTAAGTTATTTATAAATTTTGAATGCTCAATAAGATTATAACTTTTATGCATTCCCTTAAAATCTGTCTGATTATTGACTACTAAACTATAATAAAAAATTACTCTGGCCCCCATTTTTTTTGTAAGAAAGTTTGTAAGAGCGTTTGCAATTAAATCATATGATGTGATTTCATTTATTTTTTTATTATTAAAAAAAAATAACCCTCTGTTTAAATGATAATAAATAATTTTATTCAATTTACCTAAATCATATTTAGTTGAAGATTTCTCAATAAAATCATAATTATAAATTAAGTTTATTAATCTTTTGGAAATCATATCACCAGACCATGGATAGCCAATTTTACTTTTATAAATTTTATACCATCCAAAAGTGATTTCTTTTGATAAATTAACTCCAATAGCACCTCCAATTTTGGTTGAAAAATTTAAAAAATCAAAATTGTGAACATATTTATAGTCCATTTTTGTAAAATTTTTTTTAAAAATATAAGTTTTTATTTGACTATAATTTGTAAAGTCTAATTTTCTAAAATTTAATTCCTTAAATGATAATTTTACTCTAATTTTTCTAAAACTATAAAAAAAATATAAGTAGAAAAATATTTTAATCTTTTTCATTTATATTTTTCCATATAAGCTGCAAAAAAACCGTCTACATTAAAGCCCCTATAAATATTTGGTAAACTAAAAATGTAACTCTGATTAATAAATTTTAAATCAATTTTTTTTGATTTATCAAAAATATTTTCAATTAATCTAAAATTTTTATTTATTTTTAAAAAACTATTTATTTGTTCTGTCGTTTCTTTTTTTAAAAATGAACAAACCATATATGCAAGTATCCCCTTAGTATTTAATGCAATAGCAGCTCTAGCAAGTAATTTTTGCTGTAAATCTAAAAGTCTATTTATGTCTGGATTATTTTTCTTAAAAAATATCTCTGGGTTTTTTCTTATTGTACCAACAGATGAGCAAGGTGCATCAACCAAAATAAAATCAAATAAACCGTTAAGATTTAATAATGTTCCATCATCATTTCTAATAATAGGTGAAAAATTCAATCTTTTACAATTATCTCTTAGTGTTTTTAATTTATTTTTACTTTTGTCATTAAGAACAACTTTCTTTTCATCCTTTTTAATATTTAATATTTGAAATCCTTTTCCACCAGGAGCACTACATAAATCTAGACATTTACCTTCAAAAAATTTTTTGGGTAAAATAGAAATTGGTAAGTATGACATATAATCTTGTACCCACCATTGACCATTGTTGTAAGATGGAATTTTATTAATTTGTTCTCGCTGCACTAAAAAACCTGAGCTTAAAGAAGTTTTAATGATTTTTCTTTCAAAATTATTAAGAGCGTCCTCATTTTTAAACACTATATGAACAGCTCCTTCTTCTTTAATATTTTTGACAAAAGATTTTTTTTCTATAGCCTTTAAATCTTTTGTTTCATTTTTAAACCAGGCTGGAAGATCATTAAAATTTATTTGTATTTTTGTTAGTTTGTTTTTATCAACTACAATTTTTTTTAAAACAGCATTTATTAAACCTGGATAGACTTTAATTTTTTTGGCTATTTCTACAGAACTGTTTACAACTGCATATTCTTTAAAACCAAGATAAACTATTTGTGTAATTGCACTTATTAAAAGTATTCTTTGATTTAGTTTAGGTTTTTTCTTTAAATATAAATTTATTATTTTATCACAGTATATAAAATATCTCATTGTATAGAGACAAACATTTGTAATAAATTTGATATCTGTTGAACTATTTGTGTTTATTAATTTTTCAATGTCATTATCTTTTAAATTTTTATTTTTTTTATAAATTTCATAAAGTATGTTATGAATTATTAACCTAGTTTTTGTTCCACTTTTCATTTTACAAAATTATTTCACTTCTTTTATTACTTTTATTTTAATGTATTATACATTTTTAATATACACATACTGAAAATATGAGAGGAAATTTAGAAACGATAGTAGGGGCCATGTTTGCAGGAAAAACAAGCGAACTACTTAAAAGAATACTTTGGGCTAAACATCAAAATAAAAAGATTATCGTAATTAAGCCTAGTATAGATAATAGGTATTCAAATGATAAAATTATTACTCATAATGATCTAAGCCATGATTGTTATGCGATGCAAAGCTGGGATTTAGCACTTAAGCAATACACATTCGATAAAAGTGAAGTTGATTCAGTTTTTCTTGATGAGATTCAATTTATGAATACTAAAGAAACTCTAGAAAATGTTGAGATAATTTTAAATAAGGGTATCGATGTTGTTTGCGCGGGTCTTGACCAAGACTCAAGAGGAAAACCATGGGAAACATCTTCAATGCTGTTAGGATTATCAGATAAAATCTTGAAAATTTATGGTTTTTGTAATGTTTGTGGTCTCGAAGCTACCAAAACTTACCGAAAAGAGGAGGGTGGAGAAAGGACTAAGGTGGGTGCGGCTAACATCTATGAACCAAGATGCTTGAAACACTGGCAACCAAGATAACTATTTTTTGTTAAGTCTATTTTTTACTAAGTCATCAACAACTGATGGATCTGCTAATGTTGTGGTATCGCCTAGGTTTTCAAAATCATCTGAAGCAATTTTTCTCAATATTCTTCTCATAATTTTTCCTGATCTAGTTTTTGGTAAGCCAGGAGTAATATGAATAAAGTCCGGTGAAGCAATTGGACCTATTTTTTCTCTTATTGTATTTTTAAGGTCAAAAATTAATTTTTCATCATATTCTAGACCAGCTTTTAGAGAAACGTAACAGTATAAACCGTTTCCTTTAATATCATGGGGATACCCAACTACCGCTGCTTCTGCTACACTTGGATGTGATACAAAAGCACTTTCTATTTCTGCAGTACCTAAGTTGTGTCCAGAAACAATTATTACGTCATCAACTCTACCGGTAATCCAATAATATCCATCTTTGTCTCTTCTACAACCATCACCTGTAAAATATTTACCTTCAAATTGTGAGAAATATGTTTGTATGAATCTTTCGTGATCACCATAAACAGTCCTCATTTGTCCTGGCCAAGATCTTTTTAAGCATAACATACCTTCACATTCACCACTGAGTTCTTTACCATCTTTATCAACTATACAAGGTTCAATACCAAAAAACGGTTTTGAAGCTGATCCAGGTTTTAACTCCATAGCACCTGTTTGAGGTGATATTAAAATACCACCAGTTTCTGTTTGCCACCATGTATCGACAATTGGGCATCTAGAATCACCCACAACTTTAAAATACCATTTCCAAGCTTCTGGATTTATTGGTTCACCAACTGTTCCTAACAGCTTAAGTGAAGACCTATTTGTATTAATTACATACCCATCACCTTCTCTCATCAATGCTCTAATTGCTGTAGGGGCAGTATAAAAAATATTTACACTATACTTATCTATAATTTCCCAAAATCTTGAAAAATTAGGATAATTAGGAACTCCTTCAAACATTAATGTTGTTGCACCATTAGAAAGTGGTCCATAAATAATGTAACTATGCCCTGTTATCCACCCAATATCTGCTGTGCACCAATATATATCTCCATCATTATAATTAAAAATATATTCGTGTGTCATTGAAGCATACACTAAGTATCCACCAGTAGTATGCATAACACCTTTTGGTTTTCCTGTTGACCCAGAGGTGTATAGAATAAAAAGAGGATCTTCAGAATTTAATACTTCTGGTTCACAATATTCCTCAACATTTTTTAGTAATTCATTTAAATAAAAATCTCTTCCTTCTTTTAGATTTACATCTTGACCCGTCCTTTGAACTACAACACATTTTTTAACATTAGGACACTTTTCTAATGCTTTATCTGTAATAGATTTTAACGGTATTTTCTTCCCTCCACGGATTCCTTCATCTGCAGTAATAATAAATTCAGAATCACAATCCTGAATTCTTCCTGCTATTGAGTCAGATGAAAATCCTCCAAATATGATAGAATGAATCGCGCCTATTCTTGAGCAAGCTAACATAAAATATGCTAACTCTGGTATCATAGTTAGATAAATAGTTACTCTATCACCTTTTTTTATACCCAGTTTTTTGAGTACGTTTGCTGCCTTACAGACCTCATTTAATAATTCTTTGTAGGTAATTTTTTTCTCTACACTTGGATCATCTGACTCCCAGATAATTGCAATTTTATCAGGCGTTTTTTTTGCATGTCTATCAATACAATTAAAAGAAGCATTTACCTTACCATCTTCAAACCAATTAATATTTACCTTATTTTTAGAATATTTAATATTTTTAATTTTTGTGTATTTTTTATACCAATCTATTCTTTCACCATGATTTTTCCAAAAATTGTCATTATTTTCAATTGAATCCCTATACATAGATTCATACTTTGCTTGATCTAACTTAGCTTCTTCAATCCATCGATTTTCAATTTTCATAACATTAGACTAATAACAATTAATTTAAATTTCAACATTTAATTTATAATTAAAAGATTTCATTGTTTTTCCAAATTTTCCTTCTATTTTTTTTAATTGTTCTTTTTTTAATTTATTTTTCCACTGGTTTTTTTTACCTACAGAAAAAAAATCATTTTCACCTGATGATTCAATAAAACCCTGATCTTTTTCTTCTTTTTTCAATAAATTAAAATCAGTTGACCTCAATATATTTTTAATTTTTTCATCTTTATTTTCAAAACTAAATTTATATTTTTCTTCAAAAAATTTAATAATATTTACTACTACCTTTTCTTTATTATAAACTAAATCTTCAAATCTTATTACAAGCATTGGTATATTCCAGTTTGATTTTACGTTTATCCAAGAAATGACATTCTTATCCCAACTACTTAGAAGTGTTTTAGGTCTTTCATGATCTGTAAAAATTTCTTTTTTATTTTTTCCTTCTTTCCATTTTAATACTGCTAAATCATCAATCATAAAATTAATACTATTATCAACAGTTATATTACTATGCTTACTCCATGAAATACAAACATCTCTTGGATCTCTTACTACATAAATTATACCTCTAGTATTTTCAATTGTTGTAAATGGAAAGTTACCTATTTTAAAAAGACCTGAGTGAGTTTTTAAAAAAATGAAATCTTGATTAAACCTAAGCGCTTTTTTACTTTGGAGTTCGTTTAGATATTTATATAAAATTTCTAATTTATTTATTTCTTTGAAATCATTACCAAAAATAATTTTATTATTCTTTATATGATTTGTAGTATCAAATTGCTGAATATACTTTGCTAGTTTTAATGAAAATAATCCATCCTTAGTGAAAAATAATGAAATAATTATACTTCTTAAAAGAGTATTTCCACTTTTGGGATAAGATGCAAGCCAAAATATCTGATTATCCATTATTTAATGAAATATTGATAATCTCATCCCACTCTTTTATTGAAATAGGCATCACAGATAATCTTGATTGTTTAATAAGTGCTATATTTTTTAGTTTACTATTATTTTTTATTTGAAGTAAATTAACACTATTTTTTAATTTCTTTTTTGCTTTTACATCTACAACTACAAATTTACCTGTTTTATCAGTAGGATCAGTATAAAATTCTTTAACCACTTCAACTATTCCAATAATTGATTTTTCTGTAACTGAATGATAAAAAAAACACAAATCACCTATGGACATTTTTTTTAAATTATTTCTTGCTTGATAATTTCTTACACCGTCCCACATAGAAGAACCTTCTTTAACTTGATCATTCCATGACCATGCACTAGGCTCTGATTTAAGTAACCAATATTTCATTAATTTGTAATCATTCTACACTTATAATCTTTCATTAATTTTTAGTCTAGGCTGGGGTTTAAAAAAAATATTATTTTTATATTTATTATAATTTACAAAACAAGCCCATGCTATCATTGCTGCATTATCACTCATCATTTCTTTTATTGGATAACAAAGTTTAATCTTGCTTTGGTCAAATAGAGTTTCAAGATTCTTTGAAATATACTCGTTATTAGCAACACCCCCTACAATTGAAATTGATTTAATAAAAATATTTCTTTTACTCAAAATATCGATACCAGTTAATAGTTTTTGAATAATTATTTCGCTCATCGTTTTTTGGAAAGATGCTGAAACGTCCTCTATAAATTTTTCATTTAATTCATTTTTTTTTATTATTAAGTTTAAGTGTGTTTTAATTCCAGAAAAAGAAAAATTAAAACTTCCATCATTAATGAGAGGTTTGGGAAGTTTTAAAAAATTTTCATCTCCATTTTTTGCCATTCTTTCAATTTCTTTTCCTCCAGGATAACCTAATCCAAGCATTTTTGCTATTTTGTCAAAAGCTTCACCTATTGCATCATCTACACTTTCGCCAAGTAATTTAATTTCTTTATTATTTGTCATTAGATAGAATTGCGTATGACCCCCTGTTAAAAGTAATACTAAATGTGGATAAGTAATATTGTTGTTAAAACTTGAAGATAATATATGTCCTTCTAAATGATTAATGGGCACAAAAGGCTTGCCTAAGCTTATTGCAAGGGATTTAGTAAATGTTGCACCAACCAATAAACTACCAATTAAACCAGGACCACACGTAGCACAAAATACATCTATTTTTTCTGGAAATATATTATTTTGACTAAAGACCTTTTTAGTTATTTTTTGTAATATTTCTAAATGAGATCGTGAAGCAAGTTCTGGTACAACACCTCCAAATTTATCATGGATTTCTTGAGAAAAAACAATGTGTTCAACAATATTATTGTTATCAAGGATACATATTGATGTTTCATCACAAGAAGTTTCACAAGCAAAAACAAGCATATTATTTTCGTACAATATTTTCCTCTGTTAAACAACAAACTAATAATGCTAAAAAAAGATAATGAAAAATTTTTTTGATAGTTTTTACATTTTTTCTAAATATTCATTAAATTTTGTACTTTTGATATTTGTATTTTTTTTAATGTATATTCTTTACATAAATTATAAAAGTGAAGATCAATTAACAAAAACTCAGATTGAAATTGAGAATGATCTCAGAGTAAATATTAGAGAAAATAAAAACTATATAAAAAAAATATCTGATGAAATATTAGAAAATAAAAAAGCTTTAGTTAGTATAGAAAAAATGATTTCAGAAAAAACAACTAAAGATTCAGAAATTGATTTTAACAAGATAAATGAAAGTATAGCCATTTTAAATGAAAATTTTAAAAAATTAAATTCTGAAATTTCTTCTCTAAAAACTAATAATACAAATAATTTAGAAAATACTCCTGAGTTAATTAATCAATCAATAAATGAAGTTATAGATTTGATTAAAATTAAATATGAAAATAGTTTTAACTTTGACAAAGAACTTAAATATCTTGAAACTGTTTTAAAAAAAGAAAATTTAACTATTTTAGAAAAAATATCAATTTTAAAAGAAAACAAATATAAAGGGCATGCATTTCTTGAAGATCAATTTAATTTCGAAATTAATTTATATCTAAAAAATATAATTAAAAAAGAAAACAATATTTTAAGTAATATTATTTTACCGTATATTAATCTCTCACCCACCTCAGAGAATATTATTACTGATAAAAAAGTTTTAACTTTAAAGGAAATTAAAGATCTTATTAAAAACAGAGAATTAGATAAGGCGTACGATAAAATTAAGAGAATTGAAAGATATGAAGATTTTTTCCTTATTTCTTATACGGAAATGAAAAACTATAACAATTTTATTAGAGAAATTTCAAAAATTAAATAATGTATAGGTTTTCATTTTTTGTATTACAGTTATTAATATTAATAATAATACTTACATTTATTTTCACTAATCCATTTGTTATATCTTTGGATGTTGGGAATTTTAAATACTCATTTTCTTCAAATTTATTTGCTGTATTTTTTATATCTTTTATCTTTATAGCTTATTTATTATTTTATTTATATTTTCGATCGAGATTATCACTTGGTAAATTTTTACTACAAAATAAGTATAAAAAAATTGAAAAGGGATATTTATCCTTTGTTGATGCAATGATTGCTATTGCCAATAAGGATAATAAGACAGCACTAAAATCACATAAGAAAATGAATACCTACCTCAAAGACGATCCATCTCTATCTCTTTTACTTAAGTCAGAAGTTTTGAAAATAGAAAAAAAATTTCCAGAACTTAATGATGTTTATGAAGATATGATTAAATCTAAGAAAACAGAAACTCTTGGATATAGAGGTTTAATGGAACAAAATCTGAAAAATCAGGACTACCATCATGCTTTCCTATATGGTGAAAAATTATTTTCTTTAAATCCAAATATAGAAAAACTTTATGAGACATTAGTCTACATAGCTGCCAAAACTAAAAATTGGAATCAAATAATTTCTTTATCAGATAAAGCTTATTCAAATAAAATTATAAATAAAAGTGATCTTAATGAAAATAAGTCTATAGGATTTTATGAGATAGCAAAAATACAATTAGATAGTGATATAAATAAATCTTTAAAAAATATTATAAAAGCAATTGAGCTAAAGAGAAACTTTCCTCCATATTTAAAACTCCACTTACAAATAACAGCTATTAAAAAGGATAATAAAAATCTTATCAAATTAATAAAGAAATATTGGAATTTGAATCCAGGTTTTCTGCTTAGATCAATTATTACAAAAATACTCATAAAATATAATTTAAGCGATACAAAACTTATAAATGATATAATCAAAAATAACGCAAATTTAGAAGAATCGAAAAAACTTTTAATTTTCTTCGCTATAAAAAATTCAAAATGGGATATTGCAAGAAAAAATATTATAGGCATGATCGGATCTAACCCATCAAAGGAAATTTGTTACTTCATGTCTGATATAGAGCTTGGAGAAAATAATGACAAACAGAAAAGCGATTCATGGTTAATGAGAGCTGAAAATGCTAATGAAGAAAGTAGTTGGATTTGTAAAATTTCAAATCAATCTCAAGAAGAATGGACTTCTTTGTCTAACTCTGGCAATTATAATTCTCTTGTTTGGACCTCTCCTAAAATGTTAAGACAAAATATTAAATAATTATGAAATTGAATTTTTTTATAGGTTATGATTCTAAAGAAGATATAGCCTACAGAGTTTGCAAATATACATTATTAAAACGTGCAAGCACTGATGTTAATGTTTTTTCTTTAAAGCTAGATGAGCTTATTTCTAAAAAACTATATACTAGAAATGTAGATCCTTTGGCGTCTACACAATTTACTTATTCTAGATTTTTAGTACCCAAATTAATGAATTATAAAGGCTGGGCAGTTTTTTGTGATTGTGATTTTATTTTTTTTGGAGATGTAGCTAATTTATATAATGATCTTGATGAGTCAAAAGCTGTATACTGTGTAAAACATGATTATGCTCCAAAAGAAAAACATAAAATGGATGGACAGAAACAGACAATATATCCAAGGAAAAACTGGTCTAGTTTTATTATTTTTAATTGTAATCATCCTAGTACAAAAAATCTTTCTGTTGAAACAGTAAATAGAGAAACCGGTTCTTATTTACATCAATTTAAGTGGTGTAAAGATGAAGAAATTGGGGAATTAGATGAAAGGTGGAATTGGCTTGAGGGATGGACTTCAAATTCTAATCAAAACAAACCATATGCAGTTCATTTTACTAGAGGTGGCCCATGGTTTTCAGAGTGGCAAGATGTAGAATTTGCTAATGAATGGATTGAAGAAAGAGATGAATATCTTTCTAAGAAATTTAAATTATGAAATTAAATATTTATTAATTAAATTTGTATCATTTAAAATTTCACTCTTACTTAAGAACCTTATTGAACTATACCATGGTGTTTTATTATCAGGTTGATTCCAATAATGAAAAACTGCATGATTTTCAGGCCTTATTAATAAAGTTTTTACACCAAGTGCACCAGCCAAGTGAGCAGTGCTGTTACTAACAGAAATAAACAGATCAAGATTTATTAGATAAGATGCTAAGTCATCGAAGTTGTTAAAAATATCCAGATCTTCAAAAGTAATTACATTTTTATTATACTTTTCATTAAATATTTTTATTTCTTCATATACATCTCCATATTGTAAATTTATATAATTACACTTTTGATTTGATAGAATATTTATAAAATCATCTAAAATTAAAGACTTCTCTTTTGAGTATCTGTTTTGAAAACTTTTCCATGAAATACCAATGTTAAATTTTCCATTTAAACTAGAAAATTTTTTCTTTGTTTTTTCAATTAATTTTCTTTCAGCATATAAATATGATTTATTCCTAAAATCTTGTATTTTTTTTCTAAAAAACTTTCCTAAGCTTCCTGCGTATATTGCTACATCATATTTTTTTAATAAATTTTTGTTAAAAGATACTGCGCCGTTTTCAATAAAAGAATTTTTGTAATTAGGAAAAGAATTACAAAATATTTTTTTTAGCCTTTTATCACATTCTATTGTAACATCATTACAATTTTCTAGCAAATCTTCATACATAGTTCCATATAATATTTCATCTCCTACACCCTGCTCTCTCAAAACTAATATTTTCAGATCCTTTTTTAGATAATTTTTATCTAAAAGTTTTTTTCTAATATTATTTATTGAGCTATTCTTTTCTATAAAATCTGATAAGTTTAATCTACCGTCAAAATAATACCAAGCATCTTTAAACTTATGTTGACGTAAATAAATAAGTGACAATATTTTTTGAATATTTCCATCATGTTTATTTAAATTCAATGCACTAAGACAATATTTTTCAGCTAAATCTAATTTTCCTATGTCAAAATAAGCTTTTGCTAAATTATTAATTATTGCTGGATTTTTATTATTCAATTTTAGTGCCATCAGATAAAGATCAATGGATTTATGATATTTACCCTCTTCTCTATAAAAACCTGCTAAATTGTTAATAATCTCATAAGAATCTTTTTTTAATTGATAAGCTTTTAGAAGATATCTTTCAGCTTTATTGGAGTCTCTATTTTCGTGATATAGTCTACCAAGTGAATTCAAAATAAATGGATTATTTTTATATTTTTTTAACCCTTTCTGAAAAATCTCTTCTGATTTTTGAAAATTTCCTTTTCCAAAATAATTCAAACCAAGAATATTAGACACATCAACATCACTTTTGTCATTCAAATAATTTTCACATATATTAATTGAATCATCATATCGTTTTAAATTGTATAATACGTATGCCTTATCTTTAATTATTATATCTGTTATATTCTTTGCTTTTATTGCTTGATTAATAACATCCAGAGCATCTAAATAATTATTTTCTTTAATATATAAAAGATATAAATTGTTCATCGCTTTATAGTTGTTATTTATTTTTACTAAGTGTTTATAGTTACGCTTAGCTTCATTATTCAGCCCTAAAGATTGTTCTATTACTGCAAGATTAAATCTCAACAAATCATCATCTTTATTTTTATTGAATATTTTTTTTAATTTTTTGTATGCTTGCTCTTTTTTGCCTTGTGAAAATTCTTTTAAAGCAGAATTAATAATTTCTGAATAATTCATATTTGAAATAAAAAAACCCAGTCTAAAGAAAGACTGGGTTTAGTAAACTATTTTTGTTTAACTATCTTCTTTGTCCAAACAATTGTAATAAAAGTATAAACAAATTAATGAAGTCAAGGTAAAGTTTAAGAGCTCCCATAAGCGCTTTTTTTGATCCTATCTCTTCACTATCACCGCCATAGTACATATTTTTTATATTTTGAGTATCATATGCTGTTAGTCCAACAAATACTAGAACTCCGATAACTGAGATTGCAAATTGTAAAGCTGTGGATCCAACGAAAATATTAACTACACTTGCAATAATTATACCTATAAGACCCATAAATAAAAAACCACCAAGTTTTGTTAGATCTCTTTTTGTTGTGTAACCATATAAGCTCATTGCTCCAAAGGTACTTGCAGTAATGAAAAATACTCTAGCGATAGAAGTTTGAGTAAATTCAATAAACACTGATGCAAGAGATAGCCCCATAATACTTGCAAAAAGCCAAAAAGTTATTTGTGCTGCAGAAACTGACATTCTATTAATTCTAGCACTCAAATAAAATACAAACCCTAATGGTGCCAACATAACAACCCATTTAAGTGGAGATCCAAAAAGTAATGCTCCCACTTGAGTTACCCCTATTATTTGTCCCATTTCGTCAGTAACTATTGAAGCTTTTCCAAAGAAGTATGCGATAAATCCTGTAAGCAACAGGCCAATTGTCATATAATTGTAGACTTTAAGCATATACCCTCTTAAGCCTTCATCAATTGCTGCCTGATCTACAGATTTAGTAAAAGATCGTTGATTAAAGTCTAAAGCCATAAATTCTCCTTTTAATTATTACTAATATCGCTATAAATCCGACAATTTCAAGGCATTTTATTAAAATAGTATGAAATATAGAAAACTGGGAAATACAGACATAGATGTAAGCGTCATTTGTTTAGGTACCATGACATTTGGTGAACAAAATAGCCAACAAGATGGTTTTGATCAAATGAATTATGCTGTCGAAAGAGGAGTAAATTTTTTTGACACCGCAGAATTGTATGCTGTAATGCCTCGTAAAGAAACTTATGGAAAAACTGAAGAAATAGTTGGCAATTGGTTTCATGAAAAAAAAAATAGAGATAAAATAATTTTAGCATCAAAAATAGCATCAAAATCAGACGGTTTAGAGTGGATTAGAGAAGGATCTAAAAGTCTTGGTTTTGATAAAAAAAATATGAATGCTGCAATAGATGAAAGTCTTAAAAGATTAAAAACTGATTATATTGATTTATACCAACTTCATTGGCCTGAAAGAAAAGTACCAAAGTTTGGAGTTTTAGACTTTGAGTTTGATGCAAGTGATAATGATTGGACTACAGTAGAAGAGGTTTTATATAATTTAGATCAGCTTGTTAAGTCAGGTAAAATTAGATATGCAGGTTTATCAAATGAAACACCTTGGGGTGTTATGAAGTATCTCCAAATTTCTAAGGAAAAAAATCTTCCTCGTATGATGTCAATACAGAATGTGTATAGTCTAGTTAATCGTGTATTTGATATTCATAATTCTGAAGTTTCTATCAGAGAAAGCTGTGGCTTACTTGCTTACTCACCTTTAGCAGGTGGTAGATTAAGCGGTAAATATATTGGTGGAAAAAATCCTCAAAAAGCTAGATATACCCTTTGGCCACGAAGATTTTCCAGACATCATACAGAAAGAGGAGAAAAAGCAATTGAAAAATATTTTAAACTTGCTCAAAAACACAATATCGCCCCTTCCACTTTTGCAAATGCTTTTGTGAATGATCGTCCTTTTGTTACGAGTAATATAATTGGAGCTACAACAATGGATCAACTCAAAGAGAACATAGATAGCATTGATATTTCACTTTCTAAAGAGCTATTAAAAGAAATTGAAGATATACACTTATCTGATCCTAATCCCTGTGTTTAACCTTTTATATTTTAATTTTATCTAACAAACCTCGAACATTTTCAATATAACTTCTGTCCCATAAATAGACGTTTAATAATGAATAATACAATTGGTAAATTGGTTCGTAATTTACGTAATACTTATCAATACTAATATGATCATTATATTTATCTAAAAAATTCCTATCAATAAATTTAGGGTTAAACCATCTCAAATAGGATACTTCTAATTCATTATGACCATAAAAAGATCCTGGATCAATCAAACCTGAAAACTTTTTATTTTTGAAAAGTATATTTCCTTCCCATAAATCACCATGTAGCAGCGACGGTTTTGGTTTATTGGGAATGAAATTGTCTATTTTTTTTAATAATAGATCAATTTTAGTGTTTATAGCTTTATCCATTGGTTTTTTTTTATTAATTAAATCAAATATGTAATGTAATCTTTTGTCTCTGTAGAATTCTACCCAATTTTTTGAGTTATAATTTAATTGCTTTAATCCACCAATTTGAGTATCAAAATTAAATCCATAATTATTACCCCTTTTAGAATGAAGTGAAATTATAGCACCTAATAAATCATCATTAGTCTTAATGGGTA
Organism: uncultured Alphaproteobacteria bacterium; assembly: GCA_902621725.1. Classification (GTDB taxonomy): domain Bacteria; phylum Pseudomonadota; class Alphaproteobacteria; order HIMB59; genus CACPNW01. The sequence continues at coordinate 64,465 of CACNND010000002.1, read as the reverse complement.
GATCATTATTGTTATCTATAAATGACATTATAAGAAATTTACTATTATTATTAATTATTTTTGGAAAAAAGTTGTACTTATGACTATTTAAAAAAAGAATATTATCAGCTTCAGATTTTATTGCATTGAACCCCCCCTCTTTTTTTTTGTAATAATATTTTACAATATATTGCTCCTTATCTTCTGTATCAATTTTCAAACAATTTATTCCAAAAGAGTCAGATAAAATGTTGTATTCTAAAATTTTTTTATTATCTAAAAGTTTTTCTATTTCAAAAATGATATTATTATTAATCATAATAAATGTTCAAAAAAATTAATATACAATTCCTAATTTCATATTTTGGGTTAATACCATACGCTATAGTATTTTTAGATAAATATTATTTTTTGAAAATTAAAGAAGAGATTTTATTAAATTTTATAACTTATTACAGTTTAATTATTATAGTTTTTATCGGATCAATTAACTGGAATTTAAAAAATAATCCACCTATACATATTGTAGTCTATGGTTTTCTGCCAAGCCTGTTCTCCGTTATTATTATAATATTAAATCTTTATAATATTAATATTTTAATAATAATTATTTTAATAATTCTGCTTTTGTTAACACAATTATTTTTTGACTACATTATTATATTTTCTAACGAATTAAATAAAAGCGCTTTTTATTTTCTAAGATTGCCATTAACAATATTGATTGCTATATTTTTGTTACTTATATTATTCTAAAATTAATATACCCAATCTTCTTTTCCGCATGGTTCTTAAGATAAAATTCCTCCTTTCTTTGTAAGTTTCTTAATTCACTTTTATTCATTATTTTTAATTCTTTAAAAATATTCATTATAGTGATTGGTATTGCTCTTTCATTGCCATCTGTTACTTTAACCACTCCACTTACTCCCTTTGTCAAATGAGCAAACAAAAAAACACCTTCAGCCCCATGTTTACAAAATATTTTACTTTGTGAAGAATCAATTAATTTTGTATCAAAGCTTTTTGTTCCTCCAATATAATTTGGATATTTTAAAGTTGAATCAATCAGTACTTTTGCTGCTATCGAATATTCAAGATTACTATTATAACATTTAATTAAATTATTTAACGCTTTAGATATTGATTTTATTTGGAATGAATATTGTGGAGCACTACAACCATCTAAAGAGAAATTTTTTTTTGATAATTCTGTCTCTGTGAACTTATTCAAAACTGTTCTAATATTTTTTTGATGTGGATGATTGAAATCTAAATAATTTGTAATGCTATGATTATTATACAGACAGCTTGTTAACATAGCTAAGTGCTTACCAGCACAATTGTTATGTAACTCGTTAAATTTATTTCTAGAATATATTATTTTTTCTGAAGCTGTTTTGTCTAATGGTCCATGAATACCACATTGTAAATTTTTTGTTTTTAATTTTATTTTTAAAATCCATTTTTTTAGTTCATTTATATGAAAACCCTCTCCTTTGTGAGAAGCACAAGCTAAAGCTATTTGTTTACCGTTTAATTTATATTTTTTGGCTGCACCTGACATTGCGAAAGGAATAGCTTGAAATATTTTAATTGAAGAACGAGGATAAAAAAAATCATCATCATTATTTGTAGATAACAAAATTCTACCATCAATATTTGTTACCAACGCTTTAACTTGATGGGTACTTTCAATATCTTTACCTCTAATAAAATCAACGTGAATTTTGCTCACGAGTAGAGTTATACAATAATGGGTTTATTTTGGCTTAAAAAAAGATTTAATAAATGTAAATAAATTTAAGAAAGATCCGTATTTACCAAAGAAAATCACATCTTTTTCAGTAATACTTAAACACACACATCCAGTATTTCTTGATGCGATTGGGGTATGTTTTATTTTTTGATCGTTTATCTGAATATCACCCTTAGAGTATTCACCATATTCATCACAGAAACTGCCTTCCAAAACTAATATGTACTCTTTTCCACCATGGGAGTGAAGTGGTACAGAAACCCCAGGTTCCATTTTTATTAATTTTAATTCATCTTTATCGTCAATCGATGCAGTATACTCTTTAAAACCTTTATAAACTTGTTTCCACTTTAAATTGTTAAGGTTTCCAAAGAAGCTAGTTACTGGATCTTTAATATTTGACGTCGGTTTATTATTTGGGCTATCAATGCAGTCTGTATACTTCAAATTTTTAGGATTAATGTTTTCGTTGTTCATTAGATTTTCACCCAACATATTTTCAAATGTAGTCCCAATTTTAGAAGCATTTGAATTTAATTGTAAATATGTTGAAGCAAATAGAGACTTTGCTGGACCTAGTATTCCTGATGCAAAATCAAATATAAGCTGGTTTTTTACTACTGTTCCGTTCATCTTAAAAATTCCTGCATTTTTGTTAAAATATGCCTTATTCTTGATTTAACTGTCCCCAAAGGAATTTCAAGTTCATCTGCAATTTTTTTATGACTTTTATTTTCAAAAAAGTTCATTTTTATCATTATTTTTTGCTGTTCATCGAGCTCATTATTTATTCTCTCTATTTGTTTTTTCGCTTCATTTTCCTCAATCAGGTCAACTTCTCTATCTTGGTATAAAAATTCTCGTATATCCTCTTCTTTAAAATTTATTTTGGAATTTTTCCTGAAAAAGTCTACTTTTTTGTTTCTGGCAATAGTAAATATCCACGTTGAAAGAGCTGATTTTTTTGAGTTATACAGGTTTGATTTTACCCAAACAGTACTTAAAACCTCTTGAGTTAATTCCTCAGAGCTCTCAATTTTGATTCTATTTTGAATAAAATAAGCATTTATTTTTGGTGCAAAAAAATCGAAGATTTGAGAAAAAGCCATTTCGTCGCGGTCTTTTTGAATCTTTATCATCAAGTTATTTAGGTTTGTTTTTTCCATATTTTAAAAAGACTCTAACATTGATTAAACACTCTTAACTAATTGCATAAGATATACTAAAAGAAGCAATTGATGAAAATTATTCTTAAGTTATTACTTGTACTATATGTAGCATTTCCTAGTACTCTTATTGCTTTAGAAGTAGGTAAATGGTCTTTTGAGAAAGCTGATGAGTATTGCTATATTGGCAGTTTAGCAACAGAAACAGATTTACCAAGTGATAAGAAAAGAGGAGACTTCTACGTCTTAGTTTACAAAAACATAGGTAACCCAGACACAATAGTTCAAATAGAGGCTGGTTATAGCTACAAGGTTTCTTCTGATATTATTATAAGTATAGATAAGGGAGAGTACAAGTTTTATACAACTGAAGATTTGCCAACTGCTGCTTGGACAGAAGAAGACGCAAAAGTAATTTTTGCTATGAAAAAAGGGCTAGAGCTTAAGGTTACAGGCGAGTCTTCAAGGGGCACTATTACCAATGACTCCTATACTCTTAATGGATTTACTTTAGCTTATAATCAGTTAATTAACGATTGTTAAATGCCTAAGAAAATTGTTTTAGCTTATTCAGGTGGATTAGACACAAGTGTAATTCTTAAATGGTTACAAATTAAGTATAATTGTCCTGTTGTAACATTTACAGCAGATATTGGTCAAGGTGATGAACTAGATCCAATCAAAACTAAGGCTGAAAGTTTAGGCGTTGAAGAAATTTTTATAGAAGATCTGCAAGAAGAATTCGTAAGGGATTATGTTTTTCCTATGTTTAGAGCAAATGCACTTTACGAAGGAGAGTACTTACTTGGAACTGCTATAGCAAGACCTTTAATAGCAAAGAGACAAGTAGAAATCGCAAGAATGGTTGGCGCTGACGCTGTAGCACACGGAGCTACTGGAAAAGGTAATGATCAAGTGCGTTTTGAGTTAGGTTATTATAGTAATCATCCAGACATAAATATAATAGCTCCATGGAGAGATTGGGAATTTCAGTCCAGAGAGGACTTAATTAATTTTGCAGAAAAAAATCAGATTAATGTGCCAAAAGACAAATTAGGAGAAACACCTTTTAGTACTGACGCAAATCTTTTACATACTTCTTCAGAAGGAAAGTTATTGGAAGACCCATGGGTGGAACCACCAGAATATGTTTTTTCTAGAACTGTATCTTTAGAAGATACACCCGATACTCCTGAAACAATCATTATTACATATAAAAATGGTGATCCAATAAAGTTAAATAACAAATCACTTAAACCTCATACATTATTAAAAGAATTGAATCATATAGCGAGTAAACATGGTGTTGGAAGGGTAGACATTGTTGAAAATAGATTCATTGGAATGAAATCAAGAGGAGTATATGAAACACCCGGAGGAACTATTTTAATTAAAGCCCATAGAGCAATAGAAAGTATTACACTAGACAGGGGTGAGGCTCATTTAAAAGATCAGATTATGAGCAATTATGCTGAAATTATATATAATGGCCTTTGGTTTTCTTCTGAAAGAAGGGCTTTTCAAAAACTTATTGACTCAACTCAAATTAATGTTTCGGGAGATGTAAGACTTGAAATTTTTAAAGGTAATGTAATTATAAAAGGAAGAAGATCAAATAATTCCAAATATGATAATTCACTAGTTTCATTTGATGAAAAAGGGGATTATAATCAAGCAGATGCTGAAGGATTTATAAAAATTCAATCATTAAGACTAAAAAAATAATTTACTTATCACTAATAAAAATATGAATAAAATATTTGTTTGTACATTTAATAAAAAAATATTTGAAATTAATGGCCAAAAATTGTTGAATAGTTATATAAATACTAACCAAAAACTTCCTTTATATTGTTACGTTGAAGATGATATCTCTTATTATCCGAAATACCCAAATGTAATATTTATTAATCTATATGATGCTCAACCAGAATCAAAAAAATTTGTAGAAAGAAATTTGAAAAAGTATGAAAAATTATCTAAAATTTCTTACTTACTCGATGCAGTAAGATTTTCTTTTAAAGTTTTTGCTCAAAATGATGCAAGAAAATATGGCGATCATATATTTTATATTGATAGCGACATTGAGTTTTTAAAATTTATACCAGATACTTGGTTTAATGAGTGTCTGCCAGATAAAATATTTACCGCTTTTTATGACAGGTTAGGTTTTTATTCAGAAACTGGTTTTATAGGTTTCAATAACTTAATTAAAAACAAAAATAATGAAAGAATATCTGATATTTTTTTCCAACAATATATAAATTATTATATTTATGATTTAATCTATAGTCTTCCAGCATTTACAGATTGCCATGCATTTGATGCAACAAGATGGCGTTTTCTTTTTTTAGAAAGGAAAACAAATGAACATGGAAACTACAATGAAAAAAAATTGGGAAACTGGTCAATTAAAAGAAATATGGATGTTATGAAATACGATCCTTTTATTAGCAAATATTTAATCCATAAAAAAGGTGAGCAATAAAAAATTTATTTAAGTAAATTTTTTTTAAAAGATGTCGTAGTATTTTTAAGAAGGCACGCAATTGTCATTGGGCCAACTCCTCCAGGTACAGGTGTTACTGCAGAGGCTTTAATTTTTACTTCTTCAAAATCGATATCACCTACAAGTTTATTTTTTAGTTCACCATTAATTTCTTTTTGTACTCTATTAATTCCTACATCAATTACTATTGCGTTTTTTTTAATCCAATCACCTTTTATAAATTCAGGTTTACCAATTGCAGCTACCAAAATATCAGCACTCATACATAGTTTCTTAAGTTCAGTAGTTTTTGAATGAGCAATTGTAACAGTGCAAGACTCTTTAAGCAATAACTGAGCCATTGGTTTACCTACAATATTTGATCTTCCAACAATTACTGCATTTTTTCCCTCTAAATTTACATTAAGTTCTTTAAGCATCAAAAGGCAACCAAAGGGGGTGCAAGGTAAAAGCAAATTTTCATCATTTTTAGAACTTATTGATAATTTACCAACATTCAAAGGATGAAAACCGTCAGCATCTTTTTCAGGATCGATACTATCAAGAATGACTTGTTCGTTTATATGATCAGGTAATGGTAATTGCACTAAAATCCCATTAACATTTTGTTGATGATTTAATTTATATATCAATTTGATTAAATCATTTTGATTTGTTTCGCTGTTTAGATGATGATCTATTACCTCAATTCCTACTTCTAACGCACTTTTTGTTTTAGCTTTTACGTATACGCTACTTGCCGCAACATCACCTACCTGTACAACTGCTAATCCTGGTACTTTGTTATGCTTACTTTGCAGAAATGAAATTTCTTTTTTTAAATTATCTTTTAAATTTTGAGAAATATTTATTCCATCAATAACTTTAGTCATTTTATCTAGGCCAATATTCGATTAAAAGACTTTTTACAAACCATAAAGCAAGATAGACAACAATTGGAGATAAATCTAAAGTACCAAATACTGGTAAATATCTTCTAACCAATCTGAGACTTGGTTCACATAAACGATACATGGCATCCATTAAAGTAAATACCAATCTATTTGATGCATTAATAATATTGAAATTTAACAACCATGTTGTGATGATATAAACAATTAAAATTAACTGATATAAATTTATTATTTGTATAATTAAGCCTAAAAGAGAATTCATAGGGTATTATAATTAATTAATTTATTTCATTCTGTATTGCAATTTTATTATTACTTTTTATTATTTGACATAAAAAAAGCGGCCTTTAAAGGCCGCTTTTATCTAATTAATAAAATACTTACATTGAAATATCTCTTCCAAACCATTTTTTTGTAATTTCAGCAGTTGTGCCGTCTTTTGACATTTCAGAAATCGCAGCATTCCACATTTCTAAAATATTTGTATCTTCTTTACGTACAGCACCTCCAACACCATCACCGAATACACCTCCTGAGAAGGTTGGACCTGTAAAAGCAACATCAACTCCACCATCAGATTCCATAAAATCAATAATGGATCCTACATCTGCTAAAACAGCATCACATCTACCTGCAGCTAAATCCAAATTGTGATCATCAACAGCTTGATATAGTTTAACATCTACAGCTCCAGACATATGTTTTTCTAAAAAGTTCTGATGAATAGTAGAAGATTGTACACAAACAGTTTTACCGTCCATTGCTGCAATTAATTGTCCAATAGCTGCTTGTTCTTTGCCTCCGGCATTGTTAAGATTAACTTTTGCCATTCCAGCGATATTTAAATTTGCTAGACCACTGTCTTTCAGAACTGCAAATCTTGCGCCATCAGTCATGTAACCAGTAGTAAAATTAACTTTTTCTTTTCTTTCCTCTGTAATTGACATACCAGCAATTATGATGTCATACTTACCTTGAAGAAGAGCTGGAATTATTCCATCCCAATCTTGAGTTACCCATTCACATGTTACACCCATTCTTTCACAAGCTTCATTACCAAAATCAATTTCAGCTCCTTCAAGTTCGCCTGCTGAATTAAGATTATTCCATGGTGGATATGCACCTTCTGTACCAATTCTTATTGTTTGTGAATTTGCAACTGAAGCAATTCCTACAATACCAACTGATAAAATGTATATTAAAATTTTTTTCACTTTTCCTCCTTGAAGAGTATTTCTAAATTATAGAAAGATCTTATAATCTAAATAAAAAAAAACAAAATAAATTGTTTCAGACACTCTTTTTTTTGGTCTTTATTAGGAGAAAAAATAAGCCAAATATTAGCAATATAAAAGGAAAACTCCATAGAAAGATATTATTTAAATTTATTAGTGGCCTAAAAAGAATATATTCACCATATCTTTCAACTAAAAATTTCTTTATCTCTCTTTCACTTTTACCTTGTTGCAACTTTTGTTTGACTATTTTTTTTATATCATTAGAAAATTCAGCATCTGAGTCATAAATACTTTGGTTTTGACAAGTCATACATCGTAACTCAAGAGTTAAACTCTTTACTTTTTCATCAATATTTTCAATTGCATAGACGTTTAAAGTAAAAAAAATTAAACTAAAAAATTTTATGAATATAATTTTAAAGTAGTGGTGCAATTTCATTTTTTAGAATGTCCTTTGTTAATGGCCCCATAAATTTGTAAATAATTGTACCCTCTTCGTTGATTAAATAAGTTTCAGGTAGGCCAAAAACACCAAACTCCAAAGCAATTAGTCCATCAGAGTCTACACCAACAAAATGATATGGATTGCCGTCATCTTTTAAATATTTTTTTGCATCTAACGTAGGATCTTTGTGATTAAATCCTAACAAATATAATTCTGGATAATTTTTTCGTATTTCAAAAAATAATGGATGTTCAACTTTGCAAGGACTACACCAAGAAGCAAAAAAATTAATTAAGGTCTTCTTATTTTGTAAGTCTTTTGTTTTTATTATTTCATTTGAATTGTAAAGAGAACTACTTTCAAAGATAGGAACGCTTTTGTTTAAAAGTGCACTTGGAGGTTTATTAGGATCTTTACCTGTTAATAGATATATTAATGAAAAAATACATACTATTAAAAGTACAATTAATGGTGTTAAAAGAAATATTCTATTCATCTTCTCGTAACTGCTATTAAACCTGAATACACCATTAGTATCACTCCAAGCCATATAAAGCTAACAAAAGGATTAATTAAAACTCTCACAAACCATTCATTATTTTTTTGATCACCAAGAATGAAATAAATATCTCTGTTCCATTGATGTAAAATACCAGCTTCAGACGTAATAATTTTAGATACAGGATAATAATTTTTTCCAGCCTTAATTTCATTTATTTTGTTACTTTCAATATTAAATAAAAACTTTCCTCTCAGTGCTTGGAAATTAGTCTCATTAGTAGTTTCAATTTTTTCAAACAAAACTTTTTTTCCATTAACATTAAATTCATCTCCTTCACTAAGATTAAAATCAAGTTCATTTTGAAAAACACTAGAGCAAGTTATCCCAATAATAGCAATACCAACACCAATATGTGCTATATGAGGATTAATTATTTGGAAAAATTTAATAGTAAATTTAATTTTATAAGAAGTTAATATTGCAATAATTGATGCTAATATTATCCAAAGACCTAAAAGTAAACCAACAAAACCCCATGTATTAAAATTTAGAAAGTAGGATTGCAATAGAACCACTATACTTAAAATAATAAAACTTAGAGCATATTTTTTTGAACTTTTTATTTTACTTGTTTGCCAAGATAAAATTGGTGCTATGCTCATTAATAAGAAACCTGGGATCATGATTGGGATTACTGTTGAATTAAAATAAGGACCCCCAACTGATATTCTTTTGTTATATAATACTTCAATTATAATCGGATAAATAGTTCCCAAAAGAATAGTTAATGTTGCTATAATCATTAAAATATTATTTATCACCAGGGCTGAAACTTTATTGATAAATAATAAGTTTAAAGAGTTTGATTTTTTTGGTTCTTTCAATAAGAAAACTAAAAAACCAAATCCTGTTATAATAAAAAAAATTAGCAATATAAATACACCTCTAGAAGAATCTGCAGCGAATGAATGTACACTTGTTAAAATTCCAGATCTTACCAAAAATGTTCCAAACACACTTAATGAAAAGCACAGAATTGATAAAAAAACTATCCACTTTTTAATAGCTTGTTCACCTCTCACCATAATTAGAGAGTGAACTAATGCAAGTCCAGCAATCCAAGGCATAAGTGAGATATTTTCTACTGGATCCCAAAACCACCAACCACCCCACCCTAATTCATAATATGCCCAGTATGAACCCAGAGCTATTCCACCAGTTAAAAAAGTCCAACTAATTAATGACCATTTCTTTGCGACATACAGCCATTCATCATCTGCATTTTGAAACAAACCAGCGATTGCAATACTGAAAACTATAGAATAACCAACATAACCTGCATATAAAACTGGAGGATGAATAGCTAATCCAGGATCTTGTAAAATAGGATTTAAACCTAAACCTTCATTAACTAATATTGAGTTAACGAGAAAAGGATTAGAGGTAAGTACTATAAAGAGACCAAACAAAATATGAAGAAAAGCTTGAATAATCAAAGTTAATTTCTGAAAATTATCCTCTATATTTTTGGTGAAAGAAAAAAAGAAGCTAAAGATAGACAATATACAAAGCCACAAAAGCATTGATCCTTCATGATTCCCCCAGGTGCCTGATATTTTATAAATTAATGGTTTATCAGAATGAGAGTTTTGAAAAACATTATAATTCGAAAAATCTGATGTTACATAAGCATACATTAATGAAAAAAAAGATAATAAGGTTAATAAAGATGAGAGACGAATAAAAAAATTAAATCTCTGCTTTTTAAATTTAAATATATATCTTGATAATAATAAGTAAAAATTAATACCTATTGCAAAAACTAAGCTTAAAAAACCAATTAATGAAATCATTTATATTTTTTATTCCAATATCCTGTATCTTTCAGACCCTCTTTTATTGAAGCAGGCATATAATTTTCATCATGTTTTGCAAAAACATCGTTTGCATTGAAAACATCATTATTTACAAACATACCTTCTATCACTGCACCTTGCCCCTCTCTAAATAAATCAGGAAGAATTCCATTAAAAGTAACAAGAATAGATGCTTTTTCATCTGTAATTCTAAATTCAAATGAACTTGAAGAAATTTTTTTAAAACTGTCATTTTCTACAAAGCCACCTATTCTTATTATTTTATTTATTTTGATATCTGATTTATTAATTTCAGATGGTGTATAAAAATATGATACGTTTTCTCTAGTGTTATATAAAATTAGTAAAACCGCACTAAATATTATAATCAGAGTAAACAATATTAGGAGCAATCTTTGAAAGCGTAAACTCATTTATTTTTTGTTCTTCTAAATTTTAAGTAACTAAATAATAGTAACAAAAAAATTAATATAAGGGCTGTAATATAAGATCCAAAAATATACCAAAAATACATAGTGTCTAATAACAAAAATATTTATGAATGATACTTAATCCAATGGACTAAAAGTCACAAATTAACTTAGACTAGATTTTCTCGAAATTATCTCTGTTTTTATTCTTAATATAGCTATTGCTACTCCAATCATCATAAATGCAAATGTCATAATTATTAAAGGTGTCAACATTGAAGGATCAATGCTGGGTTTTGATAATTTACTTATTGTTGCAGGTTGATGTAGGGTATTCCACCAATCCACAGAAAATTTAACTATTGGCAGATTTATTGACCCAACAAGAATAAAAATAGCAACAACCTTTTCTCTTACAATCCTGTTTTCAAAAGATAAATTCATAAAAATAATAATCAAATAAATAATAAAAAGTATTGCAACAGAAGTTAAACGTGCATCCCATACCCACCAAGTACCCCACATTGGCCTCCCCCATAAAGACCCACTTATTATACATATTAAAGTAAAAATCGCTCCTATTGGAGCTACTGATGTATTAAAAATAAAACCAAAGGGTATTCTAAAAGCAAGTGCCAAAATACTATAAAGAGTCATTATTGCATAAGTTAGTAAAGCTAACCATGCACTTGGAACATGTACATACATTATTCTTACAGTAGATCCTTGCTGATAATCATCTGGTGATAGATAAAAAGAAAATAATAATCCTAAAGCAAACAAAACAATAGATAATATAAGTACTGGTTTAAATATATAATCAGCTACTTCATTAAATTTACTTGGATTAACTAAGAACTTCATATTAATTATTTTCTAATGAAAGTTTGAGACACAGTCCGCTTGCCCAGGGATTTATAGCAAAAACTATCAATAATATTCCAAATAATATATTTATAAGAGAATTAAAGTTTTCTTCCATATTAATGATACCTACTGAAAAAATAATTATTGGAACACTAAATATCATAACTATAACACTACCTAGCAGAAAGTTTCGTTGATTCATTAGGTTCATTGAGGATGAAATTGAGCCTAAACAGGATAGAGTAAGAGATCCTATGCCAAAACTTGCAAATAAGTATAAGAGTTTATCATTTGCAATATTTAGTAGGATGCAAGCAATCGGTAATGATAATAGGAAAGGTACCTGAACAAATAAAAAATGTGAAAAAGTTTTTAAAATTGCAATAAACCCAAAACTAAAGCCATTTAAATGTATAATCAACAAATTGCCATTCTCAAAGTCATCTTGATAAAATTTTCTTAGAGATAAAGTTGAGCTTAATAGTAATAATGCCCAAACTATACCTACTCCTATCTGAGAAATTGTTTCTTTATCTGGCCCAATAGAGAAAATAAAAATAAATATTGATATGAAAAAGAAAATGATATTTGTTAAAATATCTTGAATGCCACTAATGTTTAATTTGTATTCTCTGTAATAAAAGAAAATTATTTTATTTAAAAATTTCATTATATTTATAATTGCATTTCTTCTGTCACATATATTCCTGGATTTTGGTGTGAGCTAAAAATTATAGAACCTTCTTTAGCACAATGATCTTCAAAAGTTTGTTTCACTAACTCAATTGAATCTTCATCTAAATTTGAGAGAGGCTCATCTAAAATCCAAACATTTTTATTTTCTATAATTAATCTTAAAAATTCTAATTTTTTAGTTTCACCAAAAGACAATGTTCCTACTTTTTTATTTAAATAATTATCTAATTTTAAAGTTTTAAGTGCTTTTTCAATTTGAGCATTATTAATATTTGAAATAAAAAACCTTTTCCAAATATTTACATTATCTTTGATAGTTAATTTTTTTAAACTCGATGTTGTATCAGGAATGTAAGTAACATTATTATAGAAATCATATAAATTCTTTTTCAATAATTTTCCTTTCCAATATATTGATCCAAAGGAAGGCTCAATTATATTTAATATTGCTTTTAGTAGAGTAGTTTTACCAGCACCATTTTTACCTTTTAAAATAGTAATATTTCCAGGAGTAAGAGATAAACTAATATTTTCAAATATCTTTTTATTCAGTCTTTCTACTGATAAATCTTTAACAATTAACATTATTAAAATCTAATTACTTTTTGATATAAAACAATAAAAAAACGGGGCAGAACCCCGTTTTATTTTTTTGAAAAAGATAAGAAAAAGAAAACTTTAATTTAAAGTTTTCTTGAAAAATTGAAGTATTTCTATCTTCTCTTTTTCTTCTTTTTAGCAGCTTTTTTCTTTTTCTTTTTAGGAGCTGCTTTTTTCTTTTTCTTAGGAGCAGCTTTTTTCTTTTTCTTTTTAGGAGCTGCTTTTTTCTTTTTCTTAGGCGCTGCTTTTTTCTTCTTTTTTGGAGCAGCTTTCTTTTTCTTCTTAGCCATAAAATACTCCTTGTATTTTGTTACCCCGGAGGAACCTCCCTCCATTATCACAAAGTGATAATTATAAAAGGCTAGTCTTTTATTCCCAAAACTTACGCTTAAAGTCAACAATATAGCAGTATTTTAAAATATTTATAAACATACAAAATATTATCTTTAAAAAAATAAATTTTAAAAAACTTATTTTGAAATTTTAATATTTTTTGGCAGATTTCTAATAATAAATTAACATTTTGCTATACAAAAAATTATCTTCATACTATTTATTTATTATAATTATTAATTAAAATTATTATGAAAAATATAAATTCATTTAATTCAGAACATAAAATTGAAATAAATAACCAAAGATTTAGCTATTTTGATTTAAACAAGGCAGCTAAACATTTTGATGTTGACCTAAAAAAAATTCCAATTTCAATAAAGATTATAATAGAAAACCTACTTAGAAATGAAGATGGAGAAAATATTAGTAAAGACATGATTTCAAAAATTTTTTCTTCTTTAAAAGATACTGAAAAAGAAGATGAAAAGATTGAAATAGCTTTCTTCCCTACACGTGTACTAATGCAAGATTTTACTGGTGTACCAGCTGTTGCAGACTTGGCAGCAATGAGAAATGCTCTTAAATCAAGAGGAATAGAGCCAAAAAAGATAAATCCACTTTCTAGAGTAGATCTAGTTATAGATCACTCTGTTATGGTTGATAACTATAAAAATAAAAACTCATTAAAAGAAAACGTTAAGAAGGAATTTAATAGAAATAAAGAAAGGTACGAATTTTTAAAATGGGGTCAAAGTTCATTTAATAACTTTTATTTAGTGCCTCCTGGTGCTGGAATTTGTCATCAGGTGAATTTAGAAAATATTGCAAAAACAATATGGTTAAAAAAGATAGAAAATAAAAACTATTTATTTCCAGACTCTGTAGTAGGTACAGACAGTCATACAACAATGGTTAATTCTCTATCTGTTCTTGGTTGGGGTGTAGGAGGAATTGAAGCTGAAGCAGCAATGTTAGGACAAGCCATCTCAATGAATATCCCAGATGTAGTTGGTTTTGAGCTTAAAGGATCACTGAAGGAAGGCATTACAGCAACTGATTTAGTTTTATCAATAACTAAAATTCTTAGGGATAAGGGAGTAGTTGGAAAATTTGTAGAATTTTATGGAACTGGCCTTAAAAATTTATCATTGGCTGATCGAGCAACAATTTCAAATATGGCTCCAGAATATGGTGCAACTTGTGGATTTTTTCCAACAGACCAAGAAACAATTAACTATCTTAAATTGACTGGGAAAGATGATGAACATCTAAATATTGTAAAAGAATATTCAAAAGCACAAACTCTTTGGGTAGATGAAAATTACGCTCCAGAATTTTTTGATAAAATAATATTAGAACTAGATTCAATTGAACCTTCTCTTGCTGGACCTAAAAGACCTCAAGATAAAATTCTTTTAAAAGATGTTCCAACAGTATTTAATAAAATGGATAATAATTTAAATATTAATGAGGACAGATTAAATACTGGAGATATAGTAATAGCAGCGATTACCAGTTGTACAAATACCTCCAATCCAAACGTAATGATTTCTGCTGGGCTACTTGCTAAAAAGGCAATTGATTTAGGTTTGGAGGTTAAACCCTGGGTTAAGACAAGTTTGGCACCAGGCAGCAAAGTTGTTAGTGATTATCTTGATAAAGCTGGTTTAACTAAACATCTAGACAAACTTGGTTTCAATACAGTTGGATATGGATGTACAACTTGTATTGGTAATTCCGGTCCTTTAGATGATTGGGTTTCTAGTGAAATAAAATCAAACAATTTGACAGTTTGCTCAGTTCTATCTGGAAATAGAAATTTTGAAGGTAGGGTACATCAAGATGTAAAAGCAAATTTTCTTGCCTCACCTCCCCTTGTAGTAGCTTACGCTATTGCAGGCAATATCAATATTAATCTCACAACTGATCCATTAGCTAAATCTAAATCTGGAAAAAAAATTTTTTTAAAGGATTTATGGCCAACAAATAACGAAATTAATCAAACTCTTAGTATTTGCCTTACTCCAGAAATGTTTAAAGAAAGATATAAACAAATATACAAAGGTGATGAAAATTGGAAATCAATTAAAAGTAATAAAAATACCACATACGATTGGAATGATACTAGTACTTATATAAAACACCCACCTTTTTTTGATACAAAAAATAAGTTTGAATTAAAAGATATTAAAGATGCAAGAATATTGGCCTTACTGGGAGATAGTGTAACTACAGATCACATTTCTCCTGCAGGAAGCATCAAAGAAGATAGTCCTGCTGGAGCTTACTTAACTGATAGACAAATTAATTCTAGGAATTTTAATTCCTACGGATCAAGGCGTGGTAATCATGAGATAATGATGAGAGGCACCTTTGCAAACATAAGAATTAAAAATCAAATTTTAGATAATGTTGAAGGGGGTTACACAAAATCTTTCATATCAAATAAACGAATGTCAATATATGATGCTGCTCAAGAATACATAAATAGCAATATTGATACAGTTGTAATTGCTGGTAAAGAATATGGCACAGGCTCATCAAGAGATTGGGCTGCTAAAGGAACAAGACTTCTAGGTGTCAGAGCTGTAATTGCTGAGAGTTTTGAGAGAATTCATAGATCAAACTTAATTGGTATGGGAGTTTTGCCACTTGAATTTATGAATGATGAAAATAAAACAAGCCTCAATATTCAAGGCGATGAATCTATATCTATATTTGGTTTTGATAAACTTAAACCAGGCATTGTACTTAATTGTGAAATTAAATCTAAAGAAAATAAAAGTATAAATTTGAAGTGTAGAATAGATACAAATAAAGAGCTGGAATATTACAAAGCTGGAGGAATTTTAAACTACGTATTAAATGAAATAATATCAGAAGCTGCATAATTTAATGTCTAATAATGATGAAAATTTATTAGCCATACTTGGACCTACCAACACAGGAAAGACTTATTCAGCATTTGAAAAATTGTTATCATATTCTTCAGGAATCTTTGGCTTTCCTTTAAGATTACTTGCTAGAGAGAATTACGACAAAGCTGTAAAAAAAATTGGGCTTAGTAATGTTGCATTAATTACTGGAGAGGAAAAAATTCTTCCAAAAGAAGCAAAATATTTTTTTTGTACCGTTGAATCAATGCCTAAGAATATTTCTGTAGACTGTGTAATAATTGATGAAATTCAATTAGCAGCTGACTATGAAAGAGGATATATTTTTACAGATAGAATTTTAAATTTTAAAGGTAATTTTCAAACAATTTTTTTAGGTTCTTTAAATATAGAACATGTATTAAAAAAAATATATCCAAAAATCAAAATAGAAAAAAAAAAAAGATTCTCTCAACTTACATTTCTTAGAAAACAAAACTTCTCAAAACTTGAACCAAGATCTGCAATAATTGCATTCAATATTAATAAAGTTTACGAAATTGCTGAAAATATTAGAACTCATAAAGGTGGTACTGCAGTTGTTTTAGGATCGCTTAGCCCAAGAACAAGAAATGCTCAAGTTGAAGTATATGAAAGTAAAAATGTTGATTATCTTGTAGCAACGGATGCTATTGGTATGGGTTTAAATTTGAATATTAATCATGTAAGTTTTTCATCATTAGAGAAATTTGATGGTAGGTATAATCGTAATCTTGCGCCAAATGAAATAGGTCAAATTGCAGGAAGAGCAGGTAGATATAAAAAAGATGGTACCTTTAGTTACACTAAAGAGGCTGGTAGCTTAGATCCTTTGATAATACAACAAATAGAAACGCACAATTTTGATAATATTCAAAAAATTTATTGGAGGAATAGCGATTTAGATTTTAACTCTATTGATTTACTACTATCTTCATTGAAGAAATATCCTATACACAATTATCTAATACATAAAAAAAATGCTTTAGACGAAATAAATTTTAGAAATTTGATTAACGATAATGAGATAAAAATCTTTCTTACATCAAAAAAAAATTTAGAGCTATTATGGAGTATTTGTCAAATACCAGATTTTGAAAAACTATTTAATGATAATTATCTCTTACTTTTAAAAGAAACTTTTCTTACCTTAATAAAGAATAATTATAAAATCCCTGAAGATTGGATAAATAAAAAAGTTATGAAGCTCCAGGATTTTGGTGGCGGTATTCCAGAATTAACAATTAAAATATCTCAAATAAGAACGTGGACATACATCTCGAATAATCATAATTGGTTAAATAATTCTAATTATTGGAAAGAAAAAACCCAACAAATCGAAAACGATTTGTCTGACAATCTTCATATTAGTTTGACAAATAAATTTATAGATACATCCTCAAAACATTTTATAAATTCATCAATAGGTGAAAATGTAAAAGATATAGAAATTAATCCTCAAAATGAGGTAATATTAGATGGAAAAAAATATGGAAATATTGAAGGTTTTGATTTAAAAATTTATAAAAAAGATATTTCTTACTCACTTTTTTCTATTAGCCATGTTAAAAAATCTATAAAAAAAATGATTGATAAAAAAATTGAAAATTTTTTAAATGCACCTTTTGATTCATTAAATTTAGGTGATATTTCCAAAATCAAACTAAATGGTAATGTTATAATTTATTGGGGTGAAGAACCTATAGGAAAACTTCTTAAGGGATCAAAAATTTATTTACCAACTGCTGATGCCTTTAACACAGAACTTTTATCATCTGAGCAAAGGTTATTGGTTTCATCTAAATTACAAAAGTGGATTGAAAAAGAAATTTCAGATCATTTAAATCCTAAATTAGATGAAATTGAAAGTGACATAAGTCCTGAGATTAGAGCGATTGCATATAATTGCTATGAAAATCAGGGCATGTTTCCTGTTGAAGAATTTACAAAATATATAAAAAATATGAATCAAATAGATAAAAATAAATTGTCTTCATTGGGTATTCGTACTGGAGCAAAGTTTTTCTATATTCCAAATTTCTTGAAAAAAAAAGCAATAGAATTAAATGCTGCTTTATGGGTCATATCAAATAATATAAAATCTGATCAGTTTTTACCTATTCCTAATAATGGAAGAGTTTCGTTTACCACAGAGTTAAATTTACCTACTAATTACTGGTATGCCATTGGATATTTGTGCATTAAAAAATTTGCCTTTAGAGTTGATGTTTTTGAAAAAATTTTCTTTTTAGCAAGAAAAAAAATAAAATATGGACCATTTCTAGAAACCTCTGACTTAATGAATCCAATAGGTTGTAATAGTCAGCAATTAAATGAAATACTAAGTTTTTGTGGATATTCTTCATTTAAATTAAAAGATGACAAATATTTATATTTTTCTAGAAAGATTGAAAAAAATAAAAAAATAAATAAAAAGAACAAATTAAATTTATTAAAAGCATCTAATAAGAAAAAAACTATCAAAAAAGATCCTAATTCTCCTTTTGCGGTTTTAGAAAAACTTCTTTGATAAAATTGTGAGATATTAAAGTGATTAATTTACTTAAAAAATTTTTTGAAAAAGATGATAAATCTATTTCAAAAAATGATAATGAAAATCTTGAAATCATATGTGGTTTAATGGTTGAAGCAGCATATTCCGATGGAGTACTAGAAAAGTTAGAAGAGGATAGAATTAAGTCAATTCTAGTAAATATTTTTCAAGAGGATGAAATGAATGTTATTGCTGTTTTAGATAAATGTGTGAAAAATAAAAATAATACTAATTCACTTTATTTTTATACGTCTAAAATAAACAAAAACTATTCTGAAAGCAAAAAAATTCTATTAGTTGAAACACTTTGGGAAATCATCCTTTCAGATGGAAATGTACATGAATATGAATCCAGCTTAATTAGAAGGATATCTGGTTTGTTATACATATCGGATGTTAATTCTGGAAATGCAAAAAAAAGAGCACTAAGTAATTTAGGTATAAACCAATGACGTATGTAGTAGATGAAAAATGTATAAAGTGTAAGCATATGGACTGTGTAGAAGTCTGCCCAGTTGATTGTTTTTATGAAGGAGAAAATATGCTTGTTATTCATCCTGACGAATGCATAGATTGTGGAGTGTGTGAACCAGAATGTCCTGTAGAGGCTATTTTTTCTGACACTGAAGATGGAGCTGAGAAATGGGCTCAATTAAATAGAAAATATGCTGAAATATGGCCAAATATTAATCAAAAAAAAGATCCACCAATTGATGCAAGTAAATGGCAAGATGTTCCAAATAAACTCAAAAACCATTTTAGTGAAAAACCCGGAAGTTAATGAGTAATAAAAAAAATTTAGCATTTAAAATAGGTGAAATTGTTGTTTATCCAAAACATGGTGTTGGTGAAATTATAAAAATCGAGAATATGGTTATTGGAAGTATAAAAACTCAATTTTATGTTGTAAAAATGGAACAATCAAAGTTAACAATTAGAGTGCCTTTAGACAAGCAAGAAGAAGTTGGATTAAGGAAGATCTCTTCTAAGAAGATAATTGAAGAAGTATTTTCTACATTAAAGTTAAAGCCAAAAATTAGGAGAATAATGTGGAGTAGGAGAGCACAAGAATATGATTCAAAAATTTTCTCAGGAGACCCAATTAAAATAGCTGAAGTTGTTAGAGATTTGTTTAGAAAAAATAGTCAATCTGAGCAATCATATAGTGAAAGACAAATGTTTCAAGTAGCAATAGAGAGACTAGCAAGAGAAGTTGCTGCTGTAGAAAAAACAGATTATTTTCAATCTACAGAAAAGATAGAACAGATACTTAACAAAAAATAGTTTTGGAAAAAGAAAGCCAATTTATTGAAATAAAAAACTCTTCTAGAATATGGGCCATAGGTTCTATTCACTCAAATTTACAGGCATTCGATTCAGTTAGTAAATATATTCTAAATAATTTTACAAAGAATGATAAATTAATCTTTCTCGGTAATGTAATTGGATTAGGAAATAATTCAAAGAAAACTTTATCAAGCATTATAAGTTTTAGATTCTCATTAATGGCAAAATTTAAACTTAAACCGGACGAGATAATTTTTTTAAGAGGTGCCCAAGAAGAAATGTTTAATAAGTTACTTCAGTTGCAAATAGCTCCAAATCCTAGCGAAATAATCCATTGGATGTTTGAACATGGTGTGGATGAAACTTTGAGGTCATATGGTTTTCAAAAAAATGAAGTAATAAACATTGCATCTTCTGGGACTGTCTCAATTTCAAAGTGGACATCAAAATTAAATCAAAAGATTATAAATACTCCAGGTCATAAAGAATATTTTTCAAACTTAAAACATGCTGCTTATTCTTCGAACAAAAAAATACTATTTGTGAATAGAGGAGTTGATATAAGTAGGCCATTATCCGCTCAAAATGATTGTTTTTGGTGGGGGTACCAAAATTTTTCTAAAATTAATAAACCATATTACAGTTTTATAAGAATTGTCAGGGGTTATGAATCAAAACACAATAAAGATGAAAATGTTTCTCCAAAAGATAAGTTAGTTTGCACATTATTTGAGCAACCTCTTAGTAACAACAAAATTAAAGCTGGTTTATTTAATGAAAACGGGGATATTTTAGAAATTTTTGAATCAAAATGATCTAAATTACTTTTTATACGTATAAATATATATGAACACAAATTATCAATTTTTTAAAAGTAATCTTATAGATGTTGCAAAAAAAGCAGCTATCCTTGAAAAAAATGAAGAATTTTACCTAATTGACGATTGGAGAAATAATAGAAATCCTAAATCACTCCAAAAAATACTAAACTCATATTTAAGATTAGCCGTTTCTTACGCTAGAAAATATTCTAGCTATGGCTTACCAACTGACGATTTAATACATGAAGGTGTTTTAGGTATTATGCATTCCTTAGATAAGTTTGATACATCTAAAGATTTTAGGCTCTCCACATATGCTTCATGGTGGATAAGAGCTTCCATACAAGACTATATTCTTAAAAACTGGTCAGTAGTCAGAACAGGATCCACAGCCTCTCAAAAGGCTCTATTTTTTAATCTAAAAAAAATAAAACAACAAATAAATGATGTTTCAAGGGAATTCATGGGTCAAAATGAAATTAACAAAGTCTCAGAAATGCTTAGAGTTAAGTCTATTGAAGTACAAAATATGGAATCAAGATTAACTGGCGGAGATTTGCACTTAAATCAGCGTGTTGATGCTGAAAATGAGAATGACTTAATGGATCTTCTTGCTGATGAAAGAGATAATCCAGAAGAAATATTTGAAGAGTTAAATGATAATCAAATTAAAAAAAATTATATAGAAAGCGCAATTGATACACTCAATGATAGAGAAAAAACAATTATTAAGCTGAGGAAACTTAAAGAGAAAAGTATTACTCTTGATGAGCTAGGAAAGATGTTAAAGATTAGTAAGGAAAGAGTTCGGCAAATAGAAACCAAAGCCCTAGCAAAGCTAAAAAAATCATTAATTGAGATTTCAAATCAAAATAAAGAATTTTTTGTTTGATAATATATTTATTTTTTAATAAAATTAACTATGTTGAAATTTTTAGCTATTATTTTATTAATTTCATCTTCAGTAAATGCAAATAACTATCATGTATTTGGAATAGGTTTTTTTGATTTCGAGCTGGATGAAGATTTACAAGGCAATAATCTTGCAACTGACTATAAGTATGAATTAAGATTAGATGATGTAATTTATAAAATTGGACCAGAACAGGATAATTTTTTTTACTTAAAACCAACGTTTGGAATTGAGTATACTTCTGACTCCGCATCATATCTCTCAGCTGGAATTTATTTAGAAGATAATTTGGGTAAACTTTTTACAGGTAGCAAAAACAAATATAATTTTACCCCCAGTTTTAACATAGGTTATTTTGATGAAGGACAAGGAAAAAAATTAGGTAGCTGTATTCAATTTAGAACAACTTTTGAAGTAAGTCGAACTTTGAAAAATGAAAATAGAATTGGAATCTCCTTAGGACATATTTCCAATGCAAATACTGGTGAAAAAAATCCTGGAGCTGAAATAATCACTTTATCTTATCAAATTCCTTTCTAGTTAAATAGGTATTTTTTTTCTTTTATAAAATCAATAAGAATTTTCTGCATCAAATCTAGTTCTTTATTATGAAGAATTTCATTAATTTTTTTTTTAATAAATTTACTTTCTGGAACTCCAAAAAAAATACCTATTATTGGACTTAATAATCGAAATATAGAATCTTTTCCTAAAATTGGTCTTATATAATTAAAATAATTATTAATTATTTCTTCACCATCAGTTTTTTCAAAACTTGCACCAAAAATTTCTTTATCGATTTTATTTAGAATGAATGGATTATTTTTAATCAATCTACCTATCATCACACCATCGAATTGATTAATTAGAAAAGAAGCTTTATCTAAACTATCTATTCCACCATTTAAAATAAAATTTATTTGAGGATATTTTTTTTTAATTCTATTCACATAATTATAATTTAAGGGTGGAACAGTTCTATTAGCTTGAGGACTAATACCAGTTAATATTGCATTTCTTGCATGAACATAGATAACTTTAATCCCACTTTTTGATATTTCATCAATAAATTCCTCAAAAAATTCGTAATTTAATTCTTTACCTAAACCAAGCCTACATTTTAAAGTAGCTTCAATTTTATCATGTTGTAAAGCCTCGATACAGTTCCTAACTAAAGTTTTGTCGTTCATTAAACATGCACCAAAACTACCCTTCTGGACAGCTTTACTTGGACAACCGACGTTTAGATTTATCTCATCATAATTATGCTCTAAAGCAATTATTGACGCTTTCTTTAGATCATTAATTTCAGATCCTCCAACTTGAAGTGCAACTGGATTATTAGAATCATTATCGATTATATTGCTTCTATTTTTAGAATAAATTAGTGATTTAGTAGCTATCATTTCACTAAAAAGAAATGTATGCTTAGATAATATTCTATAAAGTTTTCTTGCATATGGTGTTGTATAACCCATCATTGGTGCTACACAGAATTTTCTGCTAATTTCTTTTTTCATTTATTTTGATATATAAATAATTTAATAAATAATAGTATGGAAATACCAAAATTTTTAGTTGAAAGATATCAATTCTGGAAAAAGAACACTTTTCAGAATTATAAAAATATTTACCAACAGGCTACTGAAACTCAACAAAAACCAATTGCTATGATCATTACATGCTGTGATTCTAGAATTCTTGAAAATACAATTTTCTGTGGAAGTGTAGGTGATTTTTTTATACATAGAAATATTGCAAATATAGTACCTTCCAAAAATGACAAGAAACAAAATATACAAACATTGTCTGCAATTGAGTACGCCTTAAAAGTATTAAAAATTCCTAATTTAATTATTCTTGGTCACTCAAATTGTGGTGGAGTTGAGTATTTTTACAAATCAATGAAAGATAATAAAAATAAAAATAATTTTGAATATATAAATAAATGGGTAACCTGTTTAGAGAACTCTTACAAAAAAATTCCAAATGATATTTCTGAAAGCAAAAAAATAACTGTTTTTGAGCAGGAAAATATAAAAGAATCAATTAAAAATTTACTTGAATACGAATTTATTGGCAAATTAATTGATGAAAATAAACTTAATATTATTGGTTTGTGGTACCAAATCGATACAGGTTTAATAAAGTTTTTAAATAAAAAAAATATTTTTACAGATTTAGATTAATTATATGTAAATTTTACACTAGGGAACTTTTTAAGCTTTACCTCTCTATTATATTTTTTTACAGCAATATTTGCTATTTTAGCGAAATTCAAATAATTTTTAACAAATTTTGGTTTTTTATTTTTTGTACTTAAATTTATTAGATCATCAAATACTAAAACCTGACCATCACAATATTTTGAAGCTCCTATACCTATAGTAGGTATTGAAATATTTTCTGTAATAAGTTTAGCGGTATCTGCAGTAATGCATTCTAATAACACAGCTTTAGCTCCAACATTTTCAGATTCTTTTGCTAAGTTTAATAACTTATTTTTTTCTTTATTAGTTCTACCTAAAATTTTAATTTTACTAAAGTTTTTATAGCTTTGAGGTGTTACACCTATATGAGAAATAACATTTATTTTTTTACTTACTAAATGTCTTAAAATAACTAATTTTTTTTTGTTTATTTCTAATTTTAATAAATCAGGCTTACAGCTATCTAATAATATTTTAGCATTTTTGTATGCATCTACTTTATTTTCATATGTCTTATAGGGCATGTCTAAAACCTTTAAGCTTTTCTTAATTTCTTTATTTACTGCAGCTCCATGTCTTTTCATCATATCCATCGTTACTCCTTGAGTATTTTTCATTCCATAGAGAGTGGAGCCCAAAGAATCTCCTACCAAAATTAAATCAATCACTCCGTCTAATATATTGGCAATTGAAGGAGAATATGCAGTCAAACAACTTATGGGTTTAGAAAAACTTTTATGTAAAACTTTAATTTTCTTCATTACTCAACTTAATTAAATATATATTTAGATTTAAACTTTTAATTTAAAATTCTTAATATCTATTATTTTATTTTCATAAAAATTATTAATTTCTCTTATTATTGATTCTGTATCCATTTTAATATCTTCATATTGTTGATCTGGAGTCATATGTTCTACAAACCTATCTGGAAAAATTAAGTTTCTTATTACAACATTATTTTCTTTTGACCTTATATTATGGATATAATGTAAAACGTGAGATGAAAAACCACCAATAGAACCTTCTTCGATTGTTAAAATATACTTATGATTATTTAATAAATTATCTATTAATTGAGTATCTAATGGTTTTGCAAATCTAGCATCTGCTATAGTGGGATAAATATTGTTTTGATTCAAAAATTTTTTCGCTTCAATACATTTTTCCAATCTCGTTCCTAAATTTAAGATAGCAACCTCATTGCCTTCAATTAATATATAACCTTTCCCTATGTTGATATTTTTAGGTTGGTTATCAAATAATTCATCAGAGCCTGTTCCTCTAGGAAATCTAAAAGCAGATGGTGTGTCATTTATTTCACAAGATAACTCTATCATACTCGATAATTCTTTCTGATTGCTTGGTGCCATGATTATAAAATTTGGTAGTGTGGCTAAATAAGTAATATCAAAAGAACCAGCATGAGTAGGACCATCTGATCCAACTAATCCTGCTCTATCAATCGCAAATCTAACAGGTAATTTTTGAATAGCTACATCATGCACGATCTGATCATAAGCTCTTTGTAAAAAAGTTGAGTAAATTGCAACAAATGGTTTAAAACCCTCAGTAGCTAGCCCCGCTGCCATTGTAACAGCATGTTGCTCAGCGATACCTACGTCAAAAAATCTTTTTTCAAAATTTTTTTGAAATAATTTCAATCCTGTTCCTGACATCATGGCTGCAGTGATAGCAACAATTTTCTCATCATTTTCAGCAAGTTTTGTTAATGTTTCACCAAAAACATTTGAATAGGATTTTAAATTTGTTTTCTTAACAGAGTTGCCAGTATTAATATCAAATTTTTCTACACCGTGAAATTTATCTTCTGATTTTTCTGCAGGAGTATATCCCTTTCCTTTTTTAGTAATACAATGAAGAAACACAGGTTTATCAAATTTATTATCTCTAATGTTTTCCAGAACTGACACCATATGATCTATGTTGTGTCCATCTATTGGACCAAGATAGTAAAAACCTAATTCCTCAAATAAAGTACCACCAGAGATAAGACCTTTAGAATATTCTTCAGTTCTATAAAGAGTCTTTGAGAGATTTGATGGTAGGGTTTTAGAAATTTTTTTAATTATGTTTCTTAAGCTTGAATATGATTTAGATGATAGCAATCTAGTAAGGTATGTGCTCATAGCACCCACTGGTTTATCTATCGACATTTTGTTATCATTTAAAATTACAATTAAACCTTTTTTTTGTGCACCTGCGTTATTTAATCCTTCATAGGCTAGACCTGCACTTAATGCACCATCTCCAACAACACATATAACTTTTGATTTGTCTTTGTTTATATCTTTTGCAGCCTTAATTCCTAATCCTGCTGAGACTGCTGTTGAGCTATGAGCTGTACCAAAAGGATCATATTCACTTTCTGATCTTCTTACAAAACCATACACGCCATCTTTTTTTCTAAGTGTCTCAATATTTTTTTTTCTTCCTGTAATAATTTTATGAGGATATGCTTGATGCCCTACATCCCAAATTAATTTATCATGTGGAGTATTAAAGACGTAGTGAATTGCTATAGTTAATTCAACGACACCAAGCCCTGCACCAAGATGACCACCTGTTTTTGAAACAGTCTCAATTGTTTTGGCTCTTAATTCTTCTGAGATTTTTTTTAAATCCTTTTTTTGAAATTCTCTAAGATCAGATGGAAAATTAATTTTATCTAAAAGCTCATAATCCATAATTTATTTTACTATTTTTGCCTAGATTTGATATTTTTATATCTGCAAAAAAACAAGAGTTTGTGGAAAGATTTTATTAAAGAATTTGAAATACTTAAGTTCTTTTTTCTAAAATTATTAAAGATAAATTTTAAAGTTAAAATCTCTAGACTTTTTAGAATATAAAAACTAATTATATTATTCATGTTTTATGATGTAAATACAAAAAATATTGATAAACTTGCACATCTATCTATTAAAAGAGGAGTTGCACTTCAAAAGGGTCAAAACCTTTTAATAACAGCACCGTTAGAGTCTTTACCCTTAGTTAGAAAAATAGCTGAACATGCTTACAAGGAAGGGGCCGGACTTGTAACCCCACTTTTCAATGATTCTGACATTACATTATCTAGATTTAAGTATGGAAATGATGAATCTTTCAATATTGCAGCAAATTGGCTTTATAATGGGATGGGTGAAGCTTTTGATAACAATACAGCTAGAATGGCTATTGCTGGTGATGATCCCATGCTATTATCTGAAATTGATCCTGATAAAGTTTCTCGTGCAAATAAAGCTAATGCTGTTGCATATAAACCAGCAAGAGAAAGGATCACTGAATTTAAAATTAATTGGAATATAATTTCGTGGCCAGGAAAAGCATGGGCAAAAAGAGTCTTCCCAGATCTTGATGATAGTGAAGCAATTAAAAAATTAGGAGATGCAATATTTCATGCTTCAAGAGTTATCAAAGATGATCCTGTAGCTGAATGGGATCAACATAACAAAAATTTAAGAGATAAAACAGATTGGTTAAATACTAAAAATTTTCATTCTTTAAAATACTCTGGTCCTGGAACATCTTTAACTGTAGGTCTTGCTGATGACCATGAGTGGATGGGAGGTGCTTCAGAAGCTCAAAATGGTATCATTTGTAATCCAAACATTCCATCTGAAGAAGTGTTTACAACCCCTCATGCTAGTCGAGTAAGTGGAGAAGTTTGCTCAACTAAACCTCTATCTTACCAAGGAACATTAATAGAAGACATTAATGTTCGTTTTGAAGAAGGTAAAATTGTTGATGCAAAATCATCTAAAGGACAAGATGTTTTATTAAAAGTTCTTGATTCAGATGAAGGCTCAAGAAGACTTGGTGAAGTAGCCTTAGTTCCTAATAGTTCACCTATATCGCAATTAGGAATAACTTTTTATAACACTCTATTTGATGAAAATGCTGCTTCTCATATAGCTCTAGGACAGTGTTACTCAAAATGTTTCAAATCTAAAAAAGACTTATCGAAAGATGAAATTACTCAAAGAGGTGGTAATTCAAGTATGATACACATTGATTGGATGATTGGTTCAGGCAAAATTGATGTCGACGGTGTTGATAAGGATGGAGTTGTAACGCCAATATTTAAACAAGGAGAATGGTGTAATTAATTCTACTATTCTTTTAAATAAGGCCCAAAGCTAAGATCTAAACCTACACCAACTCTAGCTAAAGAATAAATAATAACTAAGAAAAAAATTACTATAATTAAGTTTCGTATAATTTTTTTTTCATCCATAAAATTACGCTGTTTGTATTTTTGTATTAGATAATGGTTTTTCTCTAATTGGTAAATGGATTATTGCAGAAAATGCACCAACACCTATACCCACCCACCATACAATATCATAACTTCCATAGATATCATAAAATAGACCGCCTAACCAAACACCTACAAAAGATCCTAACTGATGAGAAAAAAATACAATGCCATATAATGTACCCATAAATTTTAATCCATAAATATGGCTTATAATTCCTGAAGTTAAAGGAACTGTTGCTAACCATAAAGCACCCATAACTATTGAAAATATAGCAATAGAACTTGGTGTAATAGGGAGTAAGATAAATAAAATTGCTGCAATAGTCCTTCCGGTATAAATTAAAGATAAAAGATATTTCTTATAATGTCCCTTTCCTAAGGCTCCAGCAATCAAACAACCAATTATATTAAACAATCCTATAAGCGCCATAGATAATGCCCCTAAACCTTCTACAGAATTACAGACTAAACTTATTAAGCTTCCTTCTATAATTGGACTACTAGATTCAACAATAAATGCAGGAAAATGTGCAGTAATAAATGCTAACTGAAAGCCACAAGAAAAAAAACCAAAGAACAACATTGAGTATGTTGGATCTTTTAATGCAACAAATACAGCATCAGTAATTTTTTCATTTTCATTATTAATATTAGTATTTGATAATTCTGTTTTTAAAATTGGAACAAGTATCAGTGTTATTAATAATATAATTGAAAAGATTTCAAACACTGAAGACCAAGGCAAAAATGATAATAGAATAGAAGCAAGTGGTGGACCAACTACTTGTCCAGCCGATCCTGCAGCAGTTGTAATACCTAGTGCTAAAGATCTTTTTTCTGGAGATGTGGCTCTTCCAACTACTGCTAAAATTGGACCAAAACCACTACCAGCTATACCAAAACCAATTAATAGGTTTAAAGTTTGATGCGCCTCTGGAGTTGTAGCAGTACTACTTATGAAAATTCCAATTGCATAAAGAATTAAGCCTAGTGCAACTGCTTTTCTATCACCATACTTTTCAGCAAAAGCACTAAACAAAGGAGTGCCTACACCCCAAGCTAAATTTTGAATAGCGATTGCAAGTGAGAATTCTGATCGGTTCCATAAAAAATCAGAGGCTATGGGAATTTGAAAAAGACCAAAGGTTGATCGGATTGCAAAACTTATTAAGAGGATTAAACTTCCTCCAATTAAAATTGGAGTAAATACGGAATGATTTATCTCACCTTTCATAATTAAATAAATAACAGGAAGATTTTTTATTGCTATTAAATTCTATTATTTAACTCTGTCTTCTCGTTTTCTTCTTTTTCTGGAACAACATATGCAACCGCACAATGTTCTAAACAATAAGGTTTATCTTCAAATCTATCTTTTCCACAAAAATGAAAATCAGATTCATCAGGATGCCCTTTTGGCCACTCACAACCTCTCTTTTGAGCGGTACCAAATAAATTTTTAACGACAGGTTGAAAAACAGTAGGCTCTGTTGAAATACTCTCTGTTTGTTTGGTGCTTTCAAAATTCAATTTTGGCATGACCGGAGATCTCGCTTTTTTTCTATCAGGCTTAATAGCTGTTCTTCTTATAGGAGATGGTCTCCTTTCGAGTCCAATTCTATGAGCTTTTCCAACAACCGCGTTTTTAGTAAAACCTAGTAATTTTCCAATTTGTGCCGTTGGCAGACCTTGATCCCACAAATCTCTAAGTTTTGCTACGTTATTATCATCCCAAGGCATTATCAATCTCCATTACTACATTTAGTAGCTTAAAAAAGGTTTAATATACTAAATATATGTATTAAAAAAGATAAAACTGCAAATTTTTAAAAAAAATCAATGATTTCCAGCATTTTTTTTATATACATGTGAATAGAAATGAAAGAGTTAAGAGATTTAGACTGTAAAAATAAAAAAATAATTGTTCGCGTTGATTTAAACGTACCAGTTTTGGAAGGGACAATTACAGATCATTCACGAATTCATGCAATTTTACCAACACTAGAAAAACTAATTAAAAATAAAAATAAGGTATTTTTAATTGCTCATTTTGGCAGACCTAAAGGTGAAGTTAATAAAAAAAATTCTATTAAGTTTTTATGTTTAGAATTAAAAAAATTTTTAAATCTAAACACAGTTCATTTTTTAGCTCACTGTGAAAAAAAAATAATAGAGAGAAAAATTTCTGAAATGGATCTAGGCGAAATATGTATATTAGAAAATATTCGTTTTAATGCTGAAGAAGAAAAAAATGATCTTAATTTTTCAAAATTATTAGCATCTAATTTTGACATATATATTAATGATGCCTTTTCTGCATCTCATCGCAATCATGCATCTATAACAGGTATTACTAAGTACTTACCTTCTTACGCAGGATTAAGTTTTTCAAAAGAAATTGAAAATTTAGATAAATTTTTAGAAAATTCAAACAAACCAAATCTAGCAATTATAGGTGGTTCAAAGGTTTCAACAAAAATAAAAGTTTTAGAAAATTTAGTTGAAATTTTTGACTCTTTAGTAATCGGTGGTGCAATGGCTAATACATTCTTGCTATCAAATAAATATAACGTTGGTTCTTCTTTAGTAGAAAATGATTTTATTGATTTATCAAAAGAGATACAAAAAAAAGCAGAATCAAAAAATTGCAAAATACTTTTACCAATTGATGTTGTTTGCTCAAAAAATATAGAAGATAGAGTAAATGTTGAGACTTGTTCAATCAATAATATTCCAAATGATAAAATGATATTAGATGTTGGTGAACAAACTACAAAATTGATTTCAGATGAAATATTAAAATCTAAATCACTATTATGGAATGGGCCTTTAGGTGCATTTGAGTATAGTCCATTTGATAAAAGTACAATTTCAGTTGCAAATATTATACAGAAATATTCAAGTAAGTCTAAATTAGAAGCCCTAGCAGGAGGAGGAGATACACTTGCAGCAATAAAAAAAGCTAAAGCTAATGATGCATTTAAATATTTATCTACAGCTGGGGGTGCATTTTTAGAGTGGCTTGAGGGAAATAAATCACCAGGATTTATAGCATTAAGAGAAAACGATTTTTAATTTAATCTTCAATTTGATATTTTTTAATTAAAGGGAATTGCGTCATTGTAAAAATAAACGTAATTGGCAAGATACCAAAAACTTTAAAATTTACCCAAACATCAGTACTTTGTGTTCTCCACACAATTTCATTTAAAACAGCAAGTGCAACAAAAAAAGCAATCCACCTTTGAGTTAATATTCTCCATCCATCCTCTTCTAGTTTGAGTGCAGCACCTAAAAGATATTTTAAAAGAGGTTTTTTAACAATCACTCCCCCATATAAAATTAACGCAAAGACCATATTTATTATTGTTGGTTTCATTTTAATAAAAATTTCATTGTCAAAATAAATTGTTAGACCTCCAAATATCAATACAATTGCAGCCCCAAGAGTTGGCATAATTGGTATTTTTTTCTCAAGTATATATGAAATGATTACTGAAATTACAGTTGCAATCATAAGAGGAAGTATTGCTTCTTGAAGACCACTTCTTGTATAAAAAATAAAGAATACAGCAAGCGGTCCTATATCAATTAATAATTTATAAACTGACTTCATTTTTGTTCTTCTAGATTTAAAATAGACCTAGCAAAGTTTTGAGAATTAAAGTTTACAAGATCCTCAATACTTTCTCCAAGGCCAACATAACTTATAGGGATTTCAAATTTATTTGCAATTGAAATTAATGCTCCGCCTTTTGCAGTTCCATCCAATTTAGTTATTATAAGACTTGATACATTAAGTTCATTTCCAAAGATTTCCACTTGCTTAATCATGTTCGAACCATTCGTTCCATCTAAAACTAACACAGTTTCAATATTAAAAGAGGAATTAACTTTTGATATAACATTCTTCAATTTAATTAGCTGATTAATGAGGTTAGTATTATTTGATAATCTTCCAGCAGTATCTATAAGTAAAAAATCATAATTTTCTTTTCCAAATTTTTCAGTTGCCTGATACGCTATGCTTGCTGGATCTTGATTACTTTTTCCAGCGATAAAACCATTATTATTTTTTTTCGCCCAATTTTCTAACTGCTCAACAGCTGCTGCCCTAAATGTATCACAAGCTGCAATTAGAATTTTTTTATTTGATAAAATTTTATTTGCAATTTTACCAATAGTGGTTGTCTTTCCACTTCCGTTTACTCCAACAAATATTAATATTTTTTTTTCATCATTTTTATCATTTATCAGAACATGTTCTCTTGGAAGTAATATACTTTCTATATTTTGAGCTAAGATTTCAAGTACATTTTTTATTCCATCGTCATTCGAAATTTTTATTTTTTTTATAG
This sequence comes from uncultured Alphaproteobacteria bacterium, assembly GCA_902621725.1. Classification (GTDB taxonomy): domain Bacteria; phylum Pseudomonadota; class Alphaproteobacteria; order HIMB59; genus CACPNW01. The sequence continues at coordinate 31,851 of CACNND010000002.1, read as the reverse complement.
AATCTATTAGCTGATTTACAACATCCAAACTAATATCAGATGAAATAAGAACATTTTCTAATTCTTCTAAAGTTAAATCGTCTATTTTTTTGTTTTTTAAAATTTCTAAAATATTAAATGAAAGAATATTTGAAGTTTTACTTAACTTATCTTTAAATATTGAGAATAAACTCATGCTATTCTTGCTAATAAAGTATCATTTTCTACACCTGTGTATATGCATGAAATTATATTTCCTTCTTTAAACTCTTCTTCAAGTTTTACTTTTAAAAAATGCTGATCTTTTCCAAGTGAAAAATTTTCTTTTCTACTTTCAACTAAAATTTTATCCTTCTTTCCAATATTTTTTCTTAAATGTTGTTTTAATCTTTCCATACCTTTTGCTCTAAGTCTCTTTGCCCTATCTTTGATAATATTTTTTTGAACTTGTGGCATTCTAGATGCAGGAGTGTTTTCTCTTGGTGAATATGGAAAAATATGAAGATGAGTTAAATTACATTCATCAACTAGTTTAATTGAATCTTGAAACATTGTTTCTGTCTCTGTTGGAAAACCGGCAATTATATCAGCACCAAATGTTGCATCTTTCCTAATAGATAAAACTTTCTTACAAAAATTAATTGCCATTTCCCTTGAATGTCTTCTTTTCATTCTTTTCAAAATTAAATCGTTTCCTGCCTGTAAACTTATGTGAAAATGTGGCATCAATCTTTCGTCCTTTAAAACATCCCAAAAATCTTCGTCTATTTCAGCGCAGTCAATTGAAGACAAACGCAGCTGTCTTAATTCAGGTACTAATTTTAGAATTCTTTTAATTAAGTTAGAAAAAGTCGGTTTTGCTGGAAGATCTTTTCCATAATCAGTTATATCTACTCCTGTTAAGACTACTTCATTATATCCATTGCTAACAATTTTTTTTATTTTATTTACTATCTCTCCAGCAGGTACACTTCTATTATTGCCCCTGCCAAATGGAATAATACAAAAAGTACAGCGATGGTTACAACCTTGTTGTATTTCAATATAAGCTCTAGATTTTCCTTCAAATTTTTCAATTGAATTAGGTACTGTTTTACTTTCTTCTAATATATTTCCTACTTTAAAATTTTTAGAATGATTGATATTTTTCCAAATTAAAGCTTCTAATTTTTCTGTGTTCCCAATTACTGAGTCTACGTCTTTTAAATCTTTATATTTTAATGGATTGATTTGAGCCGCACATCCTGTAACTACTATTTTATTATTAGGAAAATTTTTTTTTGCCTTTCTAATTTCATAGGAAACTTTTTTCTCAGCTTCTTCAGTTACTGCACATGAGTTTATGACTGTAACATTATTTAAATTATTTGTTTTAAGATGGTTTTTAATAATTTCACCTTCATAAATATTTAATCTACAACCTAGATTGACTACATGGTTTTTATTTTTCATAAATTATATTTCTAAACTACCCCGATAACTTATTTCTGCAGGTCCTGTCATAATAGCTTCATTATTAACTATATTTATATGCAGTGACCCTCTTTCAAGTTTCACTTCAGCATTATTTTCAATTAACCCTTTTTTCCACGCTGCATATACAGCTGCACAGGCACCACTACCACAAGCTAACGTGATACCAACTCCACGTTCCCAAACTCTCATTTCAACTAAATTTGAATTAATAACTTCAACTATTTCAACATTAGTTTTTTTTGGAAAGAGTTCATGATTTTCTATTCTAGGACCTATGCTTTCAAGATCTGTATCTTTGATCGATTTCCCAAAAAAAACTACATGTGGATTACCTACATTAACAGCAACTCCATTACTATATCCATCAATGGAAATTGGTATATTCATTGTATCGACTTCTTTACTTAAAGGAATTTTATCCCAAGTATTTTTCATTGAACCCATGTTGACACTTATATTGTTATCTATTTTTTTTGATTCTAATATTCCTGCATCAGATTTAATTTTTAAAATTTCTTTATTTGAATCTTGATCAAATAGTATTTTTGCTACACAGCGTGTTCCATTACCACAAGCTTCGGCTCTATCACCACCAGGATTAAAAATTTCAATTTCAGCATCAGCACTTTGATTACTTGTTTTATTAATTGTGATTAATTGATCACATCCTGCTCCAGCTCTTCTGTCACTGAGTCTTTTGATAAGATCATCAGTAATTGCGATATTGTTAGACCTTTTATCTATAATAACAAAATCGTTCCCAAGCCCATGCATCTTTATAAAGTCTATTTTTTGCATATTTGTTTTATAACCTAATTTATCGATAAATCTCAGTAAATATGGGAAATTTAAGAATACTTGACTTTCAATTATTCAGCTAATAGAGGGTCACGAACAAATCCTATATTTGTAAACGAATTGAGCTTGTTACAATTGTGATAGGTACTCTAGCCCACGAGTTTCGTGCCCTGGAGTTAAAAGGCTATTGGAGATTTATGTTTGATACACTGAACACAAAATTTGAAAAAATTGTTCAAAGTATTCGGGGTAAGGCTGTTATATCAGAAACAGATCTTGAAATTACATTACGTGAAATTAGAATTGCTCTCTTAGAGGCAGATGTTTCATTAGTTGTAGTAAAAGAATTTATAAATTCCATCAAGTCAAACATTTTAGGAAAAGAAATTCTCAAATCTGTCAAGCCAGATCAAATGATCATAAAGCTTGTGCAAGATGAGCTTGTAAAAATTCTTGGATCAGAAAATAAATCTCTAAATTTATCTTCTTCTCAATTAACTAAAATATTATTTTGTGGATTACAAGGATCTGGTAAAACAACATCAATTGCCAAACTTTCCTATTTGTTAAAGAAGTCTTCAAAGAAAAAAATTTTATTAGCATCAGCAGACATTTATCGACCAGCAGCACAAGAACAATTAAAAGTATTAGCTGAAGAAACCGGCTCAGATTTCTTTAGTCATAATCTATCATCAGTCAGTAATATTGTTGATGATTCTATAGACTATGCTCAAAAAAATTTATTTGATATTCTTATTTTAGATACTGCTGGACGACAAGTTGTAGATAAAAAGTTAATGAGTGAATTAATTGAAATTGAAAATAAGTTTAAACCTGACGAAACATTATTAGTAGCAGATGCTCTAACAGGACAAGACGCTGCAAATGTAGCTAAAAGTTTTAGTGATGCAATAAATATCACTGGATCAATTTTAACTCGAATAGATGGTGATAGCAGAGGTGGTGCAGCACTATCAATTAAATCGATAACAAACTCTCCTATAAAATTTATAGGACTAGGTGAAAAAGTAGAAAATTTTGAACCTTTCCATCCTGAAAGAATTGCACAAAGAATTTTAGGTATGGGAGATATTGTATCTCTTGTCGAAAAAGCTGCTGAAAATATTAATAAAGAAGAAATGGAAGATATGGCAAAAAAGATCGCTAAAGGAAAATTTGATCTTGAAGATTTTGCCAATCAATTAAAGCAAATGGGTAAAATGGGTGGAGTCTCAGGTTTACTTTCTATGATGCCAGGTGTTTCAAAGGCACAGAAGTTAATAGCAGAAAATAAAATTTCTAATTCAATGATTGATAAACAAATAGCTATAATCAGTTCAATGACAAAAAAAGAAAGGGCTGATCCAGATATTATAAAGGCTTCACGTAAAATTAGAATTTCAAAAGGATCTGGAACAAAAGTTCAAGACGTTAACAGGTTATTAAAACAGTTTCTCCAATCACAAAAAATGATGAAGAGAATGAAATCAATGGGCAAAGGAGGAATTCCCAGTGATTTAATGCAAAAATTACAAGGAAATCTTCCTCCAAACATAAATTAGAAAGGAAATAAAATGCCAGTAAGAATAAGATTATCAAGAGGTGGTGCAAAGAAAAGACCATTTTATAGAATAGTAGTTGCTGATTCTAGAAGAGCTAGAGATGGAAAATTTATAGATCAAATTGGAACTTATAACCCAATGCTTCCAAAGGATAGCGCTGATAGAGTTAAAATGGATTTAGATAAAGCTAAGGAATGGATTGCAAAAGGAGCAAAACCATCAGATAGAATTTCTATTTTTCTTAGCAATCTTGGTGTGATGGAAAAACCAGTTATTACTGAAAAAACAAAAAAACATCTACCTAAGAAAAAAGCACAGGAACGTTTAGCTGCTGCTAAAGAAAAAGAAGAAGCTGCGAAAGCTGCAGCAGAAGAACCAAAAGCAGAAGAAGCAGAAGCTAAACCAGCTGAAGATGCACAACCTGCTGAAGAACCAAAAGCAGAAGAAGCAGAAGCTAAACCAGCTGAAGATGCACAACCTGCTGAAGAACCAAAAGCAGAAGAAGCAGAAGTTAAACCAGCTGAAGATGCACAACCTGCTGAAGAACCAAAAGCAGAAGAAGCAGAAGCTAAAAAAGAATAAAATCAATTTTTGCTTTGAGTAATAAAGATATTATTTTTGTTGGTCAGTTTGGATCTCCTTTAGGATTAAAAGGTGAAATAAAAGTTAATATGATGACTACCTCTTTTGAAGTTTTTAAAAATTTAAAAAACTATTATAATTTTGATGGTTCAGTTGCTTGGAATTTTAAAAAAATTTTATTCAAAAATAATAAGTGTGTTGTTCAAGTTGAAAAATACTTTTCTAGAGAAGATGTTTTAGAGCTTAAAGGTCAAAAAATTTTTTCAAATAAGAAATTTTTTCCAAAAACAAAAGATAATGAGTTTTACATAAACGATCTAATCGAATGCATGATTTTCTTGAAAGACAATACTAGTATTGGAAAAGTTTTAAGTGTCCAAAATTTTGGAGCAGGTGATTTATTAGAAGTCAAATATAATACCAAACTTACTCTTATACCTTTTGATAAAACAAATATTTTATCAATTAATATTAATAAAAAAGAAATTATAGCTGATCCAATACCTGGTATTCTTGATTAAAATGAGAGTAGTAATTTTAACCTGTTATCCTGAGATGTTCCCTGGTTCACTAGGATATTCTGTAATCGGAAATGCATTAAACAATAAAAAATTTTCTCTCGAGATAGTCAATCTACATAATTTTGGAATTGACAAAAGAGGAAGTGTTGATGATGAACCTTTTGGGGGAGGCCCTGGAATGGTTATTCGTCCAGATGTGATAGAAAAAGCATTAAATTCAATCACTTTCAAAACCGATAATTACTGCAAAATTTTTCTAACACCGTCAGGCCAGAAATTATCTCAAGCTAAACTTAATAATCTATCAAAACATGATGAAATGCTTATTTTATGCGGTAGATTTGAAGGGGTTGACCAAAGAGCTATAGAAATTCTTGATTTTCAGGAAATAAGTATCGGTGATTACGTCCTTTCTGGTGGTGAGATTGCTGCCCAGGTGTTAGTTGAAGGTTGTATTCGTCTCATTCCTGGAGTATTAGGGCAGCCACAAAGTTTATTAGAAGAATCTTTTTCTAATAATCTGCTTGAATATCCTCATTATACCAGACCACAAACCTGGGAAGATATTCATGGAAATAAACATGAAGTTCCAGATGTTTTAACATCAGGTCATCATGAAAAAATTGATAAATGGAGAAAAGAAAAATCGGTTGAAAAAACTAAAGAATTAAGACCAGATCTTTATAAAAAGGAAATATAAAATGAGTAATTTATTAGAGACATTTGAAAAACAACAGATTGAAAAGTTAACTTCAAAAAAAAGAGTTCCTGCTTTTCGTCCAGGTGATACTTTAAAAGTTACTGTAAGAATTACAGAGGGAAGTAAGTCGAGACTTCAAGCATTTGAAGGTATTTGTATTGCAAGAAAAAATAATTCATTAAACTCTAACTTTACTGTGAGAAAAATATCTCATGGAGAGGGTGTTGAAAGAGTATTCCCTTTATTCAGTCCATTAGTAGAAAAAATTGAAGTTGTTAGAAAAGGCGATGTAAGAAGAGCTAAGCTATATTATCTAAGAGAATTATCTGGAAAGAAAGCAAGGATCGCAGATAAAGATAGGGGCGATGAAGCTGATCAATATGAATATATAGAGGAGGCTCCTCCGGTAGAAGAAACAAAAACTGCAGATACAGATACAAATGCTGCAGAGGAACCAAAAGCTGAAGAGGCAGAAGCAAAACAAGCAGAGACAAAAGTAGAAGAAGCAGAAGCCAAACCAGCAGAAGAATCTAAAGCAGAAGCTGCAGATGAATCTAGTAAAGAAGAGGAAAAAGCAGCCGAAAATAAATCGGATGACAATAAATAATCCTAAAACACTTTTTGATAAAATTTGGGAACATCATCTTGTCGATAGACAAGAAGATGGAACTTGTCTTATATATATTGATAGACACCTTGTTCATGAAGTTACAAGTCCTCAAGCATTTGAAGGTTTGAGAAATAATAATCGTAAAGTTAGAAGACCCGAAAGTACTTTTGCTGTAGCCGATCACAATGTCCCAACCTCAGATAGATCTAAAGGTATAGAAAATAAAGAAAGTAGAATTCAGGTTGAAACACTAGAAAAAAATTGCAAAGATTTTGATGTTACACTTTTTCCATTATTAGATAGTAGACAAGGTATAGTCCATATAGTCGGACCAGAACAGGGTATTACTCAGCCAGGTATGACAATAGTGTGTGGTGATAGTCATACAGCAACACACGGAGCATTTGGTGCCTTAGCTTTTGGTATCGGCACAAGTGAAGTTGAACATGTATTAGCTACTCAGACCTTGATTCAAAAACCTGCAAAGAATATGCGAATTTCTGTTGAAGGTAAATTAAACTTAGGTGTTACAGCAAAAGATATTATCCTTCATATCATAGGAAAGATAGGAACAGCTGGTGGAACTGGTTATGTTATTGAATATGGTGGTAGTGCAATTTCCTCTCTTTCTATGGAAGGAAGAATGACAATCTGTAATATGAGTATTGAAGCAGGTGCTAGAGCTGGTTTAATCGCTCCTGACGAAAAAACTTTTGAATATATTAAAGGTAGACCGTACGCTCCATCAGGAGATAATTGGGACAAAGCGGTAGAATTTTGGAAATCTCTTCCTTCTGATGAGGGTGCAAAATATAATGAAGAAATTTTAATTAATGCTGAAGATATTTCACCACAAATTACTTGGGGCACAAGCCCACAAGACGTTGTTGCTATAAATGGTATAGTACCAAATCCTCAAGAAGAGAGTAATCCAAATAGAAAGAAGGCTATGGAGCGTTCTCTTGAATATATGGGTTTAGAACCCAAACAAGAAATACAAAAAATTAAAATTGATAAAGTGTTTATTGGCTCTTGCACTAATGGAAGAATTGAGGATTTAAGAGAAGTTGCTAAAGTTGTAGAAGGCAAAAAAGTTTCTGTAGACTCAATGATCGTTCCTGGTTCAGGTCTAGTTAAAAAACAAGCTGAAGAAGAAGGTTTAGATAAAATTTTTATTGAAGCAGGATTTGATTGGAGAGAGCCAGGTTGTTCCATGTGTTTAGCTATGAATCCAGATCAATTAAAACCGCAAGAAAGATGTGCATCAACATCAAATAGAAATTTTGAAGGCAGACAAGGTAGAGAAGGTAGAACACATCTTGTTAGTCCTGCAATAGCTGCTGCCTCTGCAATCAAAGGTTCTTTTGCAACAGCAGAGGATTTATAAATGGAATCATTTAAAACAATAATTGGTATCCCTGCACCACTACCAATGATTAATGTCGATACTGATATGATTATTCCAAAACAATTTTTGAAAACAATAAAGAGATCTGGTTTAGGAAAAAACTTATTTCATGAATTAAGATACGATATTCAAGGTAACATAAAGAATGATTTTGTTCTAAACTGGGACCCTTATAAAACTTCAAAAATTTTAATTGCTGGGGCAAATTTTGGTTGTGGATCAAGTAGAGAGCATGCACCATGGTCACTTTTAGATTTTGGTTTTAAGTCAATAATTGCACCAAGCTTCGCAGATATTTTCTATAATAATTGTTTTAAAAATGGAATACTGCCAATTAAGTTAGATCAACAAAAGGTAGATATATTAATGAACGAAGCAGATAATAAAAATGATGTTTCAGTTGATTTAGAAAATCAAAAAATCACTTATCAAAATGATAAAACAATAGAATTTGAAATTGATGCATTTCGAAAAAAATGTTTGCTAGAGGGTTTGGATGATATTGGTTTGACGCTCCAAAAAAATAAAAAAATTGATGTTCACGAAGAAAAAATACACAGTATCCAACCTTGGATAGTGTAGTCAATAAATGAGTAATAAAAAAATTTTAATTTTACCTGGTGATGGAATTGGTAATGAAGTTATGGCTGAGGTATTAAAAATCATAGATTGGATGGAAAAAACTAAATCTTTATCTTTTGATATTTCTGAAAGATTAGTTGGTGGTACGGCATACGATAAAGAAGGTAATTCTATAAGTGATGAAACAATGCAAGTAGCTATGGATTGTGATGCAGTATTATTTGGTGCGGTAGGAGGTGCTAAATGGGATAACGTAGAAAGAGATAAAAGACCTGAAGCAGCCTTATTAAGATTAAGAAAAGACCTAGACCTCTTTGCTAATCTAAGACCAGCTGTTGTTTTAGATGCTCTTTCAGATTCATCATCTTTAAAATCTGATCTTGTTAAAGGATTAGATATTTTGATAATTAGAGAATTAACAAGCGGTGTATATTTTGGACAACCAAGAGGAATATCAAAAATTAGTGAGACTGAAAGTAAGGCAATTGATACTCAACTTTATACAACTTCAGAAGTTAATAGAGTTTCACGAGTGGCATTTGATTTAGCAAAGTTGCGTAATAATAAAGTTACATCAGTAGAAAAATCAAATGTAATGGAAACAGGTTTATTTTGGAAACAAACTGTAACAGATTTACACAATAAGGAATATTCTGATGTTAATTTAGAACATATGCTTGCAGATAATTGTGCTATGCAATTAGTTCGTTATCCAAAACAATTTGATGTCATACTTACAGATAACTTATTTGGTGATCTTTTAAGTGATACTGCAGCTATGCTAACAGGATCTTTAGGAATGCTCCCTTCAGCAGCTCTTGGACCAGTTAAAGAAAATGGAACAAGAGCAGCAATGTATGAGCCAGTTCATGGTAGTGCACCAGACATAGCTGGTCAATCTAAAGCAAATCCTTTAGCAATGATCATGAGCTTTGCTATGATGTTGAAATATAGTTTTGATATGCAAGAAGATAGTCAAATGGTTGAGAAAGCTGTACAAAATGTATTACTAAAAGGTTTAAGAACAGCTGATATTAAAGATGGAGCAGAAAAAATTATCTCTACTCAAGAAATGGGAAATGCTGTTATTGAAGAATTAAAAATTCTATCAGGAAATTAAATGACTCAAAAATATAATATAGCAGTAGCAGGAGCAACAGGTGCGGTAGGAACGGAAATAGTCCAAATATTAGAGCAAAGGGATTTTCCAATAGACAATTTATATTTACTCGCATCATCAAAATCAAAAGGCAAAAAAGTAGAGTTTAAAGATAAAGAAATTGTTGTAGAAGACTTATCAGAATTTGATTTTTCAAAAGCTCACATAGGTTTATTTTCACCCGGAGGTAAAATTTCTGCGGAATATGCACCAAAAGCAGCTAAAGCAGGATGTATTGTTATAGACAATACCTCTCATTTTCGAATGCACCAAAATATTCCTTTAATCGTGCCTGAAGTAAACGCTAATGCACTTGATGAATTTTTTGATGATGAAAACAGAACTAATATTATTTCAAACCCTAATTGTTCAACAATACAAATGGTTGTTGCATTAAAACCACTTCATGAAAAAGCAATTATCAACAGAGTTGTTGTATCTACATACCAAGCTGTTTCTGGAGCAGGTAAAACAGGTATGGATGAATTATTTAATCAGACTCAAAATGTTTATGCAAACCAAGAATTGAAAAAAGAAAAGTTTACAAAACAAATTGCTTTTAATGTAATTCCACACATTGGAGCTTTTTTAGAAAATGGTAATACAGAAGAAGAGCAAAAAATGATTGATGAAACAAAAAAAATTCTAGATGAAGGCATTAATGTTTCAGCAACTTGTGTTAGAACAGCTGTATTTATTGGTCATTCAGAAGCAGTAAATATAGAGTTTGACTCACCATTAGATGAAAAAGAAGCTAACGAAATATTATCTAACTCTGAAGGTATTTCAGTAATTGATCATCGAAAAGATGAAGGTTATGTGACTCCAGTAGAAATTGCAGGAGAAGATAAAGTTTATATTAGCAGAATAAGAAATGATCAATCTATAGATAATGGTTTGAGTCTATGGGTGGTTTCAGATAATTTACGAAAAGGAGCAGCACTTAATGCTGTTCAAATTGCTGAGCTAGTAATTTCAAAATACTCTGAAAAAATAACTATTTAATTGGCGGTCTCGTAGGGACTCGAACCCCAAATCCATGTTCCGAAGACACGTGTGATATCCATTTCACCACGAGACCTATTAATTTTGACTATTTATTCTATTTTAAGTCTTTTGTTGATATAAATCACTATGGTAACCAAATTCAAACCAAATAAATATAAACCATTAAAATTAAATGAATTAAAAAAATTTATCATTTCTAAAAGGAATTTAAAAAAACTTTTTAAGAATACTTCAAAGTTAGAAGTTAAAGAAGTAGGTGATGGCAATTTAAATCTAGTTTTTTTTATTGAAAATAAATATAATTCTATTTGCCTAAAACAGCCTTTACCTTATTTAAGGGTTTTGAAAGATTGGCCACTCACTCTAAAACGCTCATATTATGAGTATGAATATTTTAATACTCACAAAAAATATGCAAAAAATCATTTTCCAAAAATTTATGATTATGACGAAGTTTTACGTACTATAACAATGGAAAAATTATCTCCACATATAATTATGAGACATGGATTAATAAAAGGAATAAAATATAATAGTTTTGCAGAATCAATCTCAACTTATTTAGCAAAAACTTTGTTTTACACATCTGACCTTTATTTAAATGCAGCATCAAAAAAAAATATAATTACAAAATTTATTTCAAATACTGAGCTTTGTAAAATTACTGAGGATTTAATATTTACCGATCCATATTCAGTGAACAAGAACAACAGGTGGACTAAACCTTACTTAAATAAAATGAAGGATAAGATAGAAAGAGATGAAAAACTAAAAATTTCTATAAGTCGTCTGAAATTGAAATTTATGAAAAACACTGATGCTCTTTTACATGGAGATCTTCATACAGGTTCAATTATGGTAACAAAAAATGACACAAAGGTAATTGATCCAGAATTTGCTTTTTATGGCCCAATGGGATTTGATATTGGTGCACTAATTGCAAACCTATTAATGAGTTTTTTTTCTCAAACTGGTCACGAAAAAAAATTTGGTGAAAGAAAAAAATATAAGAAATGGTTACTTGAAATAATTAAAGCTATTTGGATTAAATTTGAAAAGAAATTTATAAAATTGTGGGAAACTGAAAATTATGGTGATGCATACCCAAAAGTACTTTTTAAAAAAAATAGCAAAAAAATGATTTTAGAAAAAAAACTGTATATGCAAAATCTTTTTGAAGAAACAATTTCATATGCAGGTGCTAAAATAATTCGAAGAATTTATGGTTTTGCTCACAACATAGATTTTGAATGGATAGAAAATACAAAAGTAAGAGCAAATTGCGAATATCAAGCATCTAATCTTGCAATTGAAATGCTGAAGAACACAAATTCTTTCAAATCTATTAATGATTTAATCAAAGCAGCAAAGATAAATGAAAATATGAAAGCAAAATTATAATTAGCTATTAAATTTTTCTAACTTCTCTACAAAATCTTTTAAAATTGCATCTCGGTTTAACATGGATACAATTTTGATTGGATGTCTTCTTTGATCAACGCTCCATGTCATGTTATCAGATAGTACAGGAGAGGGTATTAGATTTGTTGGAGTCCATTTTTCATCTAAAACCCAAGCTACTGCAGCCATATCCCATAATTCTTTTGACCAACATTTATGATCATTACTATACTCTTTAAATCTCATTGCTAAAAACTTTCCTATTTCACCATGAGGCTCAATATACTTTTCAACTTCAGGTACAGTAGAGGTTAGATGTGTAGTAACACCTGCACATGGAACCATTACAAGAGGCACACCACAATCAAATAAAACTTGAGTGCCACCTACATCTTGTTTTAAATTATAGTCATAGGAATGAGGCCAGTACAATGCATTACCACCAAGCCAAACAACAACAATTTTATCTTTTATCTCTGGGGCTTTTAATAAAGCTGACGATACATTACTAATTGCTCCTATAGCAATTACATAGAGTGGATTTTCTTTACTTCCTGCATTAGCTTTATTAATTAGGTCATCAACAGCAGGTGCATCTATGGATTCTTTTTTTGCACCAATATACTCTGTTACACCTTTATGGACTAATCCTTCCGGTGATATATTTATTCGTTCAAGGCATCTTAGTATTTCATCATAGCTTAATTCCATACCTTTACCTGGATGATCTGATCTATCATTCATTGAGAAGGGAGCTGGATATATAGCTTCAACTTTAATTCTATCCTTTGAAAGCATCATTTGCACAAGTGCAAACTGATCGTCTATTTCATTATAAGTGTCTGTATCTAATACAGCCCTTACCTTACCTTTTCTAGGCTTTAGTAGGTTCAAAATATTAGTGTCATCTCTTTCATGGTAGAATGATTTTTCAAAATGTCCCATTATTAATTATTACCAGCATTTGATAATTATTAATATCAATATTTATAAAAAATCTAATATTTTCATATTTATACACACATCTAATAGAATAAATTATTTAGTCATATGACTAATAGTCATCACAAAGTTGATAAAATTATTATCCTTGTTGTTCTATAATTTGTTAATAATAATTAAATAAATTATCTGGGAGGATAAAATGAAAAAAATATTAGCAAGCCTTTGCACTATTTTTTTATTTAGTAACATAGTTACTAGTGCAAAAGCTGAAATAAACTTTCTTATTGGAACGTGGGCAGAGGAACCTCTTACACCTTTTGTTGAAGCGTTTGAAAAAGAAACAGGCATTGAGGTAAACATCCAAACATTTCCATTTAGAGATTTACTGGCAACTATTGAAGTAAGAGGAAATGCACAAGCTGATGATGTTGATGTCATATTTGTTGATGCACCTTTAGTTCCATCATATGCAGTAAGAGGTATGATAGGTCCAATGGATCAATATTTTGCAGACACTAGTGTTAATGCAATATTCGCTCCTGCTGGTATCGCTGCAGCTTCATGGAATGGAGAAATGTATGCTCCTCCACTAAATAACTCTGGTCAGCTAACTTATTATAATAAAGATTTACTTGCTAAAGCAGGTTGCGCTGAGCCTTCAATGATTGAAGCAGAAAGAGTAACTTGGGAAGAAATAGTTGATTGTGCAAAAAAAATAACTGATGAAGCAAATGGTATCCATGGATTCATTTTTGATCAAATTAGTAGATATTATCAGTTACAAGCACTACCTGAATCTGCTGGTGGTGGATCTGGAGTTTGTGAGGGCGGACTATCTGTTAAGGGCTGCTTAACAAATGATGGATGGATGAAAGCTGGTCAGTTTTATTATGACATCCACAACACTTCTAATATTTCTCCAAAAGGAGTAGGACCTGACCAAACTCATGAGTTATTTGGTTTAGGTAAAATTGGAATATTTGTTGGTGGATCTTGGAATAATGGAAGATGGGCTGATACAGATCTTAATTATGGTGTAGCTCTTCACCCTTATTTTGAAGGTGGAAAAGTTGTTACTGGTTGTAATAGCTGGCACATTGGTGTTTGGAATTATTCAAAACAAAAAGATGATGCTGCTAAACTTGTTAGATATTTAACTGCAAGTCCAGAAGTAGCAATTCATTATGTTGAAGAGCACAATTCTTTACCAGCACACAACTCTGCAATACTCCATGTTGCTGAAGATCCGAAATTTAACAACTTCCCAGGAATTGTTATGAATCTTGCAACATATGAGTCAGCAAACCATTGTGCTACTAGAGGAAGAACACCTGGTTTCTTAGAATTTGAAGAAATAGTTAACACTAGTTTTGAAGATATAAGAAATGGTGGAGACCCAGCTTCTGTTTTAGCAGATGCTGAGTCTAGAATTGAATCTTCTATGAGACGTTATAAATAATAAATATTTTTATCACGCGGTTATTACCGCGTGATATCTTTTAATTGAGTATGAATTTTTTTAAAAGACAATGGATGGTTCCATACCTTTTTTTAGCACCAGCTCTTATTGGAACTATTGCTTTTAAACTTTACCCTATTTTTATTGGCTTTTGGGAAAGCCTTATCTACACCAGTTTTAGTGGTGGTGCTGAAAAAAGAATTTTTGTTTGGTTTGAAAATTATCAATATTTATTTGATGATAAAATATTTTGGAAATCTCTTGAAATAACTGCTTTTTTAACAATTATTATCAACCCTCTTCAAATCGCTATGTCATTGGGATTAGCATTATTATTGATGAGGAAGTCAAAATTTATAAGAATTATTAGATCACTTTATCTACTACCAATTGGGATTGCACTTCCTATTGCTACAATTATCTGGGGTCTAATGTTAGATCCAAACCAAGGATTAATTAATGGTCTAATTGGATTTTTTGGAATTCCTCCACAACCTTTCTTGGTTAGTGAAAATCAAGCCTTATGGTGCATAATTGCAATTGCTACTTGGAAAGGTGTAGCATTTTGGATGCTGTTCTTATTGGCAGGACTGGAGGATATTCCTAAACAATACTACGAGGCTGCAGAGATTGATGGTGCAACACCTTTTCAAAAATTTAGATATGTTACGATCCCACAATTAAAAAGAACAATACTTTTTGTTTTCGTAGCAGATACAGCAGCAAATTTTGTTTTAATGGTGCCTATGATTATTTTAACTAAAGGTGGCCCATTACAATCTACGAATGTTTTAATTTATGAAGGTTATAGAAGTGGTTTTTATTATCAGGATTGGGGAAGGTCACTTTCAATAATTACTATCCTTACTGTAATAACACTAATTGTTATAGGTTTGCAGTTATTATTTTTAAGCGAAAAAAACGAAGGTATAAAAGTTAAATGATCATGCATTTTAAAAGACAATGGTCAGTTTATTTATGGTACCTGGTTATTTTTATTGGTTTAATTATAACAATTCTTCCTTTTTGGTGGGGTGTAGCTGCTTCATTCAAAAGTAACTCTGATATTTTTAGAGATCTTGCTCCAATAAATATTAGAGCTTTTTTGCCTGGTTTTTCATTAGAGTCGTATTTTGCAATTTTTGAAAATGATTTTGGTCGTTCGATGTTAAACACATTCTTTGTTTCCATAACCTCTGTTGCTGGAGGGTTACTAATAAATTCGATGGCTGGTTTTGCATTTGCTCAATTTAGATTTAAGGGAGATAATATCATTTTTGGTTTTGTTCTTCTTTCTTTTGCTGTTCCTGCCGATGCAATTGCAATTCCTTTATTTAAAATGATGAGACAAATAGGATGGTTTGATACTTTTTATGCATTAATAATTCCTATGTTAGCAAATGGGTTGATTATTTTTCTTTATCGGCAATTTTTTTTAGGTATCCCAAAAGAACTGATAGAAGCAGCTAGAGTTGATGGATTAAGTTGGTTTGGTGTTTTTTGGAGAATTTGTCTTCCTCTTTCTGTACCAGTTACTCTTGGTGCTGGATTACTACTTTTTGTTTTCCAATGGGAATCTTACCTATGGCCCTTGATAGCAGCACCATCACCCGAACTTCATTTAATACAGGTAACACTTGGAAGATTTTCAACGGAATATGAAATGGTATGGAATCAACAGTTTGCTGCATCTTCTATTGCAGGATTCTTACCTTTAGTATTTATTTACATGTTTCAAAAACAGTTTGTTAGCGCTCTAACTGGCGTTGAGCAGAAGTAATGCTTGTTAATGGTTCAAACTTTACAACCATTTGGATAGAATCAGACAATCAGAAAGTAAAAATTATAGATCAAAGACTCCTTCCTCATGAATTAAAAATAGTTACATTAAATACAGTTAATGATGTTGAATTTGCTATTAAAGAGATGCAAGTTAGAGGTGCGCCTTTAATTGGTGTCGCTGCTGCTTTCGGTATGTATATTGCCGCATTAGAGGACCCCTCATTAGAGTATCTAAGTAAATCATCGGACTTTCTTTTAAAATCAAGACCTACTGCAGTAAATCTTAGTTGGGCAATTAATAAAATTAATTTGGAAATAAAAGATATTAATAAAGAAGATCGTGCTAACCACATCCTAAATATGGCTAAAAAGATAAGGCAGGATGAAATTGAAGCTTGTAGTAATATAGGAGATTATGGACTGGAATTGATAAAAAAAATTTATGATAAAAAAAAATCCAAAATAAATATTTTAACTCATTGTAATGCTGGTTGGTTAGCAGCAGTGGAATGGGGTACGGCTCTAGCACCAATTTTTAAAGCGAATAATAATAAAATACCAATACATGTATGGGTAGATGAAACCAGACCAAGGAATCAAGGATTTAATTTAACTGCTTGGGAGCTAATTAATGAGAACATTGACTGCTCACTTGTTGTTGATAATGTGGGCGGTCATCTTATGCAACATAATTTAGTAGACATGTGTATAGTTGGAACAGATAGAACAACTCTAACTGGTGATGTATGTAATAAAATTGGAACTTATTTGAAAGCTTTAGCGGCTGCTGATAACAATATTCCATTTTATGTAGCAGCTCCAACATCAAGTATAGATTTTAATGTTCGTAATGGTATCTCTGATATTCCTATTGAAGAAAGAGATCCTAAAGAAGTAAGTCAAGTGACAGGTATTGATGAAAACAAAAAAATTAGTACTATAAAAATTGTGCCTGAAAATTCTAAATCAGTCAATTATGCTTTTGATGTTACTCCATCAAAATATATTTCTAAGTTAATTACTGAAAAAGGTGTTATTGATGCTAATGAAAAATCAATAAAAGGTTTAAAAGAGATATGAAAAGTCTATGGAACAATAAGACTGCACAAAAATATGTAAATCATTATAAAAAGAAAAATGTCAGTAGGGATCTTGCTTTAAGAATTTATACAACACATTTGTTAGGGAATAACACTAAACTCGTCTTACATGGTGGTGGAAATTCATCAGTAAAATCAGAAGGAAAAGATTTATTTAATAAAAATGTAAAACTTATTTATGTTAAAGGAAGTGGATGGGATATGTCTAACTTAAATGAAAATGGTATGCCTGGTTTATACCTAGACCCCCTTTTAGAAACAGCAAAATTAACAAAATTAAATGATAATGATATGGTTAATTGCCTTAGATCAAATCTAATTAATTCTGGTTCACCTAATCCATCGGTTGAAACTCTTTTACATGCTTACTTACCGTTTAAATTTGTAGATCATACCCATTCCAATGCTTTTTTAAGTATATTAAATCAGCCAAATTCTAAAGCTTTAATAAAAAAGATATTTGGAAATAAAATTGGAATTGTACCTTATATTATGCCAGGTTTTTCATTAGCAAAAGAATGTTTAAAAGTTTTCAATAAAAATCAAAATATCGAAGGACTAGCTCTAATCAATCACGGTATATTCACCTTTGGTAATAATGCAAAAGAAAGCTACGAAAGAATGATTAAATTTGTAAGTGATGTAGAAAAATATATCTCTAAAAATAAAATTCAATTAAAGAAATATAATAGTAAATTAAATTTCAATATTTCAGATTTAATTCTTTCTATAAGAAGAAGTTTTTCTTATCATTCAAATGATAAATGGATTATCAAATTTCATAGCAAATATGATGATACAAGTATCGCTTCTACAAAAAATATTAAAACTCTATTAAATAAAGGACCAGTTACACCGGATCATGTGATTAGAATAAAATCAAAAATTTTAGTCATCGATAAAAATAATTTGTATAAAATAAATCATGAAATTAATAAATATTGTAAAGAATATAAAAAATATTTTTTAAAAAATAAAAATTTAGTAAAAAATTGTAAAACCACTGATCCACTACCTAGAATTATTGTATTAGAAGGATTGGCAATAATATCAATTGGTAAAAAATTAAAAGATCAAAAAATTTCGTATGATGTATTTAAGTCTATGGCATCATCGATTCTAGATGCTGAAAAAATTGGTAAATTTAGATCAATTAAAGAGAATGATATTTTCAAGATGGAGTATTGGCCACTAGAGAGAGCTAAATTAAATATTGCAAAACCTCAATCTTTAGAAGGCAATAATGTCATTATTACTGGCGGTGGAGGCACTATTGGAATGGCCATAGCAAAAAAATTTAAGCACGAAGGAGCTAACATAATTCTAATTGATAAAAAATATAACAAAAAACTTTTAGAAGAGAATAATCTTAAAGATTGTTACTCAATCAATGTTGATCTTACAAATATTAAAAAACTAAAAAAAGAATTTGAAAAAATTATTTTAAATTTTGGTGGCATAGATATTCTAATTTCAAATGCTGGTATGGCATTTCAAGGTGCAATTGAAAGTGTAAACTCAAAAATAATCAAAAATAGTTATGATATAAATTTTTTATCCCATCAAAATATTTCACAATTAGTTGTACAAGCCATGAAGAAGCAAAATATTGGGGGATTGATTTTATATAATTTATCAAAACAAGCTATAAATCCTGGAAAAAACTTTGGTCCATATGGGCTTGCAAAATCGAGCACTCTTTTTTTAATGAAACAATATGCGCTTGAATGTGGAAAATACAATATAAGAGTCAATGGTATAAACGCTGATAGAATTGTAAGTGGTTTATTAACAAAAAAACTAATTTCTCAACGAGCAAATGCAAGAGGTCTAAGTGAACAGAAATATCTTTCAAATAATTTACTTGAAACTCAAGTTTTGGCAGAAGATGTTGCTCAAGCTTTTTTTGCACAAACATTATTAAAAAAAACAACTGCCAATATTATAACTGTAGATGGTGGTAATATAGAAGCTAGCCTTAGGTAATTACCAAGAGCTATTTGGTTGTTTTAAAAAATTTTCTTCCATAGAAGTTGATTTTCTTTTCAATATTTTGTTTCTATGGGGATATCTTCCAAATTTCTTAATTGCAACAGAATGATCATTCCAAGCTTTTTTTATTTTTGGATATTCTGGGTGCTCTTTTAAATATTTATCTACTAGTTTATGTCCAAGATTATGATCAACTATATTTTCACTATGTATTAAAGGTAATAATAAAAAATGAATTTTGTCATGACTTAAATTTTCCAAATATTTTTTTTTAATTGCTTCCTTAACAATCATTATACATTTTGTATCATGTGAATATGCCTTGAAACTATTTCTAAAAAAATTTCTCGATAATTGGTCAAGTAGTATTACAAGAGCAACACACTCTTCTGCGCTATCAATCCAATTATCATAATCATTGTTTATTGCTTTTAAATAATCATTCATAAAGTTATCTTTTAAAATGTTATCAAAATCATTATTTTTCTGAAACCATTGATCAATTTTTGTTTCAACAAAACAAAAATCTAAGATGGCTTTAGCTCTTTCATTCATCACGTAGCTGTAATATAAATATATATTTTCCAAATGACATTAAGTAATTTAAATAAAACAATAATTCATTGCACTAAGTGTGAACGCTTAGTTAATTTCCGTGAAAAAATTGCCAAAGAGAAAAGAAAACAATACATTGATCAAATATATTGGGGTAAGCCTATTACTGGTTACGGAGATCAAAATGCAAAATTATTAATGGTAGGTCTTGCCCCTGCTGCTCATGGAGGAAATAGAACGGGTCGTGTATTTACAGGTGATAAATCTGCAGATTTCTTATTTTCTTGTTTATATAAAACTGGATTTGCAAATCAACCAAATTCTATAAATAAAGATGATGGTTTAAGATTAAGAAATATGTATTTAACAACTGCACTTAAGTGCGTGCCACCTGGAGACAAGCCTACTTCAAAAGAATTAAAAACTTGTTTTAATTATTTTAATAAAGAAATAGGTTATTTAAAGAATGTTCGGGTTATAGTTGCTCTAGGAAAAATTGGTTATGATGCTTGTCTAAATTATTATAAACAATACTATCAAATTAAAAACAAAGATTTTATTTTCTCTCATGGTTCAAAAAATATTTTACCAGACAATAAGTTTCTAGTTGGAAGTTATCACCCAAGTCCAAGAAATGTTAATACTGGACGAATAAATCAAAATAAAATGGTGAAACTTTTAAATAATATAAAAGAAATCCTTTGAGAATATATGAAAAGATTTTTTTTTCATGACCCTTATCTATTAATTTATGGTTTTGTAATTGTATTTTTTGGAAGTTATGGGCAAACTTTTTATATCGCGCTATTCAATGAAGACATCCGTAATTTTTATAATTTAACTGATGGTCAATTTGGATTTGTATATGCTTTAGCAACACTGGTTAGTTCATTTTTATTTATTAATTTTGCTAAACTAATAGATAAAATTGAATTAAGAATTTATTCCACTTTGATAATAATTGGTTTAGCTTTAGCATGCATTGGTTTTAATTTTATTTTTGATAATATTATTCATCTTTTTATAATTATATTTTTACTGAGATTTTTCGGGCAGGGTGCAATGACACATGCAGGTTCTACATCTATGGCGAGATATTTTTCTCTTGATAGAGGTAAAGCAATATCTGTAGCTACTTTAGGGGGAATGTTAGGAATAATGCTTATACCTAAATTAGTGGTTAGTTTACAAACTTTTTTAGATTTCAAAAGTATATGGTTCTATTCAGCTTTAAGCTTGCTTTTGTTAATACCTTTCGTGTCTATTTTACTTTTTGATCAAAAGAAAAGAGATTTGACTCTTCTAAAAAATATAAAAGATAAACAAGTACACAAGCACTGGACAATTACTCAAATCCTTACTGATAGAATTTTTTTCATTTATTTTCCTTTAGCTTTAAGTTCTCCATTTATTGGAACTGGTTTAATTTTTCATCAGATTTTTATTTTTGACTCTAAAGGATGGTCAATAGAAATGCTTGGAGATGGATATTTAATATTTGGTTTGTGTTCAATTTTTGGATTGATAATTGGCGGCCCTTTGATTGACAAAATAAATACTAAAAGAGCAATACCATTTGTTTTAGTACCTTTACTTATTAGTGTTTTTATTCTCTTCTTTTTTGATAGTTATTTTGCATTTGTAATTTATATGTCACTTTTTGGTTTTAACCTTGGTTTATCTGCCCCCTTTATGGGTTCTCTTTGGGCAGAAATTTATGGAGTAAAAAGTATTGGTACTGCGAAGGCATTACTTCATGGGGTTGGAGTATTTGCTAGTGCTTTATCTCCAGTAATTTTTGGATATGCAATAGATTGGGGCTTTGGAATAGTAGCAATCTTTTTAATTAGCTCAATTATGATTATTGTATCTGCAGTTTTACCTATAGTTTATAAGCATGAGTAAAAAAATAATGGAAAGTTTAAATTATCTTATAGAAGAATATAAGCGTTTGAAAAAGAAAAAAGAAAAAAATAAACTTACAAGCGCTGAACTTGAGACATTCAAAAAATTAGAACAATATTTAGGTAAAAAATAATGTTTAATGTTATCGACCAATACAATAGTTTTGTAGAAAATAATTTTATTAAAAAGAATGTTGATCAAATTGAATTTTTAAAAAAAGCTAATAATGTATGGTCTTCTTTTAGTAAAACTAAGCTTTTTTTTAAAGATAAAATTTTTGAAGGAATTTATCTTTATGGCCAAGTAGGAACGGGAAAAACATTTTTATTAAATTTGTTTTATCAAAATAGCAAAATTGGAAAAAAAATTCATTTTAACAACTTGATGAATGAAATTCATGATCAGGTAAAAACTTCAGATAATAAAGAGCTTGCAATTGAAAATTATGTTAAGAATTTAAGCAGAGATTTCAAAATAATATTTATTGATGAGTTACATATTTTTAATATTGTTGACGCATTGATCATTAAAAAAATATTTAATTATTTTTCAAAGTATAAAATATTTATATTACTTTCATCAAATTTTCATCCAGATGATTTATATAAAGATGGTTTACAAAGAAATGATTTTCTACCATTTATTGATTTAATTAAAGAAAATTTTTTCCTTTATGATATTAGTATTAAAACTGATTTTCGTCGACAAACGTTAAATCAATCAAAGACATATTTCACACCTATAACAACTGATACAACAAGTGAATTTGAAAAATTATTTAATCGTTTTGTTGATCCCTCTCATTTAACAACTATAAAAATTAAATCTAAAAGTCGTGAAATAGAGTTTGATAAATGTACATCAAATCTAATGATGATAGATTTTCAAAATCTTTGTGAGGTAAATCTAGGTAATGAAGATTACAAAAATATTGCAGATAAATTTAAGTTGGTATTTTTAAAAAATGTTCCTGAATTTGATAATCAAAAAAAAGACTCATGCAGAAGATTTATTGGATTAATTGATATGTTATATGAAAATAATTGTTCAATTGTAATTTTAGCTTCAAAACCTATAAATTCTTTAAATAATATTATTACTCTAGAAGAAGAATTTAAAAGAACTGCTAGCAGATTGTATGAAATGACTATAGTAAAACCAGATTGATGAAATACATAATCAGGTTTTTAGTAAGTACAGTAGTTTTATTAATAGTAGTTTATTTTACTGCAGGTTTTTATGTTGCTTATCAAATTTTAAAAATAGATCCAACTTGTGGTTTGCACGAAGGATCTCTTCCTAATTCATGGAGCACAACAGTTGACTCTCATGAATATTTAATTCTTGCACGACAAAAAGTAAGAGAAAATTTTAACTTTAAAGACTATTATTTAAATGAATGGCAAGATGTATATTTTCAATCTCGTGACTCTGACATCAAGATTAATGGATGGCTGTTTAACTATTTTCCAAATAGACCAATTATAATTGTAACGCATGGCATAAGTCCAAATGGTAAATGTAAGTCTGAACCTAATCTAATTGCAAGTTTTTTAGTTAATAAAAAATTTAATGTGCTTACTATAGATTTAAGAAATTATGGCCAAAGTGATACTGTGAGTAGTTACGATGATTTAGGATTAAAGTCGTATAATGATATTCTTGGTGCGTTTGACTTTTTAAAAGAAATTGGTTTCAAGTCTAATAGTATTGGATTACATGGAATATCTCTTGGTGCAAGTACATCTATTTTTGCAGCTAATGCAGAACCAGAAATACTGGCTGTATGGGCCGATAGTTCACTTGCTGAATTTAATATGATTTTAAAAGATGAAATAGCAAGATATGGTCTAGCCATTGAATTTGGACCGGCTGTAAGTTTAGCTGGAAAAATCTTAACTGGAATAGATCCGAGAGAATTATCTCCAGCTAAAAAATTATCAAAGAAACAATACTATTTTTTTACTCATGGAGACTCTGATACAAGAATCTTAACAAGACATTTTAATTATTTTAAAGAATATACAAATCAAAATAAAATTAATGCTGAGTTTTGGTTAGTTGAAAACTCTTATCATGTTGATGCTATGTTTAAATTTCCAGAACTATATTCTAAAAAGATGGAAGAATTTTTTAATAAAAATTTAAGGTAGGCCGGACTCTAAAACTAGTTTGTACCTTGGCAGACACCTCTCTAGAATAAGAAACTCAACTAATTATCAAACGGCGGGTAAGATAATTAAAAATTCTTGGCGTTCCTCCGAAGCTAAGAAACGAGTATTATCCGGCTTATGAAGAGTAATATCTATCAAATTAAAATTCAAGATTTTTAGTTAAATTTGGCATAAAATTTCGTCCATTTTCATAAAATTTAGCACTTTTTATCAACATTTTACAAACTTCCATGATAGTAAGAAAAAATAACTAAACCATTAATATTTTGAAATTTAAGGAAAAATACTTACTTATGAAACATAAAAAATATGAAAAAAATGACTGATAATAGACCATTATCACCTCACCTATCTATTCACAAAAGAGTACTGACAGCAGTATTTTCAATTTTTCACAGGATATCTGGAATAGGATTAAGTGTGGGCGCACTATTAATTTCAATTTGGTTTTTTTTGATTAGTTTTGGTCCTGAATTTTATATTTATTTTGAAAGTCTTTCTAAGAGTATTTTGTTTAAACTAGCTCTAATGATTTGGACTGTCGGTATTTTTTACCATTTATTTAATGGATGCAGAAAATTATATTGGTCATTCGGTATTGGAATGGAATTATCTCAAGTATATAAATCTGGTTATGCTGTTATATGTTTAACTTTAATTTCTAGTTTAGTTGTCTGGTATTTTGCATGAAAAATTATGCTCTTAAATGGTTAACCCAAAGAATTACTGCTTCAATTTTAATACCATTGACGTTTTGGTTTATATATTCTGCAATATCATTATCAAAGATGACGTATTCTGAAATAGAAATTTTTTTTCAATCCTATTTTAATGCATTCTTATTTTTTGTGATGATGCAATCTATGCTTCTTCATTCAAAATTAGGACTGCAAACAATTATTGAAGATTATGTCACATCGAAAAAAACAGCCAAATTCATTAAAGTATCAATAAATTATCTTATATATTCTATCATGATTTTAATTACTTTTAATTTAGTGAGAATGGTTTTTTAGATGACTAATTCGTACAAAATTATTGATCACCACTATGACGTTGTAGTTGTTGGAGCTGGAGGATCAGGACTGAGAGCTACGCTTGGGTGTGCTGAAGCTGGATTAAAAACAGCCTGTATATCAAAAGTGTTTCCGACAAGAAGTCATACTGTTGCAGCACAAGGTGGAATTGGAGCAGCTTTAGGTAATATGGGTGAAGATAATTGGAAGTGGCACATGTATGATACAGTTAAGGGTTCCGACTGGCTTGGTGATCAAGATGCAATTGAATACTTATGTTCTAAAGCCCCTGAAGCAGTAATTGAACTTGAAGAATATGGCATGCCTTTTAGTAGAACAGATGATGGCAAGATCTATCAAAGACCTTTTGGTGGACACTTAACCAATAATGGCGAGGGAGCTCCTGCTATGAGAGCTTGTGCAGCAGCTGATAGAACGGGACATGCTTTACTCCATACACTTTATCAGCAATCACTTAAAAATAATGTAGAATTTTATATTGAATATTTTGTTTTAGATTTAATTTCTGATGATCAAGGTAATTGCATTGGTGTGGTAACATGGTGCTTAGAGGATGGATCAATCCATCGGTTTTTATCTCATCAAACAATTCTAGCTACTGGTGGATATGGAAGAGCTTATTTTTCATCCACGAGCGCTCACATTTGTACTGGTGACGGTAGTGCAATGGCTTTAAGACAGAACTTGCCTCTTTCTGATATGGAATTTATTCAGTTTCATCCAACTGGTGTTTACGGTGCAGGAGTGTTAATCACTGAGGGAGCAAGAGGAGAAGGTGGATATTTAACTAATAGTGATGGTGAAAGATTTATGGAAAGATATGCTCCAAATGCAAAAGATCTAGCATCAAGGGATGTAGTAAGTCGAGCAATGACTATTGAAATTAGTGAAAATAGAGGTTGTGGAGATAATGCCGATCATGTGCTCCTTCATCTTGAGCACATTGATGCTGATACATTACATAAAAGATTACCTGGTATTTCAGAAACTGCAAAAATATTTGCTGGAGTTGATCTAACTAAAGATCCAATACCAGTTCTTCCAACAGTTCATTATAATATGGGTGGTATACCGACAAATTATAGAACAGAAGTTCTAAGGCCAACAAATGAAAATCCAGATAATGTATGTGAAGGTTTAATGGCTGTTGGTGAAGCTGCATGTGTTTCTGTACACGGTGCTAATAGATTAGGAACAAATTCATTAATCGATCTTGTTGTTTTTGGCAAAGCAGCTAGTCTAACATGTAAAGAAAAAGTAAAACCAAATTCTAAAAAAATTGAAATTAATCAATCAAAAACAGATAATATTATTGAGCGATTTGATAAGATTAGAAACAGCAAAGGAAACTCTACAACTGGAGAGCTTCGTACTTCCATGCAACATATAATGCAGCAAAAATGCGCAGTATTTAGAACACATGATCTCATATCAAAAGGTATTGAAGAATATTCAAAAGTTGAAAGCTCAATGGATGACATAGATATTAAAGACAAATCATTAATTTTTAATACGGACTTGGTCGAAGCTTTAGAGTTACACAATTTAATGGTACAATCAAAAGTTACTCTTCATTCTGCGTTAAATCGAACTGAAAGTAGAGGCGCACATGCAAGAGAAGATTATAAAGAAAGAGATGATAATAATTGGTTAGTTCACTCTTTAGCCTGGTTAAACGATAACGGAGATGTGAGAATGGGTTCCAGAGGTGTTCATATGAATACCCTAACTAATCATGTTCAACCAATACCACCTAAAAAAAGAGTTTACTAATGGCTCAGTTTACACTTCCTGCAAATTCAAAAATAACTAAAGGGAAAACTCACCAACTAAAAGAACCTGCAAACAATCCAAAGAAACTTGCAATCTACAGATGGGATCCCGAAGATGATAAAAATCCTAGGATAGATAATTATGAGATAGATCAAGAAAAGTGTGGACCAATGGTATTAGACGCACTTATGAAAATAAAAAACGAAATTGATCCAACTTTAACATTTAGAAGATCTTGTAGAGAAGGAGTTTGTGGTTCCTGTGCTATGAATATTGATGGTGTCAACACATTAGCATGTTTGAAAAGTATGTCAGATGTTAAGAATGAAATAAAAATTTACCCTCTTCCACATATGCGTGTAGTAAAAGATTTAGTTCCAGATCTTAGTAAGGCTTATGAGCAACTGGCTTCCATTAAACCTTGGTTGCAGCGTGAAAAAACAAATGAAGAAAAAAACTCAGAAGACGAAAAAAAACAATCACCAAAAGATAGAGAAAAACTAGATGGTAAATGGGAGTGTGTATTATGTTTTTGTTGTACTACTTCTTGTCCAAGTTATTGGTGGAATGGAGATGAATATTTGGGACCTGCAGTCCTTTTACAAGCAGCAAGATGGGTAAGTGACTCTAGAGATTCAGAAAGAAAAGAGAGATTAAAAGCAATAAATGATTCATTAAAACTTTATAGATGTCATTCAATAATGAATTGTACTAGGTCTTGTCCTAAAGGTCTTAATCCAGCCAAAGAAATTGCTGGACTTAAAAAGGCTATTGTTACAGAATTGTAATTAAAGTATAAAACTTAAATGAGAAAAAAAATTGCTCTTATTGGAGCAGGCAATATCGGTGGGACTTTAGCACAACTTGTTAGTTTAAAAGAATTAGGTGATGTAGTTTTATTAGATATTTTTGAAGGGATGCCTAAGGGCAAATCTTTAGATCTTGCTCAGTCATCTTCCATTGAGGGATTTCATGCAGATTTTAAAGGTACTTCAAGTTTTAGAGATATCAAAAATTCTAATGTAGTAATAGTTACTGCAGGTTTTCCAAGAAAACCAGGTATGTCCCGAGATGATCTTGTAGAAAAAAATTCTATTATCATTCAAAATGTAGGGAAAAATATTAAAAAATATTGTCCAAATGCATTTGTCATATGCATTACTAATCCACTCGATGCAATGGTAAGTGTACTTCAGAAATCATCAGGCCTTAAAACAAATATGTGTATTGGTATGGCTGGTGTTTTGGATAGTGCAAGATTAAAATACTTTTTATCCAAGGAGTTTAATGTTTCAATTAATGATATCAGCGCTTTTGTCTTAGGCGGTCATGGAGACACGATGGTTCCACTTATGCGATATTCAACTGTATCAGGTATTCCTGTACCTGAATTAATTAAGATGAAGTGGACAACAAAAAAAAATATCGACAAAATTATTCAAAGAACTCGTGATGGTGGTGCTGAAATTGTAAAACTCATGAACACATCTGCCTATTATGCACCAGCTTCTTCAGCTATTCAAATGGCAGAGTCATTTTTGTTAGATCAAAAAAGATTATTACCATGTGCTGCATATCTTAATGGTGAATATGGAGTAAAAGGACTATATGTTGGAGTTCCTGTTATCATCGGCAAAAAAGGTGTTGAAAAAATTATTGAATTAAAACTTAATAATAATGAAAAGAAAGAATTTAATCATTCCGTTAAAGCAGTAAAATCATTAACTACATTGTCTAACAAGCTTCTAAATAAGAAAAATAAAAAATAATTGTATTTTTCATCTAATCTAACTATTACCTTTTTATCAAAATGAATTTGCATGAATACCAAGCTAAAGATCTACTAAGAAAGTACAACCTACCTATACTTGAAGGAAGGAGTTACATAGAAAATGTTGATGATTTAGAAAAAGATCTACAAAATATAAAAGGACCACCTTGGGTTATTAAATCACAGATACATGCTGGAGGAAGAGGAGCAGGGACATTTCTAAAACCATTTAATACAAAAGGTGGAGTGCAAATAACAGAATCAATAGATGATGCACAAGAAATTGCAAAAGGAATGATGGGTAACATATTGATTACAAAACAAACAGGTAATGAAGGAAAGTTAGTAAATAGAATTTATTTAGAAGCTGGGTGTGAAATTGATAGGGAATATTATTTAAGTATTCTTCTTGATAGGAATCAATCAAAATTAATGATGATGGTATCTGATGCTGGTGGTGTAGACATAGAAGATGTAGCTGAGAAAACACCAGAAAGAATTCAATATGTTTATTTTGATAACTTAGAAGATTTTACAATTAGTGATAGTCTTCAAAATAAATTAAACTTTTCTATCAATGAGTTTAACCAATTTAAAGAAATTGTTTCAAATATATGTAAGGCCTATGTCGAAATAGATGCTTCTTTAATTGAAATTAATCCTCTTGTTGTGACAAAAGATGAAAAACTAATTCTTTTAGATGCTAAAATTAATATTGATGATAATGCTCTGTATAGACAGGTCGACATTGAAAAATTAAAAGATACTTCAGAAGAAAATGAATTAGAACTTGAAGCTTCTGAAAACGATATGGTTTACATAAAGCTGGACGGAAAAATAGGTTGTATGGTTAACGGAGCTGGGCTAGCTATGGCAACTATGGATATTATTAAACAATTTGGAATGGAGCCAGCTAACTTTTTAGATTTAGGGGGTACAGCAAATAAGGAAAGAGCCATTAAAGCTTTCAAGATCATTCAATCAGATAAAAACGTGAAATCAGTCTTCATAAATATTTTTGGAGGAATTATCCATTGTGATATGATTGCTAATGGCATCATTGATGCAATTAAAGAATTAGATTTTAAACTTCCTGTTGTTGTGCGTTTTCAAGGAACAAATTCCAAAGAAGGAAGAGATATTATAAATAATTCATCATTAGGATTAATTTCAATTGATGATTTTTCAAATGCAGCTCAGAAAGCTGTGGAGTTATCAGAATAGTGTCAATTTTAGTTAATAAAAATACAAGACTTATTTGCCAAGGCTTTACTGGTTCACAAGGAACTTATCATTCTGAACAAGCAATAGCATATGGGACAAATCTTGTTGGTGGTGTCACACCTGGAAAGGGAGGACAAACTCATTTAAATTTACCTGTGTTTAATACCGTTGCTGATGCAGTTAAACAAACTGAAGCAAATGCAACTGTAATTTATGTACCTGCAAAGTTTGCGGCCAAAGCAATCCACGAGGCTTTAGATGCAAATATTGAATTAATTGTGTGTATTACAGAAGGTATTCCAGTCTTAGATATGATTGATATAAAAAAAAGAATTATTAAAAATAAAACATATTTAATTGGACCAAACTGTCCAGGGTTAATCACACCTTCCGAATGCAAGATTGGAATCATGCCTGGCTTCATCCATAAAAAAGGCAAAATAGGAATAGTAAGTAGATCAGGAACATTAACTTATGAAGCTGTTGCACAGACAACAGAGGTAGGATTAGGTCAATCAACATGCGTTGGTATTGGTGGAGATCCAATACATGGTATGGATTTTGTAGATTGTTTAAAGTTATTTTTAGAAGACGATGAGACTGAGGGAATTTTAATGATTGGCGAAATTGGTGGCGAGGAAGAAGAAAACGCAGCAGAATTTATTTCAAATTCAAAAAGAAAAAAACCAGTTTCAGCATTTATAGCTGGACAATCGGCACCAAAAGGAAAACGTATGGGTCATGCAGGTGCTATCGTTTCAGGCTCAAAAGGTACAGCACATTCCAAAATTAAATCTTTAGAAAATGCTGGAGTTTTGGTGTCAAAATCCCCAGCATCGTTGGGAAAAACTATGAAATTAGCAATGCAAAATGGGAATAATTAGTTTCCATTTGTATGATTGTTATGCGAAATGGTTTTAGTTTAATAGAAATCTATGAATGATACTTTCTTAAATAGTGCCAATGCGCCATATGTGGCCGAACTGTATTCTAAATTTAGAAATGACCCTGAAAGTGTGGATACAACCTGGAAAGATTTTTTTAATAATTTAAATGAAGATGACCACTCTGTTCTTAAAGATTTTGGAGGACCAGAATGGAAAGAACGTCCATCAAGTATAATTGATAAAAATTACATAACTAAGGTTATAAAATCAAATGCGAATTACAATTCTAAAGAATTTAGAATATCAACTTTAGATTCAATTAGAGCATTAAGATTAATTAGAGCTTTTAGAATTAACGGACATTTAATTGCAGATCTTGACCCCCTAGGAATATCTGAAAGAGAGTATTCTCAAGAATTAGATTATAAAAGTTATGGTTTCAATGAATCAGATTTAGAAAAAGAGATATTCATTGATGGAAGTTTGGGTTTAGAAAAGGGTAAATTAAAAAATATTATTAAAATATTAAAAGAAACCTATTCTGCTTCAATTGGTGTTGAATTTTTACATATACAACAAGCTGATCAAAAACAATGGGTGCAAGAAAGAATTGAAGAAGTAAGAAATAAAACAAATTTTACAAATGAAGGAAAAAAAGCAATCTACAAAAGATTAGTTGAATCAGAACTATTTGAACAGTTTTTAGATAAAAAGTTTTTAGGTACAAAGAGATACGGTATCGAAGGCGGTGAAGCGATGATACCAGGTATAGAGCAAATTGTTAAACAGGCATGTTTATCTGGAATTGAAGATATTATTATTGGAACAGCTCATCGAGGTCGACTAACACTTTTATCAAGTGTTTTAGAAATGCCTTACAAAAAAATATTATCAAAATTCCAAGGTTCTTTAAATGACCCAAATGAGGTACTTGGTTCGGGTGATGTAAAATATCATTTAGGTGTTTCTGCTGATCGTGAGTTTGAAAACAAGAAAATTCATTTATCGCTCACTTCTAACCCCTCTCATTTAGAAGCAGTTAACCCAGTTGTGGCAGGAAAAGTAAGAGCTAAACAAACTTTAGCTAAAGATAAAACAACAGATAAAGTGATAGGTTTATTAATTCATGGAGATGCAGCAATAGCTGGACAAGGAGTAGTAGCTGAAACATTTGCTATGTCACAATTAAGAGGGTTTAAAACTGGTGGTACTATTCACTTTGTAATTAACAATCAGATAGGTTTTACTACAATGCCACAGTATGGACGATCAGCCCCTTATTGTACAGAAATTGCAAAAATGGTTCAGGCACCAATATTTCATGTTAATGGTGATGACCCAGAAGCAGTAGTTCATGTTTGTAGACTTGCAACAGAATTTAGAAATAAATTTAAAGTCGATGTTGTTGTAGATATGTTTTGTTACAGGAGATCAGGACATAACGAAGCTGATGAACCTTCT
>CACNND010000001.1 GCA_902621725.1 uncultured Alphaproteobacteria bacterium | reverse complement strand
TTTGGTTAACTGATGGTTTTTTTAGACAAATTCCAAGAGCGATGTCGGAAGTAGCGATGACTGATGGATGTACTAAACTTCAAGCTTTTTGGCATATTGAATTACCACTATCTAGATCGGGAATAGCATCTGCTGGAATTTTTGCATTTTTAATTTCATGGAATGAATATGCATTAGTTTCAAATCTAGCAAGAAGTACAGATTCAAAAACATTAACAGTTGGACTCATGGATTTCACTGCGCAATTTACAATAAATTGGCCTGGCATGTGCGCTCTTGCAGTCTTTATAATTATTCCAGCACTAATCTTAACCTTTATGGTTCAAAAGCATTTAGTAACAGGATTAACATTTGGAGGAGTAAAAGGATAATGGCAAAAGTAAGCTTACAAGGTGTCTCAAAATTTTACGGAAAAGTTCAAGCAGTAAAAAAAATTGATCTAGAAATTATTGATAAAGAATTCTTGGTTCTAGTCGGACCATCAGGTTGTGGAAAATCATCTTCTCTAAGAATGATTGCAGGATTAGAGGAAATAGATGAGGGTGTTATTAAAATTGGTGACAAAGAAATGAATAATCTAGAACCTAGAGAAAGAAATGTTTCGATGGTGTTTCAAAACTATGCTCTTTATCCTCATATGACAGTAGAAGAAAACTTAGGATTTTCATTAAAGATCGCGGGACTTGCTAAAACAGAAATTGAAGAAAGAGTACATGAGGCTGCAGGAATTTTAGATATAACTGAATTTTTACAAAGAAAACCATCACAATTATCAGGTGGTCAAAGACAAAGAGTTGCAATGGGAAGAGCAATTGTAAGAAGACCAGATGTTTTTTTATTTGATGAACCTTTATCTAATTTAGATGCAAAATTAAGAAATCAAATGAGAACAGAAATTAAAAGATTACATCAAAAAGTATCAACAACAATTGTCTACGTTACGCACGATCAAGTTGAAGCAATGACTTTAGCTGATCGAATTGTAATTATGAAAGATGGTATAATAGAGCAAATAGGAACACCATTAGACCTATTTGAAAGACCAGCTACAAAATTTGTAGCCACTTTTATTGGATCTCCTTCAATGAATATGATCAAAGCTTCAATAATAAAGCACAATGATAAACTATCTATGAAAACAAAGGACGGAATTATAGTGCCAGTACCCAAAGATAAACAAAATTCTGTAAGTGAAGGTCAAAAAATCTCTTTTGGATTTAGAGCTGAAGATATAGTGCCACTAAAATTTGGACAAAAACCATCTAGTGCTTGGGAAATGCAATCATCAGTAAATTTAGCTGAACCACTTGGAACTGAAACTTTGATTTTTACAAACTTTGGTGAAATAGAAATAGTTAGTAGAATGTTTACTCCTGAACAAGTTAAATCAAATGATGTTTTAGATTTTGCTTTAAATTTAGATAGAACATATTTATTTGATGAGAATAGCGGCTTAGCAATATGATAAGTTCTACTGAAATTTCAGATAGATTATCAAAATGTTTTAGTAGCGTTATCCATGATGTCATGAGAGATGATGGACTTAAAAATTTTGTTCTAAATCCAAATATTAAACCTAATAAGGAAAAACATAAAATCGCAGGGCAAATTTTTACAATTGAAGGGGAATCAAATACTAGTTTTTCTCATCATGAAACACTCCTTGCTTGGACTGGTCTTTTATCTAAGGCTCCATCAGATAAAGTTCTTATCTGTCAACCAAACGATAATAATATAGCTTTAATGGGTGAACTGAGTGCCGAAACTTTACAAAAGAAAAATATTAGAGGCTATATTGCCGATGGCGGATGTAGAGATTTAGAATTTATAAACAAAATCGATTTTCCTGTTTGGTCAAAATTTTATACACCTAAAGATGTTGTTGCTTATTGGAAGCCTACTAAATTTGAAGAAACTATTAAAATTGGAGATGTAGAAATAGATAACGGTGATTATGTAATGGCAGATATTGATGGTATTGTTATTATTCCCCAAGAAAAAGTAATAGATATTTTGGAAAAATCAGAAAAATTAATTAATACTGAAAGCCAAGTTAGAAAAGCTATAAGAGAAGGAATGGATCCACAAGAAGCATATATTAAGTATAGCGTTTTTTAAGTATTTTTTCTTTCAACCAAGAGTATATGTTCAGAATAACAAACACATTTGTCGTTTTGATTTAAAATTTCACACGCCTCATTAACTTGTCCGTATTGAGGTCTTTTCGGGTCATCCTTTTTTTCTTTTATTGTAACCTTAGTGTGAATAGTATCGCCTATAAAAACAGGATTAGGAAAACGAAGTCTTTCAAACCCATAGGTGAAAGCTCGCTTGTTAACTATTGAAGCTGTAAGCGCGATACCTATCGAAAAAGTGCAACTAAATTGTGCTATTCGTTGACCAAACGGACCCTTTTTAGCAAACTCAGCATCTGTGTGATGAGGGTAAAAGTCTCCAGAATGCATTGCGTGCATTACAATATCAGTTTCAGTGATGGTTCTGCCAACAGTGACCCTTTCAGCACCAAGCTCATAGTCTTCGAAGAATTGTTCTATTTCTACCATTTCTATTGAATAAATATTTCTCTGTAATAAGGTAGCATAATTGTAAAAATGAATAAAGATAATAAATTTGAAAACACTGTTGGAATTGAGTCAACATTTCCAAAAGATATGCCCAATGAGCATGGAGAAATTCCAGTATGGAATTCTGAAAATTGGTTTTATGAAGATGTAATTGTAGGTCATAAAATTAGATCTCTTCGCCGAACAATATCTGAAGGAGAGGCTATGCAATTTAATTGTATGGTTTTAGATATGCATCCTTATGTGGGCGACGAACATTTTGCAAAAAATGAAGGAATGTTCCAAAAAAGATTAGTAGCAGGAGCTATGGTTTTTTCTTATGGTTTAGGTTTAGTTGCAACTAATTGTGTAAACTCTTTTAGTTATGGATATGATCGTTTAAGATTCATCAAACCAGTTTTTATTGGAGATACAATTTATACTATTAGAACTAATATGGAAAAAAAACCAAAATATGAAAAAATGGGTTTAGTAAGAACCAGCTATGAAGTTTTTAAAGGTGAAGGCGAAATCGTTCTATATTGTGAGCACCTACATTCAGTTTTATATAAAAAACCAGAAGACTTTAAAGATAAATACGAAAAAAAATGATTAACTTAAAAGGAATGACCTGGGATCATTCTAGAGGTTTTGACCCTATGGTTGCTACATCTAAAAAATTTCAGGAAATTCATAATAATAAAGTTTCAATTGAATGGGATAAAAGACCATTACAAGCATTTGCAGATAGACCTATAGAAGACATGACTGATGATTATGATTTAATAGTAATAGACTATCCTCATGTTGGTGAAGTAGCTCACAAAGGACTTTTACAAAACTTAAATCTCAATGAATATCAATCTCAATTAAACGATTTAAAAAAGCAATCAGTTGGTAAATCGCATGAGAGTTATTTTATACATAATAAACAATGGGCTCTTGCCATAGATGCCGCCTCACAGACCGCCTGTTACAGAGAAGATTTAGTTAGAACACTTCCATCCAAATGGGATGACCTTCTTTCATTAGCAAAAGAGAGAAAAGTACTTTGGCCTTTAAAACCAATTCATGCAATAAGTAGTTTTTATAGTATTTATAACAACATTACGGAAGAATTAATCCCAGAAGAAAAAAATTATATTAATAAAGATGCTGGCATTAAAACTCTTACAATGATGAAAGCTGTATCTAAAGAAATAATCAATGATTGTTTAAGTATGGATCCAATTCAAACTGCTGAACTCATGACAGAGACTAATGATTTTTATTATTGCCCATACATTTATGGATTTTCAAATTACTCGAGAAATAATTATAGAAAAAATATTTTGAAATATATTGATGTTTTAGATTTGTCTGGCAAAGGTCCATCAGGAACACATTTAGGCGGTACTGGCATAGCAGTATCAAATGTTAGTAAGAATAAAGATCTTGCAATTGAATATGCATTTTGGATAGCAGGTGCTGAATGTCAAAAATCACTTTTTTACCAAAGTGGTGGACAGCCA
Source organism: uncultured Alphaproteobacteria bacterium (assembly GCA_902621725.1). Classification (GTDB taxonomy): domain Bacteria; phylum Pseudomonadota; class Alphaproteobacteria; order HIMB59; genus CACPNW01. The sequence continues at coordinate 207,853 of CACNND010000001.1, read as the reverse complement.
GGAAATTCTGAAGCTTGGGAGGATGAAAGGATAAATCTAGAAACAAACAATTTTTTTAAAGCAACTCGAAAAACGCTTGATTTGGCATGGGTAAGACCAAGGCATAATGGTTATATGGAATTTCAGGATAAAAGTGGCGATCTCATTAATGAATATCTACAAACAGAAATTACAGCTGAAAGTATTTGTGAAAAATTATCTGATATGTACAATAAGAGCTTCAAAGAATAAATTATTGTATGACGAAACCATTAGAAGGATTAACTGTATTAGAATTTAGCCAGTTTTTATCAGGGCCATATGCAGGCTTAAGACTTGCTGATTTAGGTGCAAGAGTAATTAAAATTGAAAGACCAGAAATCGGGGATCTTTGTAGAAACTTATATATCAGCGATACTGATCTCGAAGGTGATAGCACATTATTTCATGCAATTAATAGAAATAAGGAGAGCTTTGCAGCAAATTTAAAAGATGCCAAAGACATAGAGTTAGTAAAAAAATTAATTGAGAAGGCAGATATAATTACACAAAATTTTAGACCAGGAGTAATAGAACGTATTGGTTTAGATTATAAAAATGTAAAAAAAATAAATCCAAAAATAGTTTATGGAACTATTTCTGGTTACGGATCTGATGGACCTTGGAGTTCATTACCTGGACAAGATTTATTAGCGCAATCTAGAACAGGTTTAGTGTGGTTAAATGGTAATGGAGGTGAAGCTCCAACCCCAATGGGTTTGGCAGTTGCTGACATGTTGGCAGGACATACACTTGTTGAAGGTATACTGGCAGCGGTTATCAAAAGATTTCGAACGGATAATGGATCTCATGTAGAAACAAGTTTAGTTGAGGCCTTATTAGATTTTCAATTTGAAGTTCTTACGACATATTTTAACGATGGAAATAGAAAGCCGCAAAGAAGTTCGTATAATAATGCCCATGCTTATTTGTCAGCTCCGTATGGGATTTATAAAACATCAAATGGATATATAGCAATTGCAATGACACCACTGCCTCAACTTGGTGAATTACTTGATTTAAATTCAATTAAAGATTTACATGATCAAAAAGAATGGTTCACAAAAAGAGATGAAATTAAAAAAGATATTGGCGACTGGATTGAAAAACAAACAACAGAACACTGGTTGAGTATTCTTGAGCCAGCAGATATATGGTGTGCTAAAGTACTCGACTGGGAAACAATGGTTAAACACGAAGGATTCAAGATCCTCGATATGGTTCAGAGAATTAAAAGAGATGATGGACTTGATATTGAAACACTTCGTTGTCCAATAAAAATTGACGGAGAGATTTTTAAATCAAGTAAGGCAGCTCCAAAAATTGGGAATGACAATAATAGTATTATGAAGGAATTTGGAATCTCATGAAAATTAAAGATATAGAAATTCGTATGTGTCGACACAAAGAGCCTGTCATGAAAGATTCAGAAATGAGAGATGGGAAAAAATCAGATTTAGAATTCTTAGTTATCACATTTCACACTGATGAAGGTCTATCTAGCTCTACTTTTGGGTTTGCAGGTAGGGGTGCAGAAATGGCTGGTGAAATTGCAAATTCTATTTTTAAACCTTTTTTTATTGGCAGAGACCCACTTTATCGTGAGCAACATTGGCATGAATACAGAACTGCAGACAGATGGTGGAACCACGCACCTATATATAGTTATGGACCATTTGATATTAATTGTTGGCTTCTCTCATCTATGCAAGCAGGCCAACCTCTTTATAAATATTTAGGCGCTTATAGAGACAAGGTTCCAATTTATGGAAGTTCTCTAGTTTTAGATTCACCTGAGGCTTACGCAAAAGAAGCCTTGGAATATAAAAAGAGAGGTTTCAATGCTTATAAACTTCATCCTCCTGGAAAATATGATTTTGATTTGGAAGCTCATAAAAAAACACGTGAAGCAGTTGGTGATGAATTTAAGCTTATGAGTGATCCGGTTGCCCCTTATACTTTTGAACAAGCTCTACGTTTTGGAAGAGAGTTAGAAAAATTAAATTATTATTGGTACGAGGAGCCTTTATTTGATGAAAATTTTCATAATCTAAGGGAATTAACTAGAATATTAGATATTCCTATTATTGGAACAGAGGTTATAGCAAAACATCCTTACAGTGTTGCTGAATGTATCTCTACAAGGGTTGTAGATATGGTAAGAGCTGATGTTTCATGGAGTGGAGGTATTACGGCTACAATGAAAACAGCACACTTAGCAGAAAGTTTTGGTGTTCAGTGTGAAATTCATACAGCTATTTATCATCCTTTAGAACTTGTTAATTTACATTGTTGTGCAGCTATAAAAAATTCTGAATTTTTTGAAGTACTCGTTCCTTATGAATATTTTAATTTTGGTTTAAAAGATTCTATCAAAGTCGAAAATGGTTATGCTCATTTACCTTCTAAGCCAGGTCTTGGTATTGATTTAGATTGGGATTTTATAGATAATACAACTTTCAAAAAAATTTAAAAATGACAAGGATTACTAAATTTACTGTTCAAGATGTAAGATTTCCAACTTCAAAAGATTTAACTGGATCTGATGCCATTCATACAGATCCTGATTATTCAGCAACCTATGTGACGGCTTTTACCGATCAATCAGAATTAAAAGGATATGGTATTGCCTTCACGATTGGTAAAGGAAATGACATTGTTGCTGAATGTATAAAACATTTTTTTCCAATTTTTGAAAATATGGACTTAAATGATTTAGAAAATAACATTGGTAAGCACTGGTTCAAGTGTGTTGATCATAGTCAACTACGTTGGTTAGGTCCTGAAAAAGGAGTTGTTCATATGGCTGTATCAGCAATCTTTAATTGTTTATGGGATTTAATTGCTAAGAAGCACAAAAAACCTTTGTGGCAGTTTGTTGTAGAAAGCGAGCCTGAAAAAATCGTTAGTTGGTTAACATTTAAATATATTGAAGATGTTTTAACTCCGGAGGAAGCGTTAGCGATTTTGTCAAACAATCAAAATGATAAACAAAAACGTATCGATACAATATTGCAAGAAGGATATCCATCTTACACAACTGCTGCAGGATGGCTTGGGTATTCAGATGAAAAAATAATCCAATTATGCAAAGATTATATGGCTAAAGGTTGGAAACATTTTAAAATTAAAGTGGGTTTAGATCTAGAAGCAGATGTAAAAAGACTTGAGTTAATTAGAAAAACAATTGGTGATGATTGTTTTATTATGGTTGATGCAAATCAACAATGGAATGTAGAACAATCCATTAAACATATTAATGCTTACAAAAAATTTAATTTATTTTTTGTAGAAGAACCTACAAGCCCAGATGATGTTATGGGTTTTGCCAAAATCAAAAAAGCAGTAGGAGATGTTAGACTTGCAACAGGAGAAGCGTGCGGAGGTCGTATCATGTTTAAACAATTTCTCGAATCTGGTGCAATGAACATTTGTCAAATTGATAGTTGTAGATTGGGTAGTATTAATGAAATAATAACAGTTCTACTCATGGCACACAAATTTAACGTGCCTGTTTTTCCCCATGCAGGTGGTGTTGGTCTTTGTGAGTATGTGCAGCATTTATGTATGATTGACTATATTTTAATTAACGGTTCTAAAAATGATAAAGTAGTAGAATATCAAGACAGTTTACATGAACATTTTATATACCCATGCAGAATTGAAAATGGAAATTACATGCCGCCACTTGATCATGGATATTCTATTGAAATGAAAGAAAAGTCTGTTTATGAGTTTTCTTTTCCTAACGGCGATTATTGGAATAATAATACATGAGACTAAAAGATAAAAAAATAATTGTGACTGCAGCAGCACAAGGGATAGGTAGAGCTACAGCACTTAAGTTTGCTAATGAAGGTGCTTGTGTTATTGCAACTGACATTAATGACGAAAAACTAATTGAATTAAATAATGAAAATAATTCAATAAAGACTCAAAAACTAGATGCTACTGATAAAAATGCAGTTGAAGAATTTTGTTCCAGCATTGACGTTGTTGACGTTCTTTTTCATGCTGTAGGTTTTGTTCATCATGGAACATTATTACAATGTAATGATACAGAATTTCATCGATCAATTAATGTAAATGTATTTTCAGCTTATCTAATGAGTTACAATTTAGTACCTAAAATGTTGGATCAGGGAAAAGGAAATATAATAATTGTATCTTCTGCTGCCTCAAATGTAAAAGGTGCACCTAACAGATTTATTTATGGCACAACAAAAGCTGCACTAAATGGTTTTGTTAAAGCTCTTGCAGCAGATTATGTCAAAAATGGAATACGGTGTAATGCAATACTCCCAGGTACTGTGGAAACACCTTCATGGGAAGGTAGAGTAAACATGGCCGATGATCCAAAAAAAGCTCGAGAGGATTTTATTGCCAGACAAGCTATGGGGAGATTAGCGCAACCTGAAGAAATTGCTTCACTTGCAACTTATTTAGCAAGTGATGAATCAGACTTTGTAACAGGAACACTAAATTTAATAGATGGAGGATGGACTTTATAATGAAAATTTTAAGATACAGAATTGGTAAAGAAGTTAAACCAGGGATATTAGATGCACAAGAACAAGTTCGTGATGCTTCTTCTTTGGTAAAAGATTGGGATAATAAAAATGTGACTATCGATAAGCTTAATGAAGTAAAAAAAGCTGACCTTGAGTCTTTACCTGTAGTTGCAAGTCACGATGGTATTGCACCTTGTGTTTGTAAGGAAAGTATAGGTAAATTTATTTGCATAGGTCTTAACTATTCTGATCACGCTGAAGAAACAGGGCAAAAAGTGCCACCTGAGCCGATTATATTTGCAAAAGCAACAAGCGCTGTAATTGGCCCAAATGATGATGTAGAAATTCCAAAGAAATCTGTAAAGTCTGATTGGGAAGTTGAACTTGGTGTTGTTATAGGAAAAGAAGCAAAGTATATTTCCGAGAGTGAGTCACAAGCACATATAGCAGGATATTGTGTTATAAATGATCTTAGTGAAAGAGAATTCCAAATTGAACATTCGGGTCAATGGGTCAAAGGTAAATCTTGTGATACTTTTGGACCTATTGGACCTTACTTAGTAACGACAGATGAAGTGCCTGATCCTCAAAATTTAAAGATGTGGTTAGAGGTTAATGGTAAAACAATGCAGGACGGTTCAACTAGCACAATGGTTTATGGTGTAAACTTCTTAATAAGCTATCTAAGCCAATTTATGTCATTACAGCCAGGTGATATTATTTCTACAGGAACACCCCCAGGTGTTGGTATGGGAATGAAACCTCAAGTATTTTTAAAGGCTGGTGATATAATGAAATTAGGAATTGAAGGCTTAGGAGAACAAACTCAAAAAACAATTCAGGCTTAATGTTTGGAAGCGTTAACAATTGTCATAATGTCAAAGATTTTAGGAATTTAGCTAAGAAACGACTTCCCAGTCCTATTTTCCATTATATTGATGGTGCTGCTGATGATGAAATTACATACAAAAGGAATACTGATGCATATGAACAATGTGATTTAATTCCAAACGTTTTAAGCGGAGTTGATAAAGTAGATATGTCAACCACTGTAATGGGTCAAAAACTTGATATGCCTTTGTATTGTGCACCAACAGCTCTTCAAAGATTATTTCATCACGAAGGAGAAATAGGTGTTGCAAAAGCCGCTGAAAAATTTGGAACTATGTTTGGAATTTCTTCTTTGGGAACAGCAAGTATTGAGGAGATATCTAATTTGGTAAAAACTCCAAAACTTTTTCAGCTTTATGTTCACAAAGATAAGGGGCTTAACAAAGCTTTGATTGAAAGATGTAAAGAATCTAATTTTGAAGCAATGGCAGTTACTGTTGATACAGCTGTGGGAGGGAATCGTGAAAGAGATTTGTATACTGGCTTCACTATTCCAATGAAACTCAAACTAAATAGTGTTCTAAGTTTTATGTTACACCCAAAATGGGCTGTAGATTATTTTACAAAACCAAAATGGGAATTGAGTAATTTAAAAGATCATATTAGTGAAGGTACTACTGTTATGACTACTATAGGTGACTATTTTACTAAAATGCTTGATAATTCTATGAGTTGGAAAGATGTTGAAAATATTAATAAAGAGTGGGGTCGTCAATTTGCAATCAAAGGTGTTATGTCAGTAGATGACGCAAAGAAAGCTATTGATGTTGGTGCTTCAGCAATAATGGTTTCTAATCATGGAGGTAGACAACTCGATGGTTCCCGATCTCCTTTTGATCAATTAGCTGAAATTGTTGATGCAGTTGGAGATAAAATTGACGTAATTTGTGAAGGAGGTATTAGAAGAGGTACCCATGTTTTGAAGGCATTATCTCTCGGTGCAAAAGCATGTTCTGGAGGACGGATGTATTTGTATGCTTTAGCTGCTGGAGGTCAAAAAGGAGTTGAAAAAAGTTTATCTAATTTACGCAATGAAATTGAAAGAGATATGAAATTAATGGGAGTTTCTAATGTAAAAGAACTAACAAGAAAAAATCTAAAATTCAGATAAATCAACAATTTTTTAAAAAAAAATATTTATTCTAACTCAATTTTATTTTACAAATTTTTTATGAATGATGAAATTGACCCAATACTAGTTGGTGAAACTGACGATATTGAAGTTGGAACTGTTGAGAGTTTTGAACATGATGACGTTAATTACGCAGTCTATCATTTAGAGCCAGGATTTTTTTGTACGCAGGGAAACTGTAATTGCGAGGAGAAAGCACCTCTGAGTGAATCTGAAATTGAAGGAGAAGAGTTAGAGTGTGTTGGTTGTGGTAATACTTATAGTATTGTTTCAGGTGATTGTATTAGTGATCCAGAATTGGATGGTCTTAAGATCTTTGATATCTCTGAAGAGGATGGTAATATTTACCTAAATATCTAACTTACAATATTAAAATTTATAATATTATTTTTGTTTAAATTTTTACTTTTAGTTAAAAAACCAAAAACATTTTCACAAGACTCTATAGACATCCTTTTTCTACATTCCTGAGTTAAAGCAGCATTATGCGGTGTTAACAAGGTATTACTTAAATTAAATAGTTTATGATTTTCTATTGGAGGCTCTTTTTCAAATACATCAACACCAGCTCCAAAGATTTTTTTATTTTTTAAAGCTTCATATAAGGCATCTTCATTAATTATACCTCCTCTTGCTGTATTAATTAAAATCAAATTAGATTTAAAATTTTCAAATTGGTTAAATGAAATTAAATTTTTAGTTTCTGTGTTTAAAGGTAAATGGATGCTTATATAATCAGCAATTTTATAACCTTCTTCTTTACTAATTGGAATACAGTTTTGATTTTTTATTTCTTGATTCGAAAGAAATGGATCGTGAACATAAATTTCCATTTCAAACCCACTACATCTTTTTGCTAGAGCTTTTCCTATTCGACCAAAACCAAGAATTAAAATTTTTTTATTGTAGAGTTCAAAGTAGTTTGGAAGACTATCTTTTTTTTGAAATTTACCTGACTTTACCATCTTATCTGATGCAAATATATTTTTTGTTAAACAAAGCATCATTGTCATTACATGTTCAGCTACGCTTACTGCATTTGCTTTTCCAGTAATGGCTAAAGCTATTTTATTTTTATTTAAATATTCAATATCTACATTGTCATAACCAACGCCGTGCCTCGCTATAATTTTTAAATTCTTTGCATTTGAGAGTATTTTTTTATTAATTTTTGCTGTTCTTACAACAATACCATCAACTTCTCTTAGTTTATCTGTAAGAAAATTTTCTTCGGTATCGTTAGTAACAAAATACTCAACATTATTTTTGTCAAATATCTCGTATCCACTTGGATGAATTTCACCAACAACTCCAACTTTCATGTATAATTTTATATTCTAAAATATTAGAAAAATAAATTGTTTAACCCTTTAAATTATTTTTTTATTATAATATTATCTAATTTTTTTTGGGAAAGGAGCTTATGAAAACAGTAAAAATGTCATGTTCACACGCTTTAATTAAATATTTAACTAAGCAAAAGATCTTAATTAATGGAAAAAAAGAACCATTATTTCCTGGTGCTTTTGGTATTTACGGTCACGGTAATGTTGCTTGTATCGGACAAGCTATGGAAGAATACCAACATGAACTTCCAGGATATAGAGGTCATCATGAACAAAACATGGCACTAACTGGAATTGCATATGCTCGTGCAAAAAGACGACAACAAATATTTGTTGCAACTTCATCTGTTGGTCCTGGCTCAACTAATATGGTTACTGCTGCTGCAGTTGCATTAAGTAATAGACTGCCAATTTTACTTTTACCAGGTGACACATTTTCTAGTCGCTTTCCTGATCCTGTATTGCAACAAGTAGAGCATTTTAATTCTCCATCAGAAACTCAAAATGATTCATTTAAATCTGTATCAAGATATTTTGATCGAATAACTAGACCTGAACAAATTTTAACATCTCTACCTCAAGCAATTAATGTTATGCTTGATCCTGCAGACTGTGGTCCAGCAGTAATTTCTATGTCTCAAGATGTTCAAGGAGAAGCGTATGATTATCCTGAAATCTTTTTTGAAGAAAAAATTCATGAAATTAGAAGAATTTACCCTGACCCAAATCAAATACAAAAAGCTGCTGATAAATTAAAAAAATCTAAACAACCAATTATTATTTCAGGTGGAGGTGTTTTATATTCAGAGGCAGAAGCGGAAATTTCAGCTTTTGCAAAAAAACACAATATTCCTGTAACAGCAACTGTGATGGGTATTGGATGTATGAATAAAGATGATCCCTATTACATAAGTGCAATTGGATGTTTAGGAGAAGGATCATCTAATAACCTTGCTACTGATACAGATTTAGCTCTAGCTGTGGGAACAAAGTTAGGAGACTTTACAACTGGCTCTTGGACTAATTTTGAAAATAAAAATTTTCAACTTGTATCAATAAATACTTCACGATTTGACACTACTAAACATCGTGCGACTCCAGTTGTGAGTGATGCAAAAATTGGACTACAAGAATTATCAAAAGCTTTAGGGGATTGGAGAGCTCCAGATGTTTGGTATCAGCGCTCAATTGAGGAACGAAATAAATGGGATGAATATGTTAATAAGGAGAGTGGACCAACAAATCAAGAACTACCATCTTATGCTCATGCTGTGGGAGCAGTTTATAGAAATTCTGATCCATCAGACATTGTAGTAACTGCAGCAGGAGGATTAGTAGGTGAAGTTGTTCAAATATGGAAACCAAAAGAACTTAATACTTTTGAAACAGAATGGGGATTTAGTTGTATGAGTTATGAAATATCAGGTGCACTTGGAATTAAAATGGCAAAACCTGATCAAGATGTAATTGTATTTGTAGGAGATGGTTCATACCTCTTACAAAATAGCGACATCTACAGTTCAGTTTTGTATGATAAAAAGTTAATCATTGTTGTTTGTGACAATGGTGGTCACATGGTTATTAATAGATTACAACTAGCAAAAGGTGGAAAAGAATATCTTTGTAATCTCAATGCTGCAAGAGCTAGCAATGTTCATTTTGTAGATTTTGAAGCCCATGCTAAAAGTATGGGAGCAAATGGCGAAACTGTTAAATCTATTTCAGAGTTAGAGACTGCTTTTAAAAGAGCTAAAGATTCAGATAAAACATATGTGATTACAATTAAAACAGATGGTTATGAATGGTTGGAGGGCACAGCCTTTTGGGAAAGCCCAACCCTTGAAGTAACTTCAAGTGAAGGTAATAAAGTTGCTTACGATGAATACATTAAAGGTAAAAGCAAGCAAAGAAAAGGTCTGTAAGTAAAAAATATTCTTAAATTAAATTACCCAAAAAAATTAACATTGTAGTTAAAAATAATTAAATTATAGTTATTAAAGATATGTCACAAGATACTGTATTAGAAGCTAAAGCAGTTTCGAAATATTTCGGTACAATTACTGCACTTGACAATGTTAACCTTCAACTAAGTAAGGGAGAAGTTCTTGGGGTTGTTGGAGACAATGGTGCCGGTAAATCAACACTAATGAAAGTTTTATCAGGATTATACAAACCAAGTGAAGGTTCGTTGTTTTTTGATAAAGAAAAAGTAGTATTAAATAGTCCTCGAGATTCTCAAAATCTTGGCCTAGAAATGGTTTATCAGGATTTAGCCTTAGCTGGTAACCTGCCAATTGGTGATAATATTTTTTTAGGAAGAGAACCAACAAAAAAAATTGGCCCATTCAATTTTTTAGATCACAAAAAGAGAAAACAATTAACAGAGGAGCATCTGTCTAAATTAAAAATTAACGTTAAAAGTGCTGATCAAAAAGTAGAAGAATTATCAGGAGGGCAAAGACAGGCTGTGGCTATTGCTAGAGCAACTGCATTTAATGCAAAAATTGTATTAATGGATGAGCCCACTGCTGCACTTGCAGTTAAGGAGGTAGGTAAGGTTTTAGATTTAATTTTAAATCTTAAAAAATTAGGTGTTAGTGTAATTGTAATTAGTCATAGAATGGATGATATATTTTCTGTGTGTGATCGTGTTATGGCACTTTTTCAAGGAACAAACTTTGCTGAGTCAGAATTAAAGAATACTTCAAGAGACGAAGTGATTGGATGGATCATGGGGAAAAAAGATTAATGGATAAGAATCAAGAAACTTTATTTGTCAGACTTATTCCTTTTTTTGAGAGATACGGAATCTTATTACTTATTCTAATAATGATTGCTGTTTTGCATTTACTGCAACCTGATGTTTTTTTATCATGGAGAAATGTAACAAATATTTTTAAACAAGTTTCTTGGCAGTCTATGTTAGCACTTGGTGTCTTTATGGTAATAGTTACTGCAGGAATAGATTTATCAGTTGGTTCAATTATTATGTTATCATTAATGGGGCTTGCTATTTCTTCAAAAGCAGGAATGCCTTGGTACGTAGTTATGTTAGTTGCACCAGCAATTGGATTTATGTGCGGTATGTTTAATGGTATTGGGATTACCTTACTTCGAATGCCTCATCCATTCATTATGACATTGGGAACGCTGTATATATTTAGAGGAATTGGAAACCTTATTTCCGGAGGTGTGCCAATAACAGGTTTTGCTGAACAGATAAGAGTTATTGGAAATGGTAAAATTAAACTGGATGTTTTTTTTGGAGAAGGAGCGCGAGAGTACATTCCCACAAGTTTAATTTTAATGATTGTTATATTTTTCATCTTTTGGGTTTTTTTAAATCATACACGAATAGGTAAATGGATTTATGCGATTGGTGGTAACCCTGGAGCAGCAAGAGCTGCAGGCATAAATGTAGATCGTATTTTAATAGTAGTTTACACTCTTTGTGGTTTCTTGGCTGGTATTGGAGGTTTAATTTTAGCTGGAAGAACGAATTCTGCTTATCCAAATGCTGGTTTACAATCTGAGCTAGATGCGATTGCAGCAGTCATTATAGGTGGAGCAAGTTTCTTTGGGGGCAGAGGAACCGTTTTAGGTGTGTTTGCTGGAGTTATGATTATGGGTATACTCCGAAATGGTCTTAATCTAATGAATGTTAGTGTTTTCTGGCAACAAGTTCTTATCGGGTCAATTATTATTTTGGCTGTTTATATTGATGTGCTAAGAAGACAACTTGCTACCAGAACATAATATTAAAAAATCATCACTTTTAGACAAAGTCACTTGATTAGATTTTCATTTTTGATTAATGTTGAAAAAATTTTAGGAGGAAAAATGAAATTTTTTATTTCCATAATTACTACTTCTGTATTGTTTTTTTCAGGTAGTCTTCTAGCAGGCTCACATGCAAAAACAATAATGCTAAGTACTAAAGGACCAGGTGCTGGAAATCCATTTTGGGCTTCAGTTGAAGCTGGTGCTAAAGATGCTGCTGAAGAGTTTGGTGTAAACCTAATCATACTTTCACCACCGCAAGAAAGTGATGTTATGGCTCAGGTAGCACAAATTGAAGATCAAATTGCAAAAGGTGTAGACGGTATTGCGATTGCACCAACTGACCCTAACGCAGTTGCACCAATTCTTGATGATGCAATGGCTTCAGGTGTTCCAGTTGTATACATTGATACTAATGGAATTAATGAAGGTGTAACTTTCATTGGTACAAACAATATCAATGGCGCTGCTTTAGCTGCTCAATACATTTGTGATAATGTTCCAAGTGGTTCTGACGTTGCAATTCTTCAAGGAATGATCACTCAAACTACTGGTCAGCATAGAGCTGAAGGATCTAGCAAAGGTCTTAAAGCATGTGGTATGAACGTTGTTGCAGAACTTCCAGCTAACTGGGATACTGCACAAGGTATGTCAGTAACTGAAGATATCATCACTGGTAACCCAAATCTAAAAGCAATCTTTGCTTCTAATGATAATATGGGTCTAGGCGCTATCCAAGCATTAAAAAATGCTGATATGCTAGATGATGTTGTCGTTGTTGGATTTGATGCTAACCCTGATGCTGCTGCAAGTGTAATGGCTGGTGAAATGTCAGCTACTATTGCTCAATTCTCATATAATATGGGATATATGGGCGTAGAAAATGCACTTAAATTAGCTAACGGTGAGAGCATTCCAGATAACATTGATACTGGAACTGTATTAGTTACTAAAGAAAATGCTGCAGACTTTATGTAAGTTGTAGAAGATAAATTTTTTATAAGGGCCGCTTTGCGGCCTTTTTTTTTATGAATATTTATAATTTTTATATACTTATCTTTATTTTTCCTTAAATTAAATCTCATTAAATAGGAGGAATAATGAAAAAATTTATTTTTATTATAGCTTCGGCTATCACTTTTTTAACTTTTTCTTTTTCAGCAAACGCACTTAAAGTAGGTGCGCTATATTTAGATACTGCCGGTTTTTTTGGTGAAATTAAATACGGTATAGAGAAAGCTGGAGAGGAAGAGGGTATTGAACTTACAGGTGCTAACTCTCAAAGTGATGTTGCTAGAGAGGCTGAGTTTATAGATACACTGCTTGCAACTGGTGTTGATGTTGTAATTATGTCACCAGTGTCAACAGAATCTTCTGTTGCGGCTGTTGAAAGACTTGCAGAAGCAGGGGTACCAGTAGTTTGTTACAACACTTGTTTAAATGAAGAAGATGCAAAAAGACTTGCATATGCTTTGGTAACTACAAGTCAAAGAGAGCTAGGATATCCCGTGGGTATTATTGCTGGTAACTGGGCAATTAAAGCAGGAATAGATCTAAAAATTGGAATTCATAATTGTAACAGATATGAAGCTTGTCAAGAAAGAGAAGATGGTTTCATTGATGGATTAAAATCAACAGGTGTGAATTTTGAAGTCGTTAACAATCAAGAAGCTTTTTCAAACGATGTTGCAACGCAAGTTGGAACAGATATGCTAATTGCAAATCCTGAAATTAACTTAATGTACGCAGCTAACGAGGGTGGAACAATTGGTGCCGTTAATGCTGTTCTAGCAGCTGGTCAAATTGGTAAAACTTATGTTATGGGTACTGATGCAACAGCAGAGTTGATGAATTTTGTCAGTGATGGTGAAATTTTGTTAGCAGTTAATTCACAATTCCCAAGAGATATGGGAGCAGGTGCAATGAGAGCCGCATTAAAAGCTGTAAAAGGTGAAGCAATTGATGAATATGTTCAGTTAACACCTACTAAAGTATTCACTTCAATAGATAAGATAGCAATTGATACTTGGTTATCTGAAAGAGGATACGATTAATTAATCATTTAAGGGGTATCTTAAGATACCCCTTTTCTTATGACAGAACAGACTTTAGAAAAAAATAAAAAGAAAATAAAAATTAGCAATCTTCATGAGATAGGATTGTTAATTGCGTTGATTTTAGTTCTTCTTTTATTTTCTTTCACTACTGAAAATTTTTTTACTCAAAGAAATTTCACTAGTATTTTAAGAAGTGCTTCCTACGTTGGATTAATTGCTTTTCCAATGACCTTTGTATTAATTACAAGAGAAATTGATATTAGTGTTGGCCCTTCTGTTGCATGGTCTGGTTTATTTTTTGTTATTTTAATTAAGTGGTATGATTTCAGTTATTTTTCATCCGCCGCTATTGTAATTTTATGGGGAATACTCTTAGGTTATTTTATAGGTATTGCTCGAACAAAATTATTTATTCCAACGTTTATTACAACTTTGGCATTGTGGAGCGCTTTAAGAGGTTACTCACTATTTGTTACAGAAGGCAGACCCATTGCAATAAGTAATAAGGATTTTCGATATCTTTTTGGCGGTGATATTTTAGGTTTACCAACTGTTACATGGATAATGCTTGGAGCTTTTCTAGTTTTTTGGTTTGCTAGTAAGTATACAGTAACTGGAACAAATTTTTATGCTGTTGGCGGCAATCCTAAAGCCGCAAGAAATATTGGCATTAATGTTGATAGAGTCAAGATTCTAGCATTGGTAGGAACTAGTCTTTTTTCTGCAATTGTAGGAATATTATTTGTCGCAAGAGTATCTTCAGGTAATGCAAACCTTGCAGATGGCATGGAGTTTGATGTTATTGCTGCAGTTGTAGTTGGCGGAACAGCACTGGGAGGTGCAGTAGGAACTATGACTGGCACTTTACTTGGATGTGTATTTATAGCTATGATCAGTAATGGTTTAATACACTGGGGAATAGATCCAGATTTAAACAAAGTTGTTAAAGGTATTATAATTTTTTTAGCTGTAGTAATTAATTCTAATGTTACTTTTAAATCAAATTCAGGCGGACCAAAAGAGGATTAATGGAGATTCTAGAATTAAATAATATTTCTAAAAGTTTTGGAGCTATCAAAGCACTGGACAACGTAACATTATCTTTAAGATCAGGAGAAGTTCTAGGACTAATGGGTGATAATGGTGCTGGTAAATCTACTTTAATAAAAATTATAGCTGGAAACTTTAAACAATCATCTGGAACAATAAACTTTGAAAAACAAAAGGTTGAATTTTCAAAACCAATGGAAGCTAGAGATAAAGGCATAGAAGTTGTTTACCAAGATTTGGCATTATGTGATAATTTAACAGCAGCTTCTAATATTTTTCTTACTAGAGAGATTAAAAGAAATTTTGGATTAATAAAAATCATTAATTTTTCAGAGATGTTTAAAAGAGCTAAAAACATCTTCAAAGATCTTAAGTCAGAAACATTACCAGATGAAGAAGTGAAAATGATGTCTGGTGGTCAAAGGCAAGCAGTGGCTATTGGTAGAACAAAATTATCGAAAGCTAAAGTTGTATTATTAGATGAGCCCACTGCAGCAATTAGTGTAAGACAAGTGGCGGAAGTATTAGAGTTAATTAAGCAACTTAAAAATCAGGGTATAGCTGTTGTTATAATAAGTCATAGAATGCCTGATGTTTTTGCAGTCAGCGATAGAATTGCAGTACTAAGAAGAGGTCAATTAGTGGCAAACAAACTTGCAAAAGAAAGTTCACCAGAAGAAGTTACAGCTTTAATCACAGGCGCTATTGAAAAAGCCTAATTGTTGATTTATTTTAATATTTATGCACGTTGATGATACTTGGTTTAAACCTGAATTAAACAAAAAATTATTAAAAGAATTATCAAAAAGAAGTGATTGGGAAGGTTTCAAACATTTCGGAATTTACTTCTTTTTTTTATTCTTATTTGGTTTTCTTACCTACCTAACCTGGGGAAGCTTATTAGCCTTACCCCTTCTTATTTGTTACAGTACGATATGGGCCTATAGCCCTTCTAATTGGCATGAAACATTACATCGGACAGCATTTAAAAATAAAATATTAAATGATATTTTTTATTACGTTAGTTCTTTTATGGCTAATATGGAGCCAGTAAGATGGAGATGGAGTCATACTTTTCATCATAGTCATACACTTCAAACACATGGTGATTATGATCACGAGATACAATTAACAAGACCAACAGATTTAATACATTTCTTTTGTCAATTTATTCCATTTGGACAACTAATCTATCCGCATAAAACTCTTCAGTTCGAAATAGTAAAACACTCTATGGGTTACTTAACAGATGTTGTAAAACAGAATGCTCCAGAAAAAGAAAAATCAATTATAATTAGAAATTCAAGATTGTTTGTGTTGTTGTGGTTATTAATTATTTCAATTTCGATATATTATAATTCTTGGTTACCAATTTTTTTATTCCTTATCCCAAATTATTTAGGAGCACCTCTAAACCAAATTGTCAACATAACACAACATTTGGGTGTGCCATTTGATGTTAAAGATCATCGATTAACAACTCATAATATAAAATTAAATCCTATTTTTAGTTTTTTATATTATCATATGGAATATCATCTTGAGCACCATCTATTTCCAACTGTGCCATCTTATAATCTTCCTAAATTACACAACCTAATCAAAGATCAAATACCGAAACCCCATCCTTCATTATTTTCATTTTGGAAATCAGTTCTTCCATCTGTTATTAAACAAGCTTACAATTCAAAGCATACATACAAAATGTATTAATATTTATCAGATAATTTCAAAAAGCTTTCGTATTCTTTATCTTCAATTCCAACAGTGATTTTAGGGTCATCAAATTTTTTATCTTCAGTGTCTTTAATAAATTCCTTGTAAGCATTTACTCGCTCAACATGAAGTTTATCGAACTCTTTCTTAAAGTTTCTATAGATTCTTGAATGTCTTGGAACGTGGCCTGTGTTGTATCCAAGAATGTCTTGAGAAAATAAATATTGTCCATCACAACCAGAACCGCTGCCCATTGAAATTGTTAATAGCTTTACTTTTTTTGTAATTATTTCAGCTACTTTTGGAGGAACAACCTCAACCTCTAGACCTATTGCTCCTGCATCGTCTAGTTCTAAAGCATGTTCCAATACTTCAATTGCTTCTTTGGCATTTTTACCAATCGCTCTAAAACCACCTATCCAATTTACATGACCTGGTATCAAACCAACATGACTAATTACTGGAACTTTTTCTTTTCTTAAGCTTTTAACAATACTTGAACTATTATTTGTATAAAATGAATCACAACCAACTGATAACAATTTGTAAGCCGCTCTCACTGCTTCATCAGCAGTTGCGTATGATTTTTCAGGTGCAGCACTCATCAGGTGAGTGTTAGGTGCAGCATCTCTTATTCTTTTAACATCATCTAATTTTCCAAAAATTCCGTGGTGCGGCATATCATACGCTGTACATATCATATCAATCCCCGCCTCTTCTGCTGCTATTGCCTCTTCTACATTATTTACATATACCTCATGAATTTGTCTGATACCTTTAAGCTTTAATAGGTCATATACGGTTAGTTTTTTTTTCATAAATCTTGTTTATTTTTTTTTTATAAAAATTATATATATTAAATATATGACTGTCATTAGAGATACAAATGTTTCTGCGGATCTTGAGGCCAAACTAGGTAAGAATATTTGGTGGAAACCAGATCTTGACAGAAAAGTGTTAAAAGAACTCTGTGTTAAAAGATCATTACCAGGAATTATTTATGTCTCATTATATTTTCTTGCTTTAGCTATTTCAGGTTATCTAGCATATTATACTTGGGGTACTTACTGGACAATTTTATGGTTTTGGGTCTATGGAACTATTTACACTTTCAGCGGTGCTTACGATCACGAAAGTCGACATAGAACACTTTTTAAAGAAAGATGGTTAAACGATTTATTTCAATATATTTTTTCTTTCATGACAAATTTTGAACCAGTCCGATGGAGATGGACTCACACATTACATCATAGTTACACATTACATACAAAAGAACCTCATGATTTTGAAATTCAAATAGATAGACCTAGTAAGCTATTTAAATATTTCGTCAGCTTTATCCCTTTTGGACCTCTGCTATGGATACATCAGTCCTATCTAGTAGAAACTTTAAAAAATTCCCTAGGTATAATGACCCCGGTAATAAGAGATTGTGTGCCAAAAGAACATCAGTGGAAAGTTTTTTTATCTTCTAGAATTCATATGTTAATATGGTTATCTATAATTTTATTTTCTATATATTTTCAAACTATTTTACCTGTTTTGTTTTTTCTTTTACCTACATTTTACGGTAACACATTATTTTTTATGTGCGGTTTAACTCAACATGCAGGACTTGCATTTGATGTTAAAGATCACAGAGTAAATACAAGAACAGTAATTCTTAATCCAATATTAAGCTGGCTTTACATTAAATTAGAGTATCATATTGAACATCACATGTACCCTCAAGTACCTTGGTATAATCTACCAAAATTACATAAAATTATTAAGAATCAACTACCAAAACCAAACTATGGCTTAATTAGCGCCTATAAAGATATTGTGCCAGTTATTATTAAGCAGGCATTTGATCCAAACTACGTTCCTGATAGAAAAATACCAAACGTATAACGTAATTTTATTTTTCAATTTTTTATTTTTAAATTTTGTAGTAATGTATATCATTTAACAATATGAAAAATATTGGATTGATTGGCTGCGGTAATATTGCAGAAACATATTTTAGAGCGCAAGAATATTTTAATAATATAAATTTTGTAGCTTGTGCTGATATCAATTTAGTTTCAGCTAAAAAAACAGCTGAGCAGTACAATATTGCAGCTCTATCAGTGGATGAAATATTAAATGATAAAAGTGTAGACATTATTCTTAATCTCACAATCCCTCAAGCACACTATGAAATATCGAAAAGAGCTCTTGAGGCAAACAAACATGTTTATTGTGAAAAACCAATGAGTGTTAAATTTGATGATGCAAAAGAATTATTAAATTTAGCAAAAAAAAATAGTTTATATATTGGAAATGCCCCAGATACTTTTTTAGGAGGAGGAGGGCAGCTTACTAGAAATTTAATTGATAACAATGATATTGGACAAGTTCTAACTGGTAATTTTATATTTGCTTTTCCTGGTGTTCAAGATTTTCATCCAAGTCCTGAGTCTTGGTTTCAAGAAGGGGGAGGTCCTGTAATAGACATGGGTCCATATTTTTTTACCACACTTGTTAATCTTCTAGGGCCTGTTAAAAATATAAGAGGTAGAGGAGCAAAATTTTTTGACAAAAGAGAATACAAAGCTGGTCCAAAAAAAGGAGAAACTTTTAATGTTGAAATTCCGACTTCGTACATGTTTAATATTGAGTTTCAAAGTAAAGCAATTGTCCAAGGTTTCATTTCATTTGATGTCTTAAATCATAAACGTAATCATATGGAGCTTTATGGTACTAAGGGGTCAATAGTAGTGCCTGATCCAAATATGTTTGGTGGTCCTGTATCTATATCTGGCGAGTTTGGATCTGAATGGAAAGATATCAGTGTCGAAGATAAACCCCTTGGAAAAACAAATATAGTTAACCATAGCGGTAGAAGTAATGAAGCGCCTGAACAAGCAAACTATAGGGGTATTGGCCTTGCTGAAATGATTGATGCAATAGAAAATAATAGAATGCATAGATGTAATGGAGAACTTGCTCTTCACGTTTTGGATGTAATAGAGTGTGCCATGATTTCTTCAATTTATAAAGTGGAGGTTGAACTTCGCTCCTCATGCGTGAAGCCTGAACCCATGCATGATGATTTCATAAGGCAAATCCTTAAAAAAATATAAATTTTACCAAGCTACTGATTAGTGCGATAATTTTACTACCTAATTCCTAATATTTCTCCTTGTTTTACATACCTATTCTTGTTAGGAAAAAAATATTTATAGGAGGAATGCATGAAAAAAATTGCTTCAATTATTCTTGCCTCTGTAGCTCTTTTTGCTACTTCAGCTAAGGCAGAATACAAATTTAACTTCGTAATGCACAGTGATACGAACAATGCTTTCTGGGCAGCTGTTCACAAAGGTTTTAAAGATGCTTGTGCACAAATTAATGCTGATTGCCAAATGTTAACTCTTTCAGGTGATGGAGATCAACAAGAGCAATTACAAAACTTAGAGTCTTCAATTGCTCAAGGTGTTGATGGTATCGTAACTACAATTACTAACCCAACTATCTTTGATGCTGCAGTTGATGAAGCATTAGCTGCTGGTATTCCAGTAATTACAGCTAATACTGATGATCCAGAAGGTGCTGCTGGTAGTAACAGACTAGCATATGTTGGACAAGACTTAGAAGCAGCTGGTTATGAATTAACAGCTAATCTTTCTGAAATGTTTCCTGATGGAGATATTCACGTACTAATCGGTGTTGCAGACATGAACCAATCATGGGCATACACTAGAGGAAACGGTATTGCACGTTTCATGGAAGATTACAAAGCAGCTAACCCTGATAGAAAAGTAACTTATGAGAAAATCGAGTCAGGTCTAGATCTTTCAACTGTTGGAAACAGAGTTGCAGCTTATGTTCAAGCTAACCCAAATACAACTGCATATCTTGATGTAGGTTTCTGGGAAGCTGGTGCAGCTGCTGCAGTAAGAAACTTAGGTTATGGACCTGGTGAAATTCTTCTTGCTGGTTTTGACTTAGTTGACGTAGTTTTCGAAGAAATGGACAAAGGTTATGTTCAACTAACAGTTGACCAACAACCATACTACCAAGGTTACATGTCAGTTCACCAATTATACTTAATGAACAAGTATGGTTTAAGTGCACTAGACATCAACACTGGTAAAGCTATGATTGGTCCTGATGATGTTGAAACAATCAGATCATTCAAAGGAATGTCAGTTAGATAAATATCTTAACCAGGCTCTTTAAATAGAGCCTGGTTTTTTTTAAAATAATAAAAAATATGAGTAAAAATTTTAGTCTTAGAAGTTTATTAGTAAGACCAGAAGTAGCAACATTCTTAATGTTTCTAGCAATAATGATTGGATTTTATATTGCCAATGAAAGATTTTTAGACGCAAGAAATATAAGAATAGTTATGGGTATTACACCCGAATATATTATTGTTGCTATTGGGATTGCAATATTAATGATCTCAGGTGAATTTGATTTATCTGTAGGCTCAGTCTTTGCATTAGTACCTATGACAATCGTACAAATGGTCCACCAAGGAATACCACCTTGGTTCGCTATTTTTCTAGGATTAATGATTGGTATTATTGTTGGTTTTGTTAATGGATTTATTACCTTAAGGTTTGGAATTCCTTCTTTCATCGCAACTCTTGGAATGCTCTATATTGCTAGAAGTCTTACAACGGTAGCTACTGCAGGATTTCCACCACCATTTCCTCATATTTTACCAAATGAGTTATTCGTTTATCAATTTGAGTTATTTAGAGCTTCCTTGTACTGGGCTCTTTTAGTTGCCGTAGTTTTAGGTGTTATGCTTCACAGAAGTAATGTTGGTAACTGGATCTATGCAACTGGCGGAGACCAAAACGCAGCATCTTCAATGGGAATAAAGACTGGAAACGTTAAAATGTTTTGTTTCATCTTATGTGGTTTCTTAGCTGGCTTTGCTGGAATGATTCAAACATTTAGATTGGAAGCACCATTACCATCTCAAGGATACTTGTTAGAACTAGAGTCAATTGCTGCAGCAGTTATTGGTGGTGTCAGTTTATTTGGAGGTATTGGAACAGTTTTTGGTGCCGTTATTGGCGCAATACTAATCAGGTTTTTAGAAAGTGGAATCATTATGGCTAGAATAGATGCGGAATGGTTTAGAGCAGGTTTAGGCTCTTTAATTATTATAGCCGTAGTGTTTAATACTTATATAAGTAGAAGAGCGACACGAATTGGTCAAAATAAGGCAAAGGATTAAAGATGGAAGATATAATAGTTTGTGAGGGTTTAAACAAATACTATTCAGGAGTTCATGCTTTAAAAGATTTAAGCCTAAAAATAAAAAAAGACTCTGTTGTTGGTCTTATTGGTGACAATGGTGCTGGTAAATCAACATTAATTAAAATTCTATCTGGTGCACATCAACCTGATTCAGGTCATATATATTTTGAAGGTAATAAGGTTAAATTTAAATCTACAAAAGAAGCCATGAATTTAGGTATTGAAACAATTTATCAGTATTCAGCTTTGATTCCTGAAATGTCTATTGCAAGAAATATTTTTATTGGACGTGAACAAACTCAATATAATGTTGGCAATTTTGGTTTAATGAAAACTAAAACCATGCAGGACGATGCGATGAAAGCATTAACAGATGTGGAACTGCATCTTCGATCTCCAGATACGCCAGTTAACCAATTATCTGGAGGTGAAAGACAAGGTGTTGTCATTGCAAGAGCAATGTATTTTAAATCAAAAGTTTTAATATTAGACGAACCAACAAACCACCTATCAGTAAAAGAAACAAATAAAGTACTAAGGTTTGTAGAAGGATTAAAAAGCCAAGGCGTGACATCAATATTTATTACTCACAACTTGAGTCATGTGTATCCAATTGCTGATCATTTATGTGTAATGGCAAGAGGTGAAAAAATTGCTGATTTGGATAAAAAGGAAACAACAATAGATCATCTCACTGATTTATTAGTAAATGGATAATTTTGGGAGGAATTATGATTAGTGATGCGCAAATAAAACAATATAACGAAGAAGGTTATACGATCGTTGAAAATGTTTTTAGTATGGATGAGTTAAATCCAATATTAAATGAATTTGAAGAAATTGTTGATGATTTTGCAGAAAAAGCTTTTCAAGCTGGAAAAATTACGAATAAACATGCTGATAAAGATGTTTTTAAAAGGCTAGCTTCTCTCGAAAGAGATTTTAAAGGTTCTTCAGTATTAATTCATCATAGAGGTGAATTAAAACCAGCACTTGCTAACTTATGGGGATCAAAAAAACTTTTAGATATGGTTGAAAATTGGGTTGGCAAAGATATTTCTGGTCATCCAGTTTGGAATATTAGATCTAAAACACCTCAGACAGCTAGGATGACAGTTCCATGGCACCAAGATTCTGCTTATTTAAAAGATGGAGCAGAAAAAACCACTCAGCCTGCTGCGTGGATTCCATTTCTTGATGTAAATAAACATAATGGATGCATGCAAGTTGTTCCTGGGGGACATAGGCCTGAAAGAGTTTTGAATCATAAATTAGAAAAGAAAGATGGTTCAGTAAAAGATTCTTGGTATTTATTTATTGAAGACAAAGATATTCCAGAGGAGAAAGTCGTTACTTGTGAAATGAAGGCTGGTTCAGTTTTATTTTTACATCAATTAGTTCCTCATCGATCACTTGAAAATTTATCTGATGATGTAAGATGGAGTGTTGACCTAAGATTTCAAAACCCAAAAGATGAAGCTGGTTTTCATACTGGTTTGGTTGATCCAATCATAATGAGAAAATCAGAAGACCCAAGCTATACAGCTGATTGGGATTCTTGGTTTAAAGGTTATGAAGAAGAACACACTAAATTTAGAGGGACATCAAAAAAAGACCAATTTGACTCCACAGTTGATGGGTCATGGCTAGATCGTTGGGATAATTAATTTAATTATCAAGCATGGAAGTTAATCTCGATGATTGGTACAGACCAGAAGTCGATAGAAAAAAATTAAAAGCCTTAAGTAAAAGAAGAGATCTTCCTGGACTAATCCATTTCCTCTTTTATTTTTTATCTTTATTTATTTCAGGATATTTAGCATACATTACTCTAGGTACGTGGTGGACCTATTTATTCTTTTTTATTTATGGTACAATTTATGCGTTCAGTGTAGCGAACTGGCATGAAACTGTTCACCGAACTGCTTTTAAGACACGTTGGATAAATGAATTTTTTTATCACATCAGTTCTTTCATGTGTGACTTTGAAGGTTTTAGATGGCGTTGGAGTCATACTTTTCATCATTCAAAAACATTACAAACAGAAGATGATTATGATCATGAAATACAAGTCTCAAGACCTATTGAATTATTTGCATTTTTCTTGAATTTTATACCTCTTACAGATTTATTATATCCACATAAATTAATTAAGTTCGAAGTTCTAAAACACGCTTTTGGAAAATTTACTCCAGTCATTGATGTAACCGCACCTAAAGAAGAAAAGAAAAAAATTCTTTGGAATTCTAGATTGTATGTCTTTATTTGGGTTTTGGTATTTGGTTACTCTTTTTATATTGGTTCTGTTTTACCAATTATTTATATTATTCTACCAACTTATATTGGAAAACCAATTTGGTTTGCAGTTAACGTTACGCAACACCTAGCTGCAAAAGTTGATACAAAGGATCACCGTTTGAGTACTTATTCAGTTAGAATAAATCCTATTTTAAGTTTTTTATATTGGCATATGGAATACCATTTAGAGCATCACATGTATCCAATGGTACCATCTTATAATTTAAAAAAACTTCGTAAAGAAATTGACTCAGAGTTACCCAAACCTTTTACTAGCCTTTATGATTTTTATAGAAAAGTTTTACCTTCAGTAGTAGCTTTAGCAACTAATCCAGATAAATATTATAAAGTAAAACTTAATAATTAGATCTACCAAGTTCCCGAATTTTCCATAGATTTCCATGGTTCCTGAACTGGAAGCGCTTCGCCCTCTTGTAAAATTTCTAAAGATATTCCATCAGGTGAACGCACAAAAGCCATATGTCCATCGCGAGGCGGTCTATTAATTGTGACGCCATTGTTCATTAATTTTTCACAAACTTTATAAATATCTTTGACACTATATGCAAGATGACCAAAGTTTCTTCCACCAGTATATTTTTCTGGGTCCCAATTATATGTTAATTCAAGTAGTCCTGTTTTTTCATCACTGTTTTCTGCACCTAGAAAAATAAGAGTGAAGCGTCCTTTTTCGTTTTCTACTCTTCTAACTTCTTTTAAACCCAACTTATTGCAATAAAAGTCTAGTGACTCTTCGATATTATTAACTCTAACCATTGTATGTAAATATTTCATTTTTATAATCCTGTATTATTTTGTATTTGTAGTAAAAAACACATAGTGTAATTTAGATTATATGAAAACTGTTTTTTTACTCTTTGATTCATTAAACAAAAGGATGTTAAATTCTTATGGTGGAAAATATATTGAAACACCAAATTTTAATAGATTAGCAAAAAAATCAGTTCAATTTAATAATCATTATATAGGAAGTATGCCTTGTATGCCTGCCAGACGTGATATGCATTCAGGACGACTAAGCTTCCTTCATCGCGCATGGGGACCTTTAGAACCATTTGATAATTCATTTCCAGAAATTTTGAGACTTAATAATACCTATACTCACCTAGTAACTGATCACTATCATTACTTTGAAGACGGTGGAGCAACTTATCATAATAGGTTTAATTCATGGGATTTTATTAGAGGACAAGAGAGTGATCCTTGGAAAGCTATGGTTCAACCTCCACTTGAAAAATTGAGAGAAAAATATCACCAATCACAATTCAATTTAAGTGATAGGGAGGGAAAATATTATAACTATGCAATAAACAGTGAATTTATCAAAGATGAGAATGATTTTCCATCAGTAAAATGTTTTCAATCAGGATTAGATTTCTTAAATATAAATAAAGATGCTGATAATTGGTTTCTACAGTTGGAAACATTTGATCCACATGAACCCTTTTTTGCACCTCAAAGATTCAGAGAAAAACTTAAAACAAATTATAGAGGGCCAAGATTAGATTGGCCTCAATATGATAAAGTAAAGGAAAGTGATGAAGAGGTTGCTGAATTAAAAGCCAACTATTTAGCTCTAATAGGATTATGTGATTACTTGTTAGGAACAGTATTAGATTTTTTTGATTCAAATAATCTTTGGGAAGATACAGCATTAATTTTAACTACTGATCATGGCTTTATGCTTGGCGAGCATGATTGGTGGGCAAAAAATAGAATGCCATTGTATAATGAGATAGCAAATATTCCACTTTATTTTTTTCATCCTGATTTCAAAAAGTATAATGGCGAACAAAGAAATGTCGTTACTCAAAATATTGATTTAATGCCAACCTTTATGACAATGCACAGTCATCAAATCCCAAAAGAAGTAAAAGGAAAATCAATTCTAAATTTTTTACATAAAGATAATGAAAGTGATTATTGTGCCTTATATGGGTATTGGGGTGGTGGTATTAATATTACAGATGGAAAATATACCTATTTTCATTATCCAGAAAATTTTAATCAATATGATAGAAGTAGATATCAATACACATTAATGCCAACCAATATGAGACAATTTTTTTCGAGCGAAGAATTGCAAACAGCAACTATGCACAAACCATTTAATTTCACTAAAAATATTCCAGTAATGAAGGTTAATAAAATATTAAAAAAGACTGATCAACATGTGACTTTAACTGATACAAAAAGCGCTCTGTATAATCTACAGGAAGATCCAGGACAATTGGTTCAAATACATGATAATCATTTAGTTTCCCATTATAAAGATCTTATGATTAAAGAAATAAAATTATATGATCCTCCAAAAGAATTATTGAAAAATTATTTTAATCAGGAATAATCAGAAAAAATTTTTAAATCTAAGTTTTATATTTAAAAGTGAAAAGTTTATAATAACATATGAAAGTAGGAATTATAGGATGTGGAAATATTGCTGATATTTATTTCAGTAATTCACAGAGATATTTTAATAACTTTCAAATAGTTGCATGTGCTGATATCAAAAATGAAGCTGCAAAAAATTATGCAGAAAAATATCGAGTAAAACAATTATCTGTAGATCAGATATTATCTAATAAAGAAATTGAGTTAATTATAAACTTAACAATCCCAGATGTTCATTTTGAAGTTTCAAAATCAATTCTTGAAGCTGGAAAACATTCTTATTCAGAAAAGCCACTCTCAATAAAGTTTGAACATGGTGAAGAGTTAGTTAAATTAGGAAATTCAAAAGGTTTACATGTTGGCTGTGCACCAGATACTTTTCTTGGTGCTGGTATTCAAGAAGCAAAAAAAATTATTGATCAAAATGAAATAGGTAAAATAAATCTTGGGAGTATTTCAATGGGTGTAGCTGGACATGAAATTTGGCATCCAAATCCAGATTTTTATTACAAATATGGTGGTGGTCCAATTCTTGATATGGGCCCATACTATTTCACAGCACTAGTAAATTTACTCGGTTCTGCGAAAAATGTTTTTACGCAATCAAGAACAGTTTATCAAAGAAGAATTATTGGTAGTGGCGATAGAAAAGGGCAAGAAATAGAAGTTGAAATTCCAACAACATTAGTTTCACAAATAGAATTTCAGAATGGGGCATTAATTGATTCATTTTTTTCTTTTGATATTTGGAAACACAGTAAAAATCACATTGAGTTATACGGTGATAAAGGTTCAATAAATATTCCTGATCCAAATATGTTCGGTGGTGATATTCTTGTTTGTAAATCCAAAAATGGAGATTGGGAAAATATAGATACCAAGAATAACAATTTAGGGAAAATAAATATTAAAAATAAACCTGAAAAAGCAAATGAGTCAGCAGGTATTGCTAACTATAGAGGTATAGGTGTATGCGAAACCGTTGATGCAATAAAAAATAATCGTTTAAATAGATGTAGTGGAGAATTAAGTCTTCACGTTTTAGATATACTAGATAGTATTATTAAATCATCAAAAGAAAATAAGAAAATAGTACTTAGAAGTTCTATTAAAAATTTAAATTATTTTTCTGAAGATGAGATTAGTAATTTATTAAAGTGAAAGGAATAAAATGAAAAAAGCTTTAATAGTTTATGGAGGTTGGCCAGGACATGAGCCAGAAAAATGTACTGAAATAATTAAAGGCATGCTAGAGCCTGAAGGATATGAAGTTAGAGCAGAATACCAAACTTCTGCATTTGCAGAAGATTATGTCCACGAAATGGATCTGCTTATTCCTATAGTGACTATGGCTTTTCATTTTGATCCGAGAGGAGAAATAAAAAAAACTGCTGTTAATAATGTTATTAAAGCTGTTCACAACGGTTGTGGCCTTGCTGGTCATCATGGTGGAATGTGTGATGCATTTAGGCAATCAATTGATTGGCAGTTCTTAACTGGCGGTCAATGGGTAAGTCACCCAAATGGTATTCATGATTATAAAGTAAATATAATAAAAAAAGATGATCCAATCATGGAAGGCATTGAAGATTTTGATTATCATTCCGAGCAATATTACATGCATGTGGATCCATTAAATGAAGTTTTAGCAACGACAACTTTTAAAGGTAACGAAGTTTGGAAGCTTGAACAAGAACCTGATTCATCAAGTGGTGACGCATATACAACAGAATGGTTAAAGGGTGTAGAAATGCCAGTTGTTTGGAAAAGACAAATTGGAAAAGGAAAAATTTTTTATATCTCTCTTGGTCATTTTGCTCATGAATTAAACCATCCACAAATGAATAAAATTTATAAACGTGGTTTACTTTGGGCATCAAGATAGAGTAATATAATATAATATAGGAAATCAAATGACAGAATATTTTAGTAAAATACCAGAGATTAAATTCGAAGGCGGAGAAAGTACAAATCCATTTGCTTTTAAGTTTTACGATGAAAACAAAAAAGTTTTAGGCAAGTCTATGAAAGAGCATTTAAGGTTTGCTACTTGTTATTGGCATACATTTACTTGGCCTGGCCTTGATCCATTTGGTGGTCAAACTTTTGATAGACCTTGGATGCAAGAAGGTGATGAAATGAAAATGGCTGAAATGAAACTTAATGCTGCGTTTGATTTTTTCACTAAAATAAAAACACCTTTTTTCTGCTTTCACGATAGAGATATTTCTCCTGAAGGTTCAAATTATGCTGAGACACAAAAAAATTTCTTTCATATTATAGATTTAATGGAACAAAAAATTAACGACTCAGGAATGAAATTACTTTGGGGAACAGCAAATGCTTTTTCTCATAAAAGGTATATGAGTGGTGCTTCTACCAATCCAGACCCAGAAGTTTTTGCATATAAAGCTGCACAGGTAAAAGATTGTATGGATGCAACGATGAGATTGGGTGGTCAAAACTATGTTCTTTGGGGTGGAAGAGAAGGATACGAAACTATTCTAAATACTAACATGACTAAGGAAACAGCTAATCTTCAAAGATTTTTAGAATTAGTCGTTAATTATAAACACAAGATAGGATTTAAAGGTCAAATTTTATTGGAACCAAAACCTCATGAACCAACTAAACATCAATATGACTTTGACTCTGCAACTTGTTTAGCTTTTTTACGAAAGGCAGGTTTAGAAAATGAGATTAAACTAAATATTGAAGTTAATCATGCAACATTATCAGGCCATAATTTTGAACATGAAATTGCTTACGCAACTTCAAACAGCGCCTTAGGAAGCATTGATATTAATAGAGGTGATACTTTAATAGGTTGGGATACGGATCAATTCCCAAATAATCCTGCCGACTTAATTATGTCATTTTATTTTATTTTTAAGAATGGCGGCTTAGGCCAAGGAGGCATGAACTTTGATGCAAAAATAAGAAGACAATCTATCGATGCTGAAGATTTATTCCATGCTCATATTGGAGGCATGGATGTTTGTGCAAAAACACTTATTGCTGTTGAAAAACTGATGAATGATAATGTTATTCCTAAGTTTATTGAAGATAGATATGAAGACTGGAATAAAAATTTAGGTCAGTTTATTCATAATAAAGATACTGGATTAGATGATATAAATAAAAAAGTAATCGACGATAATATTGAACCAGAACCTCGTTCAGGAAGACAAGAATATCTGGAAAATATCTTAAATAAATATTTGTAGTTACTAGCCATAAGTTTCTATACTAATTGATTTATAAATATTATGAAAATTTATAAATTAGATACAGCATCAGATTTTGAAAAATTAGACCTTTGTCTCGCAATAGGTAATTTTGATGGAATACATAAAGGGCACCAAGAAATAATAAATAAAATTAAGGAGATTGCATCAAACAATAATTTATTATCTTCTATAATGAGTTTTAATCCTCATCCTCGTGTTTACTTTAATCAAATTAATGAACCTTTTAATATTTATACTCAAAGTGATAAAATAAATTTTCTTGTACAATTTGGTTTAGATATATTTATAGATTTTTCTTTTGATAATAATCTATCAATATTATCAGCTGATGATTTTGTAACTAAAATTCTTATTGATAAATTAAATATTAGATACTTAGTTATAGGTACTGACTTTAAGTTTGGAAAAGACAGAAAAGGTAATTTTAAAACACTAGAAAAGTATATTGAAAAAAATAATTTTAATATTCATTTAATTGATCCTATTATGCTTGCTGATAAATCTGATAAATATTCATCTTCAATAATTCGATCACAAATAAAAGATGGTTATATGGAAGATGTTACAGAGTCTTTAGGTAGGCCCTGGCATATGAATGGAACAATAATTGAAGGTGATAAAAGAGCTAGAGAAATCAATT
Organism: uncultured Alphaproteobacteria bacterium; assembly: GCA_902621725.1. Classification (GTDB taxonomy): domain Bacteria; phylum Pseudomonadota; class Alphaproteobacteria; order HIMB59; genus CACPNW01. Next base: position 177,507 of record CACNND010000001.1, on the reverse strand, counting down.
TTCCGACTGCTAATATGATACCAGATCAACACATATTACCCAAAAGAGGTGTGTACTGTGTAGAAGTGCTGTTAGAGGGTAAAAAATACAAAGGTGTTTCTAATTTTGGTTTAAGACCAACAGTAGATGGTAGTAAACTCCTTTTAGAGACACATATGTTTAATTTTAATGAAGAAATATATGGTAAAGAATTGACTGTTGAATTCCTTACATTTATTAGGTCTGAACAAAAATTTAATAATTTTGAAGAATTAACTAAGCAAATTAACAAAGATATAAATAAAGCTAAAGAATATCATCAACTGTAATGGAATATAAAGACACAATTTTTCTTCCCAAAACATCTTTTGAGATGAGAGCAAACCTTCCTTCAAAAGAACCAGCAATTATAGAGGAGTGGGATAAGGAAAAAATTTTTAAAAAGCTAAGAGATAAATCCAAAGGTAGAGAAAAATTTGTTCTTCATGATGGCCCACCATATGCAAATGGACATATTCATATGGGTACAGCCCTTAATAAAATTTTAAAAGATGTCATTGTGCGAACACAACAAATGGCAGGTAAAGACTCAATTTACGTTCCCGGATGGGATTGTCACGGCTTGCCAATTGAATGGAAAATAGAAGAAGAATATAGAAAAAAAGGAAAGAACAAGGATGATGTTCCAACAGTTCAATTTAGAAATGAATGTAGAGAGTTTGCAGAAAAATGGATAGAAATACAAAAAAAAGAATTTAGACGACTTGGTGTTGAGGGGGATTGGGAGAATCCATATCTCACAATGTCAAATCAAGCAGAAGCACAAATTGTTCGAGAGCTTGGAAAATTTTTACTTGATGAAAGTTTGTATAAAGGAGCAAAACCAGTTCTATGGTCTGTTGTAGAAAAAACAGCTCTAGCTGACGCTGAAGTTGAATATGAAGATCATACTTCCAACACTATATATGTTAAATTTTTAATTAAAAATTCTACCGATAAAAATTTAATTGATTCTAATATTGTCATTTGGACAACTACTCCTTGGACGATTCCAGGTAACAGAGCTCTGGCTTATGGTAAAGAATTAGATTATTCACTTATTGTTGTTGAAGAATTAGAAGAAAATAGTTTAGTCAAAAAAAATGATAAATTAATATTTGCTTCAGAACTTTTAGAAAGTGTAACTAAAGAAATTGGAATAAAAAAATTTAGTACAAAAAAGAAATTTAAAGGAGATAATTTATCTTCTTGTGAATGTGAACATCCATTTAAACAATTGGGATACGATTTTATTATAAAACCATTTCATGGGGATTTTGTAAACTTAGAACAGGGTACAGGAGTTGTACATATAGCTCCTGGACACGGAGATGACGACTATGTTTTAGGTATAGAAAATAATGTTGATATTATTCAGACAGTTCAAGATGATGGAAAATATAATCAACATGCTGTTGGTTTTGAAGGTGAGCATATTTATAAAGTAGATCACAAAATTGCAGATAAATTAGAAGAATTTTCAAAATTATTATTTAAAGGTACGCTTCGTCATAGCTACCCACATTCATGGAGGTCTAAAGCACCTCTTATTTATAGAAATACTCCACAATGGTTCATTTCTATGGAGAAAAATAATTTAAGAGACATTGCTCTTAAATCAATTGATGAAACTATTTTCTATCCCCCTCAAGGCCAAACAAGGCTTAGATCAATGATTGAAACTAGACCAGATTGGTGTGTATCTAGACAAAGAGTGTGGGGAGTACCTTTACCATTATTTGTAAATAAAAAAACGGGTCAACCTTTAAGAGATGAAAATATTATCAATAGAATAGCAGATATATATGAAAAAGAAGGAAGCAATACGTGGTTTACCGAAGATCCACAAAGGTTTTTAGGGGATGAATATTCACTTGAAGATTATGAACAGGTTAAAGATGTAGTTGAAGTATGGTTTGACAGTGGCTCTACACATGCTTTTTGTCTAGAAAAAAGAGAAGATTTGAAATGGCCTGCATCAATGTATTTAGAAGGAAGTGATCAACACAGAGGATGGTTTCATTCATCTCTTTTAGAGTCTTCTGGCACAAGAGGAAAAGCCCCATATGAAAGCGTTTTAACTCACGGATTTGTTGTTGATGGAAGAGGTCGTAAAATGTCTAAATCTTTAGGTAACGTCATTTCTCCTGATGATATTTTAAAAAAATATGGAGTAGATATTTTAAGATTATGGGTAGTAGCATCCGATTATTATGATGATCTGAAGCTTGATAATGCTATCCTTCAATCACAAGCTGAGTCTTATAGAAGAATAAGAAATACCTTTCGTTTTTTAATTGGCAATTTAAATGATTTTACTAAAGAGGAAGCTATTGATGTTAGTGAGTTTCCAGAGTTAGAAAAATATTTACTTCATCGATTGTGGGAAGTTGATCAAACTGTACAAAGATGTGTAAAAACTTTTAATTTTCATTTGATGTTTACTACACTTTTAAATTTTTGCTCAAGTGATCTTTCAGCTTTTTATTTTGATATTAGAAAGGACACTATATATTGTGATAGTAAACAGTCGATTAAAAGAAGATCTACTAGAACTCTATTGAATATAATATTTAATCATTTAGTAAGGTGGTTCGCACCATCTATCTCTTTCACTACTGAAGAAGCATGGAAAGCTATGGGAAATACTGAAAGTATACACCTACAAGATTTTTTACAATGTAAAAATGAATATGAAGATAATCAATTAAAAGAAAAATGGAATTTAATTAAAAATATTAGAAAAGTTGCTACTGGAGCAATTGAGAAAATTAGAGAAGAAAAAATTATTCGTTCAAGTTTAGAATCTCATTTGGATATTTATATTTCTAAAGAAAGTTTTGATAAAGTTAATGAAGTTATGTTTGATGAAATTGCTATTACTTCATCATTTAAATTGCATATACTTGATGAAAATAGCCAAGGTTTTTCAATAGACGATATTGAAAATGTAAAAGTGCAAGCATCTAAGGTGAGTGGTCAAAAATGTCAAAGATGTTGGAAATATGAAAAGGAATTAATAAAAAATGAAATTTGCAATCGTTGTAATGATGCAATAAGTTAAGTGATTAAGATAGCTATAATAGTATCATTAATTTTTTTTGATCTTCTAACTAAGTATTTAATTCAAAATAATTTGTTTTTAAATCAATCAATAAAAATCAATGAATATTTTGATTTAGTTTATGTTCAGAACTTTGGAGTTTCCTTTGGTTTATTTTCAGGGTATGTTTCGCATTGGATATTAATATTTATAGCCTTAATAGTTGTTATATTAATTTTTTATTTATTTATTAAATCAGATAAACAACTGGAAAAACTGGCTTATTTCTTTGTTATAATTGGAGCTTTATCAAATATTATTGATAGATTAATAAATAGTTATGTTGTTGACTTTATCTTACTACATTATGAAAATTTTTATTGGCCAGCATTTAATCTAGCAGATATCTATATTACAATTGGAATTATCATGTTAATAATAAGTTTTTTTATAAAATCAAAAACAGCAAAATGAAAAAAGTTATTTTTGTAACAATCATTTCCTCAATTTTTCTATCTTCTTGTAATACTATTAGAAGTAGTGCCGGTGTAGAAAGAAAAGTAATAGATGAATATAATGTAGTTGAAAATCCTCCATTAGTAATTCCACCAAATTTTAATTTACTACCACCTAATCAAATTGAATCAAAAGATATTGATGATACCGATAGTGAACTCGCAAAGGAAATTCTCTTTGGTCTGGACGAAGAAAGTGATGAAAAACCTTCTGAAAATTCTGTTATCGACAATATTTTAAAAGAAACTGAAGCAGATCAAGTAGATAATAGTATCAGGGAAGATCTTGATGGAAACTCAGAAGATGAAATAAGCCAAGATAATACAGATGTTAAAAGTGAAAATATAGAAGAGCCAAAAAAGAAGAAAAGATTTTTCTTTTTCAACAGTAAAGAAGAAAATGAAGATGATGAAGAAGGTGAACCTAAAAAGAAAAAAAGATTTTTCTTCTTTTAATTTTATAAATGGAAATAAAATATTTTAATTCAAATTTTGACAAAATCACTCAAAATAAAGATACTGATCAAAGTATAACTAATTTAATAGAAAAACTTCCTTCTCTGAATATTGTTTCAGATAAAAATTTATTAGAAGAAACCATAAAAATTTCAAATCAATTTAAAGAGAAAAAAGAAAAAATAATTGTATTTGGTACAGGAGGGTCAAATTTAGGAGCTAGAGCATTAAATAATATTATTTCCAATAATAAAATTATCTTAGAATTTTATGATAATGTTGACCCTATTAATTTTGAAAAAAATTTTCAAAATATTAATTTTGAGCTAACTGGCTTCTTGGTTATTTCAAAATCGGGTACTACACCAGAGACACTATCTCAATTTTCATGTCTCTATCAAAAGGCAATAGAAGCTAACAAAGTTGAAGATTTTTTTTCAAATACTCTAATCATAACTGAATTTAAAGAATCACCACTTTATAAAATTGCAAAAGATAATAATTGTTTACTATTACAGCATCATAAAGATGTTGGAGGCAGATATTCTATATTTACAAATGTTGGTATAGTTCCTGCAATCATTTCTGGATTAAATATAGATGCACTTTTTGGTGGAGCATCTGAAGTAATTAATAATATTAATAATTACAAACCGTACGATCTTGGAAGATATTTAACTCAAAAAGAAAATGTAAAATTTACTAATAATGTTTTAATGACATATTCTGATTCACTTTATTTTTTTGGAAAATGGTATCTGCAACTTTGGGCAGAAAGTATAGGAAAAAATAATAAAGGTATTACAGCAATTCATTCAGTAGGGACCACTGATCAGCATAGTCAATTACAACTGTATTTAGATGGACCTAAAGATAAATATTTCACCTTTATAACTACAGATCATTCAAATAAGGGCATAAAAATTAATAATGATATGTTTGAAGGTACTGCTATTGACTATTTTAAAGATAAAACAATGGGAGATTTAATGGAAGCTGAACAGCGTGCAACCATTGAAACTTTTAAATTAAATAATTTTAGTTTTAGAGAAATCTATATTCCTAAAATAGATGAGCAAAACTTAGGTAAATTATTATCGTTTAGTATAATAGAAACAATTGCTTCCTGTATGTATTTAGATGTTGATCCTTTTGATCAACCTGCTGTTGAACAGGGTAAAAAACTAACTAAAACTTATTTAAGATAATTCAAAAAAATAAATTATTGTTTTACCGTAAGTTTTTTTTTGAAGCAGATTTAAATTTTCTGGTACAATAATATTATCTTTCACACTAGTTTCTAAACCAATCAAAGTAGTACCTTTAATTTTATTTGATAAATTTTCTAAAAGTTTTGTTAAATTATATTTTGCATATGGTGGATCAATATAAACAACTGAAATATTTTGAAATTCTATTTCTAATTTAGAATTAATAAGGTCTTCATCATAAATTTTAAATTGATTATTTTTACAAATATCTAAACAATTTTTTCTTAAAATATTAATAACCTCAATATTATTCTCAAAAAAAATTACCTCACTTATACCTCTAGAAATTGCTTCTAAACCCATTGTGCCAATACCTGCGAAAAGATCTAAAAAAATTTTATTTTTATATAATTCGATAGAATTTTTGATTGCATAACTTTCAATAATTGAAAAAAAAGCTTCTCTTTTTAGAGAAGAAGTTGGTCTTATAAAATCATTAATGCTAGCTAATTTTTTTCGCTTAAACTTTCCCCCTGTAATTCGTATCATTTGCTAATTGAATTTAATTTTTGAAATTGTCCTACTTTAAGTCTACCGAGCTTATAAGGTCCATATCCAATTCTTATTAATTTAACTATATTCCATGAAAAATAATTACAAATATTTCTAATTTCTCTATTTTTACCTTCTTTAAGTTTAAAAATTAACCAACTATGATTTTTTAATTTTTTTTCAAAGGCAACTTTAATTTTTTTATAATTTATTTCTTTAATTGTAATACCTTTATTTATTTTTTGTAAATCAGTATTTTGTATATTGCTATTTATACAAACTCTATAAATCCGCTCAATGTTTGAAGATGGATGTTCTAAATATCTCGAATAATCACCATTATTAGTTAGTAAGATTAATCCTTCACTCATATAATCCAATCTTCCAACACTAATCAATTGACCGATATTTTTAGGTAATAAATCAAAAATTTTCTTTCTACCTAAGTTATCTTTTGTACTACAAATATATTTAATTGGTTTGTATAACTTCCATACTTCAACTTCATTTATTTTTTTAACAATTTTATTATTAACTTTAATAACATCCACATCACTTACTTTATGACTTGGATGAACACATATTTGATTATTAATTTTAATTTTTTTTTTAACTATTAACTTTTCTGCATCTCTTCGTGAACAAATTCCAGCACTAGATAGATATTTTGAAATTCTAATATTCACTTTGCTTCATTAATAAAATTTTTGATTATTTTTATATCATATTTTGTAATTAAAAATTCAGGATGCCATTGTAAGCCAATACACCATTTGTGTTTTATGTGTTCTATTCCTTCAATAACACCATCATTGGCTACACATGAAACATTCAAGTCTTTACCAATTTTTTTTACCGATTGATGATGTGCACTATTAACTTTAATTTTTTGAGATCCACATATTTTATGTAGTTGAGTATTGTTTAAAATATTAACAGTATGACTAGTTTGATTTCTTGGATTTTCTTGTTCATGGTTTATCGGATCTCTTTTTAAATCTTGTATTAATGTTCCACCGCAAGCAACATTGATAAGTTGTGCACCACCACAAATTCCCAATATAGGTTTGTTATATTTAATAAAACTATTAAAAATATTTATTTCAAAATTTGTTCTTTTATTTTTAATATTTTTAGATCGAGTATTACTTGTTTTATATAATTTGGGATTAATATCAAAATCACCTCCAGTAATAATTAGACCATCAATTAAATCACAAAAGTCGCTAATATATTTTTTTTCATGTAATAATGGAAACGGAATAGCATTAAATTTAGTTAAGGTAGTTAAGTAATTTTCTCTCAATGCATACCACGGAAATTTTGAGTATGTTTTCTTTTTTTCACTATCAAGAGTTATTCCAATAATTGGTTTTTTCATTATAATTCAATTATAATGTACAACATAAGTGTGTTCCAGAATGAACGTTGATTTTTTTATGAAAGAAGCAATTATTGAAGCAGGCAAAGCTTACAATTTAAATGAGGTTCCAGTTGGGGGAGTACTTGTTGATAATACAACAAACAAGATTGTAGCCAGAAGTTATAATTCAGTCAATAAAGATAAAAATGCTATAAAGCATTGTGAATTAAATCTAATTCAAGAAACTTGCGAAAGACTAAAGCTTAAATATTTAGAAAATATGACATTATTTGTTACATTAGAACCATGCACAATGTGCGCTAGTGCAATAAGTGAAGTACATATTAAAAACGTTTATTTTGGTGCCTATGATGAAAAAAATGGAGGAATTGAAAAACTTCGAATTGCTTTTCAAAGAGAAAATATATTTACGCCAACTATTTATGGTGGCATTATGGAAAAAGAATGTAGCAATTTATTAAAAAAATTTTTTAAAAATATAAATGATTGATAAAATAAATATACCCGAGTTTGAAGTTTCAGAATTTAATCAAGCATTTAAAGAAGTAATTGAATCCAATTTTAACTATGTAAGAATTAAAGGAGAGATTTCTGAGGTTAAAACTGCAACAAGAGGTCAAATTTATTTAACGCTAAAAGACGAAGATTCAATTTTAAGTGGAGTTATCTGGGATCAGAAAAAAAAATATTTAGATATAAATCCAGAAATAGGACTAGAAATTATAGCAACTGGAAGAATCACCACTTGGTCTCGTTATAAAACTACTTATCAAATAGATATTGATAAAATTGAAATTGCAGGAGAGGGAGCACTTTTAAAACTTATTGAAGAAAGAAAAAAAAGACTTCAAAAAAAAGGCTATTTTGATGAAGATAAAAAAATCCCATTACCTTTTCTACCTGAGAGACTAGGTATTATTACTTCTCCCACTGGCTCTGTAGTACACGACATAATTAATAGAGTGAAAGATCGTTTTCCAATGCCTTTAGATATATGGCCTGTTTCTGTTCAGGGTGTTGACGCAGCAGATAGCATTATAAATGCTATCGAAGGTTTTAACAAACTTCAATCTAGTAAACCAGATATTCTTATTGTTGCTAGAGGCGGAGGTAGTACTGAAGACTTAATGGCATTTAATGATGAAAATCTTGCAACAAGTGTTTTTGAATCAAAAATACCAATTATTTCAGCAATAGGTCATGAAACGGATACAACAATTATTGATTTAGTATCAGATTTGAGAGCATCTACACCAACTGCAGCAGCTGAAAAAGCTACCCCAGTGAGATTTGAATTAATAGAAAAAATTAAAAATTTACAACTTAGATTAAACACAAAAGTTAATTCACAAATTCAATCCAAAAAAGAAAATTACGAATACTTAAATAAGTTTCTTAAATCACCAAGTTCAATAGTTAATAATTACAAAGAGAAGCTTTTAGATGATTTTAAAAATTTAACATTATCAATTGAAAACAAATTTAGTATATCTAAATTGAATCTTATTAATTTAAGCAAATCTATAATTTCTCCTGACCCATTATTAAGTTTAAAACAAACAAAGATAAATAATCTTTCAAAAAATCTAAATTTAAATATTGCTACTAACTACAAAGATAATCTTGAAAAATATAAAGCAAATATAAGACTTCTTAACTCTAATTCTATCTCTTCAAATCTTAAAAAGGGATACTCTATTTTGATGAATAAAAAGAAAATCGTAAAGAATACAAAAAAAATTACCACTAATGATCAGTTATCTGTGAAGCTTATTGATGGTACAATTGATATTATGGTAAAAAAAATTAACTAAATCTCTTGTGTTGCCAGAACCATTGAGAGGGATTTGATTTAATCCAATCTTCTATTTTATGATGTATCGTTTCCATCATTTGATTATCACTGATATTTACATCATTATGATAAAAAGGCTCAAGAAAGGTTAGCTCGATTTTTCCATTATCAATTCTTTTATTTTTAATTGGGATTATTGGTAATTTATATTTTCTGGCTAGTTTTAAAAAACCTGTTTGTGTTTTAACTTTACGTTTAAAAAATAAAACTTCTTCACCAGAAGAATCTTTTTGATCAATTACAACCAACAATGATAAAGAGTTTCTTAAAGCTTCAGTAATATCTTTTGCACTTTTTTTTCCTTTTGGAGTATAAAAACTTTTAGAAGATACAAGCGAATTTGTTCTAATTTTTAATAATAATTTATCTAAAAAATGATTATTAATATGTCTATATACTGCACCTAGATTTATACCAATTCTATCTAAACTAGGTACTACAACTTCCCAATTAGACTGATGAATACATATAAAGATTCCTTGGGAATTATTTTTAATTAAATTTTCGATATTTTCAATTTTATTGTACTTTATTTTTTTTTTATCAAATAAATAGTTTAATCTAGGAATTTCAGAAATTGTTCTTCCGAGATTATCCCAACTTTTTTTAACTATACTTTTAACTTCCTCCTCTTTCATATTAGGAAATACATATTTACAATTTTTAATTGCAGTCTTATTTGCACCAGATAATTTACCAAAAGCGCTAAACAAAAAAGAAGCAAATTTAGCCGATATATTTAATGGTAAAATTTTAAATAAAAAAAATATTAAAAAAACTATAATATATTCGAAAAAATAAATTATATTTTTCATGATGCTACATCATTTATTTTATTCTCTAAAATATTACTTAATATTTCTTTAAGTAGATTTTCATCTTCAAATTTAATTTCCCCATTCAAAGTGCTTACTAAAGATCGATATGATTTAGGAATTCTAACAAAATCTTTTTTTGTAGTAACTAATACTGATTGAGTAAGATTTGCATTTTCTGCTAAATTTAACATATCATTTTCATCAAAAATATGATGATCAGGATAGCTAATTTTTTTTTCTAAGATAGCACCTTGTTCAGAAAGTGAATTATAAAATTTCTCAGGATAAGCAATACCTGCAAAAGCTGTCACTTTTTGATTTTTATATATTTTATTATCTGTACTTATTTGAAATTTAGCGTGAATAATAGGGACAGTGCTGGGAATTTTATCTTTTACATCTTGGGATATTTCTCCAATTACGATTACAAGATTTGCTCTAGAAATACCACTTGATATACTCTCTCTAAGAGGGCCAGAAGGAATTACCCTTTTATTTCCAAAGCCCTGTTCTCCATTAATTACTATAATTGAAAAATCTTTTTGAAGAGCTGGATTTTGAAATCCATCATCCATAATTATACAATCGGCACCTTTTTCTTTAGCTAAAATAAAAGATTTATTTCTATCTTGACCAATCCAAGTTGGTGCAACTTCAGCTAGCAATAAAGATTCGTCACCAACACTTTTTGCAGAGTGCCATTCTTTAACAAGAACATTAGATGTTTCAACACCTCCATATCCCCTTGAAACAAAATGAGGATTATATCCATTAAGTTTTAATAAATTTCCAATTTTTAAAGCAACTGGCGTTTTACCAGCTCCTCCAACCACTATATTCCCAATGCAAATTACTGGAATGCTAGAGGATGATTTTCTGCTAATAAAATTTCTTAATTTTGTTCCAAATCTAAACAGCAATGAAAGTGGATATAAAGAGTTCGATAAATATGTGTCATTTTTTTTATACCAAAATTTAGGAGCTTTAAGCATTTAATTAAAATATTTTTCGATATATTTGAAAAGCTTTTCTTTTTCAAAGAAAGATCTATTAGAAAACTCAAGTGCATTTGCTTGAATTTTTTTGATTTCTAAATCATTTTTTAGTAAGTCTTTCATTTTTACATTAATATCTTCAAACTTATTTACAATTATACATGAATTTGCTTTTACCATATCTTCATAAATATTAGTCCAATTATCAACATAATTACCGCTAATAATAGCACAACCATAACTTGCAGGCTCTATAGGGTTATGTCCACCAATATTTTTTAAAAAAGAACCACCTAAAATAACTAAATCACTAATTTTAAAATATTGATCTAATTTTCCAAACCTATCAATTATTACGATATTATTTTCTTTATATTCTTTTTGTGATTCTAAAGAAATATTGAATCCTTCTTTATTTAATTCTTGTTTAATTGTTCCTATTCTTTCTGGATGTCTTGGCGCAAGGAAAATTTTTAGATTAAATTCACGAATTGTTTTTTTAATACATTTAATTATCTCTTTCTCTTCATTTGAATGAGTACTTGCAATCATGATTGTACTTGTTTGATCTTTATTTATTGAAGAATTGTTTTTATTCTTAGCTAATTTTAAATTTCCAATATAGTCAATTTGTAAGTTTGTTAATTCTTGAATTCTTTTTTTGTCATCTTTGCTTTGTGCAAAAATTTTATTAAAACTCTTTAAAGCATTTCTGTAGAGATTTTTTGTATTTTTCCATTTTTTAAAAGAAGTTGGAGAAATTCTTGCATTTAAATACAAACAATTGATATTTCTATCTCTAATTTTATTAATCATATTTGGCCAAATATCTGACTCTATCCATAAAATCAAATTTGGTTTCCAAAAGTTTAAAAATCTTGAACACCATTGAGACACATCAAATGGGATATACTGATGGATGATTTTATTTTTATAATACTCCTTAATATAATCCGCTGAAGATTTTGTTGTTGTAGTCACTAAAATATCAAATACATTATGATATCGTTCTATAATTAAATCTGAAGATTTAAACTCGCCAATACTTGCTGCGTGTATCCATAAAATTTTCTTCTCACTATTTTTTTTAACCGTTGGTTTTCCAAACCTTTCAATAAATCTCAGTCTATCTTCTTTTTTTCTATAGATGCGAACAAATATATTTAAAATGATTATAGGTATGAGAAGAGTACTGAGTATCTGATATATTCTAAGCATTAAGATTTTTTTCTGCTGATTTAATGCAATCATTAATTTTTTCTTCCAAGAAATTCTTATATTTGTCTAAATTATTATCTTTTGTAGAAGAAGGAATAATAATTGGCTCACCCCAGACAAATCTACATTTTGAAAATGGATATGTTATTAAAAATGAGTCCCAAGATTTAAGTTTAAGATTTTTATTTGAAGCAAAACCAAGTGGTATAATTGGGACTTGAGAATGTACTGCAATTTTTATAATACCTTCTGAGACTTTCTTATTTGGTCCTCTTGGTCCGTCAGGAGTAATACCGATATAATTTTTATCTTTTAAAATTTTAAATACTTTTCTTAATGAAGGTGATTTATTTTTTGACATTATAGAAACATTTTTTAAATTAAAATGACCTGCAATGTATGCACCAAAACGACCATCACTATGACTAGATGCTAACATATTTAAAACTGCTTTACTTTTCCATACATATCCTATCATCATCAATTGACCATGCCAAAATGCTAAAATAAAAGGTTTATTCTCTCTCCACAATTTTTCTGGTAACTCAGAGTTTATAATTTGTATTTTAGAAGTGTAACATACGAATAAAATATATAGGTAACCTATAAATGCCAAAATTTTTTGAAATATGGAAAATTTAAAAATTTTTTTTTTAAAACTCATTTTCCAACTGTTCTCGTAGTTGTAATTTTTTATAAATAGTTGATTTTGAAATTAACTCTTCATGCGATCCTTGACTTTCAACTTTGCCTTTATCTAAAACGTAGATAATGTCCGCGTCTTCTATTGTGCTTAATCTATGTGCAATTATTAATTTGGTTTTATTATTCATAAGATTATTTATTGTTTCATGAATCTTATTTTCAGTAATGTTATCTAGAGAAGATGTAGCTTCATCCATAATTAAAAGTGGTGCATCTTTTATTAGAGCTCGGGCGATAGCAATTCTTTGTCGTTGTCCACCTGATAATTTTATTCCGTTTTCCCCGATAACAGTGTGTAGTTTTTGATCCAATTCTTCAGAAAAACTACTCACTCCAGCATTTTTAGCAACTAATCTAATCTCTTCATCAGTTGCTTCAAGGTTTCCATATTTAATATTATTAAATATACTCTCATTAAACAATATTGTTTCTTGTGTTACTATTGAAACACTTTTTCTTATATCTGTCAGACCAAGTTCTTTTATATTATTAGAATTAATTAGTATGGAGCCTGAATAATTATCATATAATCGTAAAATTATATTTGCTATCGTCGATTTACCAGAACCTGATAAGCCAACTAATGCAACTTTTTTTCCTTTTGGTATTCTTAAACTTATTTTATCAAGCACTGTATTATCGTTATACGCAAATGAAACATCTTTAAAAACAATGTCTCCATCTAGATCTATAGTTTTTTTTGTAGAAATATTTTCCATATTTTTTTCGCTTGTATCTAAAAGTTTAAATATTCTCTCGGCTCCTGCTAGGCCTTCCTGGACACTAATGTTTAAATTGCCAAGTGCCTTTACCGGTTGATAAGCCAGAAGAAGACTTACTAAAAAACTCATAAATTGACCTGTTGTCATATTTTCGTTTAAGACAAAAACACCTCCAGCATAAATTGATAATGCTACAGCTAAACTTCCAATAAATTCCATTAAAGGGCTTAAGCGATTGCTAATAAAAGCAGATTTTGTAAAATATTTTTGAATGAAACTAATTGTTTCAAAAGCTCTTTGTTTTTCATAGTTCTCTCTTGAGTATGCTTTTACTTGTCTAATACCTTTAATGCTCTCAGCTAATACATTCGAAAAAACTGCAATTTCGTTTTGAATAGTGTAAGTAATTTTTCTTATACTCTTTCCAATTTTTCTTATGGGCCAGATTGCTAAAGGGAATGCAAAAAAAGCAAAAAGAGTTAGGGTCCAGCTTTGGTAAAACATATTACCAAGTAAAAAAATAATTACTAAAACATCTTTTATAATTCCTGTTACAGATTTAACTATTGCAAGTCTTAAATAGTAAGTATCATTGATGAGTCTTGAAATTAAATTACCTGACTTAGAATCATTATAAAATTTCATATTCAAATACATGAGTTTTTCAAACATCTGAGTTTGAAGTTTTGCAATAATAGAATGTGCAACCTTACTCATTTGATAAGAGTGAGTATATGTTGCCAATCCTTTACATAGCGTCACTATAATAATTGCAATTGGAATTAAAAATAACATTTCTTTATTCCCTTTGATTAAGACTTCATCAAGTGCAGGTCTTACTAACCAAGCATGCAAACCTGTTGCTGCTGCTGATATAACCATCATAAATAAAGCTAATATTATTTTGAGTTTATGACTCATTAAATAATGAAAAACTATTCTTGAAGTAACTGATTGTTTTTTATCTGAAGACATTAAAATGTATGTAAAAGTAAAAATAACATAATTGCAAAAATATTATTTTGTCTGAAATAATAATTTGAACTTAAAGGTGATTTTATATCCCATTTCTGAATTGCTATATACGTACAAATTGCGATAGTGGCTATAATAATTAAACTAAGTAAAAAATTTGAGGAATTCCATACAAAATAAGACAATATGATTAAGATAATAAGATAGCATGTTTGAACAAATCTTTTACCATTCTTATCGAAATAAACTGCAGTAGATTTGATTTTATTTAAAACATCATCTGACCTATCTTGATAGGCATAAATCGTATCATATGCTAATGTCCAAAAAATACATACAAAATATAATAAAAGAAAATCAAAAGTAATATGTGTATTAAATTGCATTGAAACTATTAGCACACCCCAACTAAAAATAATTCCAAGGAATAGCTGTGGGAAGTAAGTTATTCTTTTCATAAAAGGATATAAAATCACAAATGGCATACTTAACAAACCCAATACGATAGAATTAAAATTAAACTCGAGGAGAATAAAAAAACTAATTACCAATAGTATAGTTAATAATAATATGGATTCAGTAATAGAAATTTTCTTAGATGCTAAAGGTCTAAATTTGGTACGTGTAACTTTTTGATCAAAATCAATATCGATGATGTCATTAATTATACAACCTGCACTTCTCATTAAAAAAGAACCAATAAAAAAAAGTAAATACCAAAAAAATAGTTTAGAAGTTTCTATTTTTAATAATGCTAAACCAAACCAGCAAGGCCACATTAATAGAAGGAAGCCAATAGGTTTGTTAAGTCTGATTAACTCACAGTAATCAAATATTTTTTTTACAACTAAGTTATCCCACATATATGAATATAATGTTATAATTCTAAACTATTGTGATGAAAATGTCTAAAACACGATTATTTGTATCAAAAAAATTATCAGCCAATATTTTAGTTTATATAAAAAATAAGCAACACCACTTTTTGAAAAATGTTCTTAGAATCAAAAAAGAAGATTACATAAATTTATTCGATGGTTTGACAGGTGAATGGTTATCTAAAGTAATTTCTATCAATAGAGATAACATTGTTTTACAAATACAAAACAAATTGAGAGATATTCCTCAAGAATCTGATTTATGGCTAATATTTGCTCCCCTCAAATCTTATAGAATGAATATCACCATTCAAAAAGCTACCGAACTTGGAATCTCTAGATTTATTCCAATTTTGACAGAATATACAAATCAATCAAAAATAAATTTTAAAAATTTCGAATTAAATATTATTGAAGCATCAGAACAATCAGAGAGATTGTCAATACCGACTTTAGAAAAAACAATTAAACTAGATGATTTAGTTGAAAATTTTCCATCTGATAGAGGGTTAGTATTTTGTGACGAAGGAAATGAAAATTTACCAACTATTTACAATGCATTAATTAATGAAACAAAAAAATACAAAAAATGGTCTGTCATTATTGGACCTGAAGGTGGTTTTTCTGAAAAGGAACGAAGAACTATCTCTTCTTTGTCTTCATGTATATCAGTCTCTTTGGGAAAAAGGATTTTACGATCAGACACTGCAACTACAGCTGCAATTTTTTCTATTCAATCGGTTATTGAGTAAAATATAATGAGCGACAACCTGTCCTAGAATTTTGCCACTAAATTGCTGGTTAATTTACTGAATAATTTATTTATTAGTGTATACAATGAATAATTAAGATGCGCATTTTATCCTTTATTATTGCTACATTTATGACTTTTGCTTCTTCAGCAAATGGTATTTCTGATTGGCAGTTAGGTTTTCAAACACCTGCAAGTGATGTTATGAGAAATGTTTATGATCTTCATAATTTTGTATTAATTATGATGACTGCAATCACAATATTTGTTCTTTTTCTAATCTTCTATGTTGTATTTAGATTTAGAAGAAGAGTAAATCCAGTAGCTTCTAAAACTACTCATAACACATTTATTGAAATACTCTGGACTGGGATTCCAGTAATAATATTAATTTTTATGGCTATCCCATCTTTTAAGTTAGTATATCAGCAAGATGTAATACCTGAAACAGATATGACAATTAAAGTCATAGGCCATCAGTGGTACTGGGAGTATCAATACCCAGAACATGATGATATTTCTTTTGAGAGTTACATGACACCTGATGAAGAATTAGAACCAGGTGACATAAGATTATTAACAGTAGATAATCACCTTGTTTTACCAGCAAATAAAAATATTCACGTATTAGTTACTGCCGGTGATGTGCTTCATAGTTTTGCTATGCCTTCATTAGGTGTAAAAAAAGATGCGGTTCCCGGAAGACTTAATGAAACATGGTTCAATATAGATGAGCCAGGAATATATAGAGGTCAATGTTCCGAATTATGTGGAACAGGTCATGGGTACATGCCCATTGTAATAGAAGCACTTAATGAAAAAGATTTTAATAATTGGATAATTGAACAAAAAAGTAAGTTAGCATTAGCATACGAAATAACTACTAAAGAGAATACAATAGAATAGGAGAAAAATGAGTTACGCAGATTCAGCAAGCCACGACCATCATGATCATAAACCAGGTTTTATAAAAAGATGGTTTTTTTCTACTAACCATAAAGATATTGGAACTCTCTATATAATATTTGCCATACTAGCCGGTTTAGTTGGAGGTTTCTTTTCATTATTAATGAGAGCTGAATTAGCTGCGCCAGGATTAGATGTTGTTGCTGATGGTCAAGTTTGGAATGTAATTATCACTGCTCATGGTTTGTTAATGGTATTTTTTGTTGTAATGCCAGCATTAATAGGTGGCTTTGGGAACTGGTTTGTTCCATTAATGATTGGAGCGCCTGATATGGCTTTTCCAAGAATGAATAACTTTAGTTTTTGGATACTTGTCCCTGCTCTAGTTTTATTAGTTGTTTCTGCAACAATAGGAACTGGTGCTGGTACGGGGTGGACAATTTATCCTCCACTCTCAAATAAACTCGGACACGCAGGACCATCTGTTGATATGGCAATTTTTGCTCTTCATTTAGCAGGTGCTTCCTCAATCTTAGGTGCAGTTAATTTTATAACAACAATACTAAACATGAGAACTCCTGGAATGACTCTTCATAAGATGCCTCTTTTTGTATGGGCTATGTTGATTACAGCATTCCTGCTTTTATTAGCTGTTCCTGTTTTAGCTGGAGCAATTACAATGCTTCTTACTGATAGAAATTTTGGTACAACATTCTTCAATCCTGCAGGTGGTGGAGATCCAGTTCTTTTCCAACACTTATTTTGGTTTTTTGGTCATCCTGAAGTTTACATTATGATATTACCAGCTTTTGGAATTGTAAGTCAGGTAATTTCTACTTTCTCAAGAAAGCCAGTATTTGGATATCTAGGAATGGTGTATGCTATGATATCTATAGGATTTATAGGTTTTATTGTTTGGGCTCATCATATGTTCACAGTTGGTATGAGTGCAGATTTAAGAGCATATTTTATGCTAGCTACAATTATCATTGCTGTTCCAACTGGTATTAAAATATTTAGTTGGATTGCAACTATGTGGGGTGGATCACTTACATTTGAAACTCCAATGCTATTCGCAATCGGATTTGTTTTCTTATTCACACTTGGAGGAGTAACCGGTGTTATTCTAGCTAATGCTGGAATAGATACTGTAATGCATGATACGTACTATGTTGTTGCACACTTCCATTATGTTCTGAGTATGGGAGCTATGTTTGGAATTTTTGCGGGTATTTACTATTGGTTCGGAAAAATGTCTGGAAGAAAATATAATGAATTCTTAGGCAAACTACATTTTTGGTTATTTTTTATTGGAGTAAATGTAACATTTTTCCCTCAACATTTTTTAGGACTTGCCGGAATGCCTAGAAGAATTCCAGATTATCCAGATGCTTATGCAGGATGGAATCTTGTATCAACTTATGGTTCTTACATCTCTTTTGCCGCTACCTTGATATTTCTTTTCGCAATTGTGTATGCTTTATTTTATGGAAAGAAAGAAGCAGCAAACCCATGGGGAGAAGGAGCTGATACTCTTGAATGGACACTTTCTTCACCTCCACCATTCCATCAGTTTGAGACTTTACCTAAATTCAAAGGATAATTTACGTGGATGCTAAATCCTTAAAAGCTGGTTATAGCAATAATTTTCTTTTAAGAAAATTTAAAGGTTATTACGAGCTAATGAAACCAAGAGTTATGTCCTTGGTTATTTTTACTGCGTTTGTTGGAATGTTTTTGGCACCTGGGCAGATAACATTACTAAATAGTTTTCTTATAATAGTTGCTATTGCATTAGGAGCTGGTTCTTCGGCAGCAATCAATATGTGGTTCGATGAAGATATAGATAAAACTATGGAAAGAACAAAACTAAGACCAATTCCACTTGGAATAGTTTCTAAAAATGAAGCTTTAGTTGTAGGGATATTAACAGGGACTATTTCTTTAATTTTGATGCAATGGTTCTCAAATTCATTAGCAACGAGTTTACTTCTTTTTACAATACTTTTTTATATATTTATCTATACATTTTGGCTTAAACGAACAACTTCATTAAATATAGTTATTGGAGGAGCAGCAGGAGCAATTCCACCAATTATTGGATGGACAGCAGTTGTTCCTGAATTATATTTCTTACCAATTAGTTTATTTGTAATTATATTTTTTTGGACCCCACCTCATTTTTGGGCCCTATCCGTATATAGATATAATGATTATAAAAATGCTAATGTGCCAATGTTACCAAATGTAAGTAGCATTGAAGATACAAAAAAACAGATTGTTTATTATGCTGTAATATTAATTTTATCGAGTTATCTTCCATACTTAGATAGAAATGTTGGAATAATATACTTAACTATAGTTACTATATTAAATTTATTATTATTTAATAGTTCTTTAAAGTTAAAAAAATCTAGAGAAAAAAAATCAATTCCAAATTCTGAAGGGTTAAAATTTTTTGCAATTTCAATTCTTTATTTATTCAGTTTATTCTCAGCATTGTTGATTGATCATGTGGTACTAAGATGAAAAATAGAAGAAGAAAAAATATTATTACTTTAATTATTCTACTTTGCATTGTCGCATTCTTTTATTTGTGGACTCTATTTAAGGCTAATATTTTTGGAGTATAATGACAAATACTAGAACAGCCTTAGGATTATCATTAATTGTTTTAACAATGATAACTTTAGTTGCTTTTTCGGTACCTTTATATGACTTATTCTGTCGTGTTACTGGTTATGGTGGTAAGACAAGTACATCTGAGTTCCTCTCATCATCAATTTTAGAAAGAGATATTAATCTTAAATTTAATGCCGATGTTAATGATAGTATAAATTGGACATTCACCGCACCAGAAAATATTATATTTAAGGTTGGTGAAAATAAACTTGTTAACTATAAAGCTACAAATCAATCTGACGTTGAAACAATTGGAACTGCGACATTTAATGTTTTACCAGAAAAGGTTGGCCCGTATTTTATTAAAACACAGTGTTTTTGTTTTGAAAAGCAAGCTTTAAAACCTGGTGAAACAGTTGAAATGCCGGTTGTGTTTTATATAGACCCTTCAATTAATGAAGATCCAACAATGAAAGATGTCGAAGAGATAACATTGTCATATACCTTTTTTAAATATATAGAATAACCAATGGCTAATAAATCAACAACAGGGCAGAAACATCCATATCACTTAGTTGATCCAAGCCCACTTCCATTTTTATCATCAATAGCTGGTCTCGCAATGGCTGCTGGTCTTGTATTTTATATGCATTATGGAACTTCTTGGCTTCTTATTCTTGGTACAATTGGTTTGTTAACTATTATGTTTTTATGGTGGAGAGACGTAATCAAAGAGTCAACTTTTCAAAAGGTTCATACACCTGTTGTGGAACTGGGACTAAGATATGGAATGGCACTTTTTATTGCATCAGAAGTAATGTTCTTTGTTGCCTTTTTCTGGGCTTTTTTTGATGCAAGTTTAACACCTAAATTACCTATAGAAGAATTCTCTGAAACTTTTGATAGTAATGGTGCTGTTGGAATTTGGCCACCAGAAGGTATCAAAACATTTGATCCGCTTGATGTTCCTTTTTTAAATACATTAATATTATTAATGTCAGGTACTACTTGTACGTGGGCTCACCATGCTGTTAGAGAAGGTCATAGAGATCAAGCCATTCAGGCATTATGGTGTACTGTTGGTCTCGGAATTTTCTTCTCATTTATGCAGGGTGTAGAATATTATGAGGCAGCTCATCATTATTTTAGTTTTACTGACGGAATATATCCATCAGTATTTTATATGGCTACTGGTTTTCATGGATTTCATGTAATGGTTGGAACAGCATTTCTAGCTGTTTGTTTGTATCGTGTTTATAAAAATCATTTTACTCCAGATAGACATTTTGGATTAGAAGCTGCAGCATGGTACTGGCACTTTGTTGATGTAGTTTGGCTGTTCTTGTTTGTCTGCGTTTATGTTTGGGGTGCATAAATTAAAAACTTTCCCATAAAATTTTTTTTATTCAGTTCATTTTGTATCGCGCTGACAATATTTTTAGGAATTTGGCAATTGCAAAGACTGGAATGGAAAGAAAAAATTATAGCCGAATTTAATGAACTAAAGGATCAAAAACCACTTTCACTTTCAATGGGAAAAATGAAGTATCCAAACATTGATGAGTTTACTAAAGTTATCACTTTAGGAACTGTTGACAGAAGTAAAAAAATTTTTTTCCCTGCTAAAACATTAAATGGGATTTCTGGTGTTAGAATAGCTAGTTTATTGTCAGATAATCATGGTAATAATTATTTAATTGATGAAGGTTGGTTTGAGCAAAGCAGATATGATTATTTTAAAAACAATAATGAAATAATAAATGCTGAAATTCTAGGATACATTAGATATCCAACTCAAAAAAAGATGTTTACTCCCGAGAATTCTATCTCTTCAAATGAATGGTATTATTATGATTTGGAGCAAATTCAAACTTTCTTAAAAGTTAAGATAAATCAGAAGTTTTTCATTAAAAATATGAGTAATTACGCAGAGAATTTCTTAATACCATCATCTCAAAATCATAATTTTTCAAATAATCATTTACAGTATGCAATTACATGGTTTTTGATGAGTTTTTCTTTTTTGATTATTTTTATAATTTATTTATTTAGGAAGAAAAAATGAAAACATATTTAAAACTTAAAGAGATCTTTAATGAAGCTTCACTAACATCAGATATTGCAGGTATTTTACACTGGGATATGGCAACAATGATGCCTAGCAGCTCAAGAGATCAAAGATCAGATCAATTAGCCTATTTATCAAAACTTAGTCATAGTAAAATTTCATCTTCTGAAGTCGGTGATTTAATTGAAGATTCTAAGAATCTTAATCTAAGTAGCAGTGATCAGAAAAACTTAAATGAAATGGATAGAGAATATAAATTAGCTTCTGCTATTCCAACGGAGCTTGTAGAAAAAATTTCAAAATCTTCAGCTAAATGTGAAGGTGTTTGGCAAGAGGCAAGGGAAAAGTCCGAATTTAATTTAGTAAAAAAAGATTTAGAAGAACTTATAAATTTAACCAAAGAAGAAGCTAATATTCTAGGGGAAACTTTTAAAATTTCTCCTTATGAAGCACTAATAAATAAATTTGAACCTTCTTCAGAAGAAAATAAAATATCTGAAGTATTTGATGATTTACAAAAATTTCTCACACCACTTATTGATAAAATTATCGATAAGCAAAAAAAAGAAGAAACACTTCAATTTGAAACAAGTATTGATGAAGAAAAGCAGAAAAATATTTCTGAATATATAATGAAACAAATAGGTTTTGATTTTACAAGAGGAAGACTTGATAAAAGTGTTCACCCTTTTTGTGGAGGATCTACAAATGATGTTAGAATTACAACTAGATATAATAATGAAAATCCATTTTCATCTTTAGATGGTGTTATGCATGAAACTGGACATGCATTATATGAGTTAAATCTTCCAAAAGATTGGATACATCAGCCAGCAGGTAAATCTAGGGGGATGGCCATGCATGAAAGTCAATCACTATTAATTGAAATGCAAATCACAAGATCTTTGGCTTTTAAAAAATTTTTATCTAATACTTTAAATAAAAAATTTAATATTAAAGACAAAGCTACAAATCCTGAAAATCTTTACAAATTAGGTACTCGAGTAAGTAAATCTTTTATAAGAGTTGAGTCGGATGAAGTAACCTATCCCTTACATATTATTTTAAGATTTAATTTAGAAAGAAAAATTTTTAACAATAAAATAAATATTGCAGACATTCCCGATGCTTGGAATGATGAATTTAATAGATTATTTAATTTATCGATAAATAAAGACACTGATGGATGTTTACAAGATATTCATTGGTTTGCAGGATTATTTGGATACTTTCCAACATATTCATTAGGAGCACTCACTGCTGCTCAATTTGCGTCTCAATTGAGAACTGATCAAAAGGAATTAGATAAGGAAATAGAAAATGGTGAATTTTCAAATTTAGTAAATTGGCTTAAAAAAAATATCCATGAAAAAGCTAGTTTTTTTTCAACTAATGAGGTTTTAGAACAGGTTACAAAGTCGCCTTTAAATGCTAAATATTTCAAAGAATATATTACTAGTCGCTATCTTTAATGAAATATTTAAGTACAAGAGATGATTCTCTAAGCAGATCATTTAACGATATTCTTTATCAAGGATTATCAAGAGATGGTGGTCTATATTTACCCCAAAGCTGGCCCAGAATAGATTTACTAAGTTTAAAAAATAAATCATACGAAGAAGTAGCATGTGAAATTATTTTTCCTTATGTAAATGAAAATATAGAAAAATTAGAATTACAAAAAATTTTAAATGAAACTTATGCAAATTTTAATCATGAAAAAATAGCTCCATTACTAGAATTAGAAAAAAATAAATTTTTATTAGAATTAATTTATGGACCTACTTATGCTTTTAAAGATTACGCTTTACAATTTCTTGGTAACCTATTTTCTACAAGTTTAGAGATGTCTCCAAAAAAAATTACTGTTTTAGGCGCAACTTCCGGTGATACTGGATCAGCTGCAATTCATTCTTTTAAATCAAAAAAAGACATAAATGTATTTATTCTACATCCTCATAATAAAGTATCACCTATTCAACAAAAACAAATGACCACAGTAATTGATAAGAATATTTTTAATATTGCTGTAGATGGTAATTTTGATGATTGTCAAAGAATTGTCAAAGAACTATTTGTTGATGACGAAATACAAGAGTCTACTTCTTTAACTGCAGTAAACTCTATAAATTGGGCTCGATTAATCGCGCAAGTTGTTTATTATTTTTGGGCTTACTTGCAAGCTGATAAGCAGCAAATTAATTTTATTGTTCCTTCTGGAAATTTTGGCAATATTTTTTCAGCCTTTGTTGCTAAACAAATGGGATTACCTATTGGTCATTTACATATTGCAACTAATTCTAATGATATCTTGAAGTCCATAGTAGACACTGGAGAAATGAAAAAAAAATCTGTTTCTCAAACATATAGCCCTAGTATGGATATACAAGTTTCAAGTAACTTTGAGAGGCAAATTTTTGAAAGCCTCAATAGAGACAGCAAAAGAGTAAGTGAAGTATTTGAAAGTTTTTCATCAAAAGGTTTTTATCAATTTGATGACTCTGTTTTAGCTAAGTTTCAGCAAATATATAAGGCTTCTTCAATTGATGATAGTCAGACTCTGGAAACAATTAAATATGTATATGACAAATTTAATTATATTGCTGATCCACATACTGCAACAGGACTAAAAGTATTATTAGATAAAAAAGATGATGAAGCATGGGTATCTTTGGTTTGTGCACATCCTGCAAAATTTGACAAAGCTGTGAATAAAGCAATTAATAAAGAAATTGAAATACCAAAAGAATTGAGCAATCTCTTTGATAAAGAGGAAAAGATGACTATATTATCCAATAGTACTATGGATGTAAAAAATTTCATCTTAGAAAAAATAAGCAATGCATAAAATTACAACACTAGAAAACGGATTAAGAATAGTAACTCAAAATATGCCAGGGCTGGAAACAGTATCAATGGGTATATGGAATTTTGTTGGTGGTAGAGATGAAACAAAAGACATAAATGGTGTTGCTCACCTTTTAGAGCATATGGCTTTTAAAGGCACCTCAACTAAAAATGCTCTTCAAATTGCTGAAACAATTGAAAATGTTGGCGGAGATATAAATGCCTATACTTCAAAGGAAATAACAGCTTATTATGTAAAACTCTTAGCTAATGATCTACATTATGGAATAGATATTCTGACAGATATTTTGCAAAATTCTACATTTGCTGAAGATGAACTTAATCGAGAAAGAGGAGTTATAATTCAAGAAATTGGAATGTACCTTGATACTCCTGATGATATGATTTTTGATTATTGGCAAGAAAAAGCATACCCAGATCAGCCAATGGGACGTTCCATATTGGGTAAAACTGATATTATTAAAAATATTTCAAGAGATGAAGTTAGAGACTTTATGATGAATCATTATAATCCAAAAAAAATGATTATAAGTGCAGCAGGAAAAATTGACCACGATCAATTTGTAGAATCAATCAAAAAATCATGCACTAATCTTCCAACTGGATTATCTACTGAAAGACAAAAAGCAGATTATAAATCTGGAGAATACAGAGAAGATAAAAAATTAGAACAGATTCATCTATTGCTTGGTTTTGAAGGTATAGATTACCACCATGATGACTACTACTCTTTATTGGTTTACTCTTCTTTATTAGGTGGAGGTATGTCATCAAGATTGTTTCAAGAGATTAGAGAGAAGCGTGGTCTTGTATATGGTATTTCTTCTTTCAGCTCATCTTACACTGATACAGGTGTTTTTGGTATCTATTGTGGGACAGGAGAAAATCAAATTCAAGAACTCATACCTGTTTTATGTGATCAATTAAACGAAAGTCCTAACTCAATTACAGAAAAGGAAATCAATAGAGGTAAAGCTCAGTTGAAAGCAAGTTTAATGATGGGAAGAGAAAGTGCATTTAGAAGATGTGAAAGTGCTGCTAGACAACTTCTTGTCTTTAATAGAATAATCGAACCCGCTGAAACTATTAAAAATATAGACAAGGTCTCTAAAGAGACTGTTCAAAAGATTGCTAATGAAATTGTAAAAGGGCCAATAACTATATCGAGTATTGGACCATTATCTAAACTTGAAAATATTGATAAAATACAAAATCGTATTAATTAACTCGTTCAAAAATTTAAAAAATTTTATGTTTAAGTTTGCAACTTTTTTTTTAATTACGATATTTCTATCAACTACTGCAATAACAACAGAGAAATATCCTTTTCAAGCTGGTCAAGGATTTGATACCAAGTACTTGTGGGAAAAAAATTTGAATGGTAAGAAAAAATGGCTTCTACCAAAAAAGATGCTTAAGGATCAATTTCTAGCGAAACTCTTAGCGTATGATAAAACCCAATTTTGGTTTACAATGCATGATTTTATTGCAACAGGAGATTTCAACAGAGATGGTGTTCAAGATTACGTAGTAACTGTTTTAAATCTTGATAAGCAATTCAAAGCAAAATTAGACGAGGATCAAGGTATCTATGTTTGTAAAGCTAATAAAGATGCTGGTGCTTGTTTGGCGGAGAAGGGTGTTACACAACATAACTATCAAATTATTCTTGGTAAAAAAGAAACTGGAAGGGCTGAAGGAAAAGAGTCATATTGGGGTACAGGGTTAATACAAGACAATTTACCATTCATTCAAAGTGGAACTGCACAACCACTAATTGCAGATTTCAATGGCGACGGTTGGGACGATATTTATTTGGCAGCGGCCGTTAATGATTTTGGAACAGGTTGCGGTGGTTATCATTCTTATTTCTTGTCACAGCCAGAAGGATTCTTAAAAGAGTCAAGTGAAACACATATTGGTGAAGGTAAAGACTTTAACAAAAAATATAATAGAATTTGTAATTATTCACATAGAGCTGATGCAGGTGACTTTGATAAAGATGGTGATATTGATATTATTCTTGCAAGTATTGATTGGAAAGGAAACAACGGTGAAATGATTTGTCTTATCAACGACGGTAAAGGTAATATGAAAAGCTCAACTTGTGGTAATCAATTTGCATTTATTGTAAGACACGCAGATTTTGATGGTGATGGATACATCGATATGTTGGCTGGTGCTCATAGTTCAGATTGTTTTAAATATCATAGCAACTGGAAGGGTCATCAAAAAAGTTCTAAAAACAGACACAGTCTAAGAATTCTTTGGGGTAATGGTACTAACAAATGGAACACTAAAAATTCAAAAGAAATAAAAAATGTAGGATATCATTCAAAGACTAAAGAAAAAATTCCACTTTGTAATCCAGTAGGCACTATGGTTGCTGATGTTGATAATGATGGTGATATGGATTTAGTAGGTTCGACCATAGGTCTTAACTATGTAGGCGGTTATTTAATTACTTACTTGAATGATGGTAAGGGAAATTTCACAATTGGTTGGCAACAATCTGTACATAGTGTGACTAAGTATAAAAAAGAGAATTGGCCTATGTCAGAAGTTAATCACGAAGAGAATGGTTGGTATTTATCATTACATCCAGCAGATATTAACTTTGATGGTAATATAGACTTTATGGTCAACGGTCATTGGCTAAACTCAGGTAATAACGATGTTTATATAAATAATGGCGATGGAACTTTTAAAACAATAAGTAACGTAGATTTAAGAAAGTATGCAAAAATATTTTAGATAAAAATTCTATCTTAAATATTTTTTAATTAAATTTTAAAAAATTATTTTATTTTTAAATCTTCTTTAATTGAATGATTAAGCTCTCCATCCTCAGATGATAAATTCATAGACACTTTTATAGATTCACCTATTTTGATACTTCCTTCAGAAAATTTTTTTCGTATGTAATTTTCTATTTCACGTTGCGAGCTAATACCAACTTGTTTAAGAAATTTTCTAATCTCTAGATTTAAATTATCTTCATCCATTATTTACTATAAATTATTTTGATAGATTCATTCAATAATGTTATTAATTTTATATGGAAACAGCTTGTTTTGAAACTAAACTTGGTTGGATTACAGTGAAAAAAAACAGAGGTAATGTTTATTCACTTAGCTTTGGTAAAACAAATAAAATAATTGATTTAATTAATATTAAAAATCAGATTAATTTATATGCTTCTGGAAAACTTAAAAATTTTAAAATTAACTATTATTTTGAAGGTTCCCCTTTACAAAAAAAAATTTGGAAAGAATTATCTAAAATTAAATATGGTAAAGTTTCAACATACGGAGAAATAGCAAAAAAAGTTGGTACCTCTCCAAGATATGTAGGTAATGTTTGTGGACAAAATAAACTTTTACTTATTATCCCCTGTCACCGTGTAATTCGTAGTGATGGTAAACTTGGAGGATTTTCTGGTAGAGGGGGTATCAAATTAAAAAAAAGATTACTCAACTTAGAACAAAGTGTCTCATAAAATAATTATTCTTCAACATACGCCCTTAGTAACACCTGGGTACTTTACCAAGTTAATGAATGAAGACTTAGTAGAAACAACTATTATTCGATTGGACGAAGGAGAAAAGATTCCTATTAATCTTGATATATTTGATGGAATGATATGTTTAGGTGGACCAATGGATACTTGGATGGAAGAACAATATCCGTGGATGATTGATGAAAAAAACAAGATAAAGGAATTTGTTCTAAATAATCAAAAACCATATCTCGGAATCTGCTTAGGCTGTCAATTTTTAGGTGAAATTCTTGGCGGTAAAGTAATTAAATCTAATCCTCCTGAAATTGGGGTTTTAAATATTAATATTTTAGATAATAAAAAAAAAGATCAAATTTTTCAAAATTTTGATAATCAGATTAAAGCATTGCAATGGCATAGTTACGAAGTAAGTGAACTAAATAATTCTGAAGTTACTATTTTAGGTTCATCAGATATTACAAAATTTCAAATATTTAAGTATAAAAATCATGCTTATGGTATTCAATTTCATATGGAAGTAGATGAAAACACAATCATTAAATGGTCCAAAGTTCCTGAATTAAAAAATGCTTTAGAAAAATATTTAGGAAAAAACTCGATTGATGAACTTGATATATTGCTTAGAAATAATATTCAAGAAATGAACAATAATACTAAAAAATTATACGAAAATTTTAAAAATTTAATGACTACCTAAAAGTTTCATGTTTAAATAGTTTTGGAGAAAATGTATGAAAAAAATTAAAGGACCTGCAATATTTTTAGCACAGTTTATAGGAGATAAAGAACCATTTAATTCACTACCTAGTATATGTAAATGGGTATCTGATCTTGGATATAAAGGAATTCAATTGCCAGCAGAAAATTTAGCAGTTTTTGATTTGGATAAAGCAGCTTCGAGCAAAGATTACTGTGATGAAATAAAAGGAATAGCAAAAAATTTTAATCTTGAAATAACTGATATTGCATCTCATCTAACCGGTCAATTGGTTGCAGTTCATCCTGCTTATGACACACTCTTTGATGGTTTTGCTGCTGATGAGGTAAAGGGTAATCCAAAAGCTAGACAAGAATGGGCAGTAAAAAGGATGATGAATGTCGCTCAAGCATCAAAAAACTTAAATTTAAAAACTGCTGCTACATTTTCCGGAGCTTTATGTTGGCCCTTTCTTTATCCATTTCCTCAAAGACCTGAAGGTTTAGAAGATGAAGCTTTTGGTGAATTAGCAAAAAGATGGCATCCAATTTTAGATAAATTTGATGAGTGTGGAGTAGACCTTTGTTATGAAATTCATCCCAGTGAAGATTTACATGATGGCTCTACTTTTGAAATGTTTTTAGAAAAAGTTAAGAACCATAATCGATGTAATATGCTTTATGATCCAAGCCATTATGTTCTTCAATGTTTAAACTATCTCGATCACATTGATATTTATCATGAAAGAATAAAAATGTTTCATGTAAAAGATGCTGAATTTAATCCATCTGGTCGGCAAGGTGTATATGGAGGGTATCAATCTTGGATTAACAGAGCAGGGAGATTTAGATCGCTAGGTGATGGTCAGGTTGATTTTAAATCAATTTTTTCAAAACTTTCAGGTTATAACTTTGATGGTTGGGCAGTTTTGGAATGGGAATGCTGTATTAAAAGCCCTGAACAAGGTGCTGCAGAAGGAGCTCCATTTATTCAAAATCATATTATTGAAGTTACTGAAAAAGCATTTGATGATTTTGCAAGTTCTGGAACAGATGAAAAAGCAAATAAAAAAATATTAGGGATATAGAGAAAATTTATGAAAAAGAGACTGAGAATAGGAATGATTGGTGGAGGAATTGGTGGACAGGTAGGTAAATGGCATAGGCATGCTATGAGTTTAGATAATAAATATGAACTTGTAGCAGGATGTTTTTCTTCAAACGTTGAAAACGGTATAAATTCAGCAAATGAATTAGGAATAGATTTATCTAGAAATTATCCAGATTTTGAAACTATGGCTACTAAAGAATCTGAGAGAGAAGATGGCATTCAAGTTGTTTCAATAGTTACTCCAAATCATTTACACGCACAACCTTCAATAAAATTTTTATCCAAAAATATTAATGTAATATGCGATAAACCACTTACTGCAACAATGGATCAGGCTACAGATTTACACAATGCTGTCAAAAAATCAAATGCACATTTTTTTTTAACTCATAATTATAGTGGCTATCCTGTAATTAGAGAAATGAGAAGAATTATCAAAGATGGTTTACTTGGCAAAATAAGAGTGATTAGAGGAGGTTACTTGCAAGGATGGCTTGGATCTAAAGAAGAAGAATCTAATAAACAGGCACAGTGGAGAACAGATCCAGCAAGAAGTGGTGTTGCAGGATGCGTTGGAGATATAGGAAGTCACATCATGCATCTTGCGGAATTTGTTACTAATACAAGAGTTAAAGAAGTTGCCGCTGATTTAACAACATTTGTTGAAGGAAGAATGCTTGATGATAATGCAAGTATTCTAATTAGAATGGAAGATGGATCAAAAGGTAATTTGAGTGTTTCTCAAGTAGCTATTGGAGAAGAAAATAATATTACACTTTCTATATACGGTGAAAAGGGAGCTTTGCATTGGGCACAAGAGAACCCTAATTATGCAAGATTTTCACAAATAGGAGAACTCGATAAAGTAATTACAAGAGGAAGTGTAATACAAACATCACAATCTATGGGGCACACAAGAATACCGCCGGGTCATCCAGAGGCATTTATTGAAGCTTTCGCACAAATTTACTCAGACGCTGCAGATGTCATTCAGAATAAGGACAATAAAGATGAATTATTAAAAGTTCTTCCAAATATAGATGATGGATTGCACATAATGAAATTTATTAATGCTACTGTGGATTCGAGTAATAAAAATTCTAAGTGGATAAATTTATCTGAAATAAATTGATATTTTGGCAGATTTAGTAGTTTTTTTAATATATGCAATTATTGCATACCAATATTCTCTTAAATATTCTTACTAAAATTTAATAATAAACTATTTCATCTAATACGTTCATCACTCTTTTAGGGTGACGGAAGTAGACGAATGTCGAAGGAACGCATGCAAAGTTATAAATCGTTCAATTTGCCTTAGGCAAATCGGAAGTAGGTTAAACCGAAGGAACGCGGATCTTAGTAATTAATTTCCATAGCTAAGCATGAAAAGTAACGCATGACTCAATGTGAGCCATGTACTGTGAAATTTATAATGGAGGATTAATGTTAAAAAAATCTATATATTTCATTAGCATTATTGCCGTCTTTATGCTCTTTAGTTCATACGCAAGAGCCGAAGTAGATGGTGAAGTGCAATACATTTTAAATACATTCCTATTTCTTGTATCTGGGTTCTTAGTCATGTGGATGGCAGCAGGATTTGCAATGCTTGAATCAGGACTTGTAACGTCTAAAAGTGTAGCAACAATAGCTGCAAAAAATATAGGCTTATATTCTATAGCTGGTTTAATGTTCTGGTTAGTTGGATATAACATGGCATATGGCATTCCTGCAGGTGGCTTTATCGGATCTCCGCTTCCTTGGAGTGATGGTAGTGCTCTTGATACAGGTTATTCAGATGGTTCTGACTGGTTCTTTCAGATGGTATTTTGTGCAACAACTTGCTCAATCGTATCTGGAACATTAGCTGAAAGAATCAAAATTTGGCCATTTTTTATTTTTTGTGCTTTGTTAACAGGTTTCATTTATCCAATCGAAATGGGTTGGCAATGGGGTGGAGGATACCTAGCAGAAGCAGGTTTCTCAGATTTTGCTGGCTCAACCCTGGTACATAGTGCAGGAGCGGCAGCAGCACTTGCTGGTGCAATTTTGTTAGGTCCAAGATTAGGACGTTTTACTGATAGTGGTGAAGCAGCTCCAATGGAGCCTTTTGCAAATTCATCAATTCCTCTTGCAACTTTAGGTGTATTTATCCTGTGGCTTGGATGGTTCGGATTTAATGGCGGATCACAATTAGCTATGGGTACATTTGATGATGTAACAGCAGTAGCAACAATATATATTAATACTAACCTGGCAGCTGGTGCAGGTGTAATGGCTTGTGCTGTTATTTCAAGACTAGTAACGGGTAAAACAGATGTTGTAATGATGCTTAATGGGGCATTAGGTGGTCTTGTAGCAATAACTGCAGAACCATTAGCTCCTTCTCCTTTCCTAGCAGTAATTATTGGTGCAATAGGTGGATTAATCGTTTTTTATGGAACAAGACTTTTAATATCACTTAAAATCGATGATGTTGTTGGAGCAATTCCAGTACATGGTTTTGCTGGAATTTTTGGAACATTAGTAGTTCCAATTTCAAACACAGCAGCAAGTTTTGGTGCACAACTTTACGGAATTGTGGCAATTAACGTTTTCGTTTTTGTTGTATCATTTATTATTTGGTACATCATGAAAATGCTCTTTGGTATTAGAATTAGTGAAGAAGCTGAAAAACTTGGTACTGATAAATCTGAAGTAGGTGTAATGGCTTACAGCATCAGAGACTAATGAATTTAGTGATTAGCACATCAACTCCTTATAGTTGGTCACTAAAGAATGGGAGAGCATTTGCTCTCCCAAAATAGCAAAATATTATTGAGATATTTAATGACTGAAGCAGAAATAATTAAAGAGAAAAAAAGAAACATATATTCTAGCTTCTTTTCAGAAGATTACGTCTCTAAATTTTTATTTAAATCAATTTTACACCATGTTATCTCTCTTGAAATATATGAAAATAATAAATTGAACGGAATTTCATTTGAAACAATTTGCGCAAATATACCTAAGTCAATTGGATCTAGATCATCTATTCAATCTATTTTAAACGAAGCTTTAGAAAAAAATATTTTTATTAAAGAGCAAAGTAAGTCAGACAAACGAATTAAAAATTATTATTTAAGCAATAATTTTCTCGATATGATTAATACATGGTTAAGAAAAGAAGGTTCATTTTTTAGTAAGATGAGTTTAGAAAATTAATCAGATTTTATTAACTAAATCTAATACTATTTCTTGATAGTTTTCAAATTATAGCTATAACTCAATTCACGTTCATCACTCAATTAGAGTGACGGAAGTAGACGATAGTCGAAGGAACGCATGCAAAGTTATTAATCGTTCAATTTGCAGTTCGCAAATCGGAAGTAGGTATACCCGAAGGAACGCGGATCTTAGTAATTAATTTCCATAGCTACGCATGATTTAATGCATAACTAAAGGGTAGTTATGTGTTTATAATTTTATATGGAGTTTAATAATGTATAAAAAATTTTTTAGTCTTTTTACAATACTCTCATTTATTTTGTTGCTAAGTTCATCTGTGAGGGCAGAGGTTGACGCAGAAGTAGCATATATATTTAATACATTTTCTTTTCTAGTATGTGGATTTTTAGTCATGTGGATGGCTGCAGGTTTTCTATTTTTAGAATCAGGTCTTGTTACAACCAGAAGTGTATCAACTATTGCTGCTAAAAATATTGGAAAGTTCGCAATAGTTTCAATTGTTTTCTATTTAATAGGATATAATCTTGGATATTCTGTCCCTGAAGGAGGTTATATTGGTATACCATCCATATGGACTGACAATACATCAATGGAAACAGGTTACTCAGATGCTTCCGACTGGTTTTTTCAAGCTTTATTTGTTTGTGCTACTGTTTCAATTGTATCGGGTGCGGTCGCAGAGCGAATAAAAATTTGGCCTTTCTTTACTTTTGCAGCAGTTCTTGGAGGAGTGATTTATCCAATTCAAATGGGTTGGGAATGGGGTGGAGGATGGTTAGACGCCCTTGGATTTGCGGATTTTGCAGGTTCAACATTAGTTCATGCTTGTGGTGGTTCAGCCGCCTTGGCTGGTGTAATTCTTTTAGGTCCAAGACTTGGGAGATTTAGCGCAAGTGGTGAACCAGCTAATATGGCTCCATTTGCTCCATCATCAATTCCATTAGTTACTCTAGGTACATTTATTTTATGGATGGGTTGGTATGGTTTTAATGGTGGCTCACAACTTGCATTAGGTTCTTATGAAGATGCAACAGCAATGTCTAAAATTTTTATGAACACTCAACTTGCAGCTTGTGGTGGATGTATGGCTGGTGCAGCAATAACAAGATTGATTGGTGGTAAAACCGATATTGTCATGATGCTAAATGGAGCTCTTGCTGGTCTAGTTTCAATAACAGCTGAGCCATTAATGCCTAGTCCATTGCTTGCAATTGGAATTGGAGTAGTTGGAGGAATTATAATGTATTATGGAACTAACTTCTTAAATTCATTAAAACTAGACGATGTTGTTGGTGCAATACCTGTACATATGTTTGCTGGAATTTGGGGAACATTAGTTGTCCCTCTAACTAATCCTGATGCATCATACGCAATTCAGTTATTAGGTGTTGCATCAGTATGTATCTTTGTTTTTGTTTTCTCATATATTGTAATATATTTAATTAAAAATATTATGGGATTAAGAATTAGTGAAGAAGCTGAAAAACTTGGAACTGATAAGGCTGAGGTAGGAGTTGTAGCTTATTCAATAAGAGATTAATACTTATAAAAAAAATTAAGAGAGGTAATTTTACCTCTCTTGAATATAAAGGAGATAAATTATGAAAACTGCATTTATTATCAGTGGAGAGAAACATATATTGAAATATGAAAGAAAAATGCCTGAAAAAGAAGTAATTAAAATGAAATCATTTGTGACAAATAAAGGAATCAAACTTACAAAAACTGCAAAGTTTAAAATAAAAAAGGTTTTAGAAAAAGATAAGGAAAGAGTTTTTGAGATTATTCTATAATTAACAATTTCCAGAGAATAATGAAAGTTTACTCGCATCTATTCCTAATAAATTAAATGCATCGTTCCACTTATTATTTACTTTTTCGCCAAAAATAAAATCACTATCTGTTTTAAGCGTCATCCAACTATTTGACGCTAATTCCTTTTCAATTTGTCCTGGACCCCATCCTGCATATCCAAGAGCTAGGATGCTATTCTTTGGACCATTACCTTTGGATAGATCATCAAAAAATTCGGAAGTACTAGTTAACGCAACACCTTTATCTATTGTTAGTGTTTCTTTTTGAATCACTTCATCAGAATGTAAAACAAATCCTCTACCACTTTCAACAGGTCCGCCATAACGAATGTAAAGTTTTTTACCCTCTAATGGCTTATCTATTCCTAGCTGATTTAACAAATCAGGGTAAAGATCGTAGTCAATTTTCTTGTTAATTATTATACCCATCGCGCCATCCTTTGAGTGAGCGCACATATATATTACTGTTTTTTCAAATCTATAATCTTCTAATGAAGGCATTGAAATTAAGAACTGACCAGTTAAATTCATATAGTATATATATTCGTGTTAATTTATATTTTTCAATATTTTATTGATTTATTTTATATGAACAAGGTAATAAAATTTAAAAATTTTCTAAAAATAGCAATAATACTTGCACTTGGGCTATTTAGCACAGCTGGATATTCTTTATCTTCAGATTGGGCAATTGGTGAAAAATCAAAAGTTAGATTGATTTCACCAATAACTACATCAAATAATAATAACCAATTAATTTTAGCATTAGAATATGAACTAGAAGAGGAATGGAAAACATATTGGAAATCGCCTGGAGGGGGAGGTTTTCCTCAAAAAATTATATGGAATAATTCCTCTAATGTGAAAGATATTAAAATATTATGGCCAGAGCCAATAGAATTTGAAATACTAGGTTTAAAATCAATTGGATACAAAGATAAAGTTATCTTTCCTTTGATTGTAGATATTGATGACAACGAAAAAACAACAAATTTAAATTTAAATATTAATTATTTAGTTTGTAAAGATGTTTGCATTCCAGGTAATGCGGATATATTTTTAAACTTACCATCTGGAAATGGTACTTACACAGATTATTTTTTTGAAATCGAAAAAGTTTTATCTACTACACTAAACAATAATATCGATTTTACACCTATTTCTAATTTCTCATTTAAGGCTATTGAAAATAATAATAACGTTACTTTTGATATAGAAATATCAACCAGTTCTTTTTTTGACGATCCAAAAATTTTTATTCACACACCATTTGGATTACCAGTTGTAGAACCAATAAATAATTATTCATTTGATTTTCAAAAATTGAATACCTCATTTAATTTTAGCACAGATCAATTTAATGAAAAAAAGTTTCCAATAGAAATATTTTTTTATGACAATAATCACAGTTTTAAAGTTAAAAAAAATATTGAAATTAAAAATGTAGATAAAAATATTACTATAAACAATAATCTTGCATACTTACTCTTAATTTCACTACTAGGTGGTTTTATCTTGAATCTTATGCCATGTGTATTTCCTGTATTATCTCTAAAATTATTATCTGTTATTAATACTCAAGATAAAAAGATAAAAAGTAGTTTTTTTATTACTGTATTCGGTATTATTACTTCTTTTTTAATACTTGGCACTTTTTTTGCTATTTTGAAACAAATCAATATTTCAATATCTTGGGGTATGCAATTTCAAGAACCTTATTTTTTAATGTTCATTTTGATTATTATATCTATGTTCTTTTTGAATACACTTGGTCTTTTCCAAATAAATATACCAAGTTTTTTACATTCATATAATATTTTAAATTCAGGAAATAATTTTTATACAAAGAATTTTTTTAATGGTTTTTTTGCTACACTACTTGCTACACCTTGTTCTGCCCCTTATTTGGGAACAGCTGTAACTGCTGCATTTACCCAATCAACAACGTATCTATTTTTAATATTCTGTTTTATGGGTATAGGAATGAGCTTACCTTATTTGGTTATAGCTTTTTTTCCAGGCTTAATTTCCTTCTTACCTCGATCTGGAAAATGGATGATGTATTTTAAATATTTTTTATCTATTTTATTACTAATAACAATAATTTGGCTATTAAGTATATTAAATAATTATTTTAATTATTTTTTTATAGTCACATTTACTATTTTATTAACTTTAATATCAGCAGTTTTAAAATTTAGATTTTTCCAATTTCCTTTAATTATTTCTTTAATAATTATTTTCTTTTTAACCCCTTACTTAAATTCTTTTCAAAAAATTAATGAAGAAAATTATAAAAGTAACAATTGGTTAGATTTTAATTCAATAAGTATCTCTGAAATAATAGCTAATAATGAAATTATTTTTCTAGATATAACAGCAGATTGGTGCATAACCTGTAAGTTTAATAAAATTAATGTTTTAAATTCAGAAACAATTTCAGAATTTTTTGATTCTCAAGAAGTGATATTAATAAAAGCTGATTGGACACAGCCAAATGAAGAAATAAATAAATTTTTAAAAAAATATAATAAATTTGGCATACCTTTTAATGCATTTTACTCTTCAAAGTTTCCTGAAGGCATAGTAATGAATGAAATATTAACTGAGAAACAAATACTTGAAACATATAATAAAGTTAAATGAAAAATATGATTATTGATGATTTTAAAGTACCTATTATTAAAAAAGGTGTATCATCTGTAACTTCATTAAAAAATGAATTAAAAAATAAAAAAATTATTCTATTTGGTGTTCCAGGGGCATTTACACCAACTTGTTCTGAGAAACATCTTCCAGGTTATATAAAATTATATAATTCATTTATTAATAAAAAAATTGATGGAATTTATTGTCTCTCTGTAAACGATGAACATGTGATGAAATCTTGGTTAGTAAGTTATACAGAGGGAGAAAAGATCAACGGGATTGCAGACGGAAATGCTGAGATCACAGGGTATTTTGACCTGATGTCTGATAAGACGAAAAATTACATGGGCTTTAGGTGTCGAAGATTTGCCATGATCATTGAGAATAATGTGATTATAAATAAGTTTATTGAAAAAGATGGTGAATTCCGTGTTAGTTCAGCTGAATATATTTTAGAAAAAATCTAATGAATAAAATTAATTTAGAAAATAGAGTAGCGATTGTAACGGGTGGAGCACAAGGTTTTGGCTTAGCAATTACAAAAAGATTTTTAGAATCAGGTGCAAGAGTATTAATATGGGACAATGATCAAGAATATTTAAATAAAGTTGATTTAAAAAATACCCAAAAAATCGAAGTTGATGTGTCAAATTATAAAAATGTAGAGAATGCATTTGCTGAAAGTCTTACATATGAAAGTAAAATTGATATTTTAGTAAATAATGCAGGAATAGCTGGACCAAACTTTAAGACTTGGGATTATCCACTTGAGGAATGGCAAAAAGTTATCGATATAGATCTAAGCGGAGTATTTTATTGCTGTAAAACTATAGTACCTCATTTTATCAAACATAATTATGGACGTATCGTAAATATTTCCTCGATAGCTGGTAAGGAAGGTAATCCTAATGCAATGCCTTATAGTGCAGCAAAAGCAGGAGTTATTGCACTTACTAAATCTTTAGGAAAAGAGTTAGCTGAGAATAATATAGCAGTGAATTGTGTTACCCCTGCACCTGCTAAGACACGGATTTTTGATCAAATTACGCAAGAACATATTGATTATATGTTATCAAAAATTCCTAGAAATAGATTTGTTTTAGTTGAAGAATTAGCCTCTTTAGTTGCATGGATGTCTTCTGAAGAAAATTCTTATACCACAGGCTCAACTTTTGATTTAAGTGGAGGTCGAGCTACTTATTAATTTTTTCTTCTTTGTATAAGAGCGTAAACTGTCACGGCAACTGTAATCATGAGCCCATTGATAAATTTTACATAAAAACCAGATAATCCTAAAGCAACTATACCTGATTCCAATGAACCTATAATTAATACTCCAATAAAGGTTCCAAAAATAGTACCCTTACCACCAAATACTGAGGTCCCACCAACAAAGACAGCTGCTAATGTCGTTAACATTAAGCCCTCACCTTGTGTAGGCCAGAAGTATAACATTTCATACATTGTAAAAATTCCCGCTAAAGCGGAGAAAAAACCTAATTGAACAAAAGCAATAATTTTTACATTATCAACATTAATTCCCATCATTTGAGCACTTGCTTTATTGTCACCTACAAAGTGGATGTGATTTCCAAATTTATGGTAACGATAAACCCACTGCATCAAACCTGTTAATACAATGAACCAAATAAATTGCATTGGAATTTTCCCAAATAATTTTTCTACAAATATCATATGATGCCAGGTTCCATCTGCCACATCGACGATTGCAATACCACTACCTTGGGAAATAACATTAACTAATCCACGCCAAAAAAATAAAGTACCTATAGTTGCAACTATTGAAGGTATACCAATTTTAGTAACAAGTAATCCATTTACTAATCCAGCAAACATTCCAAGTGAAGTCGCCAAGATAAATGCTATAAAAAAATTACCATCTGTTGATGTCATTATGATTCCAAATATGAGAGATGTAATTCCAACTATAGATGGGAATGACAGATCTATTTCACCAAGTGTAACAACAAATGTTGCTGATATAGCAATAATGCCAAAAAAAGGCATTGATTGCATGAAAGCTCTGTAAATTGGAAATCTTGTAAATACATGTGGTGCACCCAAGAAGTAAATTAAGAAAAGCACTATGGCAATTATTGTAATACTTATTTCAAGTTTGTGTGTTTTTACAAAATAACTATTTAATAAACTACTCATTTAATTTTCTACCTTAATTTTTCCTGACTCATGAAGTTGGATCATTTTTTTAACAAGCTCTTCCCTTGAAATATCTTCTTTGTTAAACTCTCCAACAACTTCTCCTCTATCTAAAATGATAAACCTATCTGCAGCACCGTAAACGTGTATTATATTGTGATCGATAAAAATAGCTGATTTATTTTCATTTTTTAAACCCTTTACAAAGTTAAGTACTTTTTCTGTTTCTTGAATTGATAAACCCATAGTAGGTTCGTCTAATACAATCAAATCAGAATTAAAGTATAAGGATCTACCAAAAGCAACGCCTTGTTTTTCTCCGCCTGATAGACCCATTACTGGTGAGTCCACAGTTATAGCCTTAGAAGTAAACCCTATATAATCTCGTAAAATTTTTTCTGCTTCTTTTCTTTGTTTTTTGATATCTAAAAAACCAAATGAGTTTGTAATTTCTCTTCCTGCAAAAATATTTCTAAACAATTCTTGTTGATCACAAAGTGCTCTCTCTTGATATACAGCTTCAATCCCCATTTTTCTTGATTGGGCGACTGATTTAATTTGAACTTCTTTTTCTTTAAAAAAAACTTTTCCTGAGTTTGGGCTGTGAACTCCAGTTATAACTTTTATAAGTGTTGATTTGCCAGCACCATTATCACCAATTAAAGCTACTACTTCACCTTTATTTATTTTGATATTTACATCTTTTAAAACTTTGACATTTCCAAAGTTTTTATAAATATTTTCTAATTTTAAGAGTTCTTCTGCCATAAAAATTTAACCTGCCTTAAATTAAGGCAGGTTATAAAATTTAATTTATCTGATTTGTACTGCTGCTAATGGAGCAACAGCATCTACGTTATCAGCTGTAACAAATGCAGCACCAGTATCCATAGCTAATCCAGCCATTCCATACTTTGTACTTAGGAATAATTGAACGATTGGCATATATCCTTGGATAAATGGTTGTTGATCAATTACTACATCAATGTAACCTGAATTAATTCCATCAACAATTGGAGCTGATAAATCAAATCCAGCGCCACATACTTCTTCAGTACCATGACCTGCAGCCTTCATATATGTTGGTAAACTTGCAGTTAATCCACCATGATCAGTAA
This sequence comes from uncultured Alphaproteobacteria bacterium, assembly GCA_902621725.1. Taxonomy (GTDB): domain Bacteria; phylum Pseudomonadota; class Alphaproteobacteria; order HIMB59; genus CACPNW01. Next base: position 136,630 of record CACNND010000001.1, on the reverse strand, counting down.
TAGCTAATTTAATATCAGGATTTGCACTGTATGTTGCAACATACATAGGAGTTCCCTGTGATGCATCAGAGTTTACGTTATCAGGAATTTCTTGATAAACTACTTCAACACCTGCTGCTTCAACACCAGCTATTGCACCTTTAGTTCTTTCTCCTCTATTTGGCATACTTGCAAGACCCCAGATAAAAGCTTTGTCTCCAGCTTGTAGACCACAAACTTCAACAGCTTTTTTACCTAGATTAAATCCAGCATCAAATAAATCTGCGCCTGCATAACCAAATCCTTCAGTTTTATACTCTGACTCAAGGTCAGGAAGAGGCGTGTTCATAGTAGTAATAACTATTCCCATTTCTCTAGCTTCTTGAATGATAGGTCTCATTGCAGCGTCACCTGGAAAACCATAGATTGCAATTCCATCAGGCTGTAAAGCAACAGCCTCTTTGAATTGTTTAATCATGATTTCTGAGTTCCATTGTGACCAGTAATAGTCTACGTCACAACCAGTATGTTCAGCAGCAGCTACTGCACCATTATAAACAATAGTTCCAAATGGACCACCTTCAGGTCCGCCTGGGAAAAATATAAATTTCTTATCACAGCTATAATCATTTTTTGCTACTGCTGAAGTAGATGCAAAAGCAAAAAATAGAGCAATGATTGCAAAGATTTTTTTCATAATTCCTCCAAATAATTTATGACTCAATTTATAAGTAAATAAATCAATATTACAATTAAATTAAAGTATTAAAGGGTTTATTACAAATTAAATTCGAGTTACGTTAGCTAGATAAAATAGTCGCACTTAATTCCTAATTTATAGTAATTTTTATATTTATAAGGTTATTAAAAAGTGCTATTTTTTAATTATGGAAGTAGATTTAGGTAAATGGTATCGAGCAAATATAGATAAAAAAGAATTTAAGAAGTTATGCAAGAAATCTGATTGGCAGGGTTTTAAGCATATGATAATTTATTTTTCATCTCTATTTCTTTTTGGGTATCTTGCATATGTCACATGGGGCACTTGGTGGTCTTTATTATTTTTTCTAATATATGGAAATATATGGGGATGTAGTGATGCTATTTGGCATGAAACTGGTCACAGAACAGCTTTTAAATCAAAATTCTGGAATGATTTCTTTTATTACATTGCAAGTTTCATGGATAATTTCGAGCCTATAAGATGGAGATATTCTCATTATCATCATCATACTTATACCCAATTCAATGATCCTGTGGATTTTGAAATTCATGTAAAAAAACCAACTGATTTAATTGTGTTTTTCTCTCACTACATTCCATTCTCTGGTTTTATTTTTTTTAAAAATTCTCTTCAATGGGAAACTATAAAACATGCATTTGGTGTGACTACAGATGTAATGAAAGTTTGTATCCCTGAAAACGAAAGATGGAAATGTAGATTATCCGCTTGGAGTCATCTCTCTATTTGGATTATAAGTATTGCTTCTTCAGTATACTTTCAAAGCTGGCTTCCAGTTCTATATGTTTTATTACCTAATTTTTATGGAAAGACACTCGTCATGCTAATGGGTCTTACTCAGCACGCTGGACTTAGAGAAGATAAAAGAGATCACAGGTATACAACCAGAACAGTATATTTAAATCCAGTTTTAAGTTTTTTATATTGGCATATGGAATATCATGTTGAGCACCATATGTTCCCTCAAGTTCCCTCACATAATTTACCTAAACTTCATGCTATAATTAAAGATCAATTACCATCTGCCAGAAAAGGTCTTCTTGGGGCTTATAAAGAAATTATTCCAGCACTCATAAAACAAGCAAAAAATCCAGATTATCAAATCCCATTATCTATTCCCGGTAACGCTTAAACTAAGTGAAAAATAACATTATAATTTTAGGCGGTGGTCAAGCCGGAATTTATGCTGCTAGAGAGATTAGAAAAAATGATTCTGAATCAAATATTAAAATTTTAGGTGAAGAAAATTTATTACCTTATGAAAGACCTCCTTTATCTAAAGATTTTTTGTTAGATAAAAAAAATGAAGAAGATCTTTATTTTCATTCTAGTCATGTACTAAAAAATGAAAACATAGATTTTGAAAATATATCAATTAATAAAGTTGATTTTGAAAATAAAAAACTTGTTGCAAAAAACGATAATGTTTATTCTTATGATATTTTGCTCATTTCAACAGGTTCTGAAAATAAAAAACTTAGTTTAGATAATAATTTAAACAATGATATTTATTATCTAAGAAATTTAGAAGAAGCCAAAATAATTAAAGAAATAGTTGCAAATAAAAATAAAAATAAAATAACTATTATTGGCGGTGGTTTCATTGGCTTAGAAATTGCTTCATCTTTATCTCAGCTTCAAAAGAAAGTTACTGTTATCGAAATTGGCAATCAACTTATGGGAAGAATTATACCCAAACAAATTGCTGATTTGGTTCAAAACACTCATATAGAACAAGGAAATGAAATAATATTAAATAAACAAATAGATAAAATAACTAAAAAAAATGGCATCTATGAAATTTTATTAAATGATAATTCTTTAATAGAAACAGATTTTGTAATTGCAGGTATAGGCTCAAACCCATCTGTAAAGTTATTTGAAAATACAAATTTAAAGCTTGATAATGGTATAGTTACTAATCAATTTTGTGAAACTTCTATTAAAGATGTTTATGCAGCTGGTGACGTATCTAATTTTTATCATCCATTATATGAAAGATATATGAGACTTGAGTCTTATCAACATGCACAAAATCATGGAATATGTGCTGGAAAAAATATTGCTGGAGTAAAAACAGAATATACCTCAATTCCTTGGATGTGGTCTGATCAATTTAATTTGAATCTCCAACTGACTGGTATTTGTGATGATTATGATGAAATCATTGAAAGAGGAAATGAGATTAATAATGGTGTAATTTATTTTTTTCTAAAAGATAAAATAATAAGAGGTGCATGTGGTCTAGGAATTGCAGGAAAAATTGGTCGTGACATTAGAATAACTTCTAAATTAACTGAGAAAAATACCATTGTAGATAAACAAATTCTTTCAGATCAAAATCAAAAATTAAATAAACTTATACAAAAATAATAAATTAATTATTTTGTATTTATTTTCATAAAATAGATATTATATACAATCTATGTCTGAAGAAAATTGGATTGAAGTTGGGTCTACAGATAGTATTGAAGAAGAGGATCTCATAAGATTTGATCATCAAGATAAAACATTTTGCGTGTATAGATTAGCAGATGGTTTTTATGCTACTGATGGAATTTGTACACACGAGGCAGTACATCTTGAAGATGGCCTGGTTATGGATGATGAAATTGAATGTCCAATGCATCAAGGAATTTTTAATATTAAATCTGGCGAAGCTTTAAGCCCACCAGCGTGTGAGGATTTAAAAACATATCCAGTTAAAGTTGATAATGACAAAATTTTCATTAAAATAGATTAAATATTTTTTGGAGATTTTATGAGCAGAAAAAAACTTACAGTTTATGATTATTTGCAATGCAAAGGTAAAAGACAACTAAGTGTTATGTTTGTGCATAATGCTGATGAAGCTGCAGCAGCTGAAGAGGCAGGCATTGATATGATTTGTACTTCTCATGATGCTCCACAATTTGGTATTTATAATTCTTTTGATGAACTTAAGAGAATTCGTGAGGCTGCGCCAACTTGCTTTATGCAATCTGGAGGTGCAGTAAGAGTAGCTTCTGAGTATGAAGCAATGAAACTATCACATAAGTATTTAGATATTGGTGCAGATGTAATCTATGGTGGTAATTGGAGCTACAAATGGATTAGAGCATTAAGAGATGAGTACATTCCAATTAACAGTCATGTTGGATTAGTTCCAGGAAATGCTACTTGGATTGGAGGATTTATTGCGCAAGGTAAAACTGCTAATAAAGCCATCAGAATTTTAGAACATACTCTTGAGTTACAAGAAGCGGGGGCTATCGGAGTTGAACTCGAAGTAGTTCCACCAAAAGTTGCAGAAATTATTACAAAAAAAGTTGATATCATGACTCTCTCAATGGGAAGTGGTTCTGGATGTGATGGGCAATATTTATTTGCTAATGATGTTCTTGGGTATACTCAAGGAAAAATTCCAAGACATGCACGTATTTATAGAGATTTTAAAAAAGAATTTGCAAAACTACAAGCTGAAAGAATTAGTGCTTTTAAAGAATTTCACGATGACACAGTAAACAAAAAATTTAATGACCCTAAAATCACAGTAAACATCGACGAAGCTGAATTTGAAAAATTCCTAAAACTTTCAGAAAAATTTTGATTAATGTTCGCAGGCGAAGTAGATTTAAAAAATTGGTACAAGCCAAATATAGATAAGAAAATTTTAAAAGAACTATCTAAGAGATCTGATTTAAAAGGCATAATAGATATATCATTATTTGTCATTGCCCTAGTATTAAGTGGATATCTATGCATTGTAAGTTGGGGCACTTTATGGTCAATTCCTGCTTTTCTACTTTATGGAAATATTTTTTATTGTAAAATCATTAGTATTCAACATGAAACAAATCACGAAACATATTTTAAAAAAAGAGCGTTAAATAAATTTTTTTATCATATAACTTCTTTGCTTGGAGGTTTTGAGGCAGTTAGATGGAAATGGAGTCATTTTCATCATCACACTTACACAATATTTACACATGACGAAGTGTATGATTACGAAAACAATAGTCCGAAACCAACAGAACCTATTAGATTTCTTTTAAATTTTTTACCATTTGGTCCAATAATTAATATTCAAAAAATAAGACATTTTACACATTTTGAAATTATTAAACATTCATTTGGAATAATCACTCCTGTAGTAAAAGTTACTGTACCTGAAAAGGAGATAAAAAAAATTATTAATAGTTCCAGATTATATCTAGGTTTTTGGTTACTTGTAATTCTATCCTCAGTTTTATTACAATCATGGCTACCAATCATAATGATAATTTTACCTCCATTTTATGGAAATACTATATTAATGATTTGTGGCATGACTCAACATGCTGGACTAGCTGATAATATTAAAGACCATAGAAAAAGTACAAGAACCGTTATTATGAATCCTTTTTTTAGTTTTTTGTATTCAAATATGGAGTATCATATTGAGCATCACATTTTCCCAAAAATCCCATGTCATAATTTAAAAAAATTTCACAAAATAGTTAAAAATCAAATGCCAGAACCTCATAACGGAATAATTTCTGCTTATAGATCAATAATCCCAGCAATATTTAAGCAATCTAAAGATAAAAATTATTTTATTGATGTGAAGGTTCCAGATACGACAATTTAGTCTCTTTTTTTTTACTCAAAATATATTATAAATACATTATGGGAAATCAATTAAATGACAGTGATTTTGGTACAAGAGATAAACGGGGTCATTGGAAACCATTTGGTACAATAAGTATTAACCCACCTAAAGATATATTTTTCAACCCAATAAAATTTTTAAAGTATTTTTTTAAATTCCCAGGAATTTTTTTCCCATGGACTTTCGTATTTGCAGCGATAACAGTTGCTACATATCTTTTTTTGACTCCTTCTTTAGAGACAATGAAGACTTTTGAAATAGGATGGATATCCTACATATTCTTTAGAAATGCACTTATTATTTTGCTTTGGACAGGCTTCTTTCATTTAAGACTGAAGACACAAGGAACTTCATTTAAATATAATCCACGACCTTTAGAAAAAAATAACTCAACATTTTTATTCAATGATCAGACTAAAGATAACCTATTCTATACTTTTTGTAGTGCTATCCCATTATGGACAGCTTATGAAGTAATTACATTTTGGGCATTCGCAAATCAAATAATCCCTTATGTAAGCTGGGAGGCTTATCCAATATATTGTTGTTTTATGTTCTTTCTTGTTCCATTTATAAGAGACGCACATTTTTATTTAACTCATAGACTATTGCACTGGGCACCACTTTATAAAATTGCTCATAAAGTTCATCACCGTAATACAAATACAGGTGCTTGGTCTGGTATGTCTATGCACCCAATAGAGCATCTATTATATTTTTCAGGTATTTTAGTACATTGGATTATTCCTTCTCACCCTCTTGTTGCGATGTATCATGTTTTTCATGCTGGACTAGCCCCTACACCTGGACATACAGGATATGAAAAGATGACTTTCAAAAATGGTGTATCAATACCCACAGGTGATTATATGCACTATATTCATCACAAATACTTTGAATGTAATTACTCAGGAGGAAACACTAGTTTTTTAGATAAACTAATGGGTACTTTTCATGATGGATCTGAAGAAGCAACAAAAGAAGTAATGGCTCGTATCAAAGACAAAGCGCATTATCTTTAATCTTATCTTCATAAATTTTAAATTTTATTATATTGATCCTTTCGGTGAGTAAGGTTGAATTATATAAAGATGTAAAAAACAGTTTAGGTGAAGGTATAACTTGGTCTTCAATTAATCAAAGTTTATTTTGGCTTGATATAAAACCAAAAACAGTTTTATTCAGAATAAATTTTCAAAGTGAAAAATTAGAAACTTTTGAATTACCTGAATTTGTAACAGCATCATCAACAATTTCAAACAGTGAAATTGCTCTAGTTTCAAACAACGGAGTAAACAAATTTAATTTTCAAACCAAAAAATATGAAATAATTAAAGAGGTAGAAGAAAATATTTTAACTAATAGATCAAACGACGGTGCATCCGATGCAAAAGGAAGGCTCTGGTTTGGTACAATGCAAAATAATATTAATCAGGATGGAAGTGCAAAGACTTTAAATACTAAATCTGGAACTTTATATTGTTTATCGGAAAATAAATTAAACATAGTTGAAACAAATCTTGGTATACCTAATACATTTGTTTGGAGTCCAGATAATACAAAATTTTATTTTGCTGACTCAACTGAAGGATCATTACTTGAATATAAATTTAATCTAGACAAAGGCAGTTTATCAGATAAAAAAATTTTATTTGATTTTGATAGAGGAGCTCCAGATGGTTCAACTATTGATAGTGATGGTTTTATTTGGAATTGTCGTTGGGGTGGATCATGTTTAGTGAGAATTGACCCTAAAGGAAGAGTCGATCAAATTTATGAGCTACCTGTAGAAAATGTCACTAATTGTGTTTTTGGTGGTACTGATCTTAAGACATTATTCATTACTACTGCAAATAATTCTGGCAAAAATCAATATGATGGCAGTTTATTCGCATTAAATGTAAATGTACCAGGAGTTGAAGATTATAAATTTAAAATTTGATTTTTTACTTTAATTAGCTAAAACTTTCATTCATGAATAAAAAAAATAAATTTAGATCTTCCAATTGGTATAATTCTAAAACACATAGAAGAGATACATTTATTCATAGAGGCTGGATGAGAAATCAAGGGCATCCCAATCACCTATTTGATGGACGTCCTGTAATTGGAATTTGTAATACTTGGTCAGAACTGACACCATGTAATGGTCATTTTAGAGAGATAGCAGAGTCTGTTAAAAAAGGTGTTTATGAAGCTGGTGGTTTCCCACTTGAATTTCCTGTATTTTCAGCAAGTGAATCTAACTTAAGACCTACAGCGATGTTGTTTAGAAACTTGGCAAGTATGGATGTTGAAGAAGCAATAAGGGGTAATCCAATAGACGGTGTAGTACTATTAATGGGTTGTGATAAAACAACACCTTCATTAATGATGGGTGCAGCAAGTGTTGACCTTCCAACAATAGGAGTTTCAGGCGGTCCAATGCTGAATGGTCATCATCAGGGAGAAACTATAGGTTCTGGAACAGGAGTTTGGAAACTTGATGCTGATTTAAACGCAGGTGTAATTACAGAAGAAGATTTTATAAATGCAGAAATTTCAATGAGCAGATCAAAAGGTAATTGTATGACTATGGGTACAGCATCAACAATGGGTTCAATGGTGGAAGCATTAGGAATGTCTCTTCCTGGAAACGCAGCAATTCCAGCAGTTGATTCAAGAAGATACACATTAGCTCATATGTCAGGAAAAAGAATTGTTGAGATGGTTAAAGAAAATATAAATATGTCAAAAATTGTAACAAAAAAATCATTTGAAAATGCAATAAAAGTTAATGGCGCTATAGGCGGTTCAACAAATGCTGTTATTCATTTAGCAGCTATTTCAGGAAGAATGGAAATAGATTTGGATTTAGAAGATTGGAATAAGTGTGGAGAGGGAATTCCGACACTTGTAAATCTTCAGCCTTCTGGAAAATATTTAATGGAAGATTTTTATTATGCAGGTGGAGTTCCTGTTGTAATAAAAAGATTACTTGAAAAAAAATTATTAGATGAGAATGCATTGACAGTAAATGGAAAAACTATTGGTGAAAATAACAAAAACGCTAAATGTTGGAATAATGAAGTTATAAAAGAATTTGATAATCCATTAACAAAAAATGGAGGCATTAAAATTCTTAAAGGAAACATTGCACCTAATGGCGCAATAATTAAACCATCTGCTGCATCACCAGAATTAATGAAACATATTGGAAAAGCGGTTGTCTTTGAAAGTGTAGAAGAATTTCATGAAAAAATTGATGATCCAAATTTAGAGGTAGACGAAAAATCTATATTAGTTTTGAAAAATTGTGGACCAAAAGGTTATCCAGGTATGGCAGAAGTTGGTAATATGCGTCTTCCACAAAAACTTTTAAAGAAAGGTGTAAGGGATATGATTAGGATATCTGATGCTAGAATGAGTGGAACAGCATATGGAACAGTAATCCTTCATACTGCTCCTGAAGCAGCAGTAAAAGGCCCTTTAGCAGCGGTTCAAAATGGTGATCTAATAGAAATAGATGTCAATAAAGGTGCTATGGACTTAAAAGTTGACGAAGAAACAATTAAAAATCGTTTAGATAATTATAATCCAATTTTACCTGAGATTTCTGGTGGTTATCAAAAAATGTATATAGATCACGTTATGCAAGCTGATAAAGGTGCAGATCTTGATTTTCTGATTGGTAAAAGAGGCTCAGAGGTAAAAAGACATAGTCATTAATTTTTAAAAATTTTTAATGTCATTTGTAAAATGAATAGTAATTTTAAACCGTTATCTGCTGAAGAATTAGTTTCAAGAATAAATAAAATTCCAAAAATTCATTTAGCACAACTACCAACTGTTCTTGAATATGCCCCTAATATTTCTAAAGAGTTAAATATAAATCTTTATATAAAAAGAGATGATTGTACTGCTCTAGCTTTCGGAGGGAATAAAACAAGGCATCTAGAATTTATAATGGCTAAAACTTTATCTGGAGAGTTTGATTGTATTTTAACTGGAGCCGCCTCTCAATCAAACTTTTGTCGTCAAGCAGTAGCTGCTGCTAATAAATTAAATCTAGATAGTTATTTAGTATTGATGCATGGAATAAAAGGTAAGTTAATGCAAGGTAATTTTTTATTATATAACATCTTGGGAGCAAACGTTGAGGTAGTTGATGGAGAAAATTTAGAAGAAATACCAAAACATCTAGATAGAAAATATAAAGAGTTAATAAAGGAGGGTCGCAAACCTTTAATAATATATGGTGGATTTGGAAAAGAGGATACAACTCTTGCTGGAATTAGTTATGCAAATGCTATGGCTGAAATTGATTTGCAAATGAAAGAACAAAATTTTATGGCAGATCATTTATTTGTTACAGCTGCTAATATGACACAAGCAGGATGTGTGTTAGGGGCAAAAATATTAAATTGGCCAACTCGTATTCAAGGTATTTCTCCTGTTTATTGGGAAATGGATATTAAAAAAGATATTGCCAGGATTTGCAATGAAGGAGCTAAGTTACTTGATGTAAATGTAAAATTTAATCACGAAATGATCAATCATGATAATAGTTATGTAGGTGAAAAATATGGTGCTACTACAAAAGCAGGAATAGAGGCTATGAAGCTTTTAGCAAATAAAGAATCTATAATTTTAGACCCAGTTTATACTTCCAAAGGTTTTGCTGCTCTTATAGATTATGTGGAAAAAGGTATTATTAAAAAAGGTGATAATGTAATATTTATATATACAGGCGGAAGCCCAGCAGTATTTGCGTATAACGAAGATATCAATAATCCAAAGTAGTTATTATTATAATAAAAAATTTAGAATTAATTTAATTTTTATATTTTAAATATCAAATATTTTACCTGGGTTTAAAATATTATTTGGATCAAAACTTTTCTTAATTAATTTCATTAAAGGAATATTATCTGGGTGTTGTCTTAATAAATATTCCTTTTTTTGAAGACCTATCCCGTGTTCTCCTGTTATTGTTCCATCCATTTTTAGTGCTTTATCAATTAATTTATCACTAAATTTTCTTATGTATTGATATTCATTATCTTTGTTAGGATCATAGACAATAGTTACATGAAAATTTCCATCACCTACATGACCAACCATAGGAGCTTTCAGCCCAGTACCTTGAAGTTCGTTTTCTGCAAATTTAATACACTCAACAATATTTGAGATAGGCACGCAAACATCAGTAGCGTAAACTCTTATATTATCCCCTTGCGCTTTAACTGAATAATAAACATTATGTCTCGCTTTCCAAATCTTATTTCTTTCTTCCGTGTTTGCTGCCCACTTAAATTCACTACCATTATTATTTTTAGATATCTCCTCAACTACATCAATAGATTCTTTATTTGAAATTTCACTTCCATGAAATTCATAAAAAAGTGTTGGTAAACTTTCTAAATTCTCTAGTTTAGAATACTTTATACTAATATCCATCTGATCTTTATTTAACAACTCTACTCTAGCAATTGGTACACCGTATTGAATAATTTCTTGAGCAGTTAAAACAGCTGAATCAAGATCTGGAAATTGACATACGGCACTCATTATACTTTCAGGAACAGGTGATAATCTAAGATGAATCTCAGTGATTATTCCTAGTGTACCTTCAGAACCAACAAAAAGATTGGTCAAATTATATCCTGCAGAAGTTTTTTTTGCTCTTGTACCCGTTTTTATTATATCTCCATTTGCTAAAACTACAGTTAGACCTAGAACGGTTGTTCTCATTGTTCCGTATCTTACAGCCATTGTTCCTGATGCAGAGCAAGCAGTCATACCACCCAAAGATGCATTAGCACCAGGATCAATTGGAAAAAATACTCCTTTATCTTTAAGAGTTTCATTAAGTTGTTCACGAGATACATTGGCCTGAACCCGACAATCAAAATCTTGCTCATTGATTGAAATTATTTTATTAAAATTTTCCATTGATATTGTAAAACCTTCTTCATTACCTACTACATGACCTTCTAGTGATGTTCCTGTTCCATAGGCAGTTACTGGTACCTTGAATTCGTTACAAATTTTTAATATTTTTGAAAGTTCTTCATTATTTTTTGGAAATAAAACTGCTCTGGGTAAGATAGGATCATAGGCATCTTCACCTTTAGCGTGATTATTTCTAACACTTTCTGAAAATGATATTCTTTCTTGTAAAAGCTCTTTCAAATTGTCTAATAATCCTCTATCCATTCACTAATAATATTAAATATAAAAGAAAAGTAAATGAATACAATTCCTTTAAAATTAGAAAAAATATATGAATTAGCTTATGAAGCACTTACAAAACATGGCTGTGATCATTTAAATGCTGATTGTGTTGCTACAACGGTAACTCATGCAGAGAGAGATGGAAGTGTTTCTCATGGTTTATTTAGAATTCCAGGGTATGTAGCTTCTTTAAAAAGTAAAAAAGTAAATGCTGTTTCTCGACCTACTAGTAAATATCTTACACAAAATGCTATTCGTGTTGATGGGGATTATGGTTTTGCTCCAGTAGGAATAAAAGTTGGATTACCTGAATTAATAAAAACTTCAAATAAACATGGAGTTGGTGTGTTAACAATTGCTAATACTCATCACTTTGCTGCCTTGTGGCATGAGACTGAAGCGTTAGCTGAAAATAATTTAATTGGTATTGCTTGTACGGCATACAAACCAAGCGTAGCGCCAGCTGGTGCAAAAAAACCACTATTTGGAACTAATCCAATTTCATTTGCATGGCCAAGAAAAAATAATACTCCTGTCGTTTATGACATGGCAACTTCTACAATGGCCATGGGTGAGGTTCAGGTTGCAGCTAGAGATGGTCACAAAGTACCATTTGGAACAGGATTAAATAAAGATGGTGAAAAAACTGATGATCCAAATCAAATAGCAAATGGAGGAGTGCTTCTGACTTTTGGTGATTATAAAGGTTCCGCTATAGCTATGATGATTGAATTACTATCTGCTGGACTAGTTGGAGATTTATTTAGTTTTGAAGCAAAAAAAGAGGATAATAATGATGGAGGCCCAGCACGAGGAGGTGAATTTATTATTGCTTTATCTCCAGAACTAATAGCAGGAAAAAATTGGAACGAACATGCCGAAAAATTTTTTGAACAAATGACATCCTTAGACGGCGTGCGTTTACCTGGACAAAGAAGACATACTAATAGAGAAGATAAAGGTCCAAGAAATATCAATTCAGAACTCATAGAAAAAATTAAGAGTTTAATCTAATCCATTTATGGATAATATTAGATTAGATTTTCAAAAACATATTGATGATGGAAGATGTAATGGTGCTGAATGGATAATAAATCATAAAAATAATATTTATCATGAAGCAATCGGATTTAATGATTTAGTTAAAAAAAATAAACTTAATAAACATTCATTTTATAGAATTTGGTCCATGACTAAACCAATTGTTGGTTTTGCAGCAATGCAATTAATAGAAAAAAATTTCTTATCTCTTGATGATACTATAGATAAATATTTACCAAATTTTAAAAATCTAAAAAAACTAAAATCATTAACAAGTAAATTATACGATACTATAAAAATAGATAGAACCCCTACAGTAAGACAGCTTTTGCAACATACTGCAGGCTTTACTTATAATAGTAGTAATAATTTTTTAGCTGAAGCTTATGAAGAAAAGAAGTTGTTTCACTCATCTTCAAGAAGTTTAGAAGAAGAAATTGATAACATTTCTGGATTACCACTACTTTATGAACCAGGATTAGAATGGCATTATTCTATTTCTATAGATATATTAGCCAGAATTCTAGAAGTTGTAACAAAAGATAAGTTATTAAATATTTTAAAAGAGAATATCTTTTATCCATTAGAAATGAACGATACAAATTTTTCTATTAGTGAAGATAAAAATAAAAATTTAGTTGAAACTTTTGAATATAATAGTGTTAAATCAAAATTAACTGACTTAACTTTGGCTTCAAGAAAACTAATTTTATACGGATACCCTGCAAATAATGAAAATTACTGTAGGGGTGGACATGGTTTATTTTCAACTGCTGCAGATTATATTAAATTTGCTACCATGCTTATTAATGGCAAAGATAAAAATGCTAATCCACTGGTAAATAGGGAAACTCTTCAATCTATGCGTCGTAATTCATTAAATAGAAACTTATTGCCCATAGAAATAACATCAACAAATACAATCAAAGATGAAAATTATGAAAATGATTTAGATGGATATGGATGGGGCCTAGGATTTAGAGTTTTGATGAATAACACACCACAAAACAAATTTGGTGTTATTGGTGAATTTGGTTGGTCAGGATACGCAGCTACGTATTTCTTAGTTGATCCAATTAATGATTTATCTGCAGTCTTAATGATGCAAATTTTAGATGCCGAGAAAAATATTAAAAAAGACTTTTATAATAACATTTTCAAAAACATAAAATGAATAACAGATCAAATCCATATAGCTATGGAATCATTTTAATACTTTTAACTTATTTATCTTTTGGTATCTTAGACACAATTCAAAAAACAGCTGTTCAGTATCATTCAGTTTTTGTGCTATTATTTGTAAAATATACTTTTTGTCTTATTTTTTCTTTTTTTATTGCAAAAAAAAATAATGTAAAAAAATATTATCTATCAAATAATTATAAGATACAAATTACTAGGTGTGTCCTATCTGTTTGTGAGGCTTGTTTTTTTGTATTATCATTTAGGTATTTAGCTCTTGCAGATGCACACACAATTGGATCATTATCACCAGTATTAGTTGTCTTTTTTTCTTATCTAATTTTAAAAGAAAAAATCAATTTAGCTACTTGGATAGCAATTGGAATTAGTTTTTTTGGCGTTCTTCTCATTATGCGCCCAGGCTTAACAATATTTAATCCGTATCTTGTTATTCCCTTACTTGCAGCTTTTTTCTACTCACTGTTTCAAATAGCAACAAGATTAAATGCTCAGTATGATGATAACGAGACAATGCTATTCTATAACGGTCTTATAGGTGTCATAATAACTTCCATATTATCACTATTTTTTTGGCAACCTCTTCATTCATTTTCTTTTATATTCTTTATATTCTTAGGCTTCTTTTTTTGTATGGGTTTATTTTTACAAATTAAGGCATTAAGTATCACTCCTGCAAGTGTATTAGCACCCTATAATTATACAATAATAGTTTGGGCAATATTTTTTGGTCTAATTGTATATAAAGAAATACCAGATATATTTACAATTATTGGAGCAATTATTATTGTTGCATCTGGTGTATTTATATTTAGGTATTCTTACAAGTAACCCTAATTTTCTTTGTATGATTTAAAATATTAATGTTATAAATTTCATAATGTTTATTGGAATAGATCTTGGTACTTCTTCAATTAAAATGATTTTAATTGATCAAAACCAAAAAATCCTTGCTACAGCTACTTCAAGTCTCACAGTACAATCTCCAAAAGATGGTTTTAGTGAGCAAAATCCACAAGAATGGATTGACTCGACAATGAAATGTTTTGAAGCTTTGAAACTAAAAAAACCAAATGAGTTTTCGCAAACAGTTTCTCTAGGCATATCAGGACATATGCATGGAGCTACTTTAATTGATAAGGATGGAAATGTTATTAGACCATGTATTCTTTGGAATGATACTAGATCACATCAAGAGTGTGAAGAATTTGAAAAACAAAACTTTGATGTAAGATCAATCTCAGGAAATATTACTATGCCTGGTTTTACTGCTCCAAAAATAAATTGGATTAAAAACAATGAAATAGATAATTTTCGAAAAATTTTCAAAGTTTTATTACCAAAAGATTATTTAAGATTTATTCTTACTGGTGAATTTTTTTCTGAAATGTCAGATGCATCTGGCACATTATGGTTAGACATAAAACATAGGAAATGGTCTAATAAACTTTTATCATGCTCGTTTTTAGAAGAAAAACATATGCCCAATCTTGTGGAAGGCAATGAGCTTACAGGTTATTTAAAAAAAGAGTTAAAAGATAAATTTAATTTTAATAATAATGTTAAAGTTGTTGGTGGAGCGGGTGATAATGCAGCTGCAGCAACTGGTATGGGCATAACAAATAAAAATCAGTCATTTATATCTCTTGGTACTTCAGGAGTTTTTTTTACGCCTACTGAGAGTTTTTTAAGTAATACCGGAGATGCAGTACATTCATTTTGTCATTGTTTACCTAATAAATGGCATTTGATGTCAGTTATGTTAAGTGCAAGTAATTGTTTGGATTGGATCTGTGCTGTTACAAACACTTCAATTGCAGAAACACTTAATAATGTAGAAAAATTTTATGCAGATGGAGATACTATAAATAATTCTTCCTACTTTTTACCCTATCTCTCTGGAGAGAGAACTCCTCATAATGATCCACATATTAGAGGATCATTTCACTCTATTAAAACAACAACAAATGCAACAGATTTACAGTATGCAGTAATTGAGGGTATTAGTTTTGGTATATTAGATGGAGTAAATTCTATTTTAAAAGTTAACAATAACTTTGATAACATATACATGGTCGGAGGAGGTTCAAAAAGTTCATTCTGGATTGAATTGCTTGCATCACTATTAAATAGAAAACTAAGTGTTTGTGATCAAAGTGAATTTGGTGCGGCACTTGGTGTTGCAAGATTAGCAATGTTTCAGGATGATACAACGAATAATAAAGAAAAAATTGTTAGTGAAATAAAAATAAGTAAAATTTATGAACCGAAGAAACATAATATGGATATTTTGTTACGAAGATATGCTATTTGGAAAGATTTATACAACATTAACAAAAAAATTGCTCAAAATTTGAATTTTTAATAAATATCTTTTAAAAAATTTATTTTTTTTTCTAAAATTTCAGAAAACAAAGAAAATTTTTTTGGTGTGTTGCCCCATAGTTCTACACAATTTGTAAATTCAACAATTTTATTTTCTTCTAGATAATATTTGATCCATTCCCAACTTGGTTCATAGTATTCAAAACTTAATTTTTTATCTTTAATTTTTAACATAAAAACATACCAACTTGCAATTGCATCAATACAATTTTCAGGAATAATATTTTTTTCAAAGCAATTATGTATAGTTGGCAATATAAATATAGGAAATTTACCTACACCATCCATTGCAATTCTTTCTAATTTATCAGCAATATTTTTATTTTTAAATCTTTCATAAATTGTGATCATATATTCTTCTAAATCAAAGGGTTTATGAACAAGCGCTGGTAATATTTCCTTTTGTTGAATTTCAAAGAAAAATTGTTCTAAATTTTTATCTGATATTGCTTCATCATAAGTTGTATAACCTTTTAGTGCTCCAAAATAACTTAATGCTAAGTGAGCTCCATTTAGAATTCTAATCTTAGCTTCTTCATAGGGAAATACATCCTTCACAAACTTCACACCAACATCTTCAAGCTTTGGTCTTTCATTTATGAAGTTATCCTCTACTATCCATTGAATAAAGGGTTCAGCTATCACACCACAATTTTCCTTCAAATTAAATTTTTCCATTATATCAGATTTTAAAAATTCAGGTGTTCTAGGAGTAATTCGATCAACAACACAAGAAGGAAAACTGACATTTTCTTCTATCCATTCTAAAAGTTCAAATTCTTTAGATGCTGATAAATATTGTTTTAAACAGTCTTGTAACATTTTTCCATTTTCTCTAATATTATCACAGCATAGCAAAGTGATTTTTTTATTTATAGATAGCATTCTTTTTTTTAAAGCTGCCATAAGAAAAGAGTAAATTATATTGTTTTCTTTTCCTTGAATATTATTCTTAATAAGTTCTAAATTTAGATTTAATTTATTTTTTTCATTAATATAGTAACCGCTTTCGGTAATTGTCATTGTAACTAATTTTATATCTGGATTTGAAAGAATACCCTCAGCTTCATCTTTATCCTTACTCCAGTCTATTAATTTTATAATCGAATTGATGTCTTTATATTTTTCGTCTCCTGAAGTAGAAATTGTTTTCAGGATATATTTCCCTTTTCTTAATTTTAGATTTTCAAAATTTTTGCTATCTTCTTTTCTTAAATTAATTCCACATATTCCCCAATTTATATTATTAGATATATTAAGATATTCATCTATGTAGTTTGCTTGATGAGCTCTATGAAAATTTCCTACACCAAGATGAACAATACCTGTCTTACAATTTTCTCTATTAAAAGATGAAATAGTTAGTTCACCTCTATTCATCAATTTTTATTTGAAGCTTTACATCGGTGGGTCTATGTTCTGCTGCTCGTAAAAATGCTTCAACACTTTCTTCAAATTTAAAGGTATGTGTAATCATCGGCTTAACATCAATTTTTCCCCGTTCAAGTAGTCTTATTGATGGTTCATATTGATGTGAATACCTATGCACAGTTTGAAACTCAAGACCTTTAGAAAATAGTATAGCCCAATTCATTGGTACTGGTTCAGCATTATTTCCAATTAAGACAACATGTGCGCCAGGTGAACAGCAAGTAAAAATAGCTTCATATGCTTTTACTGCTCCGCTACATTCAAAAAACCTATCAACTCCCCATCCATTAGTTTCATCCATAATTTTTGTTTCTAAATTTTCTTTGGATATATCTATGGGAATAATATCAGGATAATAATCACACATTTTTAATTTTTCACTTAAAATGTCAGCAATATAAACTTTTGCACATCCTCCAGCTAAAGCGGCAAGGGCTGTAACCAATCCTATTGGCCCACATCCCATTACTAATCCAATTTGACCAGGTTTTATTTTTGCTTTTGTTACTCCTTGCATACCTACTGCTAAAGGCTCAACCATTGCTCCTTCAGCATAAGAGAGATTGTCTGGTATTTTAAAAACCATATCACTTGGAAATACAACCTCAGGTGTTAAACAACCATGAATAGGTGGTGTAGCCCAAAATTTTACTTTTTGATCATAATTATAAATACCAAGTTTATATTCTTTTGTACTTTTACTAACAATCTGAGGTTCAACACAAACTCTGTCACCCACTTTTAAATCTTTTACATTTGTACCTACTTCGATAATTGTTCCTGAGCCTTCATGTCCCAAAACCATTGGTGCATTAACATGCCATTGCCCAATTTTTCCATGCTTATAATAGTGAATATCTGAACCACATATACCAACAGTATGCATATTGATTTTTACATCATTTGAACCAACCTTGTTTGGTAAATCTATATCTCTTAAATTCAATTCAAGTTTTTTTTCTAAAACTAATGCTTTCATGTTTGTTAATAAATAGCATATTTTTAAATGTAAATTATTATAATTTTTAATG
Source organism: uncultured Alphaproteobacteria bacterium (assembly GCA_902621725.1). Classification (GTDB taxonomy): domain Bacteria; phylum Pseudomonadota; class Alphaproteobacteria; order HIMB59; genus CACPNW01. The sequence goes on along the minus strand of CACNND010000001.1, from coordinate 117,975 downwards.
AAATTTCTACTTTGTTAACATATTGTATGTATTGATGATTTTTGATCATTTTAAATTAACTAATAAAGTTGCTATTGTAACAGGTGGAACAAGAGGAATTGGTCTATCTATTGCACACGCTCTTGGAGAGGCTGGCGCAAAGATAATTGTCACTAGTAGAACAGATAAATATTCTGGACTCAAAAGTCTTAAAGATGCAAATTATGATGTTTCTTTCTTACAAGGTGATATTACTGATCCTAATGAGCCTCAAAAAATTATAAATTTTGTTTTAGAAAAATATAATTCAATTGATATATTAGTTAACAATGCTGGTGTTGCTCAACATGGTACTATGGAAGAATTTGATGATAAATTATTAGATAAAATTATGAATACAAATGTTGATTCTGTTTTTAGGATGTGTCGTTCTGTTTTACCACAAATGAAAAAACAAGGTGAAGGAGCAATTTTAAACATAGGTTCAATATCTGGATTAGTATCAAATATTCCTCAGCCTCAAGTGGCTTATAATGCATCAAAAGCTGCAGTACATATGTTAACAAAAAGTTTAGCAAGTGATTTTGCTGAAAATAATATCCGTGTGAACGCTATTGCACCCGGTTATATCGATACAGAAATGACTAAATTAACTAAAGAAAATGAACATTGGTATGAAACGTGGAATAGCATGACACCTCTTAAAAGAATGGGCAAACCAAGTGAAATTGCATCTGCAGCACTTTTTTTATGTAGCCCTGCTTCAAGTTACATTACAGGTGAAGTATTAGTTATAGATGGAGGATATACACTTAGGTAAATTAACTATTCTTTAAAAAGAAAAATATTTGCTTTTATTTTTATTTCATCTTTAAGAATTGATGTATTTTTCCAATTACCAGTGCCAATTTCAAAGTCATTTCTAGAAAAAGATATTTCACTTTTTACCTGAACCAACTCACTAGCTAATTTTATTACTTCAATATCAATAGGAATATTTTGACTTTTACCTTTTATTGTCAATTCACCTATTAAATTAATCTTATTATCTTCATAATTAAATTTAAAATTATTTGTATCAATCAGTCCCAAAGGAAATTTTTTTGCATCAAAAAAAACCTCACTAAGAACTAAATCTTTATACCGTTTATAATTTAAATCTAAACTATCAATACCAACATTTATAAGCGCTTTATTATTATTTTGATTAGACAAATCCAATGAAACGAAACCATCAAATGTATTGAATTTACCAGTAACATTTTTTGCAAACAAAACTGGAACTTCAAATTCTATACTAGAAATATTTTTATCTATAGTCCATAAATCATTTGCAACAATCTGTTTACAATACAGAAAAATAAAAAATAAACTAAATATTACTTTCAATATATTTCCTTGCCAGTTCATCAGCTTTCTCATTAAATTCGAAACCTGCGTGACCCTTAACCCACTTCCAAGTTACATTATGTTGATTCATCAGATTATCTAATTGAATCCATAATTCTTTATTTTTCACTATTTTTTTTGTTGATGTCTTCCATCCATTTTTTTTCCAATTTATAATCCAGGATTCAATTCCATCCTTTACATATTTGCTGTCTGTATAAATGGTTAAATCTTTTTTTGTCTCAAAATACCCCAGTGCTTTAATTGCCGCTGTAAGTTCCATTTTATTATTAGTTGTAAGTTGGTCTCCGCCATTTAATAGAATCTCTTGCTTATTAATTAAAATTACAACTCCCCATCCACCTATACCAGGGTTACCAGAACATGCACCATCAGTGTAAATATTAATCATTATTGAAAATATCATTTTGTTGATGCCATTTTAAAATATTAAAATATTCAAATGGATCTTTTTTAACAACGATTGCATTAGGTGGATGAAAAATATAGTCATGTACTCTTGTAGAAAGTATTCTAACAGCTGCAGCTCTTAATAAAATATTTAATGATTCCTTTTCAAGGTCACTTAATTTTCTCAATTTTTGATATTCCTCAAGAATTGTAAGGCAGTTTTGTTTGTGAAAATTTTTTCCATTTTCACTAAAGCACCAATCATTAATAACGATAGCTATATCGTACACATAAAAATAATAACATGAAAAATAGAAATCTATTACCCCAGAAATTTTTTCATTTTTAAAAAAAATATTATCTCTAAACAAATCAGCGTGAATAACACCACAGGGAATATTGCTTGGCCAATGATTTTCTAAATAATCTATTTCGTTTTTTAACAAATACATTGTTTCATTATATTCTTCAGATTTCTTATTTAGACACTTTGTGTAAATATTTTTCCAATCTTTTAAGTCTAAACTGTTAGGTCTTTTTTCATCAAAATTTACAGTAAGATTATGTAAGTTAGCAACCATCTTTCCAACTTCTTTGCACATTTCAGAGTTAGCTTTTTCAATACTTTTACCTTCTAGAAAAGAAATAATAACAGCAGTTTTATTTTTTATTTTTTTTAATGTCTTTCCATTTTTATCCACGATAGCTTTAGGGCATTTAAAATTATTTTTATTTAAAAAGTTTTTTAAATTTATAAAAAATGGTAATTCTTCTTCAGTCACTCTTTTTTCAAAAATCGTTAAAATATATGGTTTATTGTTACAAAAAATTTTAAAATTTGAGTTCTCTATACCATCAACAATTTCTTCAAATCTTTCTAGATTTCCAATTTCGTAATCAGAGATAAAGTTTTCGATATCTTCTTTGAGTAATTTAGTAAAGACCGCCATTTTATACGTTCAGCTTTTGTGGAACTTTAAAAAATACATCTTCTTTTTGATAATGTCCTTCATTTACTTGAACTTCAAAATTTTTTTTCAAATTATCAAGAAGTTTTCTCACAAGTACTTCTGGTGATGATGCACTTGCTGTTATTCCTATATTTTCAGATTCTTGAAATATATTTAAATTTAAGGAATCAACATCTTCTACTAAAATAGCTTTTTTTGAACCATAATTTTTTGCTACTTCAACTAATCTTAAAGAATTTGATGAGTTACTTGCGCCAATCACTAAAAAATAATCACATTGGTTAGCTATTTTTTTAACAGCCTCTTGCCTATTCGTCGTAGCATAACAAATATCATTTTTTTTTGGCTCTATAACATTACTAAAATGTAATTTTATCTCTTTTATAATATCTTTCGTATCATCTACTGAAAGAGTTGTTTGGGTTACATACGCAATCTTATCATTCTTTTCAAAGGGTAAATTTTTTACATCTTCAACTTTTTCCACCAAATGAATTTCTTTATTAGTTTGACCCATAGTTCCAATAACTTCAGGATGATTCCTATGACCAATTAAAATTACGGGGAGATTTTTTTTATCAAAATTTTCCACCTCTTTATGAATTTTGCTAACAAGTGGACATGTTGCATCATAATATATTAAATTTAAACTTAATGCTTCCTCGGGTACTGCTTTTGGAACACCATGTGCAGAAAAGATAACTGGCCTGCTTTTATCTTCAATCTCATTTAATTCTTCTACAAAAATAGCTCCCTGCGATTTGAGATTTTCAACAACAAATTTATTATGAACTATTTCATGACGAACATATACTGGCGCACCATATTTTTTTAAAGCGCCCTTAACCATTTCAATCGCCCTATCTACTCCTGCACAAAAACCTCGAGGTCCTGCAAGAAAGATATTAAGTTTTTTAGTCATTTAAATTTGATAATATTAATTTCAGTTAATTAATAATACTATAGATTTTGCAAATCCTTTAATATTAAATTCTTAGTATTATACTCAATTATTTAAATGATTAATCTACTTTTAATTCTTTAAAACAGAGTTAAATTCAGTAATAGATTCTTCAATTAAAGCAGACTTTTTATCCTTATTGAGATTTTGTATTAGAATATTTTTAGTAGCCTCTATTGCAACACTTGAAATATAATTTTTTATAGAGTTATTGGTATCTCGAACTAATTGTTCAATCTTATTTTCAGCCAATATTTTTCTTTTTTCAATTTGATCAGTTAATTTAGTGGTAGATATATCTTTCAATTCAGCTATTCTTTTTTGAGATTCCAAATTTAGATTTTGTATTTCCTTTTCTACCTTAGTTTCTCTTTCTTTTAATTCATCCAAAGCTTTTTGAGCCTCATTTTTTAAATTCTCAACCTCATCTATTTTATTTTTTATATCTTTTATTTGTGCATCTAAACTAGATGTAAGAATTTTGCGTACTGGATTAAAAATAGCTGCAATAAATAAAATAAAAGATACTGCTACCCAAAACTGAGGATCAGAAAACATTAGTTAAAACTACCTTTACTTGTTTCAATAACTTTATTAATTTCATTATCTGACAACTCTACATCTGTAATTTTCCCAACAGTCAGTTTTGTAATGTTAGCTATTTCATTGTTAATATTTTTCATTTGATCATCTTTACTTTTTAAAATTTCTTTTTCTGCATCAGAAACTTTTTTTTCTAAATCTTTATCAAGTGAAGAAAGTTGAGAAGAAACATCCTCTTGTAAAGCATTGATTGTTTCTTTAATTTTCTCATCTGTTTCTAGTTTAGCCTTACTGATTTGATCATTAATTTTTCTTTCAATTTCCATTGCCTGTTCTTGAAGCTCTTTTGCTGAAGATAAATTCTCATCTATTTTATTTTGTCTCTTCTCTAAAACTGTAGCTATTCTTGGAAGAGAAACCCTCCATAAAAACACAAACAGAAAAGTAAAGAATACAGCTAACCAAAAGAGCTGTGAAACAAAAAACTCTGGATTTAATTGAGGCATTAATTAATTATTACGTTCTATCCAAACAAAATAACTAACGCAATAACTAGCGCGAAAAGTGCAATTGCTTCAACTAATGCAAAACCTAACATTGTCATTGTAAAAACCTCACCTCTTGCTGCTGGATTTCTTCCAACTGCTTGAATAAAAGATGAGAAAATATTCCCAATTCCAATACCTGATCCAATAACACCGATAACGGCTAGACCCGCTCCGATTACTTTTGCTGCTTCAATTTCCATAAGTCCTCCTATTTTAAATTAATGTAAATGATAAGCATCGTTAATATATAAACACGTCAGTATTGCAAACACATATGCTTGCAAAAAGGCAATTAAAATTTCTAATCCTGTTAAAGCTACAATAAAAGCTAGAGGAAAAACTCCCGTAAAAAATGGCATTGAAACAACAAAGCCTGCAAATACTTTTAGTAGTGTGTGACCCGCTAGCATGTTTGCAAATAATCTAACTGATAAACTTATAGGTCTAGATAAATAAGAAATTACTTCGATAGGAATTAGGAGTGGATGCATGTAAAATGGTACACCTGGTATATAAAAGAAAGTAAAAAATTTAATACCATGATTGATAAATCCAAGAATAGTTACACCTATGAATACAACGGCTGCTAAAGCAAATGTAACAATAATGTGGCTCGTGAAAGTAAATTGGTATGGTATCATACCAACCATATTTCCAATTAAAACAAACATGAATAAAGAGAATACAAATGGGAAATACCTTTTTCCATTATCTCCAACTGTATCAGAGAGTAATTGAGCAATAAAATTATACATCAATTCGGAAATAAGTTGCATCCTTGAAGGAATTATTGATCTTGTGTTAACTGTTAATGTTAAGAAAAGGGTAATTACTAGAACTGTAATTAGCATTGCAAAAGATGAATTTGTAAATGAAATATTATAGCCACCAAGTTCAATATTAGATATTGGATCTATTTCGAACTGTTTAAGCGGACTATCTTTTGCGGCCATAATAGTTATTGAATATTCAAATTACCTTTGCTTTTCAATGCGACGCATTACACGATAAACGTTTAAAAATCCAGCTAATGCGCCAAATATGAAGAAAATAATTAACCCTATTGGTTTAGTATTAAAATAATTATCCACAATAAGCCCAATTCCAACTCCAACAACTAGTGCAGCAATAATTTCAGTACTAATTTTAAATCCAAAACCAGCACCACTCTCTTTTTTTTTGATATCAGGTTTGTTTTGATTGTTTAAATTATTAATTTTTTTTCCTAATTCTTCTAAATTTTTATTTTTATAGTTCATTTGAAGTATCTTGTTCTTTTATCTCTATTGCTTTTTCAAGATCAACGGAGACTAATTGTGATACACCTTTCTCAGGCATAGTAACACCAAATAATCTATTTACCCTGGCCATTGTCATTCTATGGTGAGTAATAACTAAGAATTTGGTTGAAGATGTTTTTGCTATTTCCTCAACTAATGAACAAAATCTATCAACATTTGTATCATCTAAAGGGGCATCAACCTCATCAAGTACACATATTGGAGCTGGGTTAGATAAGAAAACAGCAAATAATAGTGATAAAGCTGTAAGTGCCTGCTCACCTCCTGATAATAAATTTAGGTTTTGTAATTTTTTTCCTGGAGGGCTTGCAAATATATCCAATCCTGCCTGCAATGGATCACTTTCATCTGTAAATTTAAGATATGCTTTACCTCCTCCAAATAAACGAGTAAATAATTTTTGGAAGTTTTCATTTACTATGCCGTAAGCAGCAAGTAATCTTTGTCTACCTTCTTTATTAAGTGAATCAATAGCTTCTCTTAATTTAGCGATTGCACTTATAAGATCATTTTGATCTTTTTTAATTGTATTTACTTTATCTTCTAGATCTTTAGCTTCTTGTTCCGCTAAAAGATTAACACCACCAAGCCGTTCTTGTTCAGAAATAAGTCTTTCTAGTTTTTTTTCTAAATCCTCTATCTCACTTAAAGTTTTATTTGGATTTATTTCTCCAATATTATAAAGCTCTTCTAATTCAATTCCCAACCTCTCTTTAACTTGAGTGGAAAGTAATTTAATTGCTTCTTTAATTGTATTAATTTGACCCTCAGTTCTAATTCTTTCTTCCCTAAGTTCATTTAGTTTAATTTCTTCTAACTTTAATTTTTTATTTATTACATTTGCATCTTGTTCAGTTTGACGAAGTTTTTCAGCTATTTGTTCATAAGATAATTTATTTTCATCAATCATGTTTTGTATTTTTAATTTTTGATTCGAAACATCATCTGGAATAGCTAGGAGATTTGATAATTCACTTATAAGTGTATTTTCTCTTGAATTTAGCTCTTGTATTCTTTGATTAGCTTTATCTGAAATATCGTTCCATTGTTTTTCTTCATTACTTAATTGTTTTATTCGCCTATTCTTTAATTGATCTAATATAGCCTTAGTTGAGTTGTTTTGTTTACCTTTGGAGACATATCCGTCCCACCTCCAAATTTCTCCAAGTTTACTAACTATTATTTGACCTGGCTTTAATTTTTTCTGAATTTCTAAAATATTGTCTTTATTTTCAATTAATCCAACAAATTCTAATTTTTTTTTGAGATTTTCTGGAGCATTTATCAAAGAAGAGAATTTTATAATTTCAGAATTAAAGGAAGATTCTTCAACATCTAATTTTCTCCAAAAACTAATTTGTTCCTCATCAATAGATGCAATTAATTCGTCTGAAAAAACTGCTGCAATTGCTTGTTCAAGACCATCTTCAAAATCTATGTAATCTATAATTGGATTGTTGTTTTTTTTATTTGAAACCGTTTCATTATCTAATTGATCATCCGATTGTAAAAAAAGATCACCTTGCTGTTTTAGCAAAATAGATTTTTCTTCCCTTACTCTTTCTAGATTTTGCTTTGCATCTTCAAATAAAAACTTCTCTCTATCAATATCATTTTTTATTTGTTCTATTCTTACTTTTGTTTCATCTACAGCAATATTAGCTCTTTCAATCTCCTTTTCCTGATTCTCTAGACTAATAGAATTTTTTTGTAATTCTGCTGCAACTTTACTTTCTTGTAAACGGAGGTTTGGAAGACTTTCTTGAACTTTTTCAAAATCTACATTTATTTGTGCAACAACTTGTGTTTGATCGTTTACCAAATTAGTTTCAGTTTCAATTTTTACATTTGCATTTTTTAATCGATCTTTCTCATCAATCCATTTCTTATAAAACAATCTAGCTCTAGCTTTTGTAATATCTTTTTGAATATATTTGTATCTTTCAGCTTGTTTAGATTGTTTTTTTAGTATTGTAAGTTGTTCATCTTGAGCTTTTAAGACATCTTTTACACGTTCAAGATTATTTTCTGTTGCATTCAAGCGTAACTCAGCTTCATGTCGTCTTGAATGAAGACCTGTTATACCAGCTGCTTCTTCAAGCAATGTTCTTCTCTGTTCAGGTTTAGCAGCTATAATTGCACCTATCCTTCCCTGGCTAACCATAGATGTTGATCGTGCACCTGTTGCTGCATCTGCAAACAATAATTGAACATCCTTCAATCTAACTTCTTTACCATTTACCCTGTATTCTGAACCTTCTCCACGCCATATTCTTCTTGTAACTTCTATATTGTCATTTTCATTAAATATACTTGGGGCCTTTCTTTCTTTATTATCTAAATCAATAGTAACTTCAGCTATATCCCAAGCGGGTCTATTGTCAGTTCCATTAAAAATAACATCATCTAGCTCACTTCCCCTCATTTGTTTTGGAGAAAGTTCGCCCATAACAAATCTAAATGCCTCAACAAGATTAGATTTGCCACAACCGTTAGGACCTACGATACCGGTTAGACCATTTTCTATGAGTATTTCAGTTGGTTCAACAAATGACTTAAAGCCTTTGACTTTAAGTGTCCTAAAATTAATCATTAATTATTGTGATAATATTTTATCGATGATTTGTCTAAACTCTTTTATATTTTTGTTTCCAGAATAAATGATACCATTTATGATAAATGTTGGCGTTGATCTAATATTGAATTCCCTTTGAGCATTCATAACGCCTTCAAGTATATCATTTTCCATATTTTGATCGCTTAAACAAGCATCAAATTCATCTTGTAGCATTCCACCACTTTGCATAATTTTATATAATTCTGATTTTGTCTTAGTATTATCTCTTACAACCCAATTTTTCTGCAGTTTATACAAGGCATTCATATAATCATATCTTACATCATTTGGTACACATCTCATCATCATACTCCCTGCTAATGCAGGGTAATTAAAAGGAAAGTCTCTAAAAACAAATTTGACTTTTCCAGTATCAATATACTCTTTTTTAAGCTCGTCTAAAGTATCATTATGGAAATCAGCACAGTGACTACATGACATGGAAGCATATTCAATGATGGTTACTGGCGCATCTTCATCGCCTATAAAAAAATCGTTATCTTTAATAATTAACTCAGAATGTTCGTTAGATGAAATACTCGTAGTAAAAGATAAAACAAATATAGTTATTAGTATGTTTCTTACGGCTTCTATCATTTTGTATTTTTTGTAATATATTCACCTAAATCAGTTAGAGATGATTTTAAATCATTATTTTTCATTTTTGTAACCTTATTATTAATAGAATTTTTCTCATTTTGATTCAATTGCATTGTTTTTGAATAAATTTTATTATTTTCATTTACTTTAGGTATGTAGTTTTGATAAATTCTCAAGTCTATAATTGCTTTATATCCTATATAGCTATTTATTTTTTCTAAAATTGTATTTTTATAATGTTGAAATTCGAGTGCGGCAGCTGGTGCAACATTTACATTTAGTAAGTTTTTATAAACCTTCTCTCCATGTTCATTTTCAAAATCAGGTAGTCGAGTTAAACTTTTTGGCTCTGAAAATTTTGAAAAATAGATGCCAACAATATTTGACCAATTAGAATGAATTATAAACTCGTACTTTCCAAATTTAGATGTAAATTTTTTGTTTATTTTTTTGACTACATCTCCAATTGATTGTGGAATAAAACCCCTTTTTATCTTGTTATTTTTTTTATTCATATACATAATTAATTTATAGTACCTAATTATGAAAGCAATATGTTTAAACAAGAAAAACAAGTAAAAAAATTCTTAATAGAATGGTACTCATTACACGCAAGAATATTACCTTGGCGAAAAGTAAATAAAAATAATCTACTAAATCCGTATTTTGTTTTTGTTAGTGAATATATGCTTCAACAAACTACTGTAAATACAGTTAACAATAAGTTTAAAAATTTTATTTTAAGGTGGCCAACATTAAATAATCTTGCTCAAGCAAACGAACCTCAAATTTTGAAATTCTGGTCAGGTCTAGGCTATTATTCAAGAGCTAGAAATTTACTAAAATCAGCTAAATTGATCAAAAATAATTTCAAAAATAAAATACCTCAATCATATAATGATCTAATTAAACTCCCAGGAGTTGGTGATTACACAGCAAACGCTATTCTTGGTATTGCTTTTAATAAATCTGTAATGCCAATTGATGCAAACATTGAAAGAATTTTAGCAAGACTATACGCTATAGATATCCCTATTAATCAAGTAAAAAAAAAACTTAAAATTTTAGCAAATAACTTTAGGTCACAAAACAATTCCTCTAACCTAATTCAATCTTTTATGGATTATGGGTCTATAGTTTGTCTTCCTAGAAACCCGAAATGTTATGATTGTGGTATCAATAAATTTTGTCAATCTTATAAAAGAAATCTACAAAATAAAATTCCAGTAAAATTAAAAAAGAAAAATAATAAACCAATTAAATATACCCGTGCTTATGTAATTATTAATGAGGATAATGAAATTCTAGTTAGAAATAGATCTGATAAAGGTATGTTGGCAAAAATGCTTGAGGTCCCAAATGATACTTGGGTAGAAGATAAAAAATTATTGTCTACTGATCATATAATTAAAAATTTAAAATCTAAATTAATAACTAAAGGATCATTTGAATATTCATTTAGTCACTTTGATTTAGAAACTGAAATTTTTTATGGTTGTGTTAAAAAAGCAAAATTATCAAAAGCAACTTGGATTAAAAAATCTACTTATTTAAAATCTGGATTACCGACAGTTATGAAAAAAATAGTAGAAATGGCGCTATAGTTATAAAAAGTATTTCTTTGCATTTATAAAAATTTCATATCCATCTCCAAATTTTTTTGAAGAGTCATTTTGCCAATTAGGAACATGATAGTTATAAAAAGCTCTTTCAGGATGAGGCATCATTGCAAGAACATTACCTTTTTTATTAGTTAGAGCAGCTATATCATCTTGAGATCCATTAGGATTAAAAGGAAATTTTCCTTTTGCTAATTTTTTTTTCTTATTAATATATTGTAAACCGATCAATTTTTTATTTTTTACACTTTTAAGTACATTTAAGGGTATCATAAATTGACCTTCTTGATGTGCTATTGGCAAATTTAAAGTAGTAATATTTTTAAGCCATGGTGATTTATTATCAGCTACTTTTACATCTATCCATCTACATTCATAATTTCCAGATTTATTTTCAATCATCGCTACTTCAGGATCATTTGTGTAAATGCCTGGCACTAATCCAAGATTTATCAATATTTGACATCCATTACAAATTCCTATCATTAACTTATCTTTTGATATGAACTCTATAAGTTGATCATAGAGTTTGATCATAATTTTTTTTGCCATTGCATTCCCTGAGCCTGTATCATCACCATAAGAAAAACCTCCAGGAATAGCAAATACTTGGTAATTATCTAATTGTTTTGGATTATTTATAAGATCATTAATATGCACAATATTTCCTTTGAATCCTACAACTTCAAATGAATGCATTGTTTCATCTTCACAATTAATACCATAACCTGATAATACTAAAACTCTCATAGACCTTTGATATTTTGTTTATATGATTTTGATAAATCTTCAATTTTGCTTTTAATTATTTTATTTCCATTTTTAAATTCAATCAAATCTGAGCCAGTACATTTACCAATACAAACATAATTTGAATCTTTAAATATCTTTTTAAATTTTTGTAATTTACTTTTTTTAATAGAAACAAGTATTCTACTTTGAGTTTCAGAAAACAAAAATTGATCAACAGAGTTTTTATTTTTTGATTTTAGATCAATGAATAAACCTTTTTTAGAAGCTATTGCCATCTTAGAAATTGCAATTCCAACTCCACCCAAATCGACACCAATTGCTGAATTAATAATTTTTAATTTGTTAGCTTTTTCAAAATTTTTATAAGTTTTTAGTGCAGTTTTATTATCAACATTTGGTAAATTTGTTTTTCTAACTCCTATGATTTTATCGTAAACACTATGCTTTAATTCATTGTTTGTCTTACCTAATAGAAAAATCTTATCATCTTTATCTGGTGTTATTTTTGTTAAATGTGAAATTTTATCTACTACTCCTATCGAGGAAATTAGTAATGTAGGAGGTATTGAAATTTTGATAGACTTACTATCTTTATCGAAACCTTTAAAATCATTATACATACTATCTTTACCTGATATGAAGGGTGTTTGGTAGGCAACCGCGTAATCATAGCATCCTCTTGCAGCTTCTTTTAATTGATACAATCGATCAGTTTCATCAGAGCTACACCAACAAAAATTGTCAAGAATTGCAATTTTTTTCGAATTAGCACCACTTACAATTAAATTTTTAAATGCTGTATCAATAGAGCATCCAGCCATGTCATAAGGATTTGTTTCAGCGAATTGAGGATAAGCAGCTTGAGAAAGAGCAATTGATTTTTCATCATTAAACAGAGGTTTAATGGCCGTAGCATTTCCAAAAACTCTACCTTCGCCTTGTAATGGTTTTACAATAGAAGTTGCTTGTACTTCATGATCATATTGTGTGGCTATAAATTCTTTTGATACAATATTTGGACTAGAGAGAAGTTTATGTAATTTATAAGTTAAAGAACTTTTTTTAATTATTTTTTTCTTTTCTTTATTAATTCTTGGAAAAGATGTTTTTAAATTTAATTTAGGATAACCTTCATGAAGAAATTCCATATCTAAATTGAGAATTTGAGTTTTATTATATTTTACTATGGCTTTTTCTTTTTTAATAAATTTACCAATTATTGTTGCTTCAACACCTCTTGTATTAAATTTTTTTATAACTTTATTAACATTATCTGGGGGTACTGCTAGTGTCATTCTTTCTTGAGATTCAGAAATCCAAATCTCCCAAGGATATAATCCTTTATATTTTAGAGGAACCTTTTCAAGGTTAACTATAAAACCACCACTCTCTTTTGCCATCTCTCCTATTGATGATGATAATCCTCCAGCACCATTATCAGTTATACTTGAGTACAGATTTTCGTCGCGTAATTCTCTAATGATTACATCAGACATTTTCTTCTGTGTTATAGGGTCACCAATTTGTACAGCAGTCACTGGACTATTAGGATCTAATTCCTCTGATGAAAATGTTGCACCATGAATACCGTCTTTTCCAACTCTACCCCCAACCATGAGAATGATATCTCCAGGATTAGCTTTTTTCTTATGCGATAGTTTCCCTTTTATCTTTTTTGGAATAATCCCAACTGTTCCACAAAATACGAGTGGTTTTCCAGCAAATCGGTCATCAAAATACACATTACCTTGTGGAGTTGGAATACCTGAACAATTTCCCCCAACTCTAACACCACTAATAATGCCCTTAGCAATAAAACTTGCTGGAAGCATTGGATCCTTATTATTTTTTTGACGGTACAATTGATAGTTTTTATTCGGGTCTGCCAAATAATATGCATAAGTATTAGCTATAGGTTTTGCTCCTTTTCCAAACCCAAGACAATCCCTATTAACACCAACAATTCCAGTGATTGCTCCTCCAAATGGGTCTAAGGCTGAAGGCGTATTATGTGTCTCAACTTTATGACAAATTATCCAATCTTTATTAAATTCTATTCCACCAGCATTATCTGTAAAAAGTGAGACACAAAAATTATCTTTTCTTAATTGAATAATTTTTTCAGTAGCACCTTTAATGTATCTTTTAAATATACCTTCTTGAATATCATCAATTTTAGCTGAAAATATTTTGTGTTTACAGTGCTCTGACCAGGTTTGTGCTAATGTTTCAATTTCTATATCAGTTGGTTTACGTTTTATAATGGAAAAATAATTTCTTATTGCTTTTAAAGATTCTAGATCTAGACCAAGTGTTCCTCTTCTAGATTTATCATTTTCTTCAATACCAAGTTTTCCAATAAGACTAAGATTATGATCAGAGATATCTAAATTAATTTCTTTTTTAGTGTATTTTTTTTTCGGCAATTTAACCTTTTCTATTTTAAATTGATTTCTTTTGAAATTATTTAAATATTTTTTAAATGGATAAATCTTTATTGTTTGAATTAATGGATTTGCTTCATTTTTGGATATTTTGGAAATATCTTCTTTTCGTCCTTTTATTAAAATAATTTTTGTTGAACCAAGTTCAAAGCTTTTAAAACTATTTTTTAGATTATTATTAATTATTTCTTTTACAGTTGTAGCAATATTATCAGTCACACCTGGTAAATATTTTATTTCTACGACCCAGTTAAAATTACTATATTTAGATAAAACTGTATTTACATTTTTTCTAGTTAATATTACTTGAGAAACTTCATTAGATATAAGTTTACTTATCTTATTAAATTTTCGATCATCTAGATTTGTAGAAAAGAAATATCCATCTATAATTTTGATAGATTTATTGTTGTGTTCTTTTTGCAGAGAACTTTCTTTCCCTGTCTTCTCAATTGAGAGAATTTGAATTGTATTTGTCATTATGAGTACGAATCAACTTAATTTACTATATTAATAGTTTACTCGTTAACGATTCGTTTAAAACTAATTAAATATGACAACATATAAAGAAGCAGGGGTTGATATAGAAAATACAGATGCTCTTGTCGAAAATATTTCTGAACTAAGCAAATCAACGAACAGAAGTGGAAATTTTGATAAAATTGGGGGATTTGGTGGAATTTTTGACTTAAAAAAATGTGGGTACGAAGATCCTTTATTAGTGTCTGGAACAGATGGCATAGGTACTAAAATATTACTCGGTATTGAAACTGATATTTTAGATGGTTTAGGTCATGACCTTGTTGGTATGTGTCTCAATGATATTCTTTGTCATGGTGCAGAGCCATTATTTTTTTTAGATTACTACGCTTCATCTAAAATTGATAAAAATTCTTTTTTGAAAATTATGCAAAGCATTACTGAAGCTTGTAAGATTAATAATTGTTCTCTTATAGGTGGTGAAACAGCAGAGATGCCTGGACTATATAAAAAAGATGATTTTGATTTTGCTGGATTTTGTGTTGGTGCTGTGGAGAGAAAAAAAATTTTACCTAAAAGAGATGTAATGAAAGAAGAAGATCTACTTTACGGTATTAAATCTTCAGGCTTTCATTCAAATGGATACTCTCTTATTAGAAAAGTTTTAAAAGATAAAAATATAGATCTAAATAAAAAAACAGAATTTAAATCATCTTACGACACAAATGCAGCAGCTTTAATGGCTCCAACAAAATTATATTTTCCCTTTTTAAAGAAAATACTAACAACAAATTTAATTAATGGTATTTCACATATAACAGGTGGAGGTGTTATTGGAAATGTTCCTAGGATGCTATCAGATAACCTTTCAGCAACAATTGATAAAAAATTTATTTACACTGAAGAAATATTTAAATGGTTTCAGAATTTAGCTGATATTTCAGATGAAGAAATGTTAAAGACATTTAATTGTGGATTGGGTTTGATTATGACTATTTCAAAAAAAAATTACAAAGAATTTGAGCAATTAATAAAAGATGAAAGTTTAGATATTTTTGAAATTGGAAAAATAGAAGTAAACAAATCATCAAGGTGTACAATTAGTTGAAAAAATTACAAGTTGCTATTTTTATATCAGGAAGAGGTTCAAATTTAGAATCACTTATTCAATCGTCATATAAAAAACAAAGTTTAGTAAAAGTTCAATTAGTCATATCTAATAATTCTAAAGCAAAAGGTTTAGTTATTGCCAAAAAAAATAAAATTCCATCTATACATTGTGTTCAAAGAAAAAATTTTGAAAATAAAGTCATCAAGTATCTTAAAAATATTGATATCATTTGTTTAGCTGGTTTTATGCAAGTTTTAGACTCAAAATTTGTAAGAAAGTGGAGATTGCGATTAATCAATATTCACCCGTCTTATCTCCCAGCTTTTAAAGGCTTAAATGCTCAGAATCAGGCAATAGAGGCTAAAGCAACCTATTCTGGTTGTAGTGTACATTACGTCACCTCTAAAATTGACTCCGGAAAGATTATATTGCAAAAAAAAGTAAAGATTTTGAAGAAAGATAATACCGAATCACTCTCAAAGAAAATATTGATAGAAGAACACACAATATATCCAAAAGCATTACAGATGGTTGCAAAAAAAATTCTAAGTAAAAAAAAATAAGATGAAAAATCGATTAAATTTCCAAAAAAAAATTAAAGTTAGCCAATCTCATTTTCCAAGATTTCATGAAGAATGTGGTGTTTTTGGAATCAGTGGATCAAAAGATGCCGCTGCTTTGACTGCATTAGGATTACACGCTTTACAACACAGAGGTCAAGAAGGTTGTGGTATTGTAAGTTATGATGGAACATCATATCATTCTGAAAGAAGATTTGGTTTAGTCGGTGACAATTTTACAAAAAAATATTCTCTAGAAAAACTTAAAGGAAAAATTGCCATCGGACATAATCGTTATTCAACAACAGGTGGCGAAACAATAAGAAACATACAACCATTTTATGCTGACCTTCATGGAGGAGCCATAAGTATTGCTCACAATGGTAATTTGACAAATGCACTTTTATTACGTGAACAAATGGTAAGGGAAGGAGCTATATTTCAAACAACTTCAGATACAGAAACAATAGTACAACTTGTGGCTCGTTCGAGAAAAAGAGAAATAGTAAATAAGATCATTGATGCATTGATGCAAATACAAGGTGGATTTTCTCTCTCTATAATAGCGAATGGCACGCTAATAGGTGCAAGAGATCCATTAGGTATTCGGCCGCTCATTTTAGGAAAATTAAAAAATGCATTTATTTTAGCATCTGAGACATGCGCCTTAGATATTATTGGTGCAAAATTTATTAGAGAAATAGAAAATGGAGAAGTAGTAGTTATTAGAGACAACAAAATTGAAAGTAGACGTCCATTTCCAAAGAAACAAATTAAACCATGTGTTTTTGAATATATTTATTTTTCTCGACCAGATAGTATTTTAAAAAACAAAACTGCTTATGAATATAGAAAAAATTTAGGTACATACTTAGCAAAAGAAACCGATATAAAACCTGATGTAGTTGTACCAGTTCCAGATTCTGGTGTTCCTGCTGCTCTTGGTTTTAGTCAAGAATCTGGTATTCCTTTTGAATTAGGTTTAATTCGAAATCATTATGTGGGGAGAACATTTATTGAGCCAACTCAGCAAATTAGAAGCTTAGGTGTAAAGTTGAAACTAAATCCTAACCAAAGTTCTATTAAAAAAAAGAAAGTAGTTTTAATTGACGACTCATTGGTTCGAGGAACAACATCCACTAAGATAATAAAAATGCTTTATGATTTTGGAGCAAAAGAAGTCCATATGCGTATTGCTTCACCTGCAATTAAATATCCCGATTTTTATGGAGTCGATACTCCAACCCAAGAAGAATTATTGGCCGCAAACAAAAATTTAGAGGAAATGTGTAAATATATTGGAGCTAAATCGTTAAAATTTTTATCATTAGATGGTCTTTACCAAGCACTTGGCTATGAAAAGAGGGATAATGATAATCCTCAATTTACTGATCATTATTTTACAGGAGATTATCCAGTCAGACCTTTAGATTACTTGAATGACGAAAACTTAAAAAAACTATCATTTTTAAGTCTTGCTTCAAATAATTAATAAATGAATTATTTTTTTTCATGAACGTTCTTGTAATTGGTAATGGTGGAAGAGAACACGCACTATGTTATGGTATAAAACAATCTCCTAATTGTTCTAATTTATATTGTATTCCTGGAAGTGATAGTATCAGTGAGATTGCTTCTTCGATTATCACAGATGTTGATGATCATGACGCTATTCTTCAATTTTGTCTAGAAAGTAAAATTGATCTTGTAGTAATTGGTCCAGAACTACCTTTAACTAAAGGTTTATCGAATCTCTTAATGAAGAATTCTATATTAGTTTTTGGTCCTGATCAGATGGGAGCAGAGTTAGAAAAATCAAAAAAGTTTACAAAAGATATTTGTAAAAAATTAAATATTGCAACAGCTGCTTATGACGTATTTAACAACTATGATGATGCCTTGAATTTTTGTCAAAACCAATCCTATCCTCTTGTTATTAAAGCTGATGGTTTAGCAGCTGGAAAAGGAGTTATTATTTGTCAAACAATGGAAGATGCAAAAGATGCACTGATTAAATGTTTTAAAGATAATTCTTTTGGTGATGCTGGTTCAGTTGTTGTTATTGAAGAATTTTTAGTTGGTGAAGAGGTAAGTTTATTTTCACTTGTTGATAAAAATGGATTTGTGTTGCCACTTACAACAGCACAAGATCATAAAAAAATCTTGGAAGGAGAAAAAGGATTAAACACTGGTGGTATGGGAGCCTACACACCTGTTCCTTCTATTTCATCAAATAAAATGAATGAATTATCCAAAACATTTGTTGAGCCTATTGTTCAATATCTTGCTGAACAAGGCATCAACTATCAAGGAATGTTTTATGCAGGATTAATTCTAACAGACAAGGGGCCAAATTTACTCGAAATTAATGTTCGTTTCGGCGATCCTGAAACACAAGCAATTGTTCCACTATTAGAAACAGATTTATTAGAACTCCTTCATGCATCAGCAATAGGCACCTTAAATGAAATAAAAAAAATTAAGTGGAAAAATGATTATGCCATGACAGTAGTAATGGCTGCTCATGGTTATCCTGAGGATTATAAAAAATTAACATCAATTAATAATTTGGAAAATCTTAATTTAACAACAGATGACTATCTATTTCATGCAGGAACAATGTTTAAAGAAAATAAATGGCTCTCTAATGGTGGGCGCGTATTAAATATCTCTAATACGGGTAAAGATTTAAAAACTATTAGAGAGAATATTCACAATATAATCAATCAAATTAACTGGGATGAGGGATATTATCGAAAAGATATTGGTTGGAGATATATTGATGAGTAATTCTTTTTTAGTTGAAGGAAAAACAAAAATTATTGAAAAAACAAATGATCAAAATGTCATTCGAATTGTAACAAAAGATTTTTTAACAGGTGGAGATGCAGCCAAGAAAGAGGAAATTAAAGATATTGGAATACAAAAGACAAAACAAACAAGTAATGTTTTTAGTATGCTAACGAATGCAGATATTGCAACATCATTTATTGAACAAGATTCTCCAAATAGTCTTTTAAGTTACAACTGTAATATGCTTCCTTTAGAATTTGTAGTAAGACGTTATGCTTGGGGAAGTTATTTAAGTAGAAACACACAATTTGCAAAAGACAAAAGCAATCCTCATCAATTTGAAAATTTAGTTTGGGAAATATTTCATAAACAAGCTGTTGTTATTCCACCTCATGTTCCAGAACCTGTTCAAATGGATGAGAGTGAAGCGAGAAGACAATTTTTAAAAGATGGAAAATGGGAAGAGGGTGTATTTACGGATCCTTTTGTTAAAACTGGAGAAGAGTGGGAATTATTTTCTGCCAAACAACCTATAACAAGCAAAAGCTTGATGAAAACTAAAAAATTACTGTCTGATCAAGAATTAGAAACAGCTATTAATGAAATTATTCTTCCAAGTTTTGAGCTTATAGAAGACAAATGGAAAACTATTAAGACAATTGATGGTCCTATACATTTAGTTGATATTAAGTTTGAGCTTGGTTTTAAAGTATCGGACAATTCTTTAGTTTTATCTGATGTTGTTGATAATGATAGTTGGCGAATATGGCCTGGTGGAGATCCCACTAAACAATTAGATAAGCAATCTTTTCGTGAAGGAGAAGATTTAGCAAATGTTGCTAACAAATATCAACTCGTAACAAAGTTAACTGATCAATTTAATTAAAGTTAATAATTTATTTTTCTATAATAGTTAAATGACCCATTTTTCTTTTTTGTTTAATTTCTGTTTTTAAATAATCATAAAAAAATTCGTTATCCTTAAATTTTTTATTTCGGTACGGTGATATCTCATCACCAATTAAATTAATCATTTTGGCATTATATAATTTTTTTGTTTCAATCTTTTCTAAGCCACATACTGCTCGTACATGATTTTCAAATTGACTAATATTATGAGAGTTAATTGTCAGATGTCCAGAATTATGAACACGAGGAGCAATTTCGTTAGCATATAAATTATCATCAGTATCAATAAAAAATTCTACACATAACGTTCCAATATAATCTAGTTTTTCTACAACGTGTTTTGCCCACTCAATCGATTTTTTTCGTATATCATCAGAAATATCACTTGGTATTGTTGAATATTTTAAAATTTGTTCTTCATGAACATTCTCAATAGGATCATATATCTCATAACTATTTTGATCATAACGAGTAATGACGACTGAAATTTCTTTTTTAAGATGAATGAGTTTTTCTAAAATGTATTCTTTTGTAAAATCAATCTCGTTCGTAATATCATCTATAGTGTTTAATTTATACTGACCTTTGCCATCGTATCCTAACGTTGTTGTTTTTAATAGACCTGGAAGCAAGTCTACATTTTCACTCAAATCTTTTTCATTTTTGACAATTACATATTTTGTAGTTGTTATATTATTATCATTGAGAAATTTTTTTTCTGTTTCCCGGTGTTGAATGAGTTGATTAATTTCTGGTTTAGGTAAAACTTGTTTCTTTTCATTAATCTTTTTTAGTATTGCGAAGGGAATATTTTCAAATTCATATGTAACAAGATCAACTTCATTAATAAAATTATTTATCGTTGTATCATCATTATACTGACCAAAAATAAATTTAGTCGCAAAGTGTTTTCCAGGTGAATCAGGATCATCACTTAATATGACGGTTTGTATATCTATTTTTTTTGCTGCATCTGCTAAAAGACTTCCTAATTGTCCACCACCGATAATGCCAAGTGTTGGTGTATTCATGACTTATGGTTTTTGTTTAACAGCTTTTGATTGTTTACTTCGATAATTTTTTAAATTTTTCTTAATTTCTTTATTCGTAAGAGCAATAATGGAGGCTGCATATAAACCGGCATTCATTGCGCCGTCCTCACCAATTGCCACACTACCAACAGGAATACCCTTTGGCATTTGTACTATTGATAATAAGCTATCCAATCCTTTTAATTTACGACTTTCTATTGGTACGCCGATTACAGGTATAGTTGTCAATGATGCAATCATTCCTGGTAAATGCGCAGAACCTCCTGCGCCAGCAATAATGATAGAAATATTATTATCTTCAGCTTCTTTGGCAAATTTAAACATTCTCTCTGGTGTACGGTGTGCAGAAACAATTTTGGTTTCAAACTTAACTTTCAGTAATTTTAAAATTTTTTCACAATTTTTCATGGTAGCATAATCAGACTTACTACCCATAACAATTGCTACTTTATGTTTTGTTGATGCTGAAACCATTTTTTTTTTATTGTATCAATTCAATGATGATTCGATACATTATTACATAATGACATCGTGGACATTACTTTCACGGGCTCCTGCTTTTGAAATAAAGACAAATTTACAGTTACCCTGCATTTTCTTAATCGTTTTATGACCAGTGTACCCCATCGAAGATTTTAAACCACCAACAAGTTGATAGGCTACATCTTCTATTTTACCTTTATATGGAACCATCCCTTCAACACCTTCTGCCACTAATTTTTTTGCATTCTTTGTTTCTTCTTGTGAGTATCGATCAAAAGACCCTTTTTGCATTGCTCCTACAGAACCCATACCTCTATATGATTTAAATTTTTTACCTTTAATCGTTAATAATTTCCCTGGTGACTCTTCAGTGCCGGCAAATAAAGAGCCTATCATGCAAGCACTTGCACCACCTGCTATAGCTTTCGCAATATCACCTGATGTTTTTATTCCTCCATCTGCAATTACTGGAATTTTAAATTTTTTGGCAACTTGAAATGTATCCATCACAGCTGAGAGTTGAGGAATACCAACACCAGTTACAACTCTTGTAGTACAAATTGATCCTGGTCCAATACCTACTTTGATAGCATCAACACCAGCACTAATTAAATCTGATGCAGCTTTTTTTGTAGCAATGTTTCCAACTATGAGAGGGGTTTTCTTTAAAACTTTTTTTGCTTTTTCAATAAAATGTAAAGTTGTTTTTGTGTGTGCATGAGCAACATCAATAAAGACTATATCAACGCCGGCTTTTGATAATTCTAATAGTCGTAAGTACGCATTGTTTTCAACACCGATTGCAGCACCTACTGCAATTTGTTTGTTAGAATTAATTACAGCATTTTGAAATTTTTTACCGTTAACTTTAAAACTATGAACTTTTTTGACTTCACTTGCTTGTTTATCAATTGGCATATTACGGTGAATAACACCAAGACCGCCATTAAGTGCTAAATTGATCGCCATTTTATTCTCTGTCACGGTATCCATAGCAGCAGAAAGTATAGGAATATGTAATTTGACTTTTCCAATGGTAATCGATGTATCTACATCTTTTGGTTTTATCTCCGAATACGCTGGTGAGAGCAGAACATCATCAAAAGTAACGGAATAATTGGTATTTATATGATAAACCATTTCTGAATTTATGAATTTTCTCTCGATTTGTTAAGTAAATAGTGCAAAATTATAAATTAAAAATAATGCTTATTATTTTTTTAAATACAGTTATAAATAATTGTGCGATTAATAACTCTCCTTTTTGTCCTTTTATTTTCTACAAATTTGTTTGCTAGTGATGAACAAAAAGTCAAACAAGGATTAATTGAAAGATTTACCTCTGGATTATCTGATGCTGTAGAAAACATATTAGATGGTGCGGGCGATACACAAGTCCGTATTGATATGGGAGAGGATTACAAACCTGAATTTTCTATTGTTACAGTTAGACCAATAGCAATACATCATAGTGTTGATGCGACCTTTATCCAATTACAATTAAGTGATCATAAAATAAGAGGTGATAGTAGATTAGCTGGAAATATTGGAGTTGGTTACAGAAAGTTATCAGATAGTAAAACTTCTATGACGGGTGCAAATTTTTTCTTTGATTACGATGAAAAAGGAAATGCTAGAGCTAGTGTTGGGTTAGAACTTCGATCATCTGCTTTTGATGCTTTAGCAAATTATTATTCTGCAATAAGTGGAGATAAAACTGTTGGAGATTATACTGAAAGAACACTTGACGGTTATGAGATTAGTGTTGTTGGTCAAGTTCCATATATTCCATGGGTTAATGTAATTGGTAATTCTTATAACTGGGAAGCTGAAAAGAATTCTAAAGATTCTAAGGGTGAGAAATTTAGTTTAGAAATGGCCTTAACTCCAAATTTAATAGCCGAAGTAGGTTTTGATGACAATAATATTTCTGGAACTGATAATTTTGCAAAAATTACTTTTATTTATCCTCCAAGAGAAACACCAACTGCTTCAACAGAATTTGTAAGTGAAAAAGCTTTTGTTCAGTTTGATATGAGTACGGAGTTACTTAGTATTGTTAGAAGAACTAATAAACAAATAATTGAGTCTGAAGGATCAGGTGTAGTAATGGCAAGGTCAAATTAATGAAAAATTTTCTAATAGTTTTTTGTTCATTGTTATTAATTTCTTTTAAACTTTTTGGAGCTTCTGGTTCTGCAGATACTTACACTGTTACTATGTTAAAAGTAGAACTGTGTGGAGAAGTGACATGTTCTTCGCCAACGGAAGTGGCTTCTGGTTCGCAGAGTGTTAATATTGCAAATCTTTCAGCAGGTGCTGAGGCAGCAAAATTTGGATCAACATCTGGATTACCAATTGGACAAACTTTCAGTCATTTGAGAGTTACTCTTGATAGAACATTTACAATAAGCGGAACTGTTACTGATGGATCAAATGGAACATGTACTACTGATGGAAGTACAGAGGCTAATGCAACAACTATGCATGTAGGAACAAAAGACGATACGTCAGGTAAAACTAATACAACTTTTGAAATAGTAGATGCCGGTAATTATGGCTCTGGAAGCAATATTCAAATTGCCTATTCTAGTCCAAGTTCAGCAGTGTCTATGAGCGTGGGTTCACCATCAGCTACTCAAATGCAATTAATTTACGCCTTAACTAGTAGTTATACAGTTGGCCTTGTATCTCCAAAAATAAAAGTATCATTTGATGTATCGACAGCAGTAGGTGGTGCAGTTGATGCAGGTGGAACTTGTAGAATGTGGCCGAATGAACCAACAGTCAGTATTGCTTTAACAGACTAATTACTTTTAAATTTTATACTCAAAATTTTGTGTTGTTGGATTAATTTTTATTAATCGTGCTCCATTTCGAATATGATAATGAGTAGCAACAGGAGTTAGGGGAGAAATGGTAATAATACTCTCAAACTGCTTTTTTGATTTGATATATTTTTGCAGTTCTTTCATAATCTTTTTCCCAGCTCCTTTTTTAAAAGACCATAACGTATAGGCAATAGGAATGGTTGCTTGATCTTCTTCAACGCTCATTAAATCCATTTCTTTAATGGTTGCAGGTATTTCATTTGTAAAGGCAAAGCAGGCAATACCTTCAATATCATCTTTATATTTAAGGCCAAAAATTTTTCTTCCTTTTGATGTACGAAAATCATTATCCAGTTCTGGGCGCACCGGATCATCAGATGGGTTAACACCATCTAGTTCAACTAGCTCAGTTTTTTTGATCCAACTAAAGAAATCAAACTCGTATTTGTATCTGCCAATTTTCATTTTAAGTATATTGCTTTATAAGATTTGATAAATAAAGATAGTGAATATTTTGATATTAAAGTCAACTTAAGGACTTATTATCAAGTTTTACTAATATAAATTCTTACTACATTAAAAATGTCATCGAAATCATCCATTCAAAATATTTTTAAATTATCTATTCCTATATTCTTTGCAAATTTAGTCGTTCCTTTTGTAGCTATTGTTGATACGGGTTTAATGGGTAATCTTGATAATACTAGTTACTTAGTAGCTACTAGTATTGCAGCAAGTATCTTCTCCATTCTTTTTGGCAGTTTTGGTTTTTTACGTTCAGGAACAGTTGGAATGATAGCACAAGCAGATGGATCTAATGATTATAAAGAAATTATAAATATTTTTTTACGTAACATTGCATTTGTTATTATTATTTCGCTTCTAATAGTTATTTTTCAAACCTACATATATAATATATCTTTATCCATTTTTGATTTATCTCAAGAAACAAAAAAGTATTTTAAAGATTATTTTATTCTACGCATTTACTCCTCTTTTGGCGAGTTAACGATTTTTGTGATTACCGGTTTATTTATTGGTTTACAAAAAACAAAAACGTCTAGCCTAGTTGTAGGGTTTTATTCTGTTGCGAATATAATTTTAAGTTTGGTCTTTGTTTTATATTTTAATTTAAATGTTTTAGGCGTTGCGTTAGGAACGCTCGTAGCTTCAACACTGACATCGATTATTTTTTTATTTTATACTTTTTTTGCCTTAAGCAAGATTGTAAAATTAGAATTCAATACAAAAAAAATTTTTAATCTCAATAAGGTTAAAAATATATTTAATATCAACTTTAATATATTTATTAGATCTATTCTTCTTGCCTTTTCTTTTGTATATTTTACCTATCTTGGCAATTCTATTAGTGAAGAAACAGTTGCTGCAAATACCATACTACTAAATTTTATCATGCTATCTGCTTATATCCTTGATGCTTATGCTTTTTCTACTGAGGGTATTGTTGGGTATTCTATTGGGTCAAAAAATCTAAAATTATTAAAAGATGTTATAAAAAACTCTTTTATTTTAAATACAGCAACAGGTTTAGTAATTTGTTTAATCGTTTTCTTAATTAAAAATTATTATATTATTTTAATGACAGATTTATCTGCAATAAGAGAGATTAGTTTTTCTTACTCTTACTGGGCTATAATTATTCCTTTTGCAGCCTCTTTTTGTTTTCTATTTGATGGTATTTTTATTGGCGCCTCACAAACAAGAGAACTGCGAAATGCCATGATCATCTCTGTCGCTATCTATATTGTTGTCTCTTTCTTTTTAATAGCAAGTTTTGGGAATACAGGATTATGGATATCTCTTTGTCTTTTCTTTATTGCAAGAGCACTCACTCTGTTTGTCTACATGCCTAGAATCTATGGCCGCATCCAAGAATAATTCTATTAAATTTTCGAAAAATACGTAAAAAGACAAAGAGTTTTTCAAATAGGTCGGCCACTAGCCCTATTTTAAAATAAAAAAGGCCAAATGTTATTAAAAGTTTTATGTTTGTAAGTTTGGTCAAAATAAAAAAATATTTAATCTATCTTTTAATTTTCTTATTTTTCAATTGTATTTTTATCAATTCTCTTAAAGCAGATATAAATCATGAGGATGCTGCAGCAACTCATACTGAATTTAGTTTATCTTACGGGATAACATTCGATGATGATGGTGATAAAATGTATATTGTTGGTACCGACCCAGGCTTTAAAAATGTTGTAGTTCAATATGATTTAACTACTTCATATGACGTATCAACAAAAAGCTTTGAAAAACAAATAAGAGATACAGATGATGGTGAGGCTACTACGACTGTTATAACAGATTTAAAATTTTCAACAAATGGAGGAGGTACAAGAATTCATGATATAAGATTTAATGAAGACGGCGATAGAATGTATCTTTCGGTAAACCAACATGGTGTAATAACATATAGGCTTACCGTACCCTATGAAATATCATCGGCAACTCACCTTAATACTTTTGATCCTGACGAGTCTGGAAATTTTTTGGCAATAGAATTCGATTCTACTGGTACAAAGTTGTTTATTGAGGATGGCGATGAAATCGATGAATACACTGTTGAAACTGCATTTGATTTATCATCAACAGTAACATATGTGGATAGTTTAACTGTAACTTCTGGCGCATCATCGTTGGCATTCAGTAGTGATGGAACTACATTATTTGTTTTGAATAGAATCGAACGAAAGATTTATGAATATAGTTTAACAACAGGTTTTGATATTTCTAGTGCAACTCTCGTTGATGAATATAGTGTAGCAGATGAGGAAGTGCAACCTGAAGGTATAGCTTTTAATGATGATGGTAGTAAAGTATTTATTACGGGAACTGATGGCGATAAAACTGGTGGTAGTAATGATGAAGTTAATGAATATACCTTAAATAATGCAGCTTATAATTTAGCAGTTCCGACTCTAAGCTCTTCTTCACCAGCGGATAACGCTACAGGTGTTTCAATAGATGCTAATATAGTTCTAACCTTTAGTGAAAAGATGGATGTAGAAAGTGGTAATATAGAAATTTATAAAACATCTGATAATTCTCTTGTTGAAACAATAGATGTCACCAGTAGTCAAGTAACTGGTACTGGAACAACAGCGATAACAATTAATCCCAGCTCAGATTTTGAATATAATGTTGAATATTATGTATTAATTGATGCTACAGCTTTTGATGATGGAAGTGATGCTTCTTATGCTGGTATAACGTCAACAACGACTTTAAGTTTTACTGTTAGCGATGATAGGTTGGATCCAACAACAATTAAAGATGTTGTAGGCTCCATAGATGCGCAAAGTGAATTAGCAAAAAACTATATTAGTCAGTCTATTGATACTGTCTCAAATCGTTTACGATTTTTAAGACAAAATAGATTAAGTGATTCTTTGTCGAGCCAAGGATTACAATTAGATATTGATAATAACATTCTTGCCTCATTAGCAAATGATAATATAGAAAAAAATACCAATTCCATTATGCCAGGTAATTGGTCTGCATGGACATCTGGATCAACTTATGTATCAAAAATTGGTGATAGTATAAATTCATCAAAACAAGAAACTGAAGGTCAAGCAGTAGCATTAGGATTTGATAAAAAATTAAGTGATAGTGATTTTCTTGGTTTTGCTATTCAGTATGGTGAAAGTGATACGGATATTGGAACAAATGGAACAAGTGTTGATAGTGAAAATATAAATTTCTCTATTTACCGAGCAAGGCCACTTGATAATAATAATTTTATCGAAACATTATTAGGCATAGGGTTAATAGAAAGTGATTTGAAAAGAGTCCATAATTCTAATGTATTAACTGGGACGCGGGATGGAACACAAATATTTGGCTCTATTAATTACGGTAAAACAATTGATAAAGGTGATTTTAATATAACACCAATTGGACGTCTTGATTTAGGTTATACTAAACTTGATGACTACAAGGAGACTGGATTAAATGCGTTGTATTATGCAAGTCAGAGAATTGAGAGTGGATTAGCCTCATTTGGTTTTGAAGTTAGTGATAATATTCAGTTTAATGAAAATAAATTTCAACCATTTGGATCGCTTAAATTTATTACTGATTTTAGTAACAAATCTGATGCCAAGATCAATTATGTAACAGACACTTCAACAATTTATACTTATACGCAAGAAGCTAATTCAGATCATTTAATCAGCTCTATGATTGGGTTAACATTTATTGCTGGAGATTATTTAAATATTAACTCTAGTTATAGTAGGGTTCAAGGTAACAGGAGTGAACGTAGAGATACTATAGATTTTGCTATTAACTTTATATCAAATCGTGAGACACAATACAGTCTGTCATTAGCTGGTGATGAAAACACAGAGGCTAAACTTGGTATATCAAAAAATATATATGGTTTTGATTTAGGGTTTAATGCTAATCAGTTTATTAGTAATAATTCTAATCAAGAAGCAGAATTAATGCTCACGTACAATTTTTAAAAATACTAATTTAGTTTATCTTTACGGTAATTAGATCGTATTTCATCTAGTAGGATTGATTTAGACTTGTTCTTTACATGCCAAAAATCCCATCCATTACAACTTGGTAGTCCTTGTATCTTTGCTCCCATTTGATGAATAGAACCTGTTAAATCTTTTATTTTAAGTGTTCCATCAATACTAACCGTTGCTTTAAAACGTTCCTTTTTATCTGTTAATACGGCACCTGGTGGAATAATTCCTTGCTCGACTAATTCACCAAAAGGAACTTTTGGTAACTCTTTTCTACTTTTTGCAATAGTCACAACATCTTCTTTTAATACTTTTGTTTTCTTTAACCGTTCTTTTGAAAGTTTGACGTAATCTTTATCTTTTTCTATGCCAATAAAGTTCCGTTGTAATTTTTTTGCAACAACAGCAGTTGTTCCACTTCCAGAAAAGGGATCAAGAACAAGGTCACCTTTGTTTGTCGAGGCTAATAAAATTCGGTAGAGAAGAGCTTCTGGTTTTTGTGTTGGGTGTGAACGTTGGTTATTATCTTTACGTAATCTTTCTTTCCCTGAACAAATAGGAATATACCAGTCACTACGCATTTGTTTTCCTTCATTTAGTTCTTTGAGATTTTGATAGTTGAATGTGTATTTCGCTTCTCTTGATGTTGTGCACCATAATAATGTTTCATGGGCATTTGTAAAACGTGTACCACGAAAATTTGGCATAGGATTTGTTTTATGCCAAATAATATCATTTAAAATCCATAATCCCTCATCTTGAATTGTGGAGCCTACACGTAAAATGTTATGATAACTTCCAATCACCCAAAGCGCACCACCTTTTTTTAAAACACGTTTACATTCACTAAGCCACGCATTGGTAAATTGATCATATTCTTTATACGTACTAAATTTATCCCAGTCTTGTGTTACAGCTTCCACCGTTGTTTGATCAGGTCTGTATAACGTATCTTTTAATTGAAGATTATAGGGTGGGTCAGCAAAGATTAGATCAACTGAATGATCCTTAAATTTTCTCAATTCCTTAATAGAATCACCTAATATAATTTGATTTTTCTTCATAATTGATAAAAAGAATCTTTAAGCAGATATGGAATCAGGTCAATTGAGTTATCAACAGGTGGAATCTTTAGGTAGGGATAACCTTAAAAAACTTTATTAAAAAATAAAAAAAGGGGTCCGTAGACCCCTGAAATTGTTCATCAAATGGGAGGAATGATGAAACATAATATATATTTAATGTTTGTCGCATCTTTTTGAAGCATAATAAAATAATATTTGGTATGCATTCTTTGCATGGACAATTTGAGTAATTTATTTTTTTAATAACGATTTAATTGGTTCAAATGATTTTCGGTGAAATTGAGTTACACCGTGTTTGTGTATTGCATCAATATGTTTTTTAGTTCCGTAACCTGCATTTTTTTTCCAATCATAAAATATAAACTTAGTATCTAGCATTTTCATCAGTCGATCACGGTGAACTTTTGCAATAATAGATGCACTTGCGATCGATAAAGATTTTTTATCTCCGCCTATTATAGATTTTTCATTTTGATAATTTAGTGAAAAATTACCATCAATTATAAGATGGGGATTTTCAAAATTAAATTTATCTATTACTCTTTTCATCGATAATTTTGTTGCTTCCAAAATATTAATTGTATCTATTTCTTCTACACTCGCATACCCTAAGTAATATTGAAGTTTTTTTTCTTTTTGTAATTTTTTAAAAAATAAAAATAATTTTTCTCTTTGTTTTGCTGTATGTTTCTTTGAATCAGTTATGGGTATTTCTGTTTCTAAATCATCATAATTAGAAAAATAACATCCACAACTCACCACAGGGCCTGCCAACGGACCTCTACCAACTTCATCTAAACCAATTACAGGTCCATCAATTGATTTCTCTATAGAAAAATCAGTCACTATTTTTCATTTAATCTTGGCATGATTTCAACAAAATTACAGGGCTTATGTCTAATGTCTAATTGATATTGTAAAATTTTATCCCAACCATCTTTGCACGCACCTGTTGATCCTGGTAAACAAAAAACATACGTACTATTTATTAAGGCTGCAACAGCTCGTGATTGAATAGCCGATGTACCAATTTTTTCAAAACTAACTTGGCGAAACAATTCACCAAATCCATCAATATGTTTACTAGCTATAGCACTTACAGCTTCTGGTGTTGTATCTCTTCCTGTTAGACCAGTTCCACCAGTTGTAATAATGCAATCAATATTTTCTTCTTTTGACATTGTATCTAAGGTATCTTTTATTTGAGAAACATCATCTGGTATAATTGTACGTTTAACCATTTTATGACCAGCATCAGTAATGCGTTTTTCTAATGTATCTCCAGATGTATCGTTTTCTTTTGTTCTTGAGTCAGAAATTGTAATTACAGCAATATTTATGGGAACAAAATCTAGAGTAGTATCAATTGGCATAATCTATTAATAAAGTGGATCTTTTCCGTTTGCTAGCATTTTAAGGGAATGCATTTCTTTATTATTTTTATTTTGGTAAATCCAATATTTTGTTAAGATCTTTTCTATGAACCACCTTGTTTCTCTTGATGGAATACTTTCCATAAAAAAGAGTGAGTCTTCCATATAATTTGTTTCATTTTTCCATTTTTGTAAATTTCCAGGACCACCATTATAAGCTGCTGCGAGAAATATAAGATTTCTTGAAACCTGCTCTAGATCAAGAAGATACCTTAAATATTCTTGTCCAACCTCTAAATTTATCTCTGGATTTTTAAGAATATTACTATTGCTTTGTTTAACATCTTTACTTGTTGTAATAAATTTTGCTGTTGAAGGTAACACTTGCATTAACCCTATGGCACCATCTTTACTTTTTGCTTTTATGTTGAACATAGATTCTTGATGCATGAAAGCGTGAAGTAATTCTTTTTCTAATTTGAAACCATCCCGTGGTTTCCAAACACTAGTAGGGTAATAGAGGTAGGTAGGAACATCCATACCAAAATTTTCTAACTTATTGACAATCTTTAATTGAGTATAGGCAAGGTCAAAGTTTTCAGCAATTTGAATAGATTCCTTTGCTATTTCTCTATTTAAAATAGAATTGATATGAACAATTTCTTTTTCTAATTCATCCGCAAAACCAACTTGTATCAGTGTCTGTATTCTTTTTCCTGCGGGTATATTTAAAATAGTACTATTGTTTTTATTAAGATCAGTATGCTCTACCCATTCAATTTTTTTATCTACTCCTAAAATTTCTAGTGCAAGCATACCATAAAAACTATTTGGATTATTTGATGCTCTTTTTAACCAAAAATTAATATCATCATAACGGCCAAGTTTTGCATATGATCTAGCTGTCCAAAAACTACCTGATGTTTGGTGCCACGCATCATCTTTTAAGCTAATGGAAAAAAGTGAAAAATATTTTGCAGCATCTCCATATTTTTCTAGTCTCCAAGAACATAGACCAGCCGTCCAAGCTGCATAAGGAACATATTTTGCAGAATTAACCAGAGCCTCAGAAGCATATTTGATTGCTAAGTCATTTTTATCTGCTAGGAAATACCCTTTTGCGATTAATTCCTTTTGTTGATCTATCTCAACTTGATCTAATAATAAGTCTACATCTCTTTGA
Organism: uncultured Alphaproteobacteria bacterium; assembly: GCA_902621725.1. Lineage (GTDB taxonomy): Bacteria > Pseudomonadota > Alphaproteobacteria > HIMB59 > CACPNW01. Next base: position 85,474 of record CACNND010000001.1, on the reverse strand, counting down.
TTTAATAATTGCAGTGCCCCAGTTGGCCACCCTTTGTTTACTCTAGATTTGATGCCATTAATTAATTTTCTTTTTTCAGCTCTCTGGTTTTTAGATAGTTTTTTTTGACTTTTATATTTACTAGTCTTTTTGCTGACTACCTGTTCTGATTCTATCCCAATAGGAGCACCAGGTTTAGTTGGACTTTTATAACCTGCCGGCATTCTTCGAATAGCTAATTTATAAATTTGTTTTGCTTGAGGGTGGTCATTATATTTTTTAAGCCAATAATATAATTCTAAATATTTTGATCGATAACAATTTGGATGCAAAAACTTTTGAGCATATATGTGTCCTAGTAATGATTTATTTTTAATTTTTAAAATAAAATTGTTTGCACTTTTCCATTTGCATTTTTCTTGAAACTTGTATGCTTGTTGATAATTATATACATCTTCATCACTTAGAACCTTTGATGAGAATATATTATCATATTTGTCGACTATTTCCTGTTGGTACGCATAGATTTGTTTTGAAAAAATTACAAAGAATATAAATAAACAAAAAATTGAAAATTTTTTATGATACATTTTTCAATTTTTTTTGTAGCATTTGTAAATCTTCCCAAGAATGTTTTTTATATTGAGGAGATCGAAGTAAAAAAGCAGGGTGATAGGAAGCTATTGTAGGAATACCTTGTTCTAAATTAAGTGATTTATATTCATGCCATTTACCTCTGAGTTTTCCAAGTGCTAGAGGAGTTGATAAAATAGCTTTTGCTGCAACACCTCCCAATAGGAAGATAAATTTTGGTTTAATAATATCAATTTGTCTTTGTAAAAAAGGCAAAAATTCTAAAATTTCTTCATCATTTGGCGTTCTATTATCAGGTGGACGCCAATTGACAACATTAGTAATGTATACGTCTTCTCTTTGTAAATTAATTGCTAAAAGCATTTTATTTAATAGTTGCCCAGCTCTTCCAACAAATGGAATACCTTGCTGATCCTCATCTCTACCTGGTGCTTCACCAATTAACATAACTTTTGCGTTTAAGTTACCATCATAAACTACTAATTTCGTCGCCATTTTTTGAAGAGAAGAATTATGTTTCTTTAAATCTTTTATAACTTCATCAATTTGAGTTTTTTTATCCCCAGTATTTTTGTTAAAATCAGACTGTTCTAATTTTTTCTCATGTTCAAACCAATTTCTTGGAGAATCCTGAAGAAAGTAGTTTACCCCAGAATTAATTATAAATTCTAAATTTTTTTTATTTGATTGATTCATGGAAAATTACAATTATCTATTCATAGTGTAACTCTACTATTTTTGAAATGATTAATTTAATTAAAAAACTACAATTCATCTCATATATTTTAATACTTAACTCCAGCGCTTTTGCACTAACTAGCTCATCCTTTCTAATTTCTCAATCTGCTTATGAGAATTACGATTACAGTTCATCTCTTTTCAATTTTGACATGGATGCAGCAAATTTATCACAAGATAGTCTTTTGGATAAAGCTATCGCCGCTATTATTACTGAAGATATAGATTTGGCATCAAAAATCGCCAATAATATTTTGACTCGGGATAATAACAATGCCGAAGCTCTTATAATTACAGCTGCATCTTTTTATAAAGAAGAAAAATTTAATAAAATTATCGAGCTTAGAAAAAATTTAGAACAACCCAGTGAAGTTCTAGAATTTATTTTCTTTTCAAATAATACCCTTAAAGATATCGATACCATAAGTAGGGCGCTTGTTGAGATTGTATCTTCTTCTTATTCAAATAATGAACAAAGACGTTTAAATTATAATTTTTTGTTATTTTATATATCTCTTGCAAAAATTATTGATCCTCAAAATGATAGAGCAATCATAATAAAAGCTGAATTATTTGATCAGGTTGGTCAACATCAGGTTGCAGTAGATATATACAAACAAGTAAATAAAAATAATATTTTTTATCTTGATGCACAAAATAATCTTGCTCGGCATTACTTGTTTAATAGCTCTTATGAAGAAGCAGAAGCTCAAATCAAATCTATAGTTGAAAATAATAATAATAATTATTTACTTAAACGCGTCCTTGGGGATTTTTATCGTTACAATAAAAAGTTTGACCTAGCATTAAATATTTATGATGAAATGATTAAAGAAAATCAAGATGATCTTTGGAACATATATTACATGAGAGGTATTTGTTATGAAAGAAAAGATAACTGGAAACTTGCAGAAAAAGATTTTTTAAAATCATTAGAACTGCAGCCAGGTACACCAAATGTATTAAATTATCTTGCATATGGTTGGGTTGAAAGAGATATCAAACTAGATCGTTCGTTAAAAATGTTAGAGGAAGCATATAAAGCTAACCCTGAAAGTTTTTATATTATAGATAGTTTAGCGTGGGCTCATTTTAAAAAAAATAATCTTTCAGAAGCGGCAAGGTTAATGGAAAAGGTAATAGATATTGCCCCTGGTGAAGCAATATCTCTAGACCATCTCGGCGATATTTATTATGCTATGAATAGAAAAAGAGAAGCAATTCATTTTTGGCAACAAGCGCTAGAATTGGCTGAGCCTGAAGATGAAATAACTGAAGATGTTCAAAGCAAATTAGATAATATTAATGCTGGATAAAATAATCGAAAAATCACCTGCCAAAATTAATTTATTTTTAAAAATTATAAATAGAAGAGATGACGGTTATCATAATATTCGAACTGGTATAACGTTCATTGATCTTTACGATGAGATAACTGTTCAACCTCACAATAAATTTGAAGTAATCTACACAGGTAAATTCGCTCCAAAAAATAATCTATTTGAGGATTGTATTATTGATAAGTTATTTACTTTTATACATGAAGATAAACCCAAACTTCTTTTTACTATATCAAAAAATTTTCCTTATGAAGCTGGCTTAGGTTCTGCTTCATCTAATGTTGCAAGTGTTATAAAAATTTTAGAAAATCTTGAGTTAATAAAAAAAAAAAATATATTTGATTATGTTGATCTCGGTTCAGATATCCCTATTTTCTTGAATCAAAAAGATGCTCTAGTTAGAGGTAGAGGGGATTTAATTGCTAATGTTCATTTTCCAAAATATTATTTCTTATTAATTAAACCGTCTTTCAAATGTTCTACAAAAAAAATGTATGATTCATTTCAACCTTCAGATTTTGATTATAATGCTGAATTTGATTTAGAAGAAATAAATGATCAAGATTCTGGAAATGATTTTGAAAAAATTCTTAAAAAAAATGAACCTGAATTTTTATCAATCATAAATTTCTTGGAGGATTTTGACGATGTTATATTTTCAAGACTAACGGGGAGTGGTTCTTGTATTTACAGTGTATTTGAAAAAAAAGAGCATGCTATAAATGTACAAAAAAAATTTCAACAAAGTTTTTCAAATCTCTGGACACATCTTAGTGAAAATAATTTGGTTAATCTATTTTAAATTCTTTCTTAAATTCTTTAATGGAAAGTACTTCATTTATTGGCTTATCCCACCTAATTCTATGAATTCGAGGAAAACGCATAGCGACACCTGATTTATGTCTAGTGCTGGGAAATACATCGTCAAAAGCTACTTCTAAAATAATTTCTTTTTTCACTTCTCTTACAGGACCGAATTTATTGGTAGTATTATTTCTAATAAATTTATCTAAAACTAATAGCTCTTTGTCTGTGTAACCGGAATACGCTTTTCCTATAGGTACTAATTCATTTTCTTTCCAAACACCAAACGTAAAATCTGAATAAAATGATGATCTTTTACCATGTCCTCGTTGAGCATACATTAAAATAGCATCAACTAGTTTTGGATTTTTTTTCCATTTGTACCAATACCCTCTTTTTCTTCCTGGTAGATATTCACTATTTTTAAGTTTAATCATTACACCTTCATTTAAATCATCATGAAAATTATTTTTATATTTTGTCAATTCTTTCCAAGTTTTGAATTTTATAATTGATGATAAATCAATTTGATTACTTTTATTTTCTTTTTGAAATTTTTCTAAATACTTTCTTCTTTCAAAAAGAGATAATTTTCGAAGATCTTTTCCTTTATAAAAAAGAATATCATAAGCTCGAATGAAAACAGGAAACTTTTCTTGAAGATCTTTTGATGCTTTTTTTCTATTTAACCTTTGTTGTAGATCATTAAAGCTAGAGGGTTTAAAATTTCTTCCCACAAGTAATTCTCCGTCAATAACCACATCACCTTTAGTATTTTCAATAATTTCTGGGAATGCGGATGATATATTATCACCTGTTCTTGAGTATAGTGATACACTTTTTGAAGAAACCATAAGTTGAACTCTTATTCCATCCCACTTATATTCAGCTTGAAATTCACTAGCGTTCAATCTTTTAAAATCTTTTTCTTCATCAATTGGATTAGCAAGCATCATGGGGTGAAATAATTTTTTAAAATCTATTTTCGGTTTTGATATTTCATTATTTAACCATTTAAATAAATTTTCGTATGGAAATTCTAGACCATGCCAAATTTCTTCAATCTCATTTACAGATTTGTTATACAGATCAGCTAAAGCAGTTTTTACTAATCTTTCAGATACTCCAATTCGCAATCCACCCGTGCATATTTTAATTAATGTCCACCTTTCGTTATTAGATAGTTGACTCAAAATTTTACCAAAATCTTTATTAATTTCAGACTTTTTAATTTTTTCTATATTTTCAATTAAAGTAGATAAATTTTGTGACTTACCATCTTTTTGGGTTGGCCAAATTAATGATATAGTTTCTGCCAAATCACCAACATAGTCATAAGAAAAATCAAATAATTGTCGATCTACTTTTTCATAGACAAGTTCTCTTAGTCTAGACGCTTTAATAAATTGAAATGAAAGTTGGTTAGATAAAATTGCAAGAGCATATGCACGGTTGATATCTAGTTTTTTAAAATAATCTTGAAGTAATTTTATCTTGGTATTTCGGCTTGGTGTTAAAATTAAATTATGAAGTAAGAAAGAAAATTTTTTCATTCTATTTCCTCATCACTTCTTCCTTGAATGGAAAGGGGTTTTGAAATAAGATTTTGTTTTTTACAATAGTATACCAAAGCATCTTCTTGGCCATGTGTAATAAGAATGTTTCTTGCTTTTGATTTATTAATTGTATCTAATAATTCATTCCAATCACTATGATCACTAATAACTAATGGAAGTTCAATACCTTGCTGTTTTGCTCTTTGTTTAACTGTCATCCATCCACTAGCCATGCAAATAATGGGATTAGGAAACCGTCTTGACCAACGATCCTTTAAAGCTGATGGAGGTGCGATAATTATTTTACCTTCATAAAAATTTTTATCTTTTGAAGAAACTTTTTCAAATTTTCCAATATTAATTTTTTCTTTTGAATAATATTCACACAATTTTTCTAGAGATCCATGAATATAAATTGTTTCATTATAATTCTGCTGACGTAAAAGATTCATTACTCTTTGTGCTTTTCCAAGTGCATAGGCTCCAACAATATGACAATTATGTTTATTTATTTTTACTGATTGAATAAGTTTTTGAATTTCATCTTTGGGATCTGGATGTTGAAATATAGGTAAACCAAATGTTGCTTCGGTAATTAAAGTATCACATTTAACAAGTTTGAAATTTTTACATGTTTGATCTTTTCCTACCTTATAGTCACCTGTTATGACCAAACGGTGATTATTTTTTTCAATTAAAACTTGAGCACTCCCTAAAATATGTCCCGCAGGATGAAGAGTAAAATCATAGTTTTTAATTGAATATTTTTGTCCGTATCTAAGGGGGGTAAATTTTTTTGCACATTTATCTCCGTAGCGAATTTTCATTATGTCTATTGTTTGCCTAGTAGCAATAACATGATCATGTCCAAATCGAGCATGATCCGCGTGACCATGTGTAATAATTGCTGTTTTCTTTGGCAATATTGGATCTATATGTACATTTATATCTTTGATAAATAGTTGATGGTTAATGAAATCCATATGAATATAAATAAATCGAATCTCTTATTATTACACCCCTTAAACAAATGGATGAAGAAAAAAAAATGGTCCTGGTTTCCGCATCAAATTGAAACTTTTCAGCATGTTCGAACCGGATCTGATGTCGTTGTATTTGCTCCAACTGGTGCTGGCAAAACGTTAACTGGATTTATTAATCCAATAGATGATTTAATAAAATTAAAAAAATTTAAAGGTCTTCATACGCTCTATATTTCTCCATTAAAATCTCTTGCAAACGATATTGTGAGAAATTTAGAGAAACCTATTAAAGACCTTGATTTAAACATTTCATTTGAAGTAAGAACAGGTGACACAACACCATATAATAAACAAAAACAAAAACAAAAACCTCCCAATATCCTTATTACAACTCCAGAGTCACTTGCATTATTAAATTCGTATGAGAATGCGAAAGAATTTTTTTATAATCTAAAATATATAATTATCGATGAGATACACACTTTTTTGGATAACAAGAGAGCTGATCTTCTAAGTTTAAATATTGAAAGACTGCAAACTTTCTCTCCAAATTTACAACGAATAGGGTTGTCTGCAACTCTTAAAAACAAACAAGACGCCAAAAAATGGCTTTGTCGAAAAAAATCAAAAATAGTTTCTTATGAAAATTCAGTTTTACCAAAAATTAAAATATTACAATCAAAAGAACGTATTCCTTGGTCTGGTCATATGGCTACGTATTCTATTAATGAAATCTATAAAGAAATAATGAAATCAAAATTAACAATTATTTTTGTTAACACAAGGGCACAAGCCGAATATATGTTTAAAAACTTATGGCTGATTAATAAGAAAAAATTAAAAATTGCTGTTCATCACGGCTCATTAGAAAAAAACTTACGATTAAAAGTTGAAAATAATCTTAGCAAAGGATTAGTTGACTGTGTTGTTGCTACTTCTTCTTTAGAGCTTGGATTAGATTATGGAGATGTAGAAAAAATTATTCAAGTAGGGGCACCCAAAGGTATTAATAGATTATTACAACGTGTTGGAAGATCAAATCATAATTTAAACACTCCTTCAAAAGCAATTTTAGTACCAACTAATCGTTTTGAGTTTATTGAAGCAAAGGCTGCTATTGAAGAAATAAAAAAAAATAACTTAGATAAAATTGATTTGAAAGAGGGAAGTTTTGATGTTGTAGCTCAACATATTTTTGCAACGGCTTGTGCGGGACAATTTGATATTAATGATCTCTACAAAGAAATTATCAAAGCATATCCATACAAAAAATTAAAACTTAATGATTTTAAACAATTGATTAATCTCATACAAGATGGCGGATATGTTTTAAAAAATTATGATCAATTTAAGAGAATCTTCCAACTGAGAGAAAATAAAAATATTTATAAGCTCGTAAATAAAAGAGAAACACGAAAATACCGCATGAATGTTGGAACAATAATTGAAAATCCGATGTTAAAAATAAAACTTGGAACGAAAACGTTAGGGAATATAGAAGAAGTTTTTATTCAAAATCTTTCTCAAGGTGATTCATTTATATTTGCTGGTCAAGTACTAGAATTTCAATCAATGAAAAATAATTTAGTACAAGTTAAAAGAAGTAAATCTTTAATTTCAAAAATTCCATCATATTCTGGAGGCAGAATGCCATTATCAACAAATTTGGCTAACTCAGTTAGGGCTTTGTTGGCAAAAAGTAATATGCGGGATTTATATCCAGAGCAAATTACTGAATGGTTAAAAAGACAAAAAAATATATCTAAAATTCCTAAAAAAGATGAATATCTAGTGGAACAATTCCCTCGAAAAAAAAATTTTTATACTGTTGTCTATACTTTTGCAGGATGGCATGCCAATCAAACACTAGGATTTTTATTGCTTAGAGGCTTCAAGGAATTTAACTATAAACCTCTAGGTTTTGTCGCAAATGATTATGCTATTGTTTTATGGTCTTTAAAAGAAGTTAAAGAAATTAAAACAATTCTAAATTTAGGATTGTTAGATAAACATTTAGATAATTATCTTGAAGAAACTTCAATAGTCAAAAGATTATTTAGAGATAATGCAATTATATCTTGTTTAATAGAAAGAAGGTTGCCAGGGATGGAAAAAACTGGAAAGCAGGTTTTATTTAGTTCTGATCTAATTTATACAGTTCTCAAAAAAAATGAACCAGATCATATTCTTCTAAAATCATCATATGAAGACGCAAAAAAGAATATGATTGATTATGATAGACTTAGAGAAATCTTAAAAAAAATTGATAAAAAAATTATATTAAAGAAACTTACATGTATCTCACCATTGGCTGTTCCAATTATTCTTGAAATAAATAGAGAAAATTTATCAAAAAAAGAAACTGATGAATATATTTTAGAGGATTTAGAAAATGAAATATTAAAAGAGGCTAATGTACTATCAATTAATTAATTTTGGTAATGAAGAATTTCATGCTTATCCAAATAAATCTCTTTATTGGAAAAGACTAAATACCCTGATCGTATCAGATTTACATATAGGAAAATCTATTAGTTATGCAAAAAATAAGCAATTCTTGCCTCCGTATGATACAAAAGAAATATTAAACAAAATTTTTGTTAGTTTAGATAAAATTAAACCAATTAATTTAATTATAGTTGGTGATTTATTACACGATGTTTTTTCAACTTTGAGTATAAAAGATCAGGATTATAAAAAACTTAGTCAATATATGAAAAATACTGATTTCATATGGATCAAGGGTAATCATGATAAAAATATACAAATTGAAGGTTTTAAAAATTTTACAAATTACAAAATTGGTAAATTTTTATTTACACACATACCTATTAAAACATCTTTATTTCAAATTTGTGGTCACTATCATCCAAAAGTAAAAATTGTACACAGAGGAAAAACCATTTTTAAAACATCATTTGTACATAATGAAAAAATATTAATTTTACCAAGTTTTGGAATTTTAACGGGTGGATTGGATGTCCATTCTAAACAAATAAGTGATGTATTAGGTAAGAATAATTTGAGTATTTATCCTGTTGGACAGGATAAAGTTTATAAATTATAATTAAAGTAATTGATAATTACAATGCTAACTAAAATAATGAAATTCAATATAAATAATAAAACAGAAAGCAAATGCATATATTTAAAATTAGAAGATGCTTTTTCATCACCTTCTAATTCTTTATCTCTAAAATTATTAATTTTGGGCGTTAAATAATTTCTATTAATAATAAAACTTACAGCTACTATTACTAATAAAATAGAATTTAAATTATTACCTGAAATATAACTAAGGATTAAAGATAAAAAAGCTATTATAAACCCAAATAAAAACATTCTAGGAAAAATTGTTCTTAAAAATTTACTGCTGGCGTTAGTACTTAATGTGGCAAAGACTGATGGCGAGATGACAGCCATAAAGAAAATCATAGATCCTATAAGGATTGTTACAAAAAAATTAAGAGTATAAATTATCATTAGTTAAAATTGCTCTTATATAAAGAGCAATTGTTATATTTATGAATTATCAATTGCTGTTTTTAATTTTCTATATTCCATAGAATTAGTTCCAGCTATTGTTTCTAATTTTAATAACATTTCATTAGCTTTATTCATATTACCAATGGTGATGTAAAGTTCTCCAAGATATTCATGTGCTCCTAAATGTTCAGGATTTGCGTCTAAAGCAATTCTATATGCTTCAAAGGCCTTATCTAGATTTGGCTCACTGTGCTTTCTGTAACTAAAACCAAGTAGGTTATATACATCAGCTTTTTTTTCACCTAGGTCTTTACGCTTAGCAATTTTTTCAAGTAATTTAATAGATTTATCAAATTTCTTATAATAAACTAATTCGTAAGCTTTATCGTATAGTTTTGTAACTTGTTCACTAGCTGAAATGCTAGTTTCACTATCATCTGAACTAGTACTAGCAGCAAATGATGTCGAACTTATAAATAATAATGTAAGTAATATTCTAATCATGATGATGAGATATGTGGATTTAAACCAATTTCAATATTCGTTTATGAATTAATTTAGTTAATGGCAGGCAATATTATATTTTTTTAATCTGTAATAATTATATGGCCACGGCGTTAGAAAGCCTGCAAGAAGCATTATAGGTATTACCCACCATACAAGTTTAGCGCCACCCATAATGATCCAGTCAACTGCATTCATGGCTATTTCCATAGACACCATTGAAATTAAACTCATTCCTATGGCTGTTTTAAAAGCTTTGCTGATAATCATTTGTCTTGATAAAACGACAGTCTCTAAAATGATGCTAGTAATAATGCCATTAATGATTGCTAGGATCATAATATAAAGTGTAGGCCAAGGAATGCCAGTTAATTGAAAATAGAGTATGGTTCCAAAATCGCCAATACTACACCCTAGCAAACACCAAGCAGTATTTTTAGCACTTCTTCTCCATGTATGTTTACATTTCCAATGAAAACGTGGAGCTGGTTTTTTTAATGTTTCGGTAACAGACATTTAATTATATTCCTTGTTTAAATTCGAATGTATTATTTATATCAATAATTTCATAACTATCAATTGTACCATTAGTCCATTTAATTGATATATTTTTAATTTCTTCACCAGGACGCAAACCGTAATGTGCTATTGGTTCCATTTGACATAAATATCCTGAGCCAGCATCAATAGTCTTGGCGTGATTTCTCAAATTTGTATGTAATGTAACTGTTGCACCTCTAGCTGGAGCACCAAAGGTGTTAAGAGGTTTGATTCTAATATAATTAGTATTTGAAATATTTGCTTTAAATAAACTAAGTGGTTGAGCCCCAGATTCACCATGTGAAATAAGTAATTCTAAAATTCCATCTCCATCAATATCGGCAACAGCTGCCCCAGTTCCTAGACCTTGTGCTTCAAGTGCTTCGTCTAATTTGATTTCTTCTAAGTTTCCTTCATCAAGAATACGAAAGAGTTTATTTGGTTGACCGATATTATTTAAAAAAATTTCATCATAACCATCATTATCAAAATCTGCCGATATAACTGTTCGTATTCTACTAGGTGATCTAAAATCTAATGAAGACATATCGAGAAAAGATTCTTTTTGTTTTACAAAAATACGATGATAACCTTCCCAGTTACTTGTTATAATATCAAGTTCACCTCTATATAAAAAATCAGTTAAAGCAGTTCCACGACCATTTTGAAAAGTATCTTGCACATTTTTTTCAATTGCAATATCTTTAAAATTACCATTAATATTTTTATATAAAAAATTCGGACCTCTCTCATTAGCTGCAAATATATCCATGTTATCAGAAACTATATGTCCTGAAATTACCGCTCTTCCCCCAGTTATTTGATCTATTCCAAGAATTGGCGCTAAGTCTTCAACTTCATTTTCTTCAATTTCATAAAATCTAGTAGGACCTCCATAATTAGCCACATATATACCGTATTTCCCTGACCCATTTCTGTCTACACAAACAACTGATCTACCTGCGGTTAAATTTAAATTTTCTAAATTTTTTTCTAACTCAAAATAATCGAATATTTTGTTATTGTTATCCAGCAATCTATCAGAGTATTTTTTTTCCCCACTATACGTATCAGTATTTAAGAAATAAATTTCTTCAAAACCATCCTGATCAATATCACAAGCTGATACACCAATAGTGCTCCTATCTTCATCAATGAATAAAGGATCTTGTATTGTATTAACTAGTTTTCCATTTTTATAACTAAGAGCTAGATTAGAGTAACCAAAACCTGCAACAATGAATTCATAACTTCCATCTTTATCAAAGTCAGTTACTGAAATCCCATAACTCAATCTATCGTTATTATTTTCAATTATATTTGAAATATTAGAAAAAAATTCTGCCTTAGCCATACTAGATATTAACAAGATAAAAATAAAAACTAACTTACGCATTTCAAGTAATTTCAATTTGCCAATCTAATAAAAATGTCGCCCATTCCAAAATTAAGTTCTTCAAGAGGCATACTATTTCTAGCTTCGCACATAGGGCCTGTTATCTGGTCATTTCTTATATAATCAATGTCGTAAGCATCACATATTTTTGCATTATGCAATACACCAATAACAAGCTTGTTATCTACTGAGTATGTATATTCCTTATTTAATTCATTACCTTCACAAAAATAATCTCTATTAACAAGTTCGGGGAAATCATTTTTATTACATGGATTATCAATAACGATTGTATAAATATCTTTTGATTGATCTTTAAAATCTATGTTTATTTTTTTTGTTTCTGAATATTTCATTACATCACATAGACAAGGCCAACAACATTTATAATATTGGCCACAAATTTGTTCATCGTTGTCTAAATTAGTTAGAAGAATTTCATCTGGTTGAGCATCAGGAGGAATTAAAGAGCCTGAAACAGCACAGTATAATTTGTTAAATTGCATAAACTCTTCGTATTCTAAGCTTTGATCCAAAATATATTTAAAAAATCTTGGCCCAGCTGCATTTCTATTTCCATCAGGAAAAATAGTTGACCAATCATTAACAAGTCTTTCATACATTTTTTCTGTATTTGCTTTAACCTGACTCATCGGTAAAATAATTAACAAGCATGAAATTATACTAAGTAATTTTCGCATAAAAATTAAATAGGTTTAGCTTTAAAAATGTAAATCCCCTGCTATGAAACAATCTTGAATCAATTAGGATTAGTTTTGCTACTTTTTATTGTTATTTATGTTATTGTCGCATTTGAAGAGTTTGACTTATATTGTGCTTAATACTAGAGAGTAATCATAATTTGGGGCGTCGCCAAGCGGTAAGGCACCGGTTTTTGGAGTCGGCATTCGTAGGTTCGAATCCTACCGCCCCAGCCAAAGTTTAGTATTCATTTTTTATATTATTTAGAAAGTTAATACTTTTCCAATATAAATCTTCAAATCTTTGTAGAAAGTTAATTTTAATTATTTCTTTTTCTTTTACACCCCAAATATATTTTTTATTCATCCAACCTTTGAAATTTTTCACTGCAACATAACACCAATCAATTTTACACTTTGTTAAATATACAATATTTCCCTGGCCTATTTCTCCAATTACATTGCCACCCAAGGTGTTTAATAATTTAATATTTTTGTTATTTTTTGACAAAACAATACCAGTTCTATTACCTGATATTAAGCTTTTATGAATCCATCCAATATTCATTTTAAAATCCTCAACCTTTCTCCAATCTTCATACTCTTCTAATACTTTTAAAGGGTAATCTTTTTTTATATATTTAATTTTTATTGGATAATTTTTACTTGGCCCTACTCTTATATTTGCATCATTAGATTTTAAAGATACATATCTAGGTATCTCTAGACCAGTTTCATTTCCAACATCTGTATAAGCATTTTGTGTAAAAGAAATTATTGCAATAAATAACAATATAATTTTCATTCTAATATTTTTATAAAGTAGCATACGATTTATATAAAGTGTATAATATTATTAGCGCCTGTAGCTCAATTGGATAGAGCGTATGACTACGGATCATAAGGTTAGGAGTTCGACTCTTCTCAGGCGCGCCAAATATTAAAATGTTATTATTTAAATTAAATCAAATCTGTATTAATTAAATAGATAAAATGATAATTGATATAAATTCGACTGAAATAAAAAGTGATAAACGTTTATCAAATTTATTTCTTAACGCAAATTTCAGTAATTTATCAATTAATTGTAACATACTTAAAGGTAATTTTTTTTCTGATTCATTCTACTACTTTCCAATTACTGAAAATAATGAAACATTTTCATCATTATTTAGGAGAGATCTTAACAACACCTCTCATTTTTATTCTCAAACTTTTTTTGACAATTTTAAAGATAACAAAAATTCATTGAAAAATTTTAAAGATCTTTATGTCCTTGGGTCAAATTCGGGTAGTAATTATTATTCAAATTTACTTCAATTTCTTCCAAGAATTTTTTTTAATAATAAAAAAAAAATTAAACTTGCAATACATAGAAATTCATCAAATAAATACAGAAAATTAATAGAAAATATTTTACAATCCTTAAATATAGAATTTACATTTGTTTTTTTAGATGATGATTTTTATCATTTTATAAATTCTGAGTTTCCCCAGTTTATGAATTTGAATGACTCAATAAAAATATTAAAAAAATTTTTAAATCCAAGAACTGGTGTAGAAATAAGTAAAAAAATATATGTAACCAGAGAGGGTTCTAATTATAGAAAAATTCTAAATGAAGGAGATGTCGTAACTCTCCTGAGAAGTAAAGGATACAAGGTTATTAATCCTCAATTATATGAAATAGATGAGCAGATAGAGATCTTTTCAAATGCTAAAAAAATTGTTTCTCCACATGGGTCTAATTTAGCAAATATTATTTTTTGCAAACCCGGAACTGAGATCTATGAGATCACACCCACTTTTAGAGATAACGAAAAAATTCTTGAAGACAGATATTTTAACTTATCTCTAATCAATAATCTCAAACATATTAAAATAGTGTCTGACACAGTTGAGGTTGAAAATCATTCCAGTTTAGCAAAAAAATATATTCACAAAAATGTATTATCTCAAAGCAATTATTATAAAAATCTAATTATTAAAATCCAAGAGCTAAATACTATAATTTAACTCAACACTCTTTTAGGTAAATTGGAATAACGACATTAATATTAGTTTCTAAATTTCTACAAATGTTTTCTAATAATTTTTTTTCATTAGTTTGACCTTGGTATCTAATTAATAGATTTTCTAGGATAGAATTACTAACCTTATTTTCATAAATTTTGTAATCTTCAAAATTGTTTTCCTTAATAATTAATTTGATAAGTGTTTCATAATTTACAACATCATCAATTAAAAAATTCTTTTTAGCTTGATTACTACTGTAGATTAAAGCTCCAATACTATTTTTTAAATTGGAAATTTCAATTTTACGACTTTTTGAAACTTTTGTAATAAAATCATTGTAAACATCATCAACGATTTTTTGTAAGTGTTTAATTTCATTAGTTTTAGGTCGTCTATATGGATTAAACAAATCTTTACCTTCACCAGCATTTTGACTATAAAATTCTATTCCATTTTTAGTTTCAATTGATTGACCTAAAATTCCTGACGATAAACTTGTTGGTGTATTGTAGTAGATCCAACTTGGACCACTTACCCCTATACTACCTATAACTGATCCATATGATGCAAATATTTTATCGGCTGTAGTTGCGACCCAATACCCCCCAGATGCTAAAATTTCTTTTGTAAAAATATATACTTTAACATTTGTATTTTTTTTAAATTCATAAATAATTTTCTCTAATTCAGCAGTTGCACTCACTGTTCCCCCAGGTGAATTAATATTTATTATTAGAACATTTACTTTTAGTTTTTTTAATTCTTCTAAATATGCTTTAACCTGTTCAGGATTTATGTATCCCAAAAAATTATTTCCTAAAACATTGCTGTAATTATTGAAAATTGGCCCATTCAAATTCATATTTGCTATAATATTATTTGAGCTTGAGATGCCATCTGTCATTACAAACTGTTTTTTTTGCATACCCTTAGAAAAACTAAGTAAAATGTTAACAATTATTATAAAAATTAATAACGCACTCAAAAAACCAAGGGTTCTAAAAAAAACACTAAAAAATACCATTTTTTTCAAAATATCATAACTTACGTTAATTCGAATTTTTTTTTGTTTTCTTCTTGAATAGACCTTAATAATGCTTACATAACTAGCACTCTTATTACGAGAGTGCTAATAAAAAATTATTAAATTTCAATTAGTTAACAAAAGAGGAAATATGAATTTTAGACCTTTACATGATAGAGTTCTTGTTAAAAGAGTGGACTCTGATCAAAAAACAGCAGGGGGTATAATTATCCCTGACACTGCTCAAGAAAAACCAATGGAAGGTGAAGTATTAGAAGTTGGTTCTGGAGCAAGAGACGAAACAGGAAAGCTGGTACCTTTGGACGTCAAAAAAGGAGATAAAATACTTTTTGGAAAATGGTCTGGTACTGAAGTAAAAATGAATGGTGACGATTTTTTAATTATGAAAGAGTCTGACATCATGGGAATTATAACTTCAGGTAAGAAAAAGAAATAAAAATTAAGAGAGGATAATTAAAATGTCTGCAAAGAATATATTTTTTGGATCAGATGCTAGATCAAAAATGTTAACTGGTGTTAACAAGCTAGCTGATGCAGTAAAAGTTACATTAGGACCTAAAGGTAGGAATGTAGTTATGGATAAATCTTTTGGAGCACCTAGAATTACCAAGGATGGTGTAAGTGTTGCTAAAGAGATAGAATTAAAAGATAAATTTGAAAACATGGGCGCTCAAATGGTCAGAGATGTTGCTAGCAAAACTAATGATATTGCTGGCGACGGCACTACTACTGCAACCGTATTAACACAAGCAATTGCAACTGAAGGAATGAAAGCTGTAGCGGCTGGAATGAACCCTATGGATCTTAAAAGAGGCGTTGATTTAGCTGTAGATGCTGTAGTTAATGAAATTAGAAAAAAATCTAAAGTAATTAAAACTGATAAGGAAGTTGCACAAGTAGGCACTATTGCATCAAATGGTGATGCTGAAGTTGGTAAAATGATTTCAAGTGCAATGCAAAAGGTTGGTAAAGAAGGTGTTATTACCGTAGAGGAAGCAAAAAGTTTGGATACTGAACTTGATGTTGTTGAAGGTATGATGTTTGATAGAGGTTATCTTTCACCATATTTCGTAACTAATGCAGAAAAAATGATCACCGAACTTGGTGATTGCTATGTCTTACTTCATGAAAAAAAATTATCAAGTTTACAACCGATGTTGCCTTTACTTGAATCTATTGTTCAATCTACAAAACCACTATTGATTATAGCTGAAGATATTGAAGGTGAAGCTTTAGCTACTTTAGTTGTAAATAAACTAAGAGGTGGTTTAAAAATAGCTGCAGTCAAAGCTCCTGGTTTTGGAGATAGAAGAAAAGCAATGTTAGAGGACATTGCAATTCTAACTGGAGGTCAGGTGATAAGTGAAGATCTTGGTATAAAGTTAGAAAATGTTAATCTTGAAATGCTAGGTACTGCTAAACGAGTTGTTGTTGACAAAGAAAACACCACTATTGTCCAAGGCGCTGGTAAAAAGAAAGACATTGAAGGTAGATGTAATCAAATCAGAGCACAAATTGAAGAAACAACTTCTGACTATGATAGAGAAAAACTTCAAGAAAGGCTTGCAAAATTAGCAGGTGGTGTAGCTGTTATCAGAGTTGGTGGCGCTACAGAAGTTGAGGTTAAAGAGAAAAAAGACAGAGTCGAAGATGCAATGCATGCAACAAGAGCAGCTGTTGAAGAAGGTATAGTACCAGGTGGTGGTTCAGCTCTTGCATATGCTACTAATTCATTGAAATTAGTAAAAACTGCTAATGATGATCAAAAGATTGGTGTTGATATAGTAAGAAGAGCACTATTTAATCCAATGAGACAAATTGCAGAAAATGCTGGCGTTGATGGAGCAGTTGTAGCGGGTAAAATTCGTGAGAGTAAAGATCACAATATTGGTTATGATGCTCAAATGGATAAATACACCAATATGGTAAATGCTGGTATAATTGATCCAACTAAAGTTGTTAGAACCGCACTACAAGATGCAGCATCTGTAGCCGGTTTATTGATTACAACTGAAGCTATGGTAGCTGATGCTCCTGAAGATAAATCTGCAGCACCTGCTATGCCTGATATGGGCGGCGGCATGGGCGGCATGGGCGGCATGGGCGGCATGGGCGGCATGATGTAGTTAACAAATAAATATTTTAAGAAAGGGGCAAATTTATTTGCCCTTTTTTTTTAGATTAGACGATCAATTAGATTGGTAATTTTCGAACTGTCTGGCTTTGTCATAGAAGACCATGATTTAATCAGTAGGCCATTTCTATCAAATAAATATTTGTAAAAATTCCACTTTGGTTTTTCATTATACTCCTCCTCAATCCATGCATAAATTGGATGAGTATTGCTTCCTTTAACATTCATTGGTGATGAAGTAACAAAACCTACTCCGTAATTAACTAAGCATATTTGTTTAATATCCTCGGTGTCCAAATACTCTTGATTGAAGGAATTGCTTGTTGTAGCTATTATTGTTAAATCGCTATTTTTATAGTTTAAAAATAAATTTTGGAGGTCAGCATACTGAGGGGTGAAACCACACCTTGAGGCTGTATTCACAATTAAAATTGGCTTACCATCAAACTTCTCTAAATTTACTAGATTGCCGTCTATATCTTCAAATGAAAAATCGTATAAATTCACTGTTTCATTAGCTAATAATGTATTCTTTAAGTTAAGCATAATCAAAAAAACAAGTAAAAATCTAATTTTCATGTTAGTGAGTATTAAATATATCGCTTATGGAATCATTCAATAGCTTTACTAACCTTTTTTTAGATGTATGGAATAATGGTGTTTTTGGTATAAACGCTACAGATATCATAGTTAGTCTTATAATTTTTCTACTTTTTTATTTGCTCAGAAGACTTATAGCTAGATTTATTCTTAATCGATTATCAAGGATTGTTTTAAGAACTTCCAATCAAATTGACGATGCCGTCATTGAAGTACTTGATGGACCATTGAAATTTTTACCTGTTGTTATAGGCTTTTTTATAGCATCTTCATATTTAGATATTTCTGAAAATAATCAAGATTTTATAGATTTATTAAACAGATCTTTAATTACAATTTTTATATTCTGGCTATTGCATCAATTGATTATACCATTTTCATTTGTAATAAAAAACTTTGAGTCAACAATTTCAAAACCTTTAGTGGATTGGACTCTTAAAGGATTAAAAATTCTCGTAATTGTTCTTGGGATGGTTGCAATATTAGAATTGTGGGGCATAAGAGTGGGTCCTGTGATCGCTGGTTTAGGTTTATTTGGCGTGGCAGTGGCACTCGGTGCTCAAGATTTATTTAAAAATTTAATTAGCGGTATTATGATATTAATGGAAAAAAGATTTACTGTAGGTGATATAATTTTAGTTTCTGGAGAAGTTGAAGGAGTTGTTGAGCAAATTGGATTTAGATCGACTCTTGTTAGAAGATTTGATTCAACTCCTGTAATGGTACCAAATTATAAATTTGCCGAGCAGTCTGTTACTAATTATACAAGAAGACATCATAGACGTATAAGATGGTTAATTGGATTAGAATACAGAACAACCATTGATCAATTAAAAAAAATTAGAGATGAAATAAATGCATTAATTGAGAAAGATGATAACTTTGCAAAAAATCAAAATGCCAGTTTCTATGTTCGGGTAGATAGTTTTTCTGATAGCTCTATTGATATGTTAGTGCAAACATTTACTGTTACAAATGATTGGGCTGAATTTTTAAAAATTAAAGAAGATCTTGCTGTCAAAATAATAGAAATTATTGAAAATAATGAAGCTGGTTTTGCTTTTCCAAGTCAATCACTTTATGTTGAAAAATTATCAGATGAAAAAACAGAAATTTTTAATCCTCAATCTACTAAGAAAAAATGAAAGAAAATTATCGCGTAATTTCTGGATCACTTTTTATATTAGCTAGTATAGCTGTTGCATTTATTTTAAATTTTTCTCAACCTATAATGGTCCCATTTGTATTAGCACTTCTTTTAAGAATATTAATTGATCCAATTATTGATTTTCAGACTATTAATCTTCGCGTTCACAGATTTATTGCAGTTTTTATAAGTATTTGTTTAATTATATTATTATTTTCAATTATAGTTCCTTTTATTGTTTCTTCAGTTGCAACATTCTTAGAATCGGCAGATGATTATAATAAAAAGGTAATTATCTTAATAGAGGCGGTTATAATACAGCTTCAAGAATTAGATATTAACATTGATAGAGAAACAATTAGAAATACAATTGCTGAACTTCCAATTACTAACTGGGCAGCAGCTATATTAAGTAATAGTGCAAACTTTATTTCTAAATTTCTTTTAGTTGTAATTATAACACTATTTTTATTGTTAGGAACTCCACCTAAAAATACATCAGATGAATGGAATGATATTATCAGATTAGTAAAAAAATATATATTTACAAAATTTTTAACTTCAGCTTTTACAGGTATTGCTGCTGGATTAATTTATTGGTTTTTAGGTTTAGAATTAGCTTTTATTTTTGGAAGCTTAACATTTATTTTAAATTTTATTCCAGTGATTGGATCAGTAATAGCTGTTTTACTTCCATTACCAATAGCTTTTCTTCAATATAATGATCCAACTCTTGTAGTGCTAATAATAATTTTACCTACAATTATTCATCAAATTGTAGGAAATTTTATAGAACCTAAAATTTTTGGTGAGAGTTTTGGACTACATCCAATTACAATTATTCTATCTTTAATTTTTTGGGGAATGATTTGGGGATTCATTGGTGTTCTTCTTGCTGCACCTCTAACTGCAATTATAAGAATTTCTTTTGAAAGATTTGAAACTACCAAGCAGATAGCAAGATTATTAGAGGGTAAGATTCATATCAAGGAAAGCTAACCTAATATTTTTTTACATATATCATAGCTAAAACCTGCTCTTGCCATTTTTGCTAAACTTTTTTCATAATTTTGATTTTTTTCTAATAATTTCTTTTTCTTAGCAAAAATTCTTGCTGAATTTAATTCCCAATTATCATTATTTTGTTCTATTAAATTTAAATTATTTTGAATTTGAGATTTATTAACTCCTTTTTTTACTAAGTAATTGAATATAAAATTCTTAGATTTTCCAGAATTTGATAAAGATAAAATTTTTGTTGAACTATATCTGTCATCGTCAATAAATTTATTTTTTTCTAATTTTATTATTATACTTTCAATTATATTAAAAAGCTTTCCCTTTTCATAATTTGTAGTTTTTAATCTTAAAATTTTTCTTTTAAGTACATTAACCAAATTAATCTTAGAAGAATCATATTTGCTTAAATAATCAACGGCGTATTTTAAGAGTTTTTTTTCGTCCACTAAACTAATATACAAATAATTTAAATATATTAAAAGAAAACTCCTAATATGATTAATTATAATTTTCTCTGTTTTCTTACATTAGTTAAAAAAGAAGTATTTAGATTTTTAAAAGTTGGTATTCAAACTGTGGTTGGACCAGCAATTAGCTCTTTATTATTCTTAGCTGTTTTTAGCTTAGCTCTTGGCAGATCTATAAATTCCATAAATGGTATTGATCTCCCTTATTTCATTGCTCCCGGTCTTATAATGATGACTATGCTTCAAAACTCTTTTGCTAATTCAGCATCAAGTATTGGGCAGTCAAAATTTCAAGGAAATATTGTAGATATATTAATGGCTCCTTTAAATAATGTAGAATTAGCATTTGGTTTTATTATAGGATCAGTTTGCAGAGGTGTTGTATGCGGTATTGTAACAACTTTAGGAGTCATAATATTTGTACCTCTTCAAATTTACTCTTACATGGCTTTGATATTTTTCACATTAATGGGATGCACAATGATGGGTACTTTGGGAACAATTGTTGGTATTTGGGCAGACAAATGGGATCAACAACAAGGTATAACTAACTTTATTGTTTTACCTCTTACTTTTTTGTCAGGAACATTCTATTCAATTTCTAGACTTCCTGAGTTTTGGCAGACAGTTTCTTCATTTAATCCATTCTTCTACAATATTGATGGTTTTAGATATGCTTTTACAGGCATTTCTGACGGTTCTTTGTTCAAAGGATCAATCTTCTTAATAATTATTAATATTATATTAATTTTATTATGCTATTTTATGTTTCGCAAAGGATACAAAATTAAATTTTAAATATGGTTAGTAAATTTTTATCGAATGTTATGCCAACTTATGGAAATAAAACCCTTGAATTTGTTAAAGGTAAAGAGTGTTATTTATATACTAGTCAAAATAAAAAATATTTAGATTTTGCAAGTGGAATAGCTGTAAATTCTCTTGGTCACTGTCATCCTAAACTAGTAGAGGTGCTTAATAAGCAATCTAAACAACTCTGGCATGTTTCAAACTTATATAAAATAAAAAAACAGGAAGAATTTGCAAAATTGCTTTGTAAAAAATCTTTTGCAGATAAAGTTTTTTTTACTAATTCTGGAACCGAATCTATTGAATGTGGAATTAAAATAATTAGAGGATATCATTCCTATCACAAGACTAAAAAAACGGAGATAATAACTTTTGATGGTGCTTTTCATGGCAGAACTTATGGAGCACTTTCAGCTCAAAAAAATAAAAAATACTCTATTGGCTTTGGTCCTATGCTTAAAGGTTTTAAACAAATCGAATTTAATAATGAAAAGAAATTAATATCGGCAATAAATAAAAAAACAGCTGGAATTATTATTGAACCAATTCAAGGAGAAGGTGGTATTCGTCCTGCCAATTTAAGTTTTTTAAAATTGTTAAGAAAAATTTGTAACAAAAATAATATTCTACTTTTTTTTGATGAAGTTCAGTGTGGATTTGGTAGATCAGGTAAATTATTTTCACATGAATGGGCAAAAATAAAACCTGATATTATGTCTGTAGCAAAAGGTATTGGATCCGGTTTTCCTCTTGGGGCTTGTATGTCAACAAACCAAGCATGTGTTGCAATGACTAAGGGTAGTCATGGATCGACCTATGGCGGCAATCCGTTAGCTATGAGTGTGGGCTTAGAAGTTTTAAAAATTATTTCAAATAAAAGATTTCTTTCAAAAGTTGACAAAACTGCAAGGTATTTTTGGAAAAATTTAAAAAAATTAGAGAATACATCCAATATTATTTCAGAGGTTAGAGGTGCAGGACTATTATTGGGAATCAAGACAAATATAAGCAATTTAGATTTTTCTGAATGTCTTAAAAAAAACAAATTATTAAATGTGCCAGCTGCAGATAATACAGTAAGATTAGCACCGCCACTTATTGTTACCTACAAAGAGATTGATAAATCTATTTCAATAATTAATAAGAGTTTAAAAGAATTTTCTTAATGAAACATTTTATCGACATAAATAACTTTAATAAAAGACAAATTGATGAAATAATTTTACTGGCAAAGAAAATAAAAAAGTATCCAAAGAAATATTCTTTATATTGTAAAGACAAAACACTCGGATTAATTTTTGAAAAGCAATCCTTACGAACCAGATTAAGTTTTAGTGTTGGAATGCAAAAACTAGGAGGTAGAGTTTTGGAATTGCAAAGTAAAGATATTGGTTTTGATAATAAAAGAGAAAAGAAGGAAGATGTATTGCATGTTTTAAGTCAATTTATTGATTGTGTAATGATAAGAAACAATAATCACAAACAAATAGTAGATTTAAGTAAAGAGAACATCCTGCCAGTTATAAATGGTCTAACTGAATATAGTCATCCTTGTCAAATACTTGGTGATTTTTTAACAATGCAAGAAAATTTTAAAAATTATAAAAATTTACAAATATCATGGATTGGTGATTACAATAATGTTTTGCGTTCTCTTATTCATCTTCAAAATATCTATAAATTTAAACTTAATTTGGTTATTCCAAAACAAATATTTAAAAACTACAAAAAAGAATTTAGCAATTATAAAAACAACAAATTAAATTATTTTTCTGATCCAGTTTCAGGCACAATTGCTTCAAATTGTATAATGACTGATGTATGGGTTTCTATGGGAGAAAAAAATATTAACAAAAAAAAATATTTTAAAAATTTTACTGTTAACAAAAATATTATTAGAAACGCAGCAAAAGATGTAATTTTTATGCATTGTTTACCAGCAAAAAGAGAGCAAGAGGTAACATCTGAAGTTCTTGATGGAAAAAATTCAGTTGTACTTAGTCAAGCTAAAAATAGAATGTATATTCAACAAGCAATATTAATTTATGTACTTAAAAAATAAAATTATTTTTATTTTTATATTTTTATTTTCATGCCAGCCTTTGGAGATTTTAAACCCTGTTGATATAGATATTTCTAAATTAGAAAAAATTTCAATTAATGTAAATAAAATAGAAATTATTTCAAATTATAATCCTATTTTTTCTGAAGAAAATATTGAAGATCAAATTCAAAACTCTCCTTTCGATATTATTTTTAAATGGAATGAAAATAATATTTCTAAATTAGGAAGTGAAAATAAATTAGTTATAAGTATTTTAGATTCATCTATTTTGAAAAAGGAAATAGATAATGTAAATGCTAAAAGATATGAAGAAAAAACAATATTTCAATATAAAATAAATTTTTTTGTTGAATATCAACTTTATGATGATAATAACTTTTTAGTTGCTAATACTACAGTTGAAAGTACTAGAACAACCACTTCACAAAAATATATTTCTCTAAGTGAAACCGAAGTAATTATTAATGATTTATTAATTAATGCTATGAAGGACTTTATTTCAGAAGCAAAAAGTCAATTATCTGTATATATGAGTGGATACTATATTATTTAACTTTTCCAAAAATTTATTGATATAAGAACCAACACAGTAAATATTTCCAACCTTCCAATTATCATGGTTATTGATAGTATCCACTTGGCTCCATTTTCTAATAATGAGTAGTTTTCAATTGGTCCTATAGTATTTCCCAAACCAGGCCCAACATTTGAAATTGCTGAAGCTGCACCTGAGAAAGCTGTTAAAAAATCAAGATTAAAAAAACTTAAACATACTGCAGATAGAATAAATATTAAAATATACATAAAGAAAAAACCCATAATAGAATTGTAAGTATTGTCATTCACAGTTTTTCCATTAAAACGCATTACCAATACAGCATGAGGCTGAGTCAGTTTTCTTATCTGAGTTATCGCTCCTCTAAAAAGTATTTGTAATCTGAAAATTTTAATTCCACCAGTAGTTGAGCCAGCACAACCACCAACAAACATTATAACCATCATTATTACTATTCCAAAACCACCCCAATTTGAAAAATTACTACTAGTATAACCTGTGCCAGTTAAAATTGATGTAATATTGAATAAAGCAATTCTAAAAGCAGAAATTACATCTATAGATTGATTAGTAGTTAGCCAAATTGTCGTTAATAAAATAATTATAAACAAAATTAAAAAGAATAATTTTATTTGATCGTCTTTAAAAATTAACTTTTTTTGACTGTGTAGAAATTGCAAATACAAGACAAATGGCAAACTGCCGATCAACATAAAAATAACACTTATGATCTCAATCTGAAATGAATTAAAATATAAAAAAGATTCATTATAATTTGAAAATCCACCAGTTGAAATTGTAGTCATTGCATGAATAATTGAATCAAAACCTTTCATTCCATTTATAAAATACAAAAAGGCACAAATAATTGATAAAGATACGTAAAGTAAAAATAATTCAATTACAAACTGATTAACTTTAGGAATTGTTTTTTCATAAGGATCATCATGCTCCATGTGTAACAATTGCATGCCACCAATTTGTAAAGTTGGCAATATAGCCATTGCAAGAACAATAATTCCAATTCCTCCAAACCATTGAAGAAGAGATCTCCAAATTAATATACCTTCTGATAGGTTGTCTAAATTGTTAATAACAGTTGCTCCAGTTGTAGTAATTCCACTTACAGACTCAAAAAAAGCATCTGTATATGAAAGTGAAGATGATGAATATACAAATGGAATTGCACCAAAGAAAGATATTACTAACCATGATGAAATTGTTAATAAAAATGCTTGCCTGATTCCAAGCTTAATATTTTTTTTTCTAAATGAAAAATATAAAATTATACCGATAAAAAATGTGATTAGACTTGAATAAAAAAACTGTAACCATTCATAATTACCATAATAAAGATCAAAGCACATTGGTATTAGCATTGCCAATGCTTCAATACATATTAGTAAACCTATTATGTTTAATATTGACCTGAAGTCTCTCATTTTTTTTTATAAATTAATTTAATTCGTTATTTTCAAACGGAGTATCTAATGAAAACTGAGGAATTTGAACATCAAAAGTATTACCATTATCACTTTGCATCTCATAAGTTCCTTCCATAAAACCAGATGAGGTAGTTAAAGGTGTACCACTTGTATATTCAAATTTTTCACCAGGATTTAGAACAGGTTGTTCACCTACAACACCTTTTCCACGCACTTCTTGTAATGTGCCATTAGCATCGATAATTTTCCAGTGTCTGTTTACAAGTTGTACTTTTTCGTTACCTTGATTATCAATTGTTACCTTATACGCCCATACAAAATGCTGATCTTCTGGCTCAGATTGATCTTCAAGATAATAAGGTTTTACAGTAATATTTATTTTTTTTGTTGTTTTTGAATACATAGAAAAAAGCTCAATATACCAAAATAATTATAAACTAAAGTTAATTTGCTTTTTTTATTTCTACCCTTCTATTTACTGGCTGTTTGGTATCATCTGGAGTATTTACAGCTAAAGATTCTTCACCTTTTCCTAATATTTTTATACTACTTTGTTTTACTCCACTATTAATTAAAATTTCTTTTACAACCTCAGCTCTTTTAATTGACAATGAAAAATTATACTCATTTGTTCCCTTAGTATCAGTATGACCAACTACAAGAAACTCGTTAATAACGCTTCCATAGTTGTTTATAAATTTTATTATTTTATTTTTACTTACTTCAGATAAATTAAATTGATCAAAATCAAAATATATTATTTGCATTAACTCTTTATTTACATTTTTAGTAACAATCGTTACTTCATTTTTTGATTCTTTTTTTAAATTATTATTTTTGTTATTTGAAGTCTTCTGCTCATTTTTCTGTGTAGATATTTTTTCGTAAATATTATGCATAGCGTTTAAGAAATCATTTTTGCAACTATTAATATCCCATGTTTGCCAATTTTCCTCCTGCTGTTCTGACCAGCAATCTAATGATGAAATAGCTCTTGCTAAATTAAAAGGGTCAATCTTTTTTGCATCTTTATAAATTGTCATAAGGTTATCATATGCAATTCTTATTTCATTAAGCTTTTCTTCTGGCAGTTTCCAATATGAAGTTTCTTCTGGATATATTTCATCAGTTTCTAAACTCTTAAGAGCTTTTTCAGAATATAATTTTGCTGAATTCCAATCATGCATGTCTTCTGCTTCAAAAGTAGCCCTTTTTTTGTATTCGGACAATAGGTGTTCTTGAAAGCTTATTGGCTTATTATTTTCTATAGTAGATAGTTCTTTATAACTAGCAGAGCAACTTGTTAAAAAAATTAGAATGGAGATAATTGATATTAAATATTTAAATTTCATAAAAAATTCATTATCAAATTTTGCTGTCAAAACTATGACAAAATATTGACCTAATTAAGGTCCACCACTTTCTTTATTTAATGCACATTTTATTATTGCAGAGTATTTAAAGATTAAATAGAGAAATAGCATATTTATTTAAGGAGTTTATAATGATCAAACATTCTACGTCGGTGGATCAATCGGACAGAAAGGTTCCCTACAATTTAAGACAAAGTGGTCCTACACCAGTCCAAATGCTTATTTCAACCAGAGTGAGAAAATCACCTTATTGGCATTTGTCAATGGAGGCGGGATGTTGGAGAGCAACAGTGTATAATAGAATTTATCATCCAAGAGGTTACGTAAAGCCTGAAGATGGTGGAGCAATGGTTGAGTATGAGGCAATTAAAAACCATGTTACTATGTGGAATGTTGCTGTTGAAAGACAAATTCAGGTTAAAGGTCCTGATGCTGAGGCATTTGTTGATTATGTTATAACAAGAGATGCAACTAAAATATCTCCAATGAGAGGAAGATATGTTATTCTTTGTAATCAATATGGCGGTGTTTTAAATGACCCTATTCTTCTAAGAATTTCAAAGGATGAGTTTTGGTTTTCATTATCTGACTCAGATATTGGTCTTTATTTACAGGGTGTAAATCATGATAATAGATTTAATGTCCATATTGATGAAATTGATGTAAGCCCAGTTCAAATTCAAGGTCCAAAAGCGCACGCTTTGATGAATGATTTAATTGGTGATCAAGTTAAAGTTGATGAAATGCCATTTTATGGACTTGCTGCCGCCAAAGTTGGTGGACGAGATTGTATTATTTCACAAACTGGTTTTTCTGGAGAAGCAGGATTTGAAATATATTTATATGATTCTACAAAATATGCTGATGATATGTGGAATGCTGTTTTGGAAGCAGGAAAAAAACATAATCTTATGGTTATAGCACCGGCTCATCACCGTAGAATACAAGCGGGCATTCTATCTTGGGGTCAAGATATGGATAATCAGCATAATCCTTTTCAATGTAATTTAGGTTATCAAGTATCTTTATCTGGTAAAGGTGAGTGGAATAAAACTTCTGATTATGTTGGTAAGACTGTTCTTGAAAAGATGAAGACAGATTTAAAAGATGGAAAAAAACCTTACAAGCTCCAGTTAGTTGGATTAAGTTTAGGTGGAAAACCTATCGAAGAATATGCTCCTGATTTTTGGCTTGTTTCAGAAGATGGGAATGAACCTTGTGGATTTATAACATCTCCTTGGTATCATCCTGAGCAAGGAAGGAACATTGCTATGGGCTATGTACCATTTGATGGAACTCTAAATAAAAATGGTTTTCCTGTTGGAAATTATGGTCGTAAATTCAAGGTTCATCTACCTGATCAATATGCAGACTCGCCTGGTGTGCCAGTAGATGCAGAAGTTGTGCCAATTCCTTTTACTGAATCACACAACGCTAATACTAGAGAAGTAGTAGATAAATAAAATATTTTAAGAAGCTCTATTTAATTAATAGAGCTTTTTTATTTTAATAAAGCTTTTATTCTATCAATGGAGATATAACCAACAACAAGTTCTTCATTAACAAAAAAAGTAGGAGTGCCACGCGCACCAGATCCATTAGCTAAAAAAGAACTCAGTCTTACAATATTATTTACACTTTCTTTTGTCATATCAATATTTAATTTAGCATCATTTAACTCAAGATTTTCGATTATTTGTTTTAGTTTTGCATTATTTAAATTTCCTTCAACTTCAAACAATGCATTATGAAAATCGATCCCTTTGTTCTGTATGTTTGCAGCTATAACCATATTTGCTAGTAGTTTAGAAGACTCACTTAAAATTGGATGTTGCAGGAAAACTATCCTTGTATCCTCTCTTTCAATTGCAATCTGCATTAATTCAGGATGAACTTTTTTACAATATCCGCAAAAATAATCCATAAATTCAATAATAGTATTTTTTGCATTTTTATCACCTATTTGAACTATTCCTTCTTCAGGAATAACGTCTAATATTTTTAAATGAAAAGGCTTAGACTCATCAAAAAATAATTCATTAAGAGTCATTTCAGCCTTAACAGGAAGACAAATAAACGCACTCATAATAACCACTAAAATTAATTTTTTGAAGTATCTCATGATTGACCCACCTTATTTAATATGATTAATGAAGTACAGTATTAAATAGTAATAATGAAATCAAAGTCAAAAGTAGTTGTCATCGGTGGAGGTGCTGTAGGTGTTAGCACCCTCTATCATTTAGCCAAAAAGGGTTGGTCAGATGTAGTTCTGGTTGAAAGAAAGGAATTAACTTCAGGATCAACATGGCATGCAGCAGGGTTACTTCCATTATTCAATATGAGTTATTCGGTAGGTCAATTGCATAAATACGCAGTCCAACTTTACAAAACTCTTGAAGAAGAGACAGGACAAAAAGTTGGTTTTAGCGTGGTTTCAAATATCCGTTTAGCAACTACTCAAGATAGAATGGATGAGTATTATCAATATTCAGGAGTAGCAAAAACGATAGGTGTAGATGTTAAATTTTTAACACCTGAGCAAGTAAAAGAAATTTGGCCACTTTGTAATACAGATGGATTGATAGGTGCAATTCAGCATCCTGAAGATGGATACATTCAACCAGCTGATCTAACTCAAGCTCTTGCAAAAGGAGCAAGAGATAAAGGTGCAGAAATTTATAGAAACACTTCTGTAATAGGGATTAAAAAAAATAAAGATGACTTATGGATTGTAGAAACCGATAAAGGATCAATAGAATGTGAGCATGTAGTTTCATGTAGTGGTAATTTTGCTCGACAGACTGGAAAGATGGTCGGACTTGATATTCCAGTTATACCTGTTGAACACCAATACATAGTGACTGACGATCATCCTGAAATATTAAAAAGAAAAGAACAAGGACTTCCTGAAATGGGAGTCTTACGAGATTCTGATAGTTCTTGGTACATGCGTGAAGAAAGAGGAGGATTGATATTAGGACCTTATGAAAAAGGAGCTCCTGTTTGCTATGTTGATGGACCTGATAAAGAATCTGAATTCGAATTATTTCAAGAGGATCTAGAGCGTTTAGAACCACACATTGAATCAGCAATGCACCGTGTTCCTATTTTTGGAGAAGTTGGAGTTAAGAAAGTTTACAATGGTGCTATTTGTTATACACCAGATGGAAGTCCAATTGTTGGACCAGCATGGGGGCTTAAAAATTTCTGGTTAAATGAAGGTCATAGTTTTGGAATTACCGCAGCTGGCGGAGCTGGATGGCAAATTGCTGAGTGGATAGTAGATGGTGAACCTACAATTGATATGTTAGGTGTAGATCCAAGAAGATTTGGTGATTATGCTACAGAGGCATATTTGATTAAAAAGAATGAAGAAGCTTACGCGAATGTCTTTACAGTACACTATCCTGATGAAGAAAGAGAAGAGGGACGTCCATTAAGACAAGCACCTTGTTATGATAGATTAAAAAATCTTGGTGCAGTTTTTGGTCAAAAGTTTGGTTGGGAGCGCGCTAACTGGTTTGCTCCTTCAAAAGAATCACAAAAAGATGATTGGTCATTTAGAAGATCAAAATGGTTTGAACATGTTGGTAACGAGTGCTTAAATGTTCAGGAAAATGCTGGCCTTCTAGATATGACTGCGTTTGCTAAATGCCGGATTTCAGGACCTGGTGCAGAAGAGTTTCTAGACTACTTGGTTGCAAATAAAATTCCAAAAAAAATTGGAAGAGTTAATCTTTGTCATGCGTTAAACACTGCTGGAGGAGTTCACTCAGAATTCACAATTGCAAAAGAAAAAGAAAATTCCTTTTATTTAGTTTCAGCAGGAGTATTTCAACGATTAGATCATGATTGGATTCATAAATGGATACCCAAAGATGGATCAGTGATTTATGAAAATTTAACTAATAGTATAGGTGTTCTTGTTTTAGCAGGACCCAAATCAAGAGATATTCTCTCTAAAATTACCAAGACTGATTTATCTAATGAAAATTTCCCTTGGCTATCATCAAAAAAAATTAATGTTGGTTTAGCTCCTAGTATCGCTATGCGCATGAATTTTGTTGGCGAACTTGGATGGGAATTACATCATCCAATTGAATATCAAAACCATATTTTTGATAAATTGATGGAAGCAGGAAAAGATCATGGACTTAAACCATTTGGTATAAGAGCGATGGAAAGCTTACGTGTTGAAAAAACATATAAATTGGTTGGTACAGAAATGTCTATAGAATACGCAGCTTTTGAGTCTGGGTTAGATAGATTTGTACATTTAAACAAAGGGAATTTTATTGGAAGAGATTCTCTCGTTAAATGGCAGCAAAATGGTTTTAAAAACAAAATGGTAACTTTAGAGGTTCATGATGTTGAAGATGCAGATGCATTGGGTAATAATCCAATTTATAATAATGGAAAAGTTATAGGTCGTGCGACAGGAGGTAACTATGGTTTTAGAGTGAAAAAATCATTAGCTATTGGTATGGTGGATCCTCAATTTGCTGAAATTGGTCAAAAATTAGAAATGGATATATTAGATAAAAAATACAATGTAACTGTTATAGAGGATAGTCCTTATGATCCTAAAAATGAAAAACTAAAACAATAGTATGAAGTTACTTGTTACCGTAAAAAGAGTCATAGATTATAATGTTCAAATCAGGGTTAAAGCTGATGGTTCTGGAGTTGAAAAAGATAATGTAAAAATGTCCATGAATCCTCCTGATGAAAACGCAGTAGAAGAAGCTCTACGAATAAAAGAAGCTGGTAAAGCAGATGAGATTATAATCCTTTCTATAGGTAATGATAAGGCGCAAGAAACTATTAGAACTGCATTAGCAATGGGAGCTGATAGGGGTATTCATATTAAAACAGACAATGATTTAGAACCTCTAGCTATTTCTAAAATAATTTCTAAAGTTGCTGAAGAAGAAAAACCATCAATTATTTTAATGGGAAAACAAGCAATCGATGATGACTCTAATCAAACTGGTCAAATGACATCTGCATTACTCAATTGGCCTCAGGCCACATTTGCATCTAAAATTGAAATTGATGGTCAAAATGCAATTGTTACTAGAGAAATAGATGAAGGTTTAGAAAGAATAAAAGTGTCTATACCATTTGTAGCATCATGTGATCTTAGACTGAATGAACCTAGGTATGCTTCTTTACCAAATATAATGAAAGCAAAGAAAAAACCAATTGATACAAAAGAAGCATCTTCACTTGGTATAAATATAGAACCTAGAATTGAACAAATAAAAGTAGAAGAACCACCTGTTAGACAAAAAGGAATTATGGTAAGTGATGTTGCTGAATTGGTTCAAAAACTAAAACATGAGGCAAAAGTTATATGACAATATTAGTATTAGCAGAACATAATAATATAGATATCAAATCATCAACCCTAAATACTATATCTGCAGCATCGCAAATAGACCAAGATATCCATGTTTTGGTAACAGGCTATGAATGTGAAGAGTTAGCTAAAAATATCTCTAAATGTGAAAAAGTTTCAAAAGTATATTTAGCCAATAATGAAAAACTTAAAAACCCAATTGCTGAAAACATTGAGCCTATCGTTCTATCTTTGGCTAATAATTATTCCCACATAATGGCACCTGCAACAACATTTGGTAAAAATATTTTTCCTAGAATTGCCGTTAAACTAGATATTGCACAAATTAGTGATGTTATAAAAATAATAAGTTCCGATACTTTTATGAGGCCAATTTACGCTGGTAACGCTATTGCAACAGTTAAATCAAATGATAAGATTAAAGTAGTAACAGTAAGACCAACATCGTTTGACCCTTTAGAAACTAGCGGTGGAAAAGAACAGGTCGAAAATATTTCTTTTGATAATGATAGTGGCAGTGTTGAATTTATAGATAGAGAAGAATCTCAATCTGAAAGACCAGAGTTAAGTACTGCTCGAGTTGTGATATCCGGTGGCAGAGGATTACAAAGCGCTGAAAATTTTAAACTTTTAAATGAAATAGCAGATAAGCTTAATGCGGCAGTTGGAGCTTCTCGTGCTGCTGTAGATGCTGGTTATGTTTCTAATGATTATCAAGTTGGGCAAACTGGCAAAGTAGTTGTCCCAGATTTGTATATTGCCGTCGGAATTTCTGGTGCAATACAGCACTTAGCGGGTATGAAAGAAAGTAAGGTAATTGTTGCAATCAATAAAGATGAAGAAGCACCAATATTTAATGTCGCTGACTATGGATTAAACGCTGATTTATTTGAAGCATTGCCCCAATTATCTTCTGAACTAGATAAATTAAATACTATTCAACAATAAATTAATTTATTACAATAAATAAAATGGAAGTAGAACGCGAGTCAATGGACTATGATGTTGTAGTGGTAGGTGCTGGTCC
Source organism: uncultured Alphaproteobacteria bacterium (assembly GCA_902621725.1). Lineage (GTDB taxonomy): Bacteria > Pseudomonadota > Alphaproteobacteria > HIMB59 > CACPNW01. Next base: position 51,783 of record CACNND010000001.1, on the reverse strand, counting down.
ATCAGGCCTTTCAACTGCAATTAAACTAAAACAGCTGAACCCAGAAATTAATGTTTGTGTATTAGAAAAGGGGTCAGAGGTAGGAGCCCATATTTTAAGTGGTAATGTGTTTGAAACAAGAGCACTCGATGAATTAATACCTGATTGGAGAAGTAAAGACTCACCAATTAAAACTAAAGTAACAAAAGAAAAGTTTTTATTCTTATCTAAGAAAGGCTCGTTAAATTGGCCTACATGGCTTCTTCCTAGTGTACAAAAAAATCATAAGAATTATATCATAAGTCTTGCAAATTTATGTAGATGGCTTGCAAGTGAGGCTGAAAATTTAGGAGTAGAAATTTTTCCAGGATTTGCGGCATCTAAAATATTATATTCAGATGAAGATCATGTAATTGGTGTACAAACTGGTGATATGGGTATTGATAAAGATGGTAACAAAAAAGATAGTTTTGAACCAGGAATAAATATTAATGCTAAAGTAACAGTCTTTGCTGAGGGTTGTAGAGGTCATTTAGGAAAAGAATTAATTAAAAAATATAATTTATCAAAAGATAAGTCACCACAACAATACGGAATTGGGTTTAAAGAAATTTGGGAAGTAGATGAAACTCAGCATGAAGAAGGTCTTGTCATGCATACTGCGGGATGGCCATTAGATAATGCAACTTATGGTGGCAGTTTTTGTTATCATGCTGAAAATAAACAAATATTTTTAGGATACGTAATCGGTCTTGATTATAAAAATCCATATTTATCCCCTTACGATGAATTTCAAAAATTTAAAACTCACCCAGCAATTAAGAAAATTCTCATTAATGGAAAACGTATTGCTTATGGAGCAAGGGCACTTATTGAAGGTGGTATTCAAAGTTTACCTAAAATGTTTATGCCAGGTGCATTACTAGTTGGGTGTGATGCAGGAACCTTAAATATGCCAAAGATTAAAGGTTCACATACTGCAATGAAAAGTGGAATCATAGCTGCTGAAACAATTAATGATTATTTAAGTAAATCTGTACCTCTTGCAGCATATGAAGATAAATTTAAACGTTCATGGCTTTATAAAGAATTGTTTGCTGCAAGGAATGTAAAACCTAGTTTTAATTGGGGACTAATACCTGCAATAATATTTACAGGAATTGATCAAATAATATTTAGAGGCAGGCTTCCTTTTACACTAAAACACAAACATGCTGATCATGAATCTTTACAATTAGCAAAAGATTCAAAAAAAATAGATTATCCAAAATATGATGGAATATTTACTTTTGATAAAACCAGCTCTGTTTATTTGACTGGAACTAACCATGAAGCTGATCAGCCAGTACATTTACAATTAAAAGATAAGGAATTGCCAATAAAATTTACCTTAAATGCTTATGATGAGCCATCTCAAAGATATTGTCCTGCTGGTGTGTATGAGATTGATAAAACAGATATTCAAAATCCTAAATTTGTAATTAATGCACAAAACTGTATTCATTGTAAAACATGTGATATTAAAGAGCCATCACAAAACATAAATTGGGTTGTACCTGAAGGTAGTGGGGGGCCAAATTATGCAAATATGTAATATATTTGAAAAAACTTTATTTTATTTAAATTAATTCATTTTCATTATGAATAATAATAAAATTGTATTTACATTTGCAACAGCGGAAGTAAATTTTATTGGTCAAATATTTATTAAGATTACTGAATTATTAACAGGAAAATTAAAATTAAAAAAATTATATGATGAATATTTATCTGAAAATAGACCTCCTGAGCTTTTTTGGGATGATGCAGTAGATAAATTAAATTTTACTTTAATAACTAATTTTCAGGACGGTAGTTATATTCCAAAAAAAGGAAAATTAATTGTTATAGCAAATCATGCTTTTGGAGTTGCAGATGGTGTATCCATATGTTCAGCAATTTCAAAAGTAAGACAAGATTATAAAATGGTTACACATAAAGTCTTAAGGCAAGCAGAGGCAGTAAAAGACAAAATATTACCTATTGATTTTAATGAAAATAAAGAAGCTCTAATAACTAACATTAATACACGTAAAGAAGCTGAAAAAGTTTTGCATAATGAAGGTGTTCTAGTTCTTTTTCCTTCTGGAAAGATAGCAACTAAACAAAACTTACATAAAAATACAAAAGCTGACGATGGTGAGTGGAAACAATGGGTATCGAAACTAGTTCTTAAAACTAAAAGCCCTGTGTTACCAATTTTTTTTGACGGTCAAAATAGTCAACTTTACCACATTGCTAATAAAATAGGACAAACATTTAGATACTCTCTATGTATGTATGAACTGAAAAGAAAGATAGGTGATGATATCCATATGTACTTTGGTTCACTTATACCTTACGAAAACCTTGTAAAAATTGGAGATATCAAAAAAATTACTCAGTACTTAAGGTCAACCACATATTCTTTAGACCCACAATTTAATAATTAAATATTTATTTTTTACACTTACCGTTTTATAGAGTTCGTATGGTAGGTTTTGTTGGTTTACAAGCAAGAAGAAGAAGAAGAAACAGAATCTTAACAGTCATTTCAATTATAGTTATCTTTGGTATTTTTTTCTATTTCCCTTCTTTAGATTTTTCGACTGATCAAACTGAGCCACCTATTGAAATCATTCCTAGCAATGTTGTTGATGAATCAAGTTTACGATCTGAAATAGAAGAACTTAAACTTGAGATATTCCAAAAAGATCAGCGATTAAAATTTAGAGACGATCAAATAAAAAACTTACGTGAAGAAATAAGTGAATTAAATGAATCATTTGATACAATTAAGAATGATTATGAACAATCTCTAAACAATATATCAGATCTAGAAAATAACACTTTAGAAAATAATTCGGAAAGTATTGAGAAACTTAACACGCTTGAAAATAAAATAGCTGAATTAAATAAACAATTATCAAAATACGAAAATCTTGTTCAAAAATTAGAAATAGAATTAGAAAGTTCTGCATCAACTGAAGATATGGAAGAAGTAAATATTGAAAATTCAATACTAAAATCAGAACTTAGACAAATTGAACAAAAAAATCGAAGTATCGAAAATGAATTAAATGAACTAAAAAAAATAATTAAAAATAAAGATAAAGAAATAGAAGATTTAATTTATTTAAAAGATTCCCAACATCATGGTTGATTATTTATTTTTCTTTCTGAATAAATAGGGTTCTTCAAAATCCCCAATCCATATACCCTTTTTATCTCGTTTTGCATCCTCTTCTTCTTCAATATAATCTTTTGAATAATAGCGATAAGCTATTGCCCATCCATTAAGAACCATTGCACTATTTAAATCTAAATTATCTTTATAGCAGATTCCAATAAATCTATTATATCGATCCTTACCTTTTGTGATGCATTCAATTTTATTATTACCAATTAATTCCTTTAAGAACTTTGTTGATTCCACACCACAATTCCAGACTTTACTATTTTTATTACATGTTTGATTTGTCTCAGGGGCATCAATAGCATGTAGTCTTATTTTATTTTTATTAATATGTATAGTATCACCATCAATTACTTTTGCTTTTCCAAATATAGTTTTGCCAGATGATACTGTGCTTAATGAAATTAAGATAAAAAATAAATTAAATATTAAGATTTTTACTACCATCAACTAATAAATCATAAACATATTTTGCATGTGATCTGTTTAAATGTAAATCTAATGAAGTTTCTTCCTTATCAGTATTATTTCTAATAAAAAGTATTGGAATTTTTATAAATATAGTTTGAGCTACAGAAAAATTAGTTTCCAAAATTTTTTCTAAGTTCGCAACAAGAAATTTAGAAAGTAAAATAAATACCTTTTCCCCTTCAAGCCGTAAAACAGTTTTATTAAATGAAACATCAGTTATTGCTGTTTTTTCTGGATTAAGTTTAGATTCTAAAAGAGAAATAATTTCATCTTTCTCATTTTCTGGTGCTTCGACTAACCATTCATTAGGACCAAGCCACATAATACTAATATTATTATTAAAAATTCTTACATTTGGCTCAATTGGTAAAACCAGGTTTAATACTGAGCCTATATTTTTCATAAATTCTTTATCTGAACTTTTGCCTCGTATATTTATTTTACCTGATAAAGCTCTTTCTTCGATTGTTACTCCATTGTAATTTTTTTTATTTATATTCAAAACATTACTGTAAGTTAAACTCATTGATTAACCCTTTGATTCTCTGGATCAATAAATATTGGACTAGTTATTTCTACTTCAATATTTTCATTTTCCATTGGAGCAATTAAAACACTTCCTTTTTTTTCAAGACCACCTTTGATTAAAGCTAAAGCAAAAGAGCTTTTTAAATTAGGTGAATAGTAACTAGAGGTCACGTGACCAACCATTTTCATAGGTAGTGCAGTTATTTCTTCAACCAATTGAGATCCTTCTTCAAGAACCTTATTTGGATCTTTAGTTCTTAATCCAACTAATTGTTTCCTATCTTTTTTAATAGTATCACTTCTATATAATGCTCTTTTACCAATAAAATCATATTTCTTCTTACTAACTATCCAGTCCATATCCAGATCTACTGGTGTCACTGATCCATCTGTTTCTTGACCAACAATAATAAATCCTTTTTCAGCACGAAGTACATGCATCGCTTCAGTACCATATGGCGTAATATTAAATTCTTTACCTTTATCTATGCAAAGTTCCCAAAGATTTTTAGCATAGCCAGATGGCACATTTATTTCATAACACATTTCCCCAGTAAAACTTATACGCATGACTCTACATTTTATTCCGTTAATATTAATATTCTTAAAACTCATATGAGAAAAATTTTCTTTTGAAAAATCAAAATTTGGAACTAATTTTTGCATTAATTTTTTTGAATTTGGGCCATTTAAGCTTATCGTTCCATAATTTTCTGTTACGGATGTTAAATATACTTCTAACTCTGGCCATTCTGTTTGTAACCAATCTTCTAATTTTGACATTACTGATGCCGCATTTCCTGTAGTTGTTGACATAAGATAGTGATACTTGTCTAATCTAGTTGTTACACCATCATCAATAACCATTCCATCGTCACCTAACATTACACCATATCGACATTTTCCAATTTCTAATTTTGACCATGAATTTGTGTAAACTCTATTTAAAAATTCACTTACATCTCTACCCTTAATATCTATTTTACCAAGAGTTGATGCATCTAATATTCCTAGACTATCTCTAGTTGCTTTTACCTCTCTATTTAAAGCAGATTGAAAACTTTCATTCTTTTGAGGATAATACCAGGCTCTTTTCCATTGGCCTACGTCTTCAAATAAAGCTTTATTATCAATATGCCATTGATGCATTGGGCTTGTTCTCTCCAAATCAAAAAATTCTTTAACATGACGCCCAGCAATTGCTCCAAATGTTACGGGTTTATACGGTAAACGAAATGTTGTTGTACCTAATTCAGAGATTTCAATATTTGTTAATTCTGATATTATTCCAAGTGCATTTACATTACTGGTCTTGCCTTGATCAGTTGCCATTCCTGTAGTTGTATATCGTTTGACATGTTCAATGGATTGAAAACCCTCTTTTAAAGCTAGTTTAATATCTTTTGCTGTTACATCGTTTTGAAAATCTACAAACATTTTTGTTCTTGAGATAATGTTCTTTGATGTAATCCAAACATTTTCGTGTTTGCCATGCTTCACATTATCTGATTTGTAATTTACTTCACCAAGTTCATTTTGCTGATTATCATTTAAATATTTATATGTATCTTCTTCAGTTTTTATTAATATTTCATTTAAATTATAGTCACCATTGCAACTGCCAACACACAATGTATCTTGATAAACTTCATTAGGAATAAAACTTCCATCTACATCTCTAAATTTGAGTTTTCCTTTTGATTGAGTAAATAAATGAACAGTAGGAGTCCAACCACCAGCAATTGCTAAAAGATCACATTTTATATTAATAGAAGATTTTTCATTATTGTTTTCAGTTTTTATTTTTCTTAATTTAACTTCTCTAATTTTTAATCTTCCAACAGTATCGCTAATTTCATAACCTTTTAGTATAGTAATACCTAATTTATTTGCCTTTTTAGGGTAATATCCATCACTACTATCTCTTGTATCGACAATAGCTTCTACTTTTATACCTTGTTCAAAAAAATCTATTGCAGTTTCATAGGCACTATCATTGTTTGTAAAAAAAACTAAATTTTTTCCAGGTGCAACTCCATACTTATTTAAGTATTTTTTCGCACTGTTAGAAAGCATAATACCAGGCCTATCATTATTGTTAAAAATTATTGGTCTTTCTATTGTGCCTGTTGCTAAAATAACTTTCTTTGATCTAATTTTCCAAATTCTTTCTTTAATGTCATTTTTTTTATATAATCCTTTTTCTGGATCAATTTCTTGGACAGCTAATAATAAATTATAATTTAAATAAGCAAAACAAGTTGTATTTTTTACTATTTTTATATTTGAATTTTTAGAAAGTTTATCAACGATTTTATTTTTCCATTCATTAATTGGCAAGTTATCTATTTTAATATCTTGATTTCTTGTAGATAAAATTTCACCTCCGAGATCATCTTCTTGCTCAATAAGTAATACTTTATAATTATTATTTGCTGCAATTTCTGCTGAAATTAATCCACTCACTCCTGCTCCAACAACTAGAACATCACAATGATAATGAAAATGTTCGTATTTGTGGGGATCATCTTTTTTTGGAGATTTACCAAGTCCTGCAGCGTGTCTTATAAAAAACTCATATGCTTTCCAAAACTTTGGCGGCCACATAAAGGTCTTGTAATAAAATCCTGCAGGAAAAAATGGGGATAGTAAATCATTTATAGCGCCAGCATCAAATTTCACTGACGGCCAATTATTTTGACTAAAAGCTTTTAACCCATCATATATCTGGACTTCAGTTACTCTTCTATTAGGTTCGGTATTTTCTTTGGTCTCAAGCTGAACTATTCCATTAGGTTCTTCACTACCTGCGGTATAAATACCTCGCGGTCGATGATACTTAAAACTTCTTCCAACTAAGTGAACATTATTTGCAAGAAGTGCTGAAGCTAGGGTGTCACCTTCAAATCCAAAATATTCTTTATTATCAAAATAGAACCTAACAGACTTATTATTTTCTAGATTTTTATTATTTTTGTATCGCATCTTTATTTTTAAAATCTATCTTTTTTCGATGTTGATAAATTCCCTGATCCAATACTTGGCTCACCTGAAGGAGTAGCTGGAATATTTGCTTTTAATTTAGGAGGAGCTTCTCCCATCTTATAAACTGCAAGAATTTCATCGGTTGCCGTATTTCTTGCTAAATTAAACCATTGTCTACATCCATATTCATGGTTCCATCTTTCATAATGAATACCTTTTACGTTTTTTCGTAAGAATAAATATTCTGCCCATTGATCATCAGACAGTTCAGGAGGATTTTTTGGTCTTTCAATATGAGCTTCACCTCCACAAGAAAATTCAGCTTGATCTCTTTCTCCACAGTAAGGGCAATTTATTAAAAACATGATTTAATGTGCTACGGCAGCTGCACCATGTTCATCAACTAATTCACCACTAGAAAATCTGTTTATTGTAAAAGGAGCATTTAATTCATGTGCTTGATCATTAGCTATAGTGTGAGCGAATACCCAACCAGAACCTGGTGTTGCTTTGAAACCACCTGTTCCCCAACCACAGTTAAAATATAATCCGTTTATATGAGTTTTGCTGATAATCGGACTTGCATCAGGACAAATATCTACAATTCCTCCCCAATGACGAAGCATTTTCATTCTAGAAAATATTGGAAACAATTCAACGATTGCCATTAAGGTATCTTCAACAATATTAAAGCCGCCTCTTTGAGTATATGATGTGTATCCATCTGTTCCTGCTCCAATAACTAATTCTCCTTTATCTGATTGAGATACATACGCATGAATTGTATTGGACATTACTACAGTATCAATAACTGGTTTTACTGGTTCTGATACTAGAGCTTGTAATGGTTTGCTCTCTAAAGGTAATTTGATACCTGCCATATTAGCAATAACACTGGTATGACCAGCAGCAGCTATTCCAATTTTATTTGAATTGATGGTTCCTTTTGTTGTTTCAATACCAGTTACATTTCCATTTTTTACATTAATACCAGTTACCTCGCAATTTTGAATTATATCAACCCCCATCTCATCAGCTCCTCTAGCATAACCCCATGCAACAGCATCATGTCTTGCAGTTCCTGCTCTTCTTTGCAATGTTGCCCCTAAAACAGGATATCTAATATTTGGTGAAGTATTTATAATTGGACAAAATTCTTTGACCTTCTTTGTGTCAAGCCATTCACAATCAATATCATTTAGTCTGTTTGCATGCCAACGTCTTTTTAATTCTCTAACATCATGAAGATTATGAGCAACGTTCAAAACTCCTCTTTGAGAAAACATTACGTTGTAATTTAATTCTTGAGACATACCTTCCCAAAGTTTTAATGCATGCTCGTACAAAGCTGCACTTTGATCCCATAAATAGTTTGATCTAATTATAGTAGTATTTCGCCCTGTATTTCCCCCGCCTATCCAACCCTTTTCAATTACTGCAATATTATTAATTCCATGGTTTTTCGCTAAATAGTAAGCAGTAGTTAAACCATGTCCACCACCACCGACTATTATTGCATCATAATTTTTTTTTGGTTCAGGACTATTCCATGTCTTCTGCCAATTCTCATGATGACTCAAAGCGTTTCTAGCAATAGATAGAAATGAGTATTTATTTTTATTAAACATTATACCCCATTATAGCAGTTTTAAAAAAGACCTTCAATTTCTCCATGGTCATTTAGCTTTATCGAATTTGCCGCAGGAATACTTGGTAGACCAGGCATGGTCATAATATCGCCGCAGACAACTACTATGAATTCTGCTCCCGATGACAACCTTACTTCTCTAATAGGTAAAACGTGGCCAGTAGGCGCACCTTTTAAATTAGGGTCAGTTGAAAAACTATATTGAGTTTTTGCAATGCAAACAGGCAATTTGCCAAACCCTTTAGCTTCAAAATCCTTCAATTGTTGACGCACTTTTGTGTCTGCGACTACTTCACTTGCGTGATAAATCTCCTGTGCAATTTTTTCTATTTTTTTGAATAGATTTAAATCATCTTCATATAAAAATTTAAATGTACTTTTACTTTCTTCACAAATATCTATTACATTTTGAGCTAATTCTGTTGCACCATCACCACCATCTGACCAGTGAGTACACATAGAAGCTTTCACTCCTTGAGTTTTACAAAAATCTAGGACAGCATCAACTTCAGCTTTAGAATCAGAAACAAAATGATTAATTGCAACAGTAACTGGTAATCCAAATTTCCTTATATTGTTTATGTGTCTTTCTAAATTTACTAAACCAATTTTAAGTGCATTTACATTTTCATTTTTCAAGTCTTCTTTAGAAACATCTCCATGCATCTTTAGTGCTCTAATTGTAGCAACTAAAACCACACAATCAGGTTTTAAATTTGATTTTCTACATTTTATATCAAGGAATTTTTCTGCTCCTAAATCAGCTCCAAAGCCTGCTTCAGTTACAACATAGTCACCTAGTTTTAGACTAGCTTTAGTTGCAATAACAGAATTGCAACCATGGGCAATATTTGCAAATGGTCCACCATGAATTATAGCAGGATTATTTTCTAACGTTTGTGTTACGTTTGGTCTAATGGCATCTTTTAGTAATACTGTCATTGGACCTTGTGCCTTTAAATCTTTTGCATAAATAGCTTTTTTGTCTCGTGTATATGCAATAGTTATATTTCCAATTCTATCTTCAAGATCTTTTAAGTCTTTAGCTAAGCAAAAAATTGCCATTATCTCAGATGCAACAGTAATATCAAAACCATCTTGTCTAGGATATCCATTCGCAACTCCTCCTAAATCAACTACAATAGATCTGAGTGATCTATCATTCATATCCATCACTCTCTTCCAAACAACTCTTCTAACATCAATATTTAATTTATTTCCCCAGTAAATATGATTATCAATTAATGCAGAAAGTAAATTGTGAGCGGAAGTAATAGCATGAAAATCTCCAGTAAAATGTAAATTAATTTGCTCCATTGGAACTACTTGAGCATAGCCTCCACCAGCTGCTCCGCCTTTCATACCAAATGATGGTCCAAGACTTGGTTCTCTTAAACAAACAATAGATTTCTTTCCTAATTTATTAAGACCGTCGCTTAATCCAACAGAGGTTGTCGTTTTACCTTCTCCTGCTGGTGTTGGAGTTATTGCTGAGACTAGAACAAGTTTACCATCTTTATTTTTATTAAGTGACTCAACGTACTCCAAGTTAATTTTTGCTATGTGACGACCCATAGGACTGAATGCTTCAGGTGTGTCTGGTACATCAAGTCTATTTAGAATTTCACTAATAGGCTTCATTTTAGCTTTTCTTGCTATTTCAATATCTGACATGAGACTCCTTAATTATTAGATACTTAATCTATAAATTAACTTCAATATCAAACAACTTTTGTTTCAATAAAAAATTAAAAAATTGTGAAGAATCTAATTTAACTCGAATTTCTCTTTATTATTATAAGAAAAATCTGAGTCATTAAATTGATTTAACCACTCTGAAGTTTTTTTCATACCACCAAACGCGTAGAAGTGTATCTTTTCAAGTTTAGAGCTTTTGTTTATTTTACTATGTTCAGCAAGATCATAAATTAATTTGTCAGGAGTGTTCAATGTTGCAAGTTTTGTTAAGTTAAAGGCTTGTTTTGTAATAAATCTCAAAGAATTTCCAATACCACAAGACCTTGCATAATTTATTAATGTTTTAATTGAGGCAGGACCGGGTATTCCAGCATGTATTGGTAATTGATTTCCAATTTTTACTAAGTGTTTTTCCCAATCGATTAAAGATTTAGCTTCAAAAAAAAATTGTGTTGCTAAATACATTTTAAAATCAGCATTTTTTGCAAAATCATTTTTTTGTTTAATTGCTAAATCTAAATTTTCATTTGAAATATCTGGGCTTCCTTCGGGATGTCCAGCCACACCTACAAATTGATAATTATATTTTGAAAGAAAATCTGTTTTTAAAACATCAATTGAAGAAGAGATTTCGCCAGCTTGATTTCCACCACCACCAATAATTAAAATTTTTGAACACCCAGATTCATTTGCAAGTTCACCAATATATTTTTCTAATTCATTTTTATTTATAATAGTTCTTGCAGGTAAATGAGGTATAACATCATAACCTTCTAATTTTAATTTTTTTGCCGTTCTAATAACATTTTTTGAATTTTCATCTGGTAAATAAGTTATATAAACATCATGATTTTTATTAAGAAATTCAGAAAAGCCTCCATATTTTTCGTAAACATTTGGAGTTGTTTCTATAGAATAACTATTGAGAAAATTTTTAACAATATTAATAGTTTCTTTAGACATAAATTTTTAAAGTTTTTTATATTAATTAGATAAATGAACAACAAGTACTTTACTATAATTACTTTTTATCAATTTAAAATAATTAAAGATAAAAATGATATCATTACTAAACTTAAAGATTTTTGTAAATTTAATAAAATAAAAGGTACAATATTGATTGCTGAAGAAGGCATTAATGGAACAATAGCTGGCTTAGATAAAAATATAAATTCATTCATTCTATTTCTTGAAAATTGTAGTTTTGAGAAACTTAATCTTAAACGATCAAAATACAAATATATGCCCTTTCAAAAATTAAAAATAAGAAATAAAAATGAAATAGTCACATTAAGAACCAAATTTGCTAATCCTGCACAAATATCTGGTAAAAAAGTTAAATACGATGAATGGAATAAACTAATTAAAGACAATAATACTATTTTGATTGATGTAAGAAATGAATTTGAGGTTAAAATAGGATCTTTTGAAGGAGCAATTAATCCAAAAACTAAAAGTTTTACTGACTTTAAATCTTTTGTCCAAAAAAAACTAAATAAATCAAAAGATAAAAAAATTGCAATGTTTTGCACTGGTGGTATCAGGTGTGAAAAAGCTTCATCTTATATGATGATGAAGGGTTTTAAAAATGTTGCTCAGTTAGATGGAGGTATACTAAAGTATTTAGAAAAAACTCCAAAAAAAGATTCAATGTGGAATGGTGAATGTTTTGTATTTGATGGAAGAGTGTCTTTGAAAAATGAATTAAAAGATGGAACTTACAAACTTTGTCATGCTTGTCGTTTACCGATTAGTGATAAAGATACATATTCTAAATACTATAACCCAGGTGTATCTTGTCATAATTGTTTCCATAAAACATCTGATGAAAAGAAAAAAAACTTACTTGAAAGAAATAAACAAATTAAACTTGATAAAAAAAGAGGAAATTTTAACCGTTTTATTAAGCAGTCAATTTCTGATTATGAATAAATAATACTTTATTTCATATAATTATTCTGTATAGACACCTCATGGCAAAAAAAACTTCATTCGCTCTAAAACAACTAGTTCCTGAAGAAAATCCAAAAACAGGAACCAAGTATATTGTAAGAAAACCAACAAAAGGGTTGAAAGTTGCTGAAAAGCTTCGAATGAAAAAATATGATCCTGTGTTAAAAAAACACGTTTGGTTTGTAGAAAAAAAAATGCCTCCTCATAGTAAATAATAGATTTACCTCTTTAATTTATTCTAAATTAACATAATTTAAAATTATGACAGTAACTTATGGGGTTCATTGGTTTAGACAAGATTTACGATTACAAGAAAATCCATCTATATTGTCACTTTCAAAAAAAGTTGATCAAATAATCCCAATTTATATTTTTGATTTAAATCAAAGAATAGGATCAACATCCAAATGGTGGTTAGAAAAATCTTTAATTAGTTTATATTATTCAATACAAAAGCATAATGGAAAACTTAATATATTTGCTGGTGATCCAGAGAAAATTATATCTTCAATATTAAAGAACTCAAATATTGAATGTATATCTTGGAATAGACTATACGATCCATATTCAATTGAAAGAGATATTAAAATAAAAACTTCAGTTATTTCTTCTAAAATTGAATGTGATTCACACAATGGATATCTTCTAAACGAACCTTGGAATATTAAAAATAAAACTGGAACCTTTTTTAAAGTATTTACTCCTTACTGGCGACATTGTGATGAATTACTAAAACTAAAAGATAATAAATTAATAAAAACTAAAATAAGTTTCGCCAATTCAAAATTTAAAAATGAAGTAACTATACAAGATTTAAATTTAACAAACAAAAAAGATCAATGGATTAAAAAAATTGAAAAATATTGGACACCTGGTGAAAGTAATGCAAAATTACAATTAAAAAAATATATTTCAGAAAAAGCAAACAACTATTCAGTTGGAAGAGATAGACCAGATAAAGATTTAACTTCAAAATTATCACCTTATCTTCATTTTGGAGAAATATCTGCTTTGAAAGTTTATGATACAGTTAATAATGAAAAAAAAATTAATCCTGAAGACAAAAAAAAATTTCTTGCTGAACTTGGTTGGAGAGATTTTTCTTATAATCTTTTGTTTCATTATCCAGATATGATCCAAAAACCTATACAAGCTAAATTTAATAAATTTCCATGGATAAAAAATAATAAACATCTATCATTATGGCATAATGGTAAAACTGGAATTCCAATTGTTGATGCTGGAATGAGACAGCTATATAAAACAGGGTGGATGCACAATAGAGTAAGAATGATTGTAGGTTCATTTTTAACAAAAAATTTATTGTTGCACTGGAAAAATGGAGAAGAGTGGTTTTTTGATACTTTAGTTGATGCTGATGTTGGTTCTAATTCTGCAGGTTGGCAATGGATTTCTGGTTGTGGCGCTGATGCAAGTCCATATTTTAGAATTTTTAATCCAATTTTGCAGGGCCAAAAATTTGATCCAGATGGTGATTATGTAAAAGAATTTGTTCCTGAGTTGAATAATATTCCAAAAAAATATATTCATAATCCCTGGGAGATGTCTAAGGAAGACCAAAAGAAATATAATTTTGAGATTGGTAACTCATATCCATTACCGATTGTAGATTTAAAAGAAACAAGAAATAGAGCATTATCAGCATTTAAAACTATTAGTTGATGTGAAAGAAAAATTAGCAATTATTGGTTCCGGTATTTCAGGAATAAGTGCAGCCTACTTATTGTCTTCTAAATACGATGTTTATTTATTTGAAAAAAATAATAGATTGGGTGGACATACAAGAACTATTTATGTTGAAGAATTAACAAAGACAATTCCGGTCGATACTGGATTTATAGTATTCAATGAAAATAATTATCCAGATTTAACAAATTTTTTTAAATTACTCGATGTGAAATGCAAAAATTCAGATATGTCTTTTGCCGTCTCAAATCAAGATCCTCTAATTGAATATAGTGGTAAAAATATCCTTTCTCTTTTTGCTAATTTTACAAATGTGTTTTCTTTGAATTTTTTTAAAATGTTATTTGAAATAAGAAAACTCTATTTATTGTGCAACAGTTTGAATGTTAGTGATTTAGAACAAACTAAAACTTTAAATGATTTTTTAAAAACTAATAATTTTTCAACATATCTAATAAATTATCATATTTTACCTATGATATCATCTATATGGTCAAGCAATATAAGTGATGTAAAAAATTTTCCTCTCATAACATTTATTAATTTTTTTAAAAATCATGCTCTATTTAATTTAAAAAAAAGACCTCAATGGAAATACGTAGAAGGAGGTAGCAATGAATATATAAAAGAAATTATTAATAAAAATGTTTTCAAGTATGAAACAAATTTTAAAATTAAAAAAATTGTTAGAGGAAAAAATAAAATTAAAATAAAAGATGATAAAAATAATATATTAGAATTTCATAAGGTAATATTTGCAACCCATGCTAATCAAGTACTGGATATTTTGGAAAAACCGACAGAAGAAGAAGTAAAAATATTTTCACAATTTAAATATTCAACTAACTCAGCAATACTCCACACTGATCAATCTTTGATGCCTAATTCAAAAATTGCTTGGTCAAGTTGGAATTTTTTAAATAAATCATCATCTTCTAAATTTACTTTAACTTATTGGATGAATTTATTGCAAAAATTACCAACTAAACAAAATTATTTTGTAACAGTTAATCCTTATAAAAAACCTAAAAATATAATTAACGAAACAACATTTGATCACCCAATATATACTACAGATACTATTTTAGCTCAAAAAAATGTTATGGAGATTCAAGGAAAGAATAATACTTTTTTCTGTGGAGCTTACCTTGGATATGGTTTTCATGAAGACGGAATTCAATCATCTTCTTATATTTGTAAATTATTACAATGTGATTTACCTTGGAAGAGAGAGAAAAATTTTTATAATAGATTACAAATTAATTTTCAATGATTTCTCAAATTTTATTATCTAGTATTATTCATAAAAGATTTATTCCTTTTAAACACACATTGAAATATGAAGTACCAAGTCTTTTTATTAACTTGGATAATCTTGATCAATTAACTAAAGACTATAAACTTTTTTCAGTAAATTCTTTTAATCTTTTTTCTATATATGAAAATGATCATGGATATAGAGACAAAAGGGCAATAAAAACATTCGTTAAAGATTCTCTCTCTAAATTTAATATTAAATATAATAATCTTAACATAATGATATTGTGTTTTCCAAGAATTTTTGGATATGTATTTGATCCTTTATCAATTATCTATTGTTATGATGATAAAAAATTAATTTCTATTTTTTATGAAGTCAAAAATACGACTAATGAACAACACACCTATATTTTTAAAGGAAACGTAAATTTTGAAGATTTTAAATTATCACATGAATGTGCTAAACAGTTTTATGTATCTCCATTCATAGAAATGGAGGCAAATTATAAATTTTTTAATCGAATCCAAAAAGATAGAATAAATATTAATATTGATCTTTATGATAAAAATAATAAAAAAGTTTTAACAGCTTCTCAGCATGGCAAATTTATAGATTTTAACTCAAAAAATATGCTTAAATTTTTATATTTTAATCCACTTTTTGGTTTTAAGGTAATGGCAGGAATCCTATATGAGGCTCTAAAGATAATTTATAAAGGTGGTAAATATTATGCACGAAAAAAAAAACCAAATGATACAGTGAGTTTTGAAGGTAATTTTTAAATGAATTTTTTTAAAACAAATTTTGATAAAACTGTAGAAAAATTATTATTAAACTTTTTATCTAAAATTCGATATGGAAAATTAACAGTTCAATTTCCTACCGGTGAGGAAAGAGTTTTTGTTGGAAAAGAGAAGGATATATCTGCAAGTATCAAAATTTATAATTATAATTTTCTAAATTTAATTTTTAAAAAAGGTTCTGTAGGTTTTGCAGAAGCATATATGAACGGTTACTTTTCAAGTTCAGATTTAACCAATTTATTACTTCTATCTCATAAAAATGAGAGCTATTTTTTACAAAGTATAAATACTAATCTCCTTTTTGCTGCTTTTGCCAAACTAAAACATTTTTTAAATAATAACTCAAAATCACAAAGTAAAAAAAATATTAAATATCATTATGATCTAGGTAATAATTTTTACGAAAAGTGGCTTGATAAAACTATGACTTATTCTTCAGCTCTTTTTGATAATAAGAATACTGATTTATCAAATGCACAATTTAATAAATATAGAAAAATTGCTGAAACATTATCATTAGATTCAAATTCTAAAACTTTAGAAATTGGATGTGGATGGGGTGGATTTTCTACATTTATTGCAAAAAACTATAATTGTTCTGTTGATGCTATAACTATTTCTAAAGAACAATATGAATATGCTTCTAAAAAAATTCAAAATGAAGGATTGTCAGAAAAAGTTTCAGTTATATTTAGTGATTATCGAGATATCAAAAAAAAATACTCAAACATTGCTTCAATTGAAATGTTTGAAGCAGTTGGAAAAAAATACTGGTATAATTACTTTAATACTATTCGTAATTCTCTTACTGAAAGTGGCATAGCTGCACTCCAAGTTATAACAATTGATGAAAAGAAGGCTAAAGCTTACCAAAACAGACCAGATTTTATTCAACAATATATTTTTCCTGGTGGAATGCTTCCAACAAAAAAACAATTTGAATATTCAGCAAAAGATGTTGGATTAAAATGTATCGAAAATTTAAGTTTTGGAGGTTCTTATGCAAAAACATTAAAAATGTGGAACAATCAATTTCAAAAATCTTGGAATGATTTATCAAAATTTGGTTTTGATATAAAGTTTAAAAGAATGTGGGAATTTTATTTATCATATTGTGAAACTGGATTTGCAAATAACTCAACAGATGTTTCTCATTTTTTAATTCAAAAATAGAAATGCATAAACTAAAAATTTTTTCAGTCCTGACTGGATACCAGGTAACATGGTTAGCCTGTGTATTTGGTGAGTCTAAATTTTCTTATCCTCTATTAGGTTTTTGGGTTGGAATTATTTTTCTAATAATTTATTTTTATTTTAATTATAATAAACAAAAACTCATAAAGATTTTTCTTTTAATCTCTATTCCTGGATATATTTTTGATACATTAATGGTTTATTTTCAAATATATGAATTTAATACAGTTTCTAAATTTGGTACTTTACCATTATGGATGATAGTATTATGGCTCAGTTTTAGTATTTTATTTGATGAAGTTCTTACTTTTTTTAAAAATTATAAAATTTTAGGAATTATTTTAAGTGGAATTTTGGGGCCATTAACATATTATTTGGGTGAACCTATTGGGATTTTAAACATTAATGATCTTACGACTTTTTTTTCTATAATGATAATGTTTTGGATTATATTAATGATCTATTATTTAAACTATGTAATAAAAATTAATTAGTTTTCTGATCTACTTTTTTTGTTCTAGTTCTATTTAAAGTTCTTTCTAGTTCTTTATAAGTGCATAAACCAACATCCATCGGACTTTTTGCTTCAAGCACAGCCTCTCTATATGTACCATTTCTAATAGCCTCAACGGTATTTTTTGTAGAACCCGTTAATTTTGCAATTTGGGAACTACTTAATTCTGTTGGATATCTTTTAATTAACCACAGTATTGCATATGGCTTTTCTTGCCTTAAAGATAGAGGGGTATATTTAGTATCTTTTTTCCTGGGAGGTAGATCTTCGATTATATCAGACTTGATTAAATTTAAACGAGCCTCATTATCTTTTTCACATCTTTCAATTTCTTCTTTAGTTAATTGATTATTATCAATAGGATTATAACCTCTCATTCCAACTGCTACTTCTCCATCTGCGATACCTTGTACTTCCAATTCATGTAATCCACAAAATTCAGCAATTTGAATGAATGTTAAAGCTGTGTTTTCAACAAGCCATATAGCTGTAGCTTTTGGCATCAAAGGATATTTCATTACTGGCTCATATAATATAATCCAGAAATAATATATAATAAAATATAGGTATGACAAATTTTTTTGAAATTGACGAAATTAAAAAAAGTGTAAAGGTATTAGATTTAGATGATTTTAGTATTGAGGATTTAGAAGATTATATTTCAGAACTCGATACAGAGATTCTAAGAGTGAGAGAAGAGATCAAAAAGAAAAATAAATTGAAAAAAAAAGCTGAAGAGTTTTTCAAATAGTTATTTATTAATTTTAAGACCTTTAAATCTTTTTTGAAATCTAGCTACTTGCCCTTCCGATTCATTAAGCCCTGCTTTACCACCGGTCCATGCTGGATGTGATTTAGAATCAATATCAAGTTTTAGAGTATCACCTTCTTTACCCCATGTAGATCTTGTTTTAAATGTTGAACCATCTGTCATAACGACATTAATTTCATGATAATTAGGATGTATATCTTTTTTCATATAGGCGTTATATTTATATAGTGTCTAAAGTAAAGTAAGTTTTTTGACTAATTCATTATGAATTTTACTATTTGTTGCAACTAAATCACGAGATTTTGGATTCCAAGCACTTCCATCCATTTTTGAAATTTTACCTCCTGCTTCTTTGACTAAAAGTGTACCTGAAGAAAGATCCCATAAATTTAGATCTTTCTCCCAAAAACCATCTAATTTACCTGAGGCAACATAAGCTAAGTCAAGACCAGCTGAACCAAGTCTTCTTATTCCGGCTGAGTATTTAAGCACTTCATCTATCTCATTTAGATAATTTTTATAAATTCTTTCTCCAAAAGGAAGTCCAGTTCCAATCAAGCAGTCTGAAAATTTATTTCTATTTGATACTCTAAGTCTAGTATTATTGCACCAGGAACCTTTTCCTTTTGAACTCCAAAAAAATTCATTCAAAATAGGATTGTATATAACTCCATCTGTAATTTCATTATTTATCATTTTAGCAACAATAATTCCAACATGCGGTATGCCATGAATAAAATTAGAGGTACCATCAATAGGATCAATTATAATTATATTCTCATCACCTTTAATCTCTCCTTTTTCTTCAGTTATGTAGGTATAGTCAGGATAATAATATTTTAATATTTCTAAGAGAGTTTTTTCGACTTTAACATCAGCATTTGTAACAAAATCACCAACAGACTTGGATTGAATTTGTAGTTTTTCAAGTTCTCCAAAATCTCTTAACAATATCTTACCAGCTTTTTTAACAGCTTTTTCAAAAATATTTATAACAGCTGGCTGCATTAATTTTTTGATTTTTCAATATAACTAGCATCAATAGTACTAATCACTATTTTATCATTCACTTCAATAAATTGTGGAACAGAAGTTTTAATATTTTTTTCTAAAATGGCAGGTTTATATGAAGAGGCAGCTGTTTGACCTTTTACAACACCCTCTGTTTCTAAAACTTTCAAAACTATACTATCAGGTAAAACTAAACCAACTGGTTTTTCATTATGAAAGTTAATCACAACATCACTATCTTCAATTAAAAATTTTGATTGATCCTCACTTAATATATCGAGACCAAGTTCTATTTGTTCATAAGTTATTTTGTCCATAAAAATAAAATTATTATTATCTTTGTAGAGATACTGGAACTCTTTTTCATCAAGAATAGCTCTTTCAACAGTTTCGGATGATCTAAACCTACTATTCATTTTAGTACCCTCTCTTATTTCTTTAAGTTCTGCTTGTAAGTATGCTCCACCTTTGCCTGGTTGAGTATGTTGGGTTTTTAAAACTTTCCAAAGTTTGTTATTAATTTCTAAAATATTTCCAACTTTAATTTCATTTCCATCTATTTTCATTATTTTATCTTTAATTTTTTTTGAATATTTTTAATTTTTGTTAGATCTACTACATCAAAACTTGGATTTAATAAAACCTTATTTTTTTTCGCAATTTGATTAATTTTTTTTAAGACAATCTTATTGCTTTTCAATTTTATATAATCAATATTTTCGTTAGTTAATAATATACTTAGAGCATAGTCGTATCCTGAATCAACAAAGAACTTAATATTATGTGTTTTATATTTATCTTTAGCAAAGCTGATCAGTGATCTCAACCAAATTGTTCCGAAACCTTTAATCAAAAAATGTTTTATGAATATTATTGAGGTATTATACTTTATTTTTCTTAATTCTATTAAACTTTCAATTTGAGTTAGTGTCGATACAGCGAAACAAATTTTTTGAGGCACTAAATGAATTTTTTAAGATCAATCGTAGTATCTATCATTCTATTTGAAAATCCCCATTCATTGTCATACCATGATAAAACTCTACAGAATTTATCATTTACAACTTGTGTTTGAGTCATATCAAATACAGAACTGCTAGAATTATGATTAAAATCAATTGAAACTAATGGTAATGAGTTTGTAGATAAAATTCCATGCAATTTTTTAGTTTGCGAAGCTTTAAGAACTATTGAATTGATTTTTTCTGGACTAGTTTTTTTCTTACTAACAAATGTAAGATCAATAAGTGAAACGTTAGGAGTAGGTACACGAATAGCTGTGCCATCTAGTTTTCCTTTTAATCTAGGCAATACTAAACTCAATGCTTTTGCCGCACCCGTAGAAGTTGGAATCATAGACTCAGCAGCAGCTCTTGCTCTTCTTAAGTCTGAATGTGTTTGATCAACCGTCCTTTGATCTCCAGTATAACTATGAATTGTTGTCATAAATCCACTTTCAATTCCTAATTTTTCATCAAGAACCATTGCTAAAGGTGCAAGACAATTAGTGGTACAAGATCCATTAGAAATTACGTTATGATTTTTTTTAATAGTATTGTCATTAACTCCCTGAACTATTGTAGCATCTACATTTGAAGCTGGTGCCGAAATAATTACTTTTTTAGCTCCTGCCTTTAAATGTGAAATCGCTAATTCTTTTGAAGTAAAAACACCACTACATTCAAGAACAACATCTACCTTAAGAGACTTCCAAGGAAGGTTATAAGGATCTCTTTCAGAATAAAAATTAATTTTATGTTTCCCAATTTTTAATCCATTTTTAATTGAACTAATCTTATCTTTAAGAGCACCATGTACACTGTCATATTTTAATAAGTGAGCACTGCTCTCAACACTTCCTAGTTCATTTATA
Organism: uncultured Alphaproteobacteria bacterium; assembly: GCA_902621725.1. Taxonomy (GTDB): domain Bacteria; phylum Pseudomonadota; class Alphaproteobacteria; order HIMB59; genus CACPNW01. The sequence goes on along the minus strand of CACNND010000001.1, from coordinate 30,172 downwards.
GCAACAATATTAATATCTTTAGGATTTTTTTCTAATAAAGCTCTAAAAACAAGTTTCCCAATTCTCCCAAATCCATTTATTGCAACTTTCATATTTCTCCTTTTTATAAAGTTTTAATTATTTTTTCAATTAAGTAGTCGTCTGTAATCTTAAAGTGTTTATATAAATCTTTATATGGACCACTTTCACCAAAACTGGACATACCAACAAAATTTTCATGTGTAATATATTTTTCCCAACCATTAATTACTCCAGCTTCAATACCAAAAATAGGTTTATTACCTAAAATTTCATTTTTATAGCTATCATCATTTCTTTCAAACAATTCAAATGAAGGCATGCTGACAACTCTTATCTTTAATTTATTTTTTTCAAGAAGTTTATTTGAAGCAGAGCAAGCAATCTCAATTTCAGAACCAGAAGATAAAATTGTTGCATCATATTCTTCGAAATCTCTAATTTTATAACCACCTTTATTAACAAGATTTTCTTTTCGATTATCTTTTTGTAACATTGGCAGGTTTTGTCTTGTTAAAACTAAGATTGTTGGGCCAATATTATTTAGTGCGCATTCCCATGCTTCTATAGTTTCAATAATATCACATGGCCTTATGACTGTTAAATTTGGTATCGCCCGTAAAGATGCAAGATGTTCAACTGGTTGATGAGTCGGTCCGTCTTCTCCTAATCCTATTGAGTCATGCGTCATTACATAAATAACTGGTATATTCATTAGAGCTGATAACCTAATTGAAGGTCTACAATAATCCGTGAATACCAAAAATGTTCCTCCGTATGGAATTAAACCCTTATGCAAAGCTATACCATTCATTACTCCAGCCATTCCATGTTCTCTGATGCCATAATGAACATAATTCCCATTAAAATTATCTGATGTAATTACCTTCATATCTTTTGCTTTAGTGTTATTTGATCCAGTAAGATCAGCAGATCCGCCAATAAGATTTTTTTGATAATTTGAAATTAAGTTTAAAGTAAGTTCACTCGATTTTCTTGATGCACAATTTGTTTTGTCATTAAAATGCTCAGATTTTAATTTGTTAAGTTTTTCCGGAAGCTGTGAATCAATTTTTTGATAATAATTATTTTTAAAATTTTTACTTTCAATTAATTCTTTATTTTTTGATAACCATGAATTTCTTGATACTTCATTTCTTTTGTAGAAATTTCTCCACTCATGTAATAAATCATCTGGAATTTCAAATGGTGAATAATTCCATTTTAATTTTTTTCTTGTTAAACTAATTTCATCTTCACCAAGAGGTGAACCATGTGATGAAGCTGAACCCTCTTTGTTTGGAGAGCCGAAACCAATTTTAGTTTTACAAGATATAATTGTTGGAGCATCACTTTCTTTTGCTTGAATTATAGCTTGATCAATTTCTTCATAGTTATGACCATCTATTTCTATTATATTCCAATTATAAGCTTCAAATCTTTTTTTCACATTGTCTGAAACTGAAAGTTCAGTTGAGCCATCAATAGAAATAGAATTATTATCAAAAAACATGATAATCTTATTTAATTTTAAATGTCCAGCTAGACTACACGCTTCATGGCTTAAACCTTCCATTAAGCATCCATCTCCTGCAAAAACATAGGTGTGATGATCAATTAATTCTTCTCCATAATTATTTGAGAGTTTTTTTTCTGCTAAAGCCATTCCAACTGCATTTGCTAAACCTTGAGATAAAGGACCGGTGGTTGTTTCTATTCCTTCTGCACTTCCGTATTCTGGGTGACCTGCAGTTTTATTATGTAATTGTCTAAAATTTTTAATTTGATTTATGTCAATGTCTTTATAACCTGTTAGATATAAACAAGAATATAAAAGCATTGAGCCATGTCCATTTGAAATAATTAATCTATCTCTATCAATCCAATTTGGGTCACTTGGATCAAATTTTAAATGATTTTTATAAAGAACTGTGGCGATATCAGCCATACCCATAGGCATACCAGGATGACCAGACTTTGCTTTTTCTACCGCATCCATTGATAAAAATCTTATACAATTTGATAATTGTCTTAGATTGTTGATATTATTTAAATTATTCAAATACTTACCTTTATGGTTAATGTAAAATTATTTAATATGGGTTCATTACCGTGACAACTATAAAATTACAAACTATAAAATTATAATGGAAATACAAAAAAAAATTACAGTTCTAAGCGAAAACTTAAATAATCTAAGATCATCTTTAGAAGATTTAAGGGAGCATCATAATGCCAAAAAACAAAAAATTAAAAATCTTGAAAATGAAATTAAAAATTTACGAAAACAAATGTCTGATTATATTGATGAATTGGAACTTTTAATTAAGAAATAAATATGCCTTTTCACAAGACTAAAATTTTAAACAGAGAAATTTCATTAGAATATGAAAAAAAAGATGAAAAAAAAATCATAGATTCAATTAATTTAATTAACGAAAAAATTGATAATAAATTACAAAATCCAAAATATTCTAATGGAAAAATAAGTGATACTATATTATTATCACTTCTCTCTATTGAGCTTCAAGCAGAGCTTTCAGAAAAATTAAATATACAAAAAAGTTTAGAAATAAATGATTCCAAAAATGAAGAATATCTTAAGAATAATTTAGAACTTAAAGATAGAATACTAAAACTACAAAATGAAAATAGAATTTTAGAAGATGAAAAATTGAAATTAGATCAAGAATTTGATGAAATAAATAAAAAAGTAGAAGGTTTAATTGAGATAATTAAGAATTCTTATTATGAATAATATTAAAGATGAAAAATCAATAATTAGAAAAGAACAAAAAATTATCAGAGATAAAATTTTTAACAATAATCCATCTCATTTTGTTTTATCTTTGTTCAATGAACTTTTTGAAAAAATAAACTTTCAAGAAATTAATATAGTATCCAGCTTCATTTCTATAAATTCTGAAATAAATACAAGAGAGCTTAATAATCTTATCTTTAAAAAAAATAAAATTTTATGCCTTCCTGTAATTGAAAGTAAAAATAGTCATTTACGCTTTAAGCAATTCAAGAGTGATGAGAGTTTTGTAAAAGGGTATATGAATATATTAGAGCCTCAAAATAAAAATAAAATTTTAAATCCTGAATTAATTTTTGTTCCGTGTTTAGCCTTTGATAACGATGGCAACAGATTAGGTTATGGTGGAGGATATTATGACAGGACTTTTGCTTATTTAAATAAAATTAATCATAAATTCATTTCTGTAGCCTATGCATATGAAGAACAAAAGTTAGATTACATACCCATAGACAAATTTGATTTTAAAGTGGATTATGTTATTACTGAAAAAAATTTATACAGTTTTCAATGAAAATTCTTTTTATAGGTGATATTATCGGCAAGGCGTCACGAAAAAAAATTAAAGAAATTATCCCAACACTCAAATCTAAATATAATACAGACATGATTATTGCTAATGGTGAGAATGCTACTTCTGGTTATGGACTTTCAAAAAAGGATGCAGAAGAATTATTTTCTAGCGGAATTGATCTACTTACACTTGGGAATCATGCATGGGATCAAAGAGATATGCTTTCTTATATTGAAGAAAATCCAAAAATAATCAGAGCTTTGAATTATCCTGATGGAGTTCCTGGAAAAGGATATTATAAGCTTGAACTTTTAAATGGAAAAAAAATTATAGTAGTACAAGTAATGCTCAGATTATTTATGAATTTATCATTAGATGATCCCTTTAAAGGCATAATTGAATTTCTTCAAAAAGAGAAGTTAGGCAGTACATGTGATGCGATAATTATTGATATGCATGGTGAAGCTACTTCTGAAAAAAAGGCATTTGGATATTATGTTGATGGACAAGTTACGGCAGTTTTAGGCACACATACTCATGTGCCAACGGCAGACAGTGTTATTTTGCCTAAAGGTACAGCCTATCAAACAGACGTGGGGATGTCAGGAGATTATAATTCAATAATTGGTTTTGATATAAATAATCCAATACATGGATTTGTTAAGGGGTACAGGGCAGAAGGTAGATTTACACCTGCTACTGAAAACATAACAGTATGCGGGGCTTTAATAGAGATTGATACTAATACTGGTTTAGCTAAAAATATCACCCCAATTCAAGAGACATAATTTACATATATTAGACACATTTATCTAATATTTTATATCTTTACTAACATCGGATTAAATATTTATAAATCTACTCGTAATGGCAGGGCACTCGAAATTTAAAAATATTATGCATCGTAAAGGTGCTCAAGATAAAAAAAGAGCAAAAGTTTTTTCAAGACTTGGGAGAGAAATTTCTGTTGCTGTCAAAGTAGGAGGTGAAGATATTGAGAGTAATATTAGATTAAGATCTGCAATTTCGTCGGCCAAGTCACTCAATATGCCAAAAGATAATATTGAAAGAGCAATAAAAAAAGGTCAAGGAAATGATCCTGATAGCAATTATGAAGAAGTAAGATATGAAGGATATGGCCCTGAAGGTATTGCAATAATAGTTGAGGCACTTACAAATAATAAAAATAGAACAGCTGCTGAGATTAGGTCCTCTTTTAGTAAATATGGAGGTAATTTGGGTGAAACAGGAAGTGTTAGTTTTGGTTTTGACAGATTTGGAAATATCACTCTCGATAAAAACTTAGTAAAAGAAGATCAACTTTTAGAATTTCTTATTGAAAATAATAGTGAAGATTATGAAATTAATGAAACAGAATATTCAATATACTGTGATCAAAACCATTTACATGAACTTAATGATAAATTAATTAAACAGTATGGTCAGACTAACTCTGCAAATTTAATTTGGAAAAGTAAAAATAATATAAATATTGGAAAAGAAACAGCGGACAAACTATTTAAATTACTTGAAGTTTTAGAAGACAATGATGACGTTCAAGTTGTATCATCAAATTTTGAAGTTGATGACAATGTTCTATCTTCACTCACAGCCCAATGAAAGGAATATAGATGCCTGATAAAGCCTGGAAAAAAAGAGAAAGAGATGTTGCAAATTATTTTAATGGTAAAAGGACACCTTTGAGCGGCGGTAATGGTAAAGTGACAAGAGCTGATGTAATCCATGAAGAATTATTTATAGAATGTAAACTAAGAGCAAAACATACAGCAATTAGTTTATGGGATGATACTGCAAAACTTGCGAAAGAGGAGGGTAAGACACCAGTAATAGCGTTATGTGAAAAAAATAGACCAGGGTTTTGGGTTATGGTTCATAGTAGCGATCTTGAAAAAATTAAAAAATAATAATTATGGCAGATATTAATAGTACAAATTTATCGACAGAAGCACCAGATTTTTCAATGCTTGCTTTATTCATGCAGGCTGACATTGTTGTCAAATCTGTAATTATAATATTAATCTTAGCCTCTCTTTATTCTTGGAATGTAATAATTTCAAAAATTTTAAGAATTAGACAATTAAAAAAACTTGAAAAAGAATTTGAAGATATTTTTTGGTCTGGAAATTCATTTGAAGATTTATATGAAACTTTAAATTTTAATCAGACAGATCCAAAATCAAAATTATTTTGTGCTGCAATTTTAGAATGGAAAAAGAGTAAATCTCAATTTGATAATGACATCTCAGATATTAATTCTTTAAAGGATAGAATGATGAGATCAATGACGGTTGTTTTTAATAAGGAAAGTGAGAGTGTTGAGAGAAATTTAACTTTCCTTGCAACTGCTGGATCAACCGCACCTTTTATTGGGTTATTTGGGACAGTCTGGGGTATAATGAATAGTTTTAAATCTATTGCAATAGCTCAAAATACAAATTTAGCAGTAGTTGCGCCAGGAATTGCTGAGGCCCTTTTTGCAACTGCATTAGGTCTTTTTGTGGCTATACCTGCCGTAGTTGCTTACAATAAAATTTCAAACGATTTATCAAAATATTTTATATCCTTGGAAACATTTATGGATGAATTCTCAACAATTTTTTTCAGACAATTAGAGAAAAAATAAATTGATTACTTCAAATAATTTAAACAAACGAAAAAAGCAAAGGTACACTCAAATGAGTGAAATTAACGTTACACCTTTTGTAGATGTTATGCTTGTTTTACTAATTGTTTTTATGGTTACCGCACCTCTTCTAACGGTTGGAATTAAAGTTGATTTACCAAAGGTTAAAGCTACTGCATTAACTGATATTAAAGATCCAATTGAGATAACCGTTAAATTAGACGGAGAAGTCTACATTGGAGAATCAAAGGTTGAAGTAGAAAATTTAATTCCTCGACTAAACGCTATTACTGAACAAAACACAGAAGCAAGAATTTATATACGAGGTGATAGAGTGGTAGCTTATGGAAGGATTATGGAAATTATGTCCATAATAAATTCAGCAGGATATATTAAAGTTGCATTAATTACTCAAAATCTTGAGCAATAGATGGAGCGTATAAGCTATAATAGTTTAAAAATTATAAACTTTTTTGAAAATTTAAATCCTAAAACATCAGGAGTTATTTTTTCAACACTAATACATTTAATTATCCTTTTGTTTATGGTCGGCTTACCAAATTTTTTTTCTCAAAAAGAAATCTATGTTCCAAACGTAATACCTATTGAAATACTTAATGTTGATGAAAATACAAATTTGAAAAAATCTGATACTGAAAAACCAGAAAATAAAAACAAGGAAACAATTACTAAGCAAAAAAAATTTAATTCATCAGATCAATTAGAAGTAAAAAAAAATGTTGAAATAAATAAAACTGAAATTGAAGAAAAAACTAATCCAAATCAACCAGTTTTGGAAATGAAACAAACTCCAAATTTAGAAGTTAAGGAAACAAAAAAAGTAGTTATTAAAGAAAAGGAAATTTTAGAGGTTAAGAAAAAAGTAGAAACAATTAAAACTGATATAATTAAACCAAAACTCAAGCCAAAGCCAAAAATTATAAATAATGAAAATGTTAAATCGGATTTAGATGTTGAAACAAACATAAAGGATAAACCAAAGTTGGAAAATGATAAAACCGTATCTAAACCAAAGCCGAAACCTGAGAAAGATTTTAGCATAGCATCAATGCTTAAAGATTTAAGAAATGAACAAACAAATATGATTCAAAAAGAGGTTAAGGAAGAGGTTGAAGAGGTTGATAATAAAAGTACAGATGATACTGATGACAATATTATGCTATCAATATCTGAAATAGACCTGTTGAGGCAGCAATTATCTTCTTGTTGGAATGCTCCAGCAGGTGCAGTTATAGAAAGAGGAGACAAAGTAACAATTTCAGCAAAAATATTACAAAATATGAAGGTTTCACCAAGTAGCATCCGCATTGTTGACACAAATATAGCTAAAACTAATCCATTTTATGGACCAATTACTGATAGTGCTATGAGAACCCTTTTAAATCCAGAATGTACACCTTTAAAACTTCCAAAAGATAAATATAATTTATGGAAAAATCTTACAATTACTTTTGATTATAGTATTATGAAGGGATATTGATGAAAAAAGTTTTCTTAATAACCCTTTTTTTATTTTCTAGTTTTAAAATCCATTCATTAGAAGTGACTTTAACACAGGGTAGTGTTAAACCAACTCCAATAGCTGTTACAGAACTATTTTCAAAAAATTCACAGCTAACTCAAGTAGGTAAAAATATATCAACTGTTATTTCAGATAATTTGGAAAGATCTGGTCTTTTTATTCCTTTAGATAAAAAAGCTTTTATACAAGATACAAGCTCACTATCTGAAAATCCGCGTTTTGAAGATTGGAAAGTTATAAAAGCACAGCATTTAGTTTCAGGAAAAATTTCTGGTTCTAACGGAAAAATATCAGTGGAATTTAGACTTTATGATGTATTTCAACAAAAGCAACTAGTTGGAAAAAAATATCAAACAAGTGAAAAGAATTGGAGAAGAGTTGCTCATATAATTTCTGATTCTGTTTTTAAAAATATTACTGGTGAGGGAGGTTATTTTGATACAAGAATTGTATACGTAGCTGAAACAGGGCCAAAAGAGAATAAACAAAAGAGATTAGCAATAATGGATCAAGATCAAGCAAATCATCGCTTCTTAACGGATGGTTCATACTTGGTACTAACCCCAAGGTTTTCACCCAATTCGCAAAAGATTACTTATATGTCTTATGTTAATAGAAATAATCCAAGAGTTTATATATTTGATATTGAAACTGGAAAGCAAGAAATAGTTGGAGAATTTCCCGGAATGACATTTGCGCCTCGTTTTTCACCTGATGGAAATAAAATTGTGATGTCTTATACAGACCCAGACATTGGAAATTCAGAAATTTATATTCTGGATTTAAAAACTAGAATATCATCACGTGTTACCAATAACTCTGCAATAGATGTTTCTGCAAGTTTTTCTCCTGATGGAAAAAACATAGTCTTTAATTCTGACAGAAGTGGTAGAAGACATTTGTATGTAACAAATTTAGATGGTGAAAATACAAAAAGAATTAGTAGAGAGTCTGGCAGTTATTATACCCCAGTTTGGTCACCTCGAGGAGACATGATTGCTTTCACAAAGCAAGAAGGAGGTCAATTCTATATTGGAGTAATGGAAAAGGATGGTTCAAATGAAAGAATGATTGCTAAATCATTTCATGTTGAAGGACCAACTTGGGCTCCAAATGGAAGATTTTTAATGTATTTTAAAGAAGAAAGGACTGATCAAGATGGATCTGGTGGTGAATCTAGCTTATATTCAATAGATTTGACGGGTTATAATGAAAGAAGAGTTATTACTCCGCTTGGGGGGTCAGATCCAGCTTGGTCTCCATTAATGCACTAATTCACTATATTTATAGAAAAATATATATGAAATATAAAAAAAAATGTTAAAAAACGATAATATAATAAAGTATAGCTAGCAAAGTATTAAGGGAGCGAGTTTTATATGTTTTACAAGTTTTTTATTACATCATTTTTAATATTGTTTGTTGCAGCATGTGCAACAAAACCAACTGATACTGCAGACTCATCTGGTAGTGGATCATCAAGCTCATCTGATAGTTCTGTTGATGAAGGATCTATAACAGAAACTGCTGGTAGTGGTATCGTATCTGGATCCCAGGAAGATCTAATTGTGAATGTTGGAGATAGAGTTTTTTTTGGATATGATAGTTCAGATTTAGATTCTGATGCTCTAGAATTACTACAAGATCAGGTTGCTTGGCTTAAACAAAATAGCGATGTATCCGTCACTATTGAAGGTCACTGTGATGAGAGAGGTACAAGGGAGTACAACTTAGCACTTGGCGAGAAAAGAGCTCAAGCAGTTAAGAATTATCTAATTGGATTAGGTATAAACCCCGATCGGGTTTCAACTATAAGCTACGGCAAAGAAAGACCTGCAGTAGTGGGATCTAATGACGGAGCATGGGCTCAAAATAGAAGATCAGTAACAATAGTTAATTAATATTATCCTTAATACAACGGGCGCTATATAATTATAGCGCCTTATTTATATCCAAATTTATAATTAAAATTTCTTATATGATTAAATATTTTTATTTATTTTTAATTAATATAATTTTTTCTTCTTCACTATTAGCAAATGATAATTTGTTAACTATTCAACAACAATTAGATAGGCTTCAACGTGAAGTGTCTGATCTATCACAAACAGTTTTTTCAAACATTGATAATTCCAATTTAGAAAACAAAAGTGATATGGTAACAAATTTATCATCAATAGATATGAGAATTTATGATTTAGAAAAAGATATAAAAAATCTTAATTCAAATTTTGAAGAAATTATTTTTAAATTTGAAGATATATTATTAAAAATTGATAATTTTGAAAAATCTATCAATTTAATTGACCAAAATTTAATAAAATTAAATAACTCACAGCTTACTTCTGAGAAAAAATTAAATTTAAATAATGAAAATAATTATGAAATAAGCGAGGAAAATACTCTAGGCTCTTTAAAAATAACATCAGAAAATACAGAAGCTGTCGATAATTTAGATCTGGTGCAAGAAGAAGAAAATATCGAAACTGAAGTTAATTTATCGCCAGAAGAGCAATTTCAAGCAGCGTTTGATTATGTAAGAAAAAAAGATTGGGATTTAGCAAAAAAATCACTGAATGATTTTATTATAAATAATCCTAAAAATCAATTAGCAGGTTCAGCTCATTATTGGTTAGGTGAGCTTTATATTCTAGAAAAAAAATATAGAGATGCTGCATTGATATTTGCCGAAGGTTATCAAAAATTTCCAAAAAGTATTAAAGCACCAGATATGCTATTTAAGCTGTCTGAGTCTTTATATAATGTAGATAAAATAGAAGACGCATGCAAAACATTAGAAAAATTAAATTTAGATTATCCAAATTCTAAATTTAAAAAAAATGCTCTTAAAAATATCAAGGAATATCAATGTTTAATCTCTGAGTAATGAAACTTAATCAAAAAAATTTCATAAATAATCTTAATAAATTTATAACTTTTGAAAATAAACCTATTGTACCAGTTGCTGTTTCCGGTGGCCCTGACAGTATGGCACTTCTTTTTTTAATGAAAGAATGGATAAAAAAAGTAGATGGAAAATTGATAGCATTAATTGTTAATCACAATATTAGAAAAGAGTCTTTAACAGAGGCTAATGCAATAGCTAATTTTTTAAAAAAAAATAAAATCAAATGTAAAATTTTTACAGTTAGGAAAAAAAAAGTACAAAAAAAAAATATGAGTGAATCAAGAAGTAATAGATATGATTTACTTCTAAATTATTGTACAAAAAATAATTTAATTTATCTATTTGTTGCTCATCATCAAGATGACAATATAGAAACTTATATAAATAGAAGAGTAGCTGGAAGTGATTTTGAAGGTCTGGGTTCAATGGATTTTATTAGTAAAAAAAATAATATCATACTTGTGAGGCCATTGTTGAATTTTTCCAAAAATGATATTTTAAATTATAATACAACTAAAAATATACCGTTTATACAAGATCCAACAAATCTAAATTTAAATTATACTAGATCAATAATTAGGCATTCATTAAAAAGTTTAAATAAAAAAACTTTTGATGAAATTAAATCCGATTTTAAAAATATAAAATCAAATATGGTTTTATATAAAATTATGATTTCTGAAGTATTGCTTAAAAACATAATATCAATAAATAAAAATTATATAGAAATTAATTTATTTAAATTTAAGCAATTTGATGATTTAATTTTAGAAAAATTAATAAAAAAAATTTACATTTTTTTTTATAATGAGTTAAGGTTTTTAAGATCCAGTAAAACACAAAATCTAATCAATCAGATTAAAAGCAAAAAATTTAAAGTATTTAACCTTAAGGGTATGTTAATTAAAAAGGTAGACAATTCCTTGTTTTTTTCTAAAATAAGCAACTAATAAGTATAAAAGTATTGTGTTTTTACAATTAATTCCTATTTATTATAATAAATGAAAAACATAAGCAAAAACTTAGTATTATGGATAATTATAGGTTTACTATTAGTTGTATTATTCAACTTATTTCAAGGCACTTCAAACAATAATAACAAGTCCAAAATCTCATTTTCTGACTTTATCGCTGCTACAGAAAGTGGAAATGTTTCTGAAGTAAATATAAGTGGCAATAATGTTACAGGTTTTCTAAATGATGGCAGATCATTTTCAACTTATGCTCCAAATTACCCAAATCTAGTTGATAAACTAAATGAGAGCGGAGTTAAGATTACTGCAGAACCTGCAGATAGATCCATGCACCCTCTTCTAAGCATATTATTATCGTGGTTCCCAATGCTATTATTAATAGGTGTATGGATATTTTTCATGAGGCAAATGCAATCTGGTGGAGGAAAAGCAATGGGCTTTGGAAAATCAAAAGCAAAACTATTAAATGAGGCAGTTGGTAAAGTTACGTTTGATGATGTTGCGGGTATTGATGAAGCAAAACAGGAATTAGAAGAAGTTGTTGAATTTCTCAAAGATCCCTCAAAATTTTCTAGGTTAGGAGGTAAAATTCCAAGAGGTGCTCTTCTTGTAGGCCCTCCAGGAACTGGAAAAACGTTACTCGCAAGAGCAATTGCAGGTGAGGCAAATGTTCCTTTCTTCTCCATTTCAGGATCTGACTTCGTTGAAATGTTCGTAGGAGTTGGAGCAAGCAGAGTTAGGGATATGTTTGACCAAGGTAAAAAAAATGCACCTTGTATAGTTTTTATTGATGAAATTGATGCTGTTGGAAGGCATCGAGGCGCTGGTTTAGGCGGAGGTAATGATGAAAGAGAACAAACCTTAAACCAACTTCTAGTTGAAATGGATGGATTTGAAGCAAATGCAGGAGTAATTATTATTGCAGCAACTAACAGACCCGATGTTCTTGATCCTGCTCTTTTAAGACCGGGAAGATTTGACCGTCAAATAACAGTAAATAACCCAGATGTAATGGGAAGAGATAAAATTCTTAAAGTTCATATTAAAAAAATTAAAGTTTCACCAAAATTTGACTCAAAAATAATTGCTAGGGGCACACCAGGCTTTTCCGGAGCTGATTTAGCAAATTTAGTCAATGAAGCAGCACTTTTAGCTGCTAGAAAAAATAAAAGAATGGTTACACTTGAAGATTTTGAAAGTGCGAAAGATAAAGTGATGATGGGTGCTGAGAAAAGATCTATGGTTATGTCTGAAGATGAAAAGAAACTTACGGCTTATCATGAAGCTGGCCATGCAGTAGCAACTCTTCACTCACCAGCATCTGATCCAATACATAAGGCAACTATAATACCAAGAGGTAGAGCATTAGGCATGGTTATGAGACTTCCTGAAAAAGATCAGTTGTCTATGAGAAAAGATCAAATGAAAGCACACCTATTAATAGCAACAGGTGGAAGAATTGCAGAAGAAATGATTTTTGGCAAAGATAAAATTACAAATGGTGCAGCAAGCGATATTCAAATGGTGACAAACCTAGCAAAAAAAATGATTACTGAATGGGGTATGAGTGAAAAATTAGGCCGTCTAAGATATAATAATGATAGTGAAGAAGTTTTCCTCGGTCATTCAGTTGCACAATCAAAAAATTTATCTGACTCTACAGCAAAATTAATCGATGAAGAAGTTAGATATCTTGCGGAAGAAGCTGAAAATAATTGTAGAAAAATACTTCAAGATAACATTGAAGAATTGCATATAGTTGCTAAGGGACTTTTAGAGTATGAAACATTATCAGGTGATGAAATTAAAGATTTAATTAAAGGTATAAAGCCAACTCGTGATGATTTTGATAATGATATAAACACTCCAAAAAAACCAGCCACATCTGTTCCAAAAACAGGTGGATCTGCTCCTGCTCCGGCAAACTAATTTAATTACTTCACTTTATTTATTTTTTTGAATAAAAGACACAAATGTCTAAAATATTCGGTACCGATGGTATACGGTGCTTAGTTAATGAGGAACCTCTTTCTGCTGAAACTTGTCTCAAAATTTCAAAGACAGTAGCGTTTTTACTTAAAAAGAGAAATTCTAAAAATAGTAGAGTTGTTATCTGTAAAGACACAAGGTTATCTGGTTATTTATATGAGCCGCTTGTTACAGCTGGATTTATTTCTATGGGCATGGATGTAATTTTAGTTGGCCCACTACCAACCCCAGCCGTACCTTTAATGATTAAAACTTTAAGAGCTGATATTGGAGTAATGATAACTGCATCTCACAATACTTATGAATATAACGGACTTAAATTTTTTGATAGTACTGGAACAAAATTAAGTTCATTAATAGAAAAAAAAGTAGAAAAAATAGTTTTAGATAATAAAAAATATTCTAAAATTTCAAACAACACATTTGTATCTGGTAATGCAAAAAGACTTGAGGATGCCTCAGGCAGATATTCAGAATTTTTAAAGAGTACTTTAAATAAAATATCCCCCAGGAAAAAATTAAAAATTGTGTTAGATTGTGCAAATGGAGCCACTTACAATATAGCTCCAAATATTTTCTGGGAGCTTGGCCATAATGTAATAGCCATTAATAATAATCCGGATGGTTTAAACATTAATAAAAATTGTGGTGCAGTTGATGTTAAATCGCTTTCGCAAAATGTACTAAAAGAAAAAGCAGATATTGGATTTGCATTTGATGGTGATGGAGATAGAATAATAGTTATAGATGAAAAAGGAAAAGAAGTAGATGGTGATAAAATTATAGGGTTGCTATGTAAAACATTTATAAAACCCAATAATAAATCTAATCAGCATGATGTCATTATAACTATTATGTCAAATATGGGTTTAGAAAATTATCTTACAAAAAAATTAAAACTAAAAATTAAACGCACATCAGTTGGTGACATAAACGTTATAAATCAAATGAAAAAATCTAAATCTATGATTGGTGGTGAACAGTCAGGACATATAATTTTATCTAAGTATTCTAATACAGGTGATGGAATTTTAGCAGCTTTAAAAATTACTGAAATTATGATATCAAATAAAAATAAGGCAAGTAAATTATTTAATTTATATAATGATTTTGCTCAGGAAAAAATTAATTTAAGTTATAAAACTAAGAATAGAAAATTGTTAAGGATTCTTAGTAATTTAAAAAATGATAAATCATATAATAATAAAAAAATTAGATCTCTTGTTAGGCTATCTGGTACGGAACCATTAGTAAGAATATTAGTTGAAGGGAAAGAAATTACTGAGGTTAAAAAGAAATCTCTAGAAATAAAAAAATTAATAAGGCCCTACCTTGGTTAATAAATTTTTAGTACCAGCAGGTTTTAAAGACAGTCTAAATTTCGATGCTTCAATTGAGCATAAATATAAAAATACAATAATTAATTATTTTAGAGATAATGGTTTTACTTTAATTAAGACTCCACTTATTGAGTTTAGTAAAAATTTAGACAGTAATACTCTAGCTATAAAAACAAATAAAAAAATAGATCAATTAAGTATTCGAAATGATATTACGCCACAAATTATTAGAATTGCTTCCTCTCGATTAGCCAATAAAATAAGACCACTTAAATTATGTTATTATGGTGAAGTTGTCAGAAAAGTGGGAACTATTTTAAGACCCGAAAGACAATTTCAACAAGTTGGTGCTGAGATTATTGGATCTGAAAGTTATAAAGCAGATGTAGAAATTATTAATCTTGCATATGAAACTTTAAAAAAAATTGGAGTTAAAAATATTGTTATTGAAATTACTGCACCATTTTTTCTAGATAGTTTATTAAAAAAAATAACTGATAAAGATTTAAAAAATCAATTAAAAAAATTTATTAAATTAAAAGACATTAACAATTGTTTAAAATTATTGAAAAGTAATAAACTATACAATTCATTCAAAACTCTACATTTATGTTCAGGCTCAATTCAAAATAAAAAGAAATATATTTCAAAGTTAAATAATATAATAGGTTACAATAATGAAGTTGAAAGATTAATAAAAATAGCTAATCTTATAAAAACCTTAAAAAATGATTCATTAAACGTTGATTTTTTTGACTTACAAAAAAATAAAAACTATTACAAGGGTATAAAATTCACATTTTTTGCTAAAGATGTAAGAGGTGAAATAGCAGGAGGAGGTCGTTATAATTTAAAGTATGGCAGTAACTCTGAGACTGCTATAGGATATACTTGCTACATGGATACAATCTTAAGATCTTCATCAATGATTAATAAAAACAAAAGAATTTTAATAGCATTTAATACAAACAATAAAATTAAAGAAAAATTAATAAATAAAGGTTATAATTTATTTAAAACTTTTGATGATAATACTGATATAAAAAAAGAAGCCAAAAAATTTGGAATCAAGTATTATTTAATGAATAATAAAGTTAAGCAAATTTAATGTTTTATACTATAGTTGGTACTCAATGGGGCGATGAGGGAAAAGGCAAAATAGTTGACTGGCTTTCTACTAAAGCTGACTTAATAGTTAGATATCAAGGAGGTAATAACGCAGGTCATACAATTAAAGTTGATAATAATATCTATAAACTTAATTTATTACCATCAGGAATAATTAATAATAAGAAATGTGCTATTGGTAATGGCGTTGTTCTTGATCCGTGGGCACTAGTTAATGAAATTGATAATCTTAAAAAACAAGGTATAGAAGTAAATGAAGGCAATTTATATATTGCTGATAACATATGTTTAATCTTACCTATTCATAAACTGCTAGATGAAATAAATGAAACCTCTAGAGGAAAAAAAGAACTAGGAACAACTAAAAAAGGAATTGGTCCAGCATATGAGGATAAGGTAGGTAGAAGAGCAATAAGAATATGTGATTTAAAAAATCCTTTATTTCTAAAACAAAAAATAGATAATCTTTTAGAATTTCATCAAGATAAAATTTTAAAACATATTCATAAAATTACGTATAATTATTATGAAGAACTTTTATCCATGTCTGAGTATCTTAACTCTTTTAGTGTTCCATTATGGAAAATAATAAATGAATTAGGTAAAAAAAATAAAAATATTGTTTTTGAAGGGGCTCAAGGCTCAATGTTAGACATTGATTTTGGAACATATCCTTATGTCACATCATCGAATACAATATCAGGTCAGATATTCTCTGGCACAGGTTTTAGTGATAGAAAAAATCATAAAATTCTAGGAATTACAAAGGCTTATACTACTAGAGTTGGATCAGGACCATTTCCAACAGAGTTAATGGACGACGTTGGAGATTATCTTGGTGAAAAAGGTCAAGAATTTGGGACAGTTACAAAACGAAAAAGAAGATGTGGTTGGTTTGATAGTGTGCTTTTGAAACAATCAATTAAACTTAATGGTATCACAGATATTGTACTTACTAAACTTGATGTCTTAGATGAATTAAAAGAAATTAATGTATGTACTGGATACTTAATTGATAATAAACATTACGATTATTTACCTAGTGAAGAATTTTTATTCGATAAGATAAAGCCTGTTTATAAAAAAGTTGCTGGCTGGGAAAAATCAACAGCAGGGATTAACAAATTTAATGATCTTCCTGAAAATGCTAAAAAATATATTAAAATACTAGAGGATCTTATGGAAACTAAAATTTCTATTGTTTCAACAGGGCCAGATAGAAAAGAGACAATTGATATAAACGGAACCTTATCTAATATTTGAAATTTCTTTTTGAATTTTTTCTAATGCCTTTTCTTCAATTTGCCTTACTCTTTCTCGGCTAATTTTATATTTTTTACTTAAGTCCTCTAACTTTAATGGATTTTCACTTAGTTTTCGAAGTTTTATAATTTCTTTTTCTCTTTCGTTTAAAATTTCAAAAGCTTTTGAAAATAAACTTCTTCGATAATCAAGTTCATCTTTATTTTCAATAATTCTGTCTTGAGTTTCTTGTTTATCTTCAATTAAATCCTGCCATTCTGTGTCATGTTCTTCACCCAGTTTAACATTTAAAGATTGATCTGAAGTGAAAAGTCTATTTTCCATATCTATTACTTCAACTTCTTTTACATCGAGTCTAGTAGCAATCTCTCTAACATTTTCTGGCGATAAATTGCCCGAATCAATTGAGGAAAGTTGATTTTTAATTTTACGTAAATTAAAAAAAAGTTTTTTTTGAGCAGCAGTAGTTCCGATTTTAACTAAAGACCAACTATGCAGAACATATTCTTGTATTTGAGCTCTAATCCACCACATTGCATATGTTGCTAACCTAAAACCTTTCTCTGGATCAAATTTTTTTACTGCTTGCATTATACCAACATTACCTTCTGAGATTAAGTCAGTTATAGGTAAACCATATCCTCTGTACCCCATTGCTATTTTAGCAACTAATCGAAGATGACTTGTAACTAGTTTATGAGCGGCTTCTGAATCCCCATGCTCTTTATAACGTTTAGCTAACATGTATTCTTCTTCAGCTGTAAGCATTGGAAATTTTTTAATTTCCTGCATGTATATTGCTAAATTCCCCTCATTTGACAGAACTGGTAGATTCATAAAACCCCTATACCATAAATAAATTATAAATTAATATTTAAGCAATAATTCTATTAAATTCTTAAAATCTTCAGGAATTTTAATATTAAAAATCATCCTTTTTTTTGATGTAGGATGCTCAAAACCAAGATGATACGCGTGTAATGCCTGTCTATTAAAATTTTTCAATATCATAAATTTATTAAATGTATTTTTATCCTTTCCGAATTGATTAATTTTACTTTTTCCATAAATTTTATCACCAATAATTGGAGAATTTTTAGAAGTTAAATGAAGTCTAATTTGATGTGTTCTTCCAGTATGTAAATGGCAGTCAACTAAACTAGCAATACCAAAAGTTTTTTCTAATTTAATATCGGTTTTAGAATATTTTCCAAAACCCTTATTATTTAAACTCATTTTTTTTCTATTTTTTCTATTTCTCTCTATGTACCCTTCAATTGATTGATTATCAGGAGTTCCCCAAACTATTGCTTTATATCTCCGAGATATCGTATGTTCTTTGAATTGTTCGGCTAAATTAATATGAACATTATTATTTTTTGCAACAACAAGAATTCCACTTGTATCCTTATCTAAACGATGGACTATTCCTGGTCTAGCATTATCATCTAAATTACTTAGTTGATTATTAGTGTAATGCATAAGAGCATTCACAAGAGTGCCGCTTTCATTTCCAGGAGCTGGATGCATTACTAAATTTGGAGGTTTGTTTATAACAATTAAATCTTCATCTTCAAAAACAATGTTTAAGTTTATATTTTCAGCTGAATGTTTTGTTTCTTGTTTCAAGATAATATTTATAAAGTAATTTTCATTTTCTTTAGTTATGTAAGATGGATCTTTTATTTCCTTTTCATCAAGACTTACATTGCCATTTAATATTAAAGTTTTTATTTGTGTTCTTGAATACCCTTCCAATTTTGAAACGAGCACTTTATCTAATCTTTGTGAACTTAATTGTTTATTTATAGTTAATTTAAGATTATAGAATTCGTTCATGTCTCAAAAAATTCTTAAATTTATTGTAATATTTTTAGGTATATTAATTGTTATTTGTTTTTTAGCTCTTGTTTATGGTTTGTATATAAAAACAACAAAAAAACAAAGTAATTTAGGAACAAATTTAATTGATTACAATTTAAATTTAGAAAAAGGGCATAAAATTACAGATATAGATATGATTGATAATAATAGGATTTTGTTTACAATAAAAAGTAATGATAAAGTTTATGCTTTAATATATGATATACATACATCAAATATTACAAAAATAGATACATCTAATGAATAAAGATAATAATTTTGAAAATAATTTAAAAAAACTTGAGTCTATTGTAGAGAAATTAGAAAATGGTGAAGTTGACTTAGAAGAATCTGTAAAACTTTACGAAGAAGGAATGAATATAAAAAAAGCATGCGAGGAAAAATTAAAAAGTATTGAAAGCCAAATTAAAAAAATTAAGCAAGAAAACAATAAAGTCACAAAAGAAGATTTTAAGTAATTTTCAAATTTGAGTAAAAATCTAAAAATAAGACTTGATCAGCTTTTAATGGATAGAAACTTAGCTGATACTAAATCAAAAGCCCAATCTATGATTATGGCTGGTCAAGTTTATGTAAACGATAAAATTATTACCAAAAGCGGTAACAGTTTTAATGAAAACTCAAAAATAAAAATTAAACAACTTCATCCTCAATGGGTATCAAGAGGTGCATTCAAATTATTGAAAGCGATTGATCATTTTAAGATTGATATTGAAAATAAAATTTGTCTAGATATCGGTTCATCAACTGGTGGATTCACAGAAGTTCTTTTAAAAAAAAAAGCTAAAAAAATATATTCTATTGATGTTGGTACAAATCAACTTCATGAAAAATTAAAAAAAGAAAAAAAAATTATTAGTATAGAAAATTTTAACGCTAAATATTTAGATAACTCAATAATTCATGAAAAAATTAATTTGATAGTTTGTGATGTTAGTTTCATTAGTCTAACAAAGGTTATAGAACCTAGCTTGAAGCTTTTATCAAGTAAAGCTGAGATTATTTCACTAATTAAGCCACAATTTGAAACTAATAAAATAAATTTGAAAAAAGGTATTGTGAAAGATCCATTGATTCATGAAAAAGTATGTAATGATATTTCTAATTGGTTTAAAAAAACAATTAAGGCTGAAGTTGTAGGTTTAGTCGAAAGTCCAATAACTGGACCAAAAGGAAATAAAGAGTTTTTGATTTATAGTATTTTAAAGAAATCTTAAACAATGATCAGCTATAGTTGTGGCAACCATTGCTTCACCGACAGGAACAGCTCTTATACCAACACATGGATCATGACGACCTTTAGTAGATATTGTTGTTTCTTTTAATTTTGTATTAATTGTTTTTTTTGGCGATAATATTGAGCTTGTAGGTTTTACTACAAATCTAGTAATTAATTCTTGGCCTGTTGTAATACCCCCAAGAACTCCACCATTATTATTTGAAAGAAATAAAGGTTTTTTATTTTTTATTCTCATTTCATCAACATTAGAAATTCCAGTTTCATAAACACTATTAAATCCATTTCCCATTTCTACTCCCTTAACAGCATTAATAGACATCAATGCCTTAGCAATATCAGAGTCTATTTTTTCATAAATAGGTTCTCCTAATCCAGCTGGCAAACCTTTCACTCTAATTTCAATTATTGCACCTAAAGAGGAACCAGATTTTCTTGCAGTTTGTATTTCGTTTTCCCATATTTTAATAATTTGTTTATCAGGACTCCAAAAATTATTTTTTGGAATAAAATTATTATTCCAATTATCATAATTAATTTTATGATTACCTATTTGAATTAATGCACCTGTTATTACAACTTGATTTTTAATTTTATTTTTTATGATTTTTCTTGCTATTGCCCCCGCTGCTACTCTCATCGCAGTTTCTCTAGCACTAGATCTACCACCACCCCTATAATCTCTTATGCCATATTTTTTCCAATATGTATAATCTGCATGACCTGGTCTAAATTTACTTTTGATATCACCATAATCTTTTGATCTCTGATCTTGATTGTAGATAATTAGAGAAATAGGATGACCTGTTGTTTTTCCCTTAAAAGTTCCAGATAGTATTTCAACTTTATCCTGTTCTTTTCTTTGAGTTGTAAATTTTGACTGACCAGGTTTTCTTTTATCTAAATAGGGTTGGATATCTTTTTCAGTTAAATTTATGTTTGATGGAACTCCATCGACAACACAACCAATAGCTTTGCCATGGCTTTCTCCCCATGTAGTAAAATTAAAGATTTTTCCTATTGAATTAGAAGTCATTTTTTAGAATTTGTAAATTCACCTAACAATTCTGATACACTTTCACTCTCATCAACTGCAACCATTCCTACAGTATGATAACCACAATCGACATGTTGTATCTCACCAGTAACGGCACTCCCAAGATCACTTAAGAGATATAAAGCAGAATTTCCAACATCTTGCTGATTTACATTTCTTTTAAGTGGAGCATTAAGCTCGTTCCATTTTAGAATAAATCTAAAATCACCTATTCCTGATGCTGCCAAAGTTTTAATTGGCCCAGCACTAATAGCATTAACTCTTATATTTTTTTCTCCTAAATCAACTGCTAAATATCTGACACTTGCTTCTAAAGCAGCTTTTGCAACTCCCATAACATTATAATGGGGCATAACTTGTTCTGATCCATAATATGTTAAAGTTAAAATTGATCCACCATTATTCATTAAAGGCTCTGCTAGCCTACAAGCCTCTGTAAAAGAATAACATGATATATGCATAGTTTGTTTAAAATTATCAGAAGATGTATTGTAATATTTACCTCTTAATTCATCTTTGTTGGAAAAACCTATTCCATGAACAAGAAAATCTAATTCACCCCATTTATTTTTAAGTGTTTCAAAAACATTATTCATACTTTGTGAGTCTGAAACATCACAAGGAATAATAGTGTTAGAACCTATTTCTTCTGCAAGTGGTTGAACTCTTTTCTTAAGAGCTTCTCCTTGATAAGTAAGTGCAATTTCTGCTCCCTGTTCTGCTAATTTTTTTGCAATACCCCAGGCAATAGATCTGTCATTTGCCACTCCCATAATCAGACCTTTTTTATTTTGCATCAACATATTGTAAATCAGTGTTTTTTTATAAATATAGATATATATACTTATAAAATAATATTCATATCTATAATATGCAATCAAATCAAAAATTAATAAATTCTGATAAAAAACCAATTGAACTTTTTCAAGAATGGTTTGAAGAGGCAAAGAAAAGTGAAATCAATGATCCAAACGCTATGAACCTTGCCACTATATCTTCTGACGGTAAACCCAGCTCACGAATTGTTTTGCTTAAATCATATGATGATAAAGGGTTTGTTTTTTACACAAATTCAAATAGTAAAAAAGGTAGAGCAATTAAAAACAACGATAGCGTAGCTTTAAATTTTCATTGGAAAACACTTCAAAGACAAATAAGAATAGAAGGTAATGTTTCACAAATTTCAAACGCTGAAGCCAATGAATATTATAATTCAAGGCCATTAGGAAGTAGAATAGGAGCTTGGGCTTCATTACAGTCAGAAGAACTAGATGATAGATCGACATTAACTAAAAGAGTAAAAGAGTTTGAAAAAAAATTTTCAGACAATGATGTACCAAGACCTTCACATTGGAATGGCTACTTAGTAGCGCCTGTATTAATTGAATTTTGGCAAGATATGCCATTCAGATTGCATGACAGACTTGAATTCCGTATGGAAAATGATGGTTGGGTTACAAGAAAATTATATCCTTAATTATCTTCTTTCCATTTTTGTAAAATCCATGAACTAGAATTTGATTTATTGTCACCACCTATACCCCAAAGTAACTGAATATTGTTTTTTTCACAGAATATTGATTCTGGTGTTGTACTATTATTTCTATCACCTCCATTTGCAAATTTAATAATTGATTTTGGATATTTATTTTTCACTTTTTTAAGACCATCGATGCACGTCTTATCTCCGTCATCAAATTCTATAACATCAATAACATTTTTTAACTCATTCATAATTATAGTTCTTTCAATAAAAGGAAGAAATTCCTTACCCTTCTTTTTTTGAAGCCATAAATCAGAATTTAGCAAAACTACAACTTCACCATGTTTAGCAGCTTCTTTAATTAATTTTATATGACCACTGTGAATTGGATCAAAACCTCCACTGACAACAACTATTTCACGCATACTTGCTTCTCCATTTTTCTGGGTCCTCTAAAAATTCTTTTAAGTTTGAAACCTCATCCTCAGAATATATTTTTTCACTTTCAATATAATTTATTATATCTTTCCATGTACACAGTGAGTGTATGTTTACATTTAATTTAAATAATTCTGATTCTTTGAAATTAAAAATATCATAATAAAATATTACAAATATATCTTTAACCTTTAATCCTGCTTCGCGCATTGCGTTAATAAAAATTATTTTACTACCTCCATCAGTAGCAAGATCTTCAACTAAAAGAGCTTTTTGACTATTTTCAAATTCACCTTCAATTTGTTTGTTTTTTCCAAAACCTTTTGTTTTTTTTCTAATGTAAATCATTTGTTTATCTAATTTTTGAGAAATAAAAGCAGCATAGGGAATGCCAGCGGTTTCTCCACCAGCAATAATTTCTGACTCAATCTTATTTTTAGTTAAATAATCTACAGCTTTATCAATTATAAAATTTCTTTCTTTTGTAAAAGAAATAATTTTTCTACAATCAACATAAACAGGACTAGCTAAGCCTGATGTAAGAGTAAAATATTTATCAAATGAAAAATTAATAGACTTTATATCTACTAAAATTTTAGCTATCTCTTTTGACATTTTTTTAAGTTATTTGTGCAATATGTTCAAATGATAGATTTCCAGGCACAATCATTATCGGTATTCTAAGGTTTGTTATTTCATTACTCACCAAAGAAGTTATTATTGGACCGGGATTTTTACTATTTGGATCAGTATTGGCAGCTAAAACAAGAACATTAATATTTTTTTCCTCATCTAATAATTGTTTTAATTCAGCTATAGTATCCCCCTCTCTTAAAGAGAGAGCAGGATAGTCACCTGTTCTTTCTTGGACAAATGAGGCAGCTTTTTTAAGAATTGTTTCTGCTTCTTCTCTAGCTTCCTCTTTCATAATGTCTGTAACACCTTTGGTTGTTAGTACATCCAAAGGCTCAATGAATGTTGCAATTATAATTTTTCTTCCCGTTTTTTTTGATCTTGCGCAAGCATATTCAAGAGCTGTATTCATTTCTTCTGAATTATCTGCAACAACTAGAATATATCTATCATCACTCATTTACTTCTCCTAAATAAAGCAGCAGCAATAAAACCTGAAACTATTGAAAAGATAATTACAAAAACTCCGTATGTAGCTGCATTTTCATTAGCAAAGTCAAATATTTGACTTCCTATACCAGTTTTTTTTATAACTATATTTTTTTGATCAGTACTCATAATTGTATTATTTCTTATATAGTAAATATCAACATTATAAATCCCTGGTATTGTATTTGTAGGAAAAAAAACGCTAGTTTGAAATAATTTATCTTTTACCTTTTTCATTTCAAAACTTTTATAAAATAATTGTTCTTTTTTTATTCTAACAAAATTTTGATTCCAATTTTTTTGGTCATTTTTGAAAATAAAATTTTGATTAAAAGTCTTATTATTTAAAATTTTTTCAAAACTTAGATCCTCATTAATTAATATCGATTCTGGCAAGATTTTGTTAATTTCTTTAGATGAGGATAAGAAGAATAAAGATGGAATGTTACTATAGGTAACGTATTGATTATTTATCCATATTCCAAAATACCTCTCTTTTTTTTGAATTCTCATTTTTGACGGTGGACCTTTTATTGTCAAAAGTGTCTCATGATCTTTTTTTAGTAATCCAAAAATAATAATTTCTTTTCCATTAAAATCTGTTTTTAATTCAATACTATCCTCAGATAGGTCAAAGTAAATTTCTTCAGCATGAAGAAAATTATAAAAAAAAATTATAGTCAATAAAATTGTTAGATTAAAAGCAAACTTTATATATAAATTTTTAATCATCTATTTTTGCCACTTCTAAAATATAAAATTCTAAATAAAATCCTATTAATGCAAAAATTGATACTAATAAAAAAGATGCTTTTTCAATTAATATATCAACCACTAATATATCTTTTTGCATAAGCATATAAATTGGAATTACAGTGGATAAAATAATAATACTTAGTTTTGCAAATGAAATATTAAATAATATGTCTGTAAATATTTTATTAAGATCTTTTTTAATAAATACTCGGAAATTTGACCAAATATATATTTTGTTAAATGAATTTATAACAATTACTAGAATTAAAAAATATTCAATATTCTTTAGATTAAAATCAATAGTTGTAAAAATAAAATATATGAAGAGACAAACTATGATCAATAAATTAATTGAAAAATTAAATATTGAAATCATATCATTACCAATGAAAATAAATCATTTGGTCTTAAAACCAGATCTGTAAAAATTTTACCACAGACACCCAGTACTAATATAGCCAAAATACCTCTTAAATATTCTGCTTTTAATTTAGAACCAAAAATTACACCAATTTGGGCACCAATTACTCCTCCAAATATCATTAATGCAGACAGCACAATATCTACATTATAATTTATGTAGGATTGAAAGAATGTTGCATTAGCGGTAACAAAAATGATTTGAAATAAAGATGTCCCAACTACTATACTTGTTGGCATTCCAAGTATGTATACCATTGCAGGTATCATTATAAATCCTCCTCCAACTCCCATCATTGCTGACATTACTCCAACTGCAAACCCTATTAGTACAGGTGGTATCGCACTTATATAAAGTTTTGATCTATGGAAGCGAACTTTGAATGGAAGTCCGTGAAACCAAGAATGTTGATGCAGTTTTGTTCTTTTAACGTTTCTTGCTCTATAATGTTTTATTGTTGTTTTTGCGCTTTCAAAAGCCATACTAAAACCAATAAAACCTAAAAAGAAAAGAAATAATAACTGAATAACTAAATCTATCTGCCCAAAGTTTTTTAGATAACTGAAAATATTTACACCAACTGTTGAACCAATTAAACCTCCTATTAAAAGGAATATACCCATCTTTATATCAACATTTCTTTTTCTCCAGTGAGCAATAAAACCTGAAACTGAAGTTGCTAAAACGTGCGGAGCTTCAGAACCAACAGCTACAACCGGAGGTATGCCTAAAAAAATTAATAGTGGTGTCATTAAAAATCCACCACCAACACCAAAAATTCCTGAAAGTATTCCTATACTCATACCAATAAAGATAATGAGAAAAATATTGACGTTCATTTCAGCTATTGGAAGGTAAATTGACATGTTTTTTATAAATTTTATATAATTATTACTTAATAAGTACAAATTATATTTATTTTAGAAAATTATATAAAATTATTTAGTACTATGATTCCGATATAACTAACAATTCCAACACAACAAGCTGCAGAAAAACCAACATAAAATGGTCTTATACCTAAGCTTTTTAAAGAAACTAAATTTGTACTTATACCAACAGCTGCCATTGCTATTGCTAATGAATACTCAGCGATAGATTTAATAATATTGATGATTAATTGCCAATTATTATTAGTTAATATTTCAAAAGCTAAATTACTATTTTGAATTCCATAATCTCCAATTGATCTTATAAGACCCATAAGAATAAAACAAATTATGAAAATTGGAAACATAGATATTAATGATGGTTTGCTGTTGTTTTCACCAATATTATTTCTTAGATAGATATAGCTTATTGTAGGAATGACGATTATCATACTGACATTTCTTACTAATTTTGTAATCGTTGCTATATCCATAGTTTTTGGTGAATTGAATTGTTCTGCATATATCAATCCAGCACCAGCAACTTGAGCTGTCTCATGTATTGAAGTTCCAAGAAATAATCCTGCTGCTAACTCATCTCCGTTGAACAGATAATATGCCATGAATGGATAGAGAAACATTGCAATTATTCCAAATATTGTAATATTTGCTATGGCATAAGCAACTTCTTCTTTATCAGCATTAATTGCAGGACTAGTTGCTACAATTGCGGATGCTCCACAAATACTTGTTCCAACTGCAATTAATGATCCCATTTTTGAAGAAACATTTAATAACTTACATAAATAATTTACAACCAAGATTGATATAATAATACAAGCAACAATTAGAGGTACTCCAACTATTCCAACTTTAAAAATATCTAAAAGTCCTAGTCTAATACCAAGACATATTATTCCTAATCTTAGAATAAATTTTAAAGAAAATTTAATTCCTTCTAATAAAAAATTATTAATATGAAATATATTTCCTATCAAAAGACCAAATATTATTGAAAGCATTATTGGTGATATTGGACTTTTTCTTAAATTTAAAATTTCTTTTCCAATAAAATCACTTAGGTATATGCCTGAATAAGCAATTACAAAACAAAAAACAATTCCTGGGAATATTTTATATATTGAGCTTACCATTTAGAATATTCTTTATACAAAAAAAATATTTTTTACATATTTATGTTAAAGTTGTATATTTTTTGCACTATTCCATTCTTCTTGAGTATTAACATTGAAAAAATTCTTTTCCTGGCTTTTGTCGAATTCAACAAATTTATATTTGTGTTTTTTAACCCAAAACATAATTTTACTATTTTTTAATTTTAACTCATTTTCTAAACTAGTTATTAACGATATATGCCACATTGCTATTACAGGATGATGTCTACTATTTGATCTTGCAATCAATATTTCTATATTTTCATCATATGACTTTAAAAACTTATCTAAAAGATTATCGGGTAAAAATGGGGTATCACTTGGAACAGTAAAAACCCATTCCTTGTTTGTGTAATTTTCTTTAGTCCACAACATAGATGTGTGAATCCCTGCTAAAGGTCCTACAAAACCTTTGAATCTATCTTCAATTATTGGGTAATCAATTTTCTTAAAACTTTTTACGTCATTAGCATTTATTATTATTTCATTATTATATTTTTTAAGCTTATTTATTATTTTGTCTAAGATTGTAATTCCATTTATTTTTGCAAAAGCTTTAAATCCACCTCCAAATCTTTTTGATTGACCTCCAGCAAGTATAGCAAACAAAATTTTTTTCTTATTTATGTTCAATTCTATGTTCCCCAGAAAGTGCTAAATATTTTTTTCCTTTTGCACGTCCAATAAGTGTTAAATTCGAGCCTCTCGCCAGCTCTACACCCCATGCTGTGAATCCTGATCTAGAAATTAATATTGGAATACCCATTTTTATAGTTTTAATAACCATTTCACTAGTTAGTCTTCCTGTGGTGTAAAAAATTTTATTTGAAGAGCTAATTTTTTTTAAAAACATAAATCCAGCAATTTTATCTACAGCATTATGTCTCCCAACGTCTTCCATATAAATCAATGGTTTATTATTATGAATAATGGCACAACCATGTATTGCTCCTGTTTCTAAATATAAGCTCGGTGTTAATGTAATTTTTTTTGAAATTTCATAAATCCATTTATGTTTAATTTTCTTTTTGGATTTTAATTTTAATTTTTTTATTTCAGCATAGATATCCCCAAATACCGTACCTATTGCACAACCACTAGTTGTGATTTTCTTTCTTAATTTATTTTCATAATTTGTTTTACGTTTCGTTCGTACAACAACCACACCTAAATCTTTATCATTTTCAACTTTTGTAATTCTGTCATTTTTCTTAAGCATATTTTGATTCAATAAATACCCAACGGCAAGATATTTTGGGTGATCACTAATAGTCATTAGCGTTACTATCTCTTGATTATTAAGAAAAATTGTGAGAGCTTTTTCATTAATAACTTTAGAAATTATTTTATTTCCTTTCTCATCAAAACCATTTAGTTTTGTAATTAAGGACTTATTATTAATATCAGGTGAGACTAAATATTTCTCTTTTTTTGCCATATGTTGTAATTAAACTAATAATATAAATGAACATATTAGAAATTTTCACAAATTCCATACTATTAATTATTACTTTAGATAATGAACTATGGGACATTATTCTTTTATCATTATTTGTAAGTTTTACTGCCCTAATTATTGCATCATTATTAGGATTTATAGTAGGGTATTATTTTGCAATTTATAATTTTTATTTCAAAAAAATTATATTAATAATTATTAACTCATTGATGGGAATTCCTCCAGTTGTAGTTGGTTTAATTGTTTATTTTATTTTTGCATCAGGTGGACCTTTAGGTATCTTACAACTTCTATACACACCTTCTGCGATGATTATTGCTCAAACTATAATAATTTTTCCAATAATTACCTCATTATCTCATGAGATATTTTCTAAAAATTGGTTTGAATTTAAAGATCAGATAAGATCCTTAAATATTCCTTTTTGGGGTTCTGTAAAACTTTTATTTAACCATAGTTATTTTTTATTAATAACAACATTATTATCTGCTTTTGGAAGAGCAATTTCAGAAGTTGGTGCTGTTATGATTGTGGGTGGTAATATTGATCATTATACACGAGTAATGACAACTGCTATATCGTTAGAAACTAGAATGGGAAATTTAGAATACGCTATGGCATTAGGTTTAGTTTTAATATCAATAACAATAATTATTTACTCGCTTGTATATTTATTAAATAATAGATCTATTAAATGAAAATAGTAGGATTTGTTGGTTGGAAGGACTCAGGGAAAACAACAATTGCAACTAAAATTATAAATAAACTTAGCTCTAAAAATTTTCGTGTTGCTTCAATTAAACATGCACATCACGAATTTGATATAGATCATGAGAATACAGATAGTTTTAAGCATAGATCAGCGGGATCTTCTCAAGTAATAGTTAGTTCATCGAAGCGATGGGTTAAAATATCAGAGCTAAACAATTCAAAAGAAAAAACATTAGATGAATTAATTAATCAACTTTCAGAAATTGATATTGTAATAGTTGAAGGGTTTAAAAATGAAAATCACCCAAAAATTGAAATAATTAAAAATGATAATGATAATTACTTATTTACCAAAATTAAAAATATAAAAGCTATTATTTCAAATAATAAACTTGAAACTGACTTGAGAATTTTTAAGAAT